>NZ_JAGPYK010000040.1 GCF_018070045.1 Micromonospora sp. U21
GTTCGGGGTGGGGTGGGCGGGGTGGGTCAGCCGGCGCGGCGGATGGGGCGGCGGGCCAGGTAGCGGAGCAGGTCGCGGATGTGGTGCTTCTCCTCGGCGGGAACGGTGGGGTCGGCCAGCCGGTCGAGGATGGCGCGGACGTCCGCCTCGACCGGGCCCTCGTCGTTGCGGCGGCGGGGCGCCGGGCCGGCGTCGGGCAGCCCGAGCGCCCGGAACGCGGCCGCGACCGGCAGATTCAGCGCGGAACAGAAGCCGCGGACCTTGGCCAGCTCGGGGTAGTCCTGCCAGTCACCGGCCAGCCAACGGAAGACGGTCGAACGGCCCACGCCCGTGTGCGAGGCAAGGTCGGTGACGGTCCACCCGCGTTCCTCGCGAGCGTCATCGATGGCGCGCCGGACGAAGCGGGCGAAGGCCATCTGTGGCGAAACGTCTGCGGAACCCATCCCTGCGGGTCTTCCCCTCCCGGCCGAAGCACTGGGGCATGCGCCTTCTGAGGGTAGTACGCCGAGGGTCGGAAACAATTGACTGACCGCACAAACTGTCCCGTGGACGGGACTTTTTCTCATCCAGAATATGGACCGGCCGGAACACGCACCAAGCGATCACCGTCGTTCTTCCACTAAGCTCGGTGCCCGTTCCGGCATGGCGCGCGCTCGCCTGCCGCGTTCGACCGGACCACCGCCGAGGAGCACCATGGCCGATCCGAGCCGCCCCCAGCCGTACCAGCCCGGTGCGGTGAGCCTCTTCTTCGTCGCCAAGGCCGGCGTCTTCGCCGCCGCGTTCTGGATCTGGTTGCTGGTTCTGGTGCTCCGCGCCGACGCGGCGGCGGGCGTCCACGTGCTCGCCGCCACCGGCGCGATCACCACCACGCTGGTGGGGGTGGTGTTGGGCGTCCGGATGGCGTTGCAGCACAACGCCGCCGTCCGGCACGCGGAGATGAAGAAGCTGCTGGTCGACATCTCCTGGAACGCCTTCGCCGCGGCCGGCAACGCCGAGAGCGCGAGCAACGTGGTGCCCTTTCCGGCCGGGCCGCCCGACAGCGAGTGGGCCGCCCAGCGGGCGGGCAGCGATCGGGTGTCGGCCTTCGACCGTGGGTCCGGGGAGCGCACCGGCGCGCGGGACCGCGGCAACAACGGCGACCGTCGTCGCTAGCCGACGCGCGACCGCCCGCCGTCGCTAGGCGGCGGGCGGCTCGTCCGCGGCCAGCAGGGTCGCCAGCCGGGGTGTGACCCGCCACTGGTCCACCAGCTCGCGGTACTCCGCGAGCTGTGGCCCGGTGGCCCCGGTGCCGGTACGGCGGGCCCGGATCAGCAGGTTGCGCGGGGTGTGCTGGGAGTCCACGAACTCCACCACCTCGGCCCGGTACCCGTGCACCCGCAACAATCCGGCCCGCAGCGCGTCGGTGAGCACGTCGGCGAAACGCTCCCGCAGGATGCCCTGTCGGGTCAGCAGCTCGTACGGGGCCGGGGCGGGGTGGGCGCGTAGCTGTTTCGCCAGGTCGTGGTGGCAGCAGGGCGCGGCCAGCACCCAGCGGGCCTCCCAGCGCACCGCGCGGGCCAGCGCCTCATCGGTGGCGGTGTCGCACGCGTGCAGCGCGAGCACCAGGTCCGGGGCGGGGTCGACGACAGCGTCGGCGATCGTGCCGGCCACGAAGCTGACCCGGTCGGCCCAGCCCAGTCGCCGTGCCAGCTCGGTGTTGCGCCGCCGCTGGTCCTCCCGGACATCCACACCGATCAGCTCGACGTCGAGCCCCCGGCCGGACAGGTAGCGGTACGCGGCGAAGGTCAGGTACGCATTGCCGCAGCCCAGGTCGACCACCCGCAGCGGACCGGTCAACTCGTCGGGCAGGGTGGCCGCCAGGGCCCGCAGGAACGCGTCCACCTGGCGGCGCTTGGCCGCAGAGCCGCCGATCTCGGTGAAGATCTCATCGCCCGGGTCCAGCAGGTACTCCTTCGCCCGGTCGTTCCCGCCGGGTGTCGCAACCGGCCGGGCCGTCGCGGCCGCCCGGTGCACCTGCGCCTCGCCGGACTTCGTCACCCGTAGCTGGAGGGTCGCGTCTGCCGTCTCCACGTGCCAGTTGCCGAACGGCTCGGCCAGCAGTTCGTCGACCGCCGCGGCGGTCTCCGGGCCGGGGGTGACGTTCCGGGTGTACGGGCGGGCGCCGTCGGAGGTGGCGATCTGGAGACGGGGCCCGGCCTTGAGGGTCACCGGCCGCAGCTCGGCCCGGACCACCGTCGGACGGCGGCCGCGACGACGCCCGGCGGCGACCGCCCGGGTCAGCGCGGGATCGAGCAGTAGTGCCCTGACCTGAGCCAGGGCGGCGTCCAGTGATTCCGGCATCGTTCCATCTTCTGCGGGTGGGGTGGGAAGGGAACATCCCCCGTACCGCGCGGGGCGGTGCGGGGGATGTCGGGTGTGGCTGTGCGTCAGTCCGCGGTCGCCTCGGCCGGCGTACCCGCGCCGGAACCGCCACCACGGCGGCGCCGGCGGCGACGCGGCTTCGACGGCTCACCGTCAGTCGCGGCCACCGGCTCGGCCGGGGTCGCGTCGGCGGAGATCACCGCGGTCGGCGTCGGCTCGCCCACGACCGCCTCGCCGGCCCGGCGGCGACGCCGGCGGCGGGGGGTGCGGGTGCCCTCTTCGTCGATTGCCGCGTTCTCCGCGGGCGCCTCGGCGGCCGGCGTCCCGGCGTCGGTGCGGTCCCGGCGGCCGTCGCCGCGACCGCGGCGCTCGCCCCGGCCGTCGCCGCGGCTCTCGCCCCGTCGCGGGCCCCGGCCACCGCTGTCGCCGCGCCGCGAGCGCGTCGTCCCGCCCAGGTCTTCCTCGATCTCGGCGGACAGACCGGCCCGGGTCCGCTCGGCGGTGGGCAGCGTGCCGGTCACCTCGGTGGAGATGTGCAGGTCGGTGTAGAGGTGCGGGGACGTGTGGTACGTCTCCGGCGGCTCCGGCATCTCCAGACCGAGGGTCTTGTCGATGATCCGCCAGCGGGGCATGTCGTCCCAGTCGACGAAGGTCACCGCGACACCGGTCGCCCCGGCCCGGCCGGTCCGGCCGATCCGGTGGGTGTAGGTGTCCTGGTCTTCCGGGCAGTCGTAGTTGATGACGTGGGTGACGCCGGTGACGTCGAGCCCGCGGGCCGCCACGTCGGTGGCGACCAGGATGTCGATCTTGCCGGCCCGGAACGCTCGCAGCGCGCGCTCGCGGGCACCCTGGCCGAGGTCACCGTGCACCGCGGCGACCGCGAACCCGCGGAAGTCGAGGTCCTCGGCGACCCGGTCGGCGGCCCGCTTGGTGCGCGTGAAGATCATGGTCAGCCCGCGACCCTCCGCCTGGAGGATGCGCGCCACCACCTCCACCTTGTTCATCGAGTGGGTGCGGTAGACAAGCTGCTGGGTCTGCGGCGACGGCCCGGTCTCGGCGGTGTGCCCGGCGTGGATCGTCATCGGCTGGCGCAGGAAGCGCCGGGACAGGGTGACGATCGGGTCCGGCATGGTGGCCGAGAAGAGCATGGTCTGCCGGTCCTCCGGCAGCATCGCGAGGATCTTCTCGACATCGTCGAGGAAGCCCAGGTCGAGCATGCGGTCGGCCTCGTCGAGCACCAGCGCGTGCACCCGGTCCAGGCGCAGGTGCTTCTGCTTCTGCAGGTCCATCAGTCGGCCGGGCGTGCCGACCAGGATCTCGACGCCCTTGCGCAGCGCCTCGATCTGCGGCTCGTACGCCACGCCGCCGTAGATCGGCAGCACCCGGACGCCCCGCGTCCGGCCGGCGGCGGCCAGGTCCTTGGCGACCTGGATGCCCAGCTCGCGGGTGGGGACGACGACCAGCGCCTGCGGGACGCCGTCGCTGCCCTCGCCCGGTGCGAAGACCCGCTCCAGCAGCGGTACGCCGAAACCGAGGGTCTTGCCGGTGCCGGTGGGCGCCTGACCGATCAGGTCGACGCCGCGCAGCGCGATCGGGATCGCGTACTCCTGGATCGCGAAGGCGCGGGTGATGCCGGCCGCGGCCAGCGCCTCGACGGTCTCGTCGCGGGCGCCGAGTGCGGCGAAGGTGGGGGCCTCCGGTCGAACCGGAGCGGTGGGGGCCAGTTCCTGGCCGTCCATCAGATCTTGAGTCAATTCGCTCATGTGGATGTGGGGGTGCCCTCTCGTGGGTGCGCCCCGTCATGTCCTCAGGGCGCGTTCGGTATGACGCGGGCCACACGGTCGGGGGCAGACTGCCGAGCCGGACCGGGCCGCACGCGCGCCGCAGGCTGAGCTTCGATCAGATCGGCGCCCACGGCAACTGCTCTATGCTACCTGAACAGGCATACCCCCGTCCCGATTCCCGACTGGGGAGGGCCCACGCGGGGGCAGCAAGTGTGATCTGCGCCACACCCATGTGAGACGCGTCGTGCCACGTGCGGGGCACCCGTGGCGGGCGCCGGACGGTAGCCTGCGCTCGTGTCCGCGCCGACCACCCCCGGTCCCGCCGTCGCCGACCTGCTGGGCCTGGTCGCCTTCGGGGAGCTGCTCGCCTTCGAGCGAATGGCCGGCGACGCCCGGCTCGCGCCCGACCTGCACCGCCGCGCCGCGCTGAGCGAGATGGCCGCAGCCGAGATCGCCAACTACCGCCGGCTCGCCGACCGGCTCACCGCGCTGGGCGTGCCGCCGGAGGACGCGATGGCGCCCTACCTGGAGCCTTTGCAGGCGTACCACGACTCGACCGAGCCACGGGACTGGGCGGAGGTGGTGACCAAGGCGTACGTCGGTGACGCCATCACCGACGACTTCCTCCGGGAGATCGCCGACGCGTTGGATGAGCCCGACCGGGCGCTGGTGCTGGACGTGCTGCACGACTCCCGGTATGCGGAGTTCGCCGCCGGGGAGATCCGGGTTGCCGTCGCCGCCGACCCCCGGGTGGCCGGCCGGCTCTCCATGTGGGCCCGGCGGCTGGTCGGCGAGGCGCTCTCCCAGGCCGGCCGCGTCGCCGCCGAGCGGGCCGCGCTCACCGCGCTGATCGCGCAGGGCGACCGGGTCGATGTGCCGGGGCTGTTCCGGCGGCTCACCGCCGCGCACACCGCGCGGATGGCCGCCGTCGGGCTGAACAACTGACCGCCGGGTGCGGTGCCGGCCCGCGGCAGGTGGGCCGACGCCGACCTGCCGCGATGGCCGGACCGGTCAGCGGACGGTGAAACCGACCGCCCGGGGCGACGCCTCGGCGATCTCGACGTAGGCGACCTTCTCGACCGGAACGATGACCCGCCGGCCCTTCTCGTCGGTCAGGGAGAGCGTGCCGCCGTTGCCGGCGAAGGCGTCGGTCACGATCTGCTCGATCTCGGCCGGCGACTGCGCGCTGTCCAGAACCAGCTCGCGCGGCGCGTACTGCACGCCGATCTTGACCTCCACTGTGCCTCCTCAACTGGGGCGAAAGAACCGCCCTGCGAAGGCTATCCGATCACGGGGGCGGCGGTCAGGCTGACTCACCTTGCAGCGGGAAGCTCGCGATGCCCCGCCAGGACAACGCCGCCACCAACGCCTCGGCCTCGGCCTTCGGCACCTGTCGACCGCCGGCCAGCCAGAACTGCGCGGCCGTCTCCGCAGCACCGACCAGCCCGGAGGCCAGCAGCTCGGCGTGTGCGCGGCTCACCCCGGTGTCCGAGATGATGGTGTCGGTTATCGCCGCGATGCAGCCCTGCTCGACCCGCTCGACCCGCTGCCGCACCGCCGGGTCGTTGCGCAGGTCGGACTCGAAGACGAGACGGAACGCCTCGCTTTCGTGGTCGACGAAGTCGAAGTACGCCCGCACCGACGCGCTGACCCGCTCCTTGTTGTCGCTGGTGCCGCGCATCGCGTCGTGCACCTTGGCGACGATGGCGTCGCAGTGCGTGTCCAGCAGTGCCAGGTAGAGGTCCATCTTTCCGGGAAAGTGTTGGTAGAGCACCGGCTTGGAGACGCCGGCCCGCTCGGCGATGTCGTCCATGGCCGCGGCGTGGTAGCCCTGCGCGACGAACACCTCCTGCGCCGCCGCGAGCAGCTGCTTACGGCGCGCCGAGCGG
The DNA here is from genome assembly GCF_018070045.1 of Micromonospora sp. U21. Classification (GTDB taxonomy): domain Bacteria; phylum Actinomycetota; class Actinomycetes; order Mycobacteriales; family Micromonosporaceae; genus Micromonospora. The sequence continues at coordinate 6,035 of NZ_JAGPYK010000040.1, forward strand.
GGCAGGCGGGTGGGCCGGCCGGCGGTCTGTGCACCGTTCCCCACAGCGGTCATGGGATCCTCCGAGTTCTCTGTACGAGCCGGCATTTTCCCCCCAGACCGGGCGAGGCCCGTGACCCCCGTCGTGGAAATGGCCCGCCGCTGTAACTTATCGCCACTGTCACCACACGGTAGCCTCAGCGAGGGCGACCAAGGAGCGCGCGGTGAGTGAAACAGGGCAACCCGGAGCCGCCACCCCGGGAGAGCACGGTGACGGAGCGGGTCAGCACGACGACCCGGGCCGTTCCGGCGGCGGGTGGGCGCCCCCGGCGGGCGGGTGGTCCCGGGCCGCCGAGCACGAGGATGCCCGGGAACCGGCGGCGCGCTGGCAGCCCGACCCCGCGTCCGGTTGGCGTACGTCCTCCACCCGGCACGGCGACCTGCCGGCACCCCTGGCCGGGTTGCCCGGTGCCTCCGGGCCGCCAGCCCGGGTCAACGGCCACGCCAACGGCGTCCGCCACGCGGGCGCCGAGGCCAACGGCGTCCACCACCCCGGTGCCGAGCCACCGGCTGGCCGCCCGGCGCCGGTGAGCGCGCCGCCCGGGTCGACCGCCGAGGACCGGCGCGACCCGGCCGGCGACCGGCTGGTGGTGCCCGCCCAACGCCCGGTGCCGCCGCAGGAGCAGGGTCCGGGCGAGCCTGACAGCGGCCCGGCCCGACACTCCACCGTCGACCCCGCCGCGGGCCGCAGCGCCCGCTGGGCCGACCCGGGTCTGCCCACCTCCGCGCCGCCCGGCGTCCAGGTGCCACCCGTCGGCACCGCCGCCTCGGGCTTCGAGGTCCCGCCCGGTTTCCGCGCACCCACCGCCGAGCGGCCGGCCGCCGACGAACCGCCAGTCGCGCCGCGCGGCTGGCGCGACCCGCTCGCGCCGGACGCGTCGACTGAGCCGGGACGCACCCCCGACCGGGCCGCCGGGCACGCCGACGACTCCGAGTCGGGTCGCGCCGCCGACGGCTCCGGGGCCGGAGACGCGACCCGGGCCGGGGAGTCGCCGGCCATCGAGCCGGACTGGTCCGGGCCGAGCTGGAACCGCCCGAGCTGGGGCAGCGGCTGGGCGCCGCCCTGGTCACGGCAGGATGGCGAACCGGCCCCCCGCACGGCCCCGGACGAGCCCGCGCCGGGCTGGGTCGCCGAGCCCAACGTGCCGTACGAGCCGGCACGCGTCGAGCCGACCCGCCCGTACGAGCCGGTACGCGCCGATCCACCCCGCGGTTACGAGGTCGCCCCCACCGCACCTGAGCCCGCCGCCGCGCCCGAGCCGGCAGCGGAGCGTGGCCCCGCCGCACCGGCCGCCGAGCGTGGCACGGCCGTGCCGGCCGAGGGCCCCTCGTGGGCCGGTGGACGACCGGCGGTGAGCCCCACCAGCACGCCGCCAGGGTCGTCCCGGGCCGAGCCGGCGGAGCGCCCTTCCTGGGCCGGCGGCCCCGCCCCGACCAGCGGCCCACCGGCCGACCGGCCGTCCTGGGCCAGTTCCGCGCCGACCAGTGCACCCCGGGTCGAGCCGACCAGTGCCCCGCGGGCCGACCGACCCTCCTGGGCCGGCGGATCGGACCCGGCGCCCACCAGCGCCCCGCCATCGCGTCCGTCCTGGGCCGGTCCGGCCCCGACCGGCGCTCCGCCGGCCGTCCGGCCCTCCTGGGCCGGTGGATCCGATCCGGTGCCGACCAGCGCCCCGCCATCGCGTCCGTCCTGGGCGGGTGGATCGGATCCGGCACCGGCCAGCGCCCCGCCGGCGCGGCCCTCCTGGGCCGGTGGGCCGGACCCGGCTCCGGCCAGTGCTCCGCCGGCGCGTCCGTCGTGGGCCGGCGAACCAGCGCCCACCAGCGCGCCCCCGGCCGACCGGCCGTCCTGGGCCGGTCCGGTGCCGACCGACGCGCCGCCGGCCGAGGCCTCCCCGACGCCGGCCGGACCACCTCCGGCGCCGGCCGACGCACCGCCGGCACCGGCCGGGCCGGCGCTCGCTGCGGAGCGACCCCACTGGGCCGGCGGGTCGCCGGCAACTCCGGCGAGCGCGCCGCGAACCGAGCGGGCCGACTGGTCCGAGGGACGCCTCCCGGCGGCCCCGGCCGAGCGCCCGTCCTGGCCGGCCGGCCGGTCGGCGAGCACGCCCCGTGCGAGCGACGCGGGGGAGTCGTCCGGCCCGCTGCGGCCGGAAACCCGATCGACCGCGCCGTTCCGGCTCCGACCGGAGACCCCCGAGCCGCCCCACGCAGCTCCGGCGGCGACCGGCCCGTCACCCGCGAACGCGCCGACCTCGACCGGTGCCGTCCCGGCCCCCGCCACGAGCGGGTCCGGGCGCGGCGACCGGCCCTCACCCGCGCCCGCCCCGACGAGCGCTCCTCCCTACGCGGCTCGCCGATCCGCTCCCGATCCTGCGTCGCCGGCCGACCCGGCCGACGGCGCCCGGCTGCCGGACCAGGCGTCGGCGGTGCTGCCGCAGCGCGTCCCTGCGGAACCGGACGTGCCCGTCGTGCCGGAGCCGCCAGCCGTGGAGCCACCCGCCGAAACCCCGGAACTCGCCCGGATCGCCACCCACCTACGCCGTGACGACGAACCCGCGCCCCTACGGGAGCGCCCCGAGGGGTTCGACGTCAACGCCATCCTGGACGCCGTTCGGGAGGTCGCCGGCGTGCGGGACGCGGCCCTGCGGCGTACCCCGGCGGGAGCGCACAGCCTCCGCCTCGACCTGGCCGACGGTGCCGACCCGGCCGAGGTGAGCCGACAGGTGGCCCGGCTGCTGCAGGAGCGGATGGGGCTGGCCGCCGCCCCGCAGAACCTGCCCGGCCCGCCCACGTCGCCGGCCCCGCCGGCCCGCCGCCGGGCGGCCGAGTCCCGGTCCGTCGAGTCCCGGTCCGCCGAGCGGCGTGCTCCGGAGCCCCGGTCCGCCGAGCCGCGGGACGTCGGTGCGGAACCGCGTACCGGCGAGGTGCGGGCCACCGGGTCGCCAGCGGCCGGTCGACCGCCGGGCGGCCCGGGCGAGGCCACGCCAGCAGGCTCTGAGCAGCAGGTGGAAGCGGACGGCTCGCGCCGCCGCCGGGCGAGCGCCCCGCACCGGGGTCGCGCCACGGTGGAGGAGCCGGGTTCGGTCTCGGCCGCGCCCGCCGGTGCGGCCACCGGCAGTCCGGCGACGCTCGGCACGTCGTACTCCGGTGGTCAGGTGACCACCACGGAGTCCGCGCCGTCCCGGCCGCTGGACACGGGCGGCACGCCGGGGCCGCGGGTGGTGATCGACCAGGTGCAGGTCAGCACCTTCGGCCTGGACGCCAACGTGGAGGTCCGGCTGCTGGCCGGCGGCGACAGCGCCGCCGGTTACGCCACCGGCCCGGCGGTGGACGGCTACGTCCTACGGCTCTGCGCGGTGGCCGCGGCCGCCGCGGTGGACGAGTTGCTGCGCGGCGCGGAGAACGCCGAGCGGGGGCGCTGCTTCGTGGAGCACGCGGCGGTGGTGCCGTTCGGCAACTGCGAGGTGGCCACCGTGGTGGTGTTGCTGGTCTGCGAGGGCTGGGTCGAGCAGCTCGCCGGCTCGGCCCTGGTCGCCGGTGATCCACGACAGGCCGTGGTCCGGGCGACGCTGGCAGCGGTGAATCGTCGGCTGGAGGCGCTGCTGTCCTGAGTGGTCCGGGGCAGACTGGAACGATGAAGCCCGCCACTCTCTGGCCGGACCATCTCCTCCCCGAGGACCGGGTTCCGCCGCCGTGGCCAGGCCGGGCGGTCCGTCTCGACGGCTCGTTCACGTACGTGCGGGACACCCCGGCCACCGCCGCCGGCGCGGAGCCGGCGTTGTACGTGCACGGGTTGGGTGGCTCGTCGCAGAACTGGACCGACCTGGCCGGCCTGCTCGCTGATCGCCTGGACGGCCAGGCCATCGACCTGCCCGGCTTCGGCCGCAGCGAGCCGGGCCGCCGCTACACCGTGCCGGCCTTCGCCGATCTGGTCGTCCGCTGGATCGAGCACTCCGGTCGGGGTCCGGTGCACCTGTTCGGCAACTCGCTGGGCGGTGCGGTCGTGGTCCAGGTGGCCGGGCTCCGGCCCGACCTGGTCCGCACCCTCACACTGATCTCTCCGGCGCTGCCGTTCCTGGATTTCCGTCGCTCGTTGCAGGGACGCCTGCTGCCGGTGCTGGCCATTCCCGGGGGCGAACGGTTGGTCGCCCGGCGGCTCACCCAGCTCGCCCCGGAGGTGATGGCCCAGCAGGTGTTGGAGGCCTGCGTCGCCGACCTCAGCCGGATCTGCGCGCAGCGTCGGGCCGAGGCCCTGGAGGAGATCCGGGTGCGCTACGAGGCGGAGCACTACGCCGCCGCGTACGTCCGGACGTTCCGTGGGCTGGTCTCCAGCTTCCTGCGGGCGTACCTGCCGGGGCCGGGCTCGCTGTGGCGGCTCGCCCGGGCGGTGCGCGCGCCGACCCTGGTGGTGGGCGGTCGGCAGGACCGGCTGGTCGACGTGCGGGTCGCGCCGCAGACCGCCCGGGCCATCCCGGACAGCCGGCTGCTGATGCTCGACGGCGTCGGCCACGTGGCGCAGCTGGAAGTGCCTCGACTGGTCGCTCGGGCGGTGGTCGGCCTACTCGCCGAAACGGAGGAGACCGCCAGGCGGCCTGATCTGGCAGGCTGAGCCGGATGCGCACGTCCTCCCACCACCCTGGTCGCCGTCGGCGACGACTCGCACTGCTCGCTCAGCTGGTGGCGGTCGTGCTGGCCATCGGCGCGGTGGTGACCGTGATCGCCGAGGGGCCGGGCGGGCATCCTGGCGCCGACCGGCTGGCCGCCGATGAAATCACCGGATCGCCGCCGCTGCTGGCCGCACCGCTGCCGCCGTCGGCCGACCCGTCGCCGTCCGGGTCGCCTGTCGCCCCGTCGAGCCCACCTCCGGTGCTGCGGCTGTCCGGGGCTGTGCCGACGGCCGGCACGGGCCGGTTCGGCTACGACGATCGCACCGGGCCGGTGCTGGGCCGCGCGGGTGAGCTGCGGCGGTACCGGGTGGCGGTCGAGTCGGGCAGTGCAGAGGATCCGGTCGCGTTCGGGCAGGCGGTCCAGACGGCACTCGCCGGGCCGGGCAGCTGGGTCGACAGCGGGCGGCTGAGGTTGCAGCAGGTGCCCGGGGACGCGGCCCGTGACTTCACCGTCTACCTGGCCACCGCCCGCACGGCGGGCCGGATGTGCGCCGATGGTGGGGTGGACATCCGGGTCGGCGGCCGGCCGTACACCTCCTGCCGGGCGCCCGGCAAGGTGATCATCAACCTGGACCGGTGGCGGCTGTCCGTGCCGCACTTCGTCGCGGCCCGCGTGCCGCTGGCGGTCTATCGGACGTACGTGGTCAACCACGAGGTGGGCCACCAGCTCGGGCACCGGCACGAGCGCTGCCCGGGCGCCGGCCGGCCGGCCCCGGTGATGATGCAGCAGACCCTCTTCCTCAACGGGTGCAGGGTCAATCCGTGGCCGTACGTCGAGGGTCGCCGCTACGCCGGCCCGGCGCTCTGACCGCCGGTTCGACACGGTCGAATCACCGTCGCGATCAGGCGCTTTGCATCAATAGCGGCAAAGACGAGGAGATGCCCGATTAATCTGGCAGGCTCGACGTCATGACGCCGTCGTCCCCTTACGGCCCGCCCCGGCCGTCCGGCCCGTCCGGCCGGTCGGCGTACCGGGCCCGGGACGGGCGGCCCGTGTTGGTTCGGATGTACCGACGACGCCGTCGCAGCGTGCTGCTCGGCCTGCTTCTGCTCGCCGTCGCCGCCGGAGTGACGGTGACCCGGGGCGGCGAGACGTCCGCCGAGGCGCCACCCGTCACCCACGGCCGGATGGGTAATGGCGGTGGTGTGGGCGCGCACCCGGCACCCACCAGCTACCCGTCGGTCGGCGCGGGACGGTTCATCGCGGCCGACGGCGGGACCGTGGTGCACGGCGAGGACGGGCCGCTGCGCCGTTACCGGGTCGCGGTCGAACGCGGCACCGGCCAGGACGCCGGCGCCTTCGCCGCCAGGGTGGACGAGGTGCTGGCCGACCCGCGTAGCTGGATCGCCTCCGGCGAGCTGCGGGTGCAGCGGGTGGCCGACGCCGGTGCCGCCGACTTCACCATCTACCTCGCCACCCCGGTCACGTCTGAGCGGATGTGCGCCGAGGGCGGGCTGACCACCGAGCGCTACACCTCCTGCCGGCTCCCCGGCCAGGTCATCATCAACCTGGCCCGCTGGCTGGAGGCGGTCCCCGACTACGGCGCCCCGCTGGAGACCTACCAGACCTATGTGATCAACCACGAGGTCGGCCACGAGTTCGGCGAGGAGCACGAGGCCTGTCCGGGCCCGGGCCAGCCGGCGCCGGTGATGCAGCAGCAGACGTACGGCCTGGAGGGCTGCGTCGCCAACGCCTGGCCCTACCTCGACGGTCGTCGCTACGCGGGGGACATCGTCCCCTGATCGACCCGGTCGTCGGCTATTCCCCTCCCGCATCGCGGGCCACGTGTCCTCCCTCATGGCCGAACAGGGGGCCGGCGAGCAACAATGGCGCGGTTCACACCGCCGATCCCGGGGAGTCCACCGTGTCGTTGCCCCCGCTCGTCGAGCCCGCCGCCGAGCTGACAGTTGACGAGATCCGCCGCTACTCCCGCCACCTGATCATTCCGGACGTCGGGGTGGCCGGGCAGAAGCGGTTGAAGAACGCCCGGGTGCTCTGTGTCGGCGCCGGTGGCCTCGGCTCACCGGCCCTGCTGTACCTCGCCGCGGCCGGGGTCGGCACGCTCGGCATCATCGACTTCGACACCGTCGACGAGTCCAACCTCCAGCGCCAGATCATCCACGGCGTGTCCGACGTCGGCCGGTCCAAGGCCGAGTCCGCCGCCTCGTCGATCCGCGAGATCAACCCGTTGGTCAACGTGGAGATCCACAACACCGCGCTGGACCGGGAGAACGTCCGCGAGATCTTCGCCCAGTACGACCTGATCGTCGACGGCACCGACAACTTCGCCACCCGGTACATGGTCAACGACGCTGCGGTTCTGCTCGGCAAGCCGTACGTCTGGGGGTCGATCTACCGCTTCGACGGCCAGGCGTCGGTGTTCTGGGCCGAGCACGGCCCCTGCTACCGGTGCCTCTACCCGGAGCCGCCGCCGCCCGGCATGGTTCCGTCCTGCGCCGAGGGAGGCGTGCTCGGCGTTCTCTGCGCGTCGATCGGCTCGATCCAGGTGAACGAGGCGATCAAGCTGCTCACCGGCATCGGCGAGCCGCTGGTCGGCCGGCTGATGGTCTACGACGCGCTGGAGATGGAATACCGCAAGATCAAGGTCCGCAAGGACCCGAACTGTGCGCTCTGCGGCGAGAACCCGACGGTCACCGACCTGCTGGAGGACTACGAGGACTTCTGCGGCGCGGTCTCCGAGGAGGCCCAGGAGGCGACGGTCGACTCGACCATCACCGCGCTGGAGCTCAAGGAGTGGCAGGACGCCGGCAAGGACATCTTCCTGGTCGACGTCCGGGAGCCGGCCGAGTACGAGATCGTCCGGATCCCCGGCGCCACCCTGATCCCCAAGGGCGACATCATCTCCGGTGAGGCGCTGGCCCAGCTGCCGCAGGACCGGCAGATCGTGCTGCACTGCAAGTCCGGCGTCCGCTCGGCGGAGGCGCTCGCCTCGCTCAAGGCGGCCGGGTTCCGCGACGCCGTGCACGTGCAGGGCGGCGTGCTCTCCTGGATCAAGCAGATCGACCCGGCGCTGCCCGCGTACTGACCGGCCGGAGCCGGGGCTGCGGACACCGCTGCCCCGGCTCCCGCCCGGGTGGCCGCGCCTGCGGGCCGGGATGCGCCAGCGAATCGACGCAGACGCCTCCAAGGGGTCCGGAGCCGGCAGCGACGCAGCCATCCCCGGCTGGCCGATTCCCCGAGGCGGTGACGCGTCTGCGCAGGTAGCGTTCCCGCCGTGGTCGACTTGGATGCCGCGATCGGGTTCGTCGTGGCGCACGGGGACGCGGTGGAGCGTGCCCGCCTCTCCTGGCTGCGCAACGGCACGTCGGTGTCCGACGAGCTGCTGGAGACGGCTGAAGTCGGCCAGGCACCCGACGGCGGCTGGCCGGCGACCTGGGGCGGCGAGATCGCCTCGATCGACGCCACCTGCTTCCGGCTCGCCGAGCTGGACGACCTGGGCGCGCTCGGTCGTCCCGCCGCCCGCCGGGCACTGGACTGGTTGGCCTCGCGCCAGCAGGCCGACGGCGGCTGGGACGAGGATCCGACGCTGGCCGGCTCGGCTCCGGAGTGGGCCCGCCCCGGCGACCCGGAGGCAGGGCTGTTCCTCACCGCCAACGCCGGCTTCTGGCTCACCGTGGCCGGCCTGGACGCCCGTGCCGCGGGTCCGCTCGATCACCGGGTCGGTGGGGTGTACGCGGGGGTGGTGCAGGCGGCCGCCCACTCACTCGCGGCGCGGCTGCGCCCGGACGGCAGCTGGCCGTCATTCCTCGCCGCCGGCTGGCTGAGCGCGGCCGTGCTGCAGCGGCAGGACATGTTCCAGGAGTCGGCGCGGATCCAGGTGGTGCTCGCCGAGCGGATGCCGAAGATGTCCCCGGGGGACGTGGCCTGGCTGGCGGCCACGCTGCGCCGGGTCGGCATCGACCCGCAGGACTGGATCATGGTGCGGGCCCTGCGCCGCCTGACCGAGACGCAGCGCAGTGACGGCGGCTGGGAGAGCGACGACGGGCACCAGTTCGACGTGCACTCCACGCTGTCCGCCATCCGGGCGTGCCGGCCGGAGACGCTCAGTTGAGGCCCGGCCGGCGAGCCGCGCACAGCTGAGGCGCGGCCGGCCCGACGGCGCTCCGCTGAGGCGCGGCCGGCCCGGCGCGGGCTAGCGCAGGTGCCCGGCCCCGGTGACCACGTACTTGGTGCTGGTCAGCTCGGGCAGGCCCATCGGGCCCCGGGCGTGCAGCTTCTGCGTCGAGATGCCGATCTCCGCGCCGAAACCGAACTCGCCCCCGTCCGTGAACCGGGTCGAGGCGTTCACCATCACCGCCGCCGCGTCCACCCGGGCGACGAACTCCCGCGCCGCACTCGCCGAGTCGGTGAGAATCGCCTCGGTGTGCCCGGTGCCGTACCGCCGGATGTGCGCGACCGCCGCGTCGAGCGAGTCGACGACCGCGACGGAGATGTCCGCCGAGAGGTACTCGGTGGCGTGGTCCTCCTCGGTGGCCGGGACCACGGCGGCGGAGTATCGGGTGACCTCGGGCGAGCCGTGCACGGTCACCCCGGCCTCGGCGAACGCGGCCAGCATCGGCGGCAGGAACGCGTCGGCGACGCCCGCGTGCACCAGCAGCGACTCGGCGGTGTTGCAGGTGGAGAGGCGCTGCGTCTTGGCGTTCAGCGTCACCGCCACGGCCTGCGCCACGTCGGCGGCGGCGTCCACGTAGACGTGGCAGTTGCCGACCCCGGTCTCGATCACCGGGACGGTCGACTCCTCGACCACGGTGCGGATCAGCGACGCTCCGCCGCGCGGGATCAGCACGTCGACCAGCCCCCGGGCGCGCATCAGCTCCTTGACCGACTCGCGGGAGCTGGCGTCGAGCAGTTGCACCGCGTCGGCCGGCAGCCCGGCCCCGGCGACCGCGTCACGCAGCACCGCGACGAGCGCGGCGTTGGAATGCGCGGCCGACGACGACCCGCGCAGCAGCGCCGCGTTGCCGGACTTCAGGCAGATCCCGGCGGCGTCCACGGTCACGTTGGGGCGCGCCTCGTAGATGATGCCGACCACCCCGAACGGCACCCGGATCTGGCGCAGCTCCAGCCCGTTGGGCAGGGTCGAGCCGCGGACCACCTCGCCGACCGGGTCGGGCAGCGCAGCCATCTGGCGCAGCGCGTCGGCGATGCCGGCCACCCGGCCCGCGTCGAGGGCGAGTCGGTCCAGGACGGCCGCGCTCAGCCCGGCGTCCCGGCCGGCCGCCAGGTCCGTCGCGTTCGCGGCCAGGATCTCCGGTGTACGCGCCACCAGCGCGTCGGCCATCGCGGCCAGCGTGGCGTCCTTGGCGGTACGCGTCGCCACGGCCAGCGTCTCCGCCGCCGCCCGGGCCCGCCGGGCCTGCTCGGTCACGCTCATCGGTCACTCCTCGCGTTGGGAAGGCTCCCTTGTACAACGCCAGGCGTTAACAAGGTGCCCTTGCTTACAGCAGGACGAGGTCGTCGCGGTGGACGACCTCCCGCTCGTACGCCGGGCCGAGCGCCGCGGCGAGTTCGGAGGTGGAGCGACCGAGCAGCCCGGGCAGCTCCACCGCGTCGTAGTTGACCAGCCCGCGCGCGACCGGGGCGCCGCCGGCGTCCACCAGGTCGACCGGGTCCCCGGCGGTGAACGTCCCGTCGACGGCGGTGATGCCGGCCGGCAGCAGCGACTTGCGCCGCCCGACGACGGCGGCCACCGCGCCGGGGTCGAGGTGCAGCCGCCCTCGTGGCGAGGTGGCGTGGGCCAGCCAGAACAGTCGGGCCGCCGGGCGCTGTCGCTGCGGGTGGAACAGCGTGCCGACCGGCTCTCCGGCCAGCGCCGGGGCGGCCAGGTCGGCGCCGGTGAGCACCACCGGGATGCCGAAGCCGGTGGCGATCCGGGCCGCCTCGACCTTGGTCACCATGCCGCCGGTGCCGACCCCGGACCGCCCGGCCCCGCCGATGGTGATCCCGGCGAGGTCGTTCTCGTCGCGGACCTCGCTGATCCGGGTGGAGCGGGGTCGGGTCGGGTCACCGGTCCAGAGCGCGTCCACGTCGGAGAGGAGCACCAGCAGGTCGGCGTGCACGAGCGCGGCCACCAGGGCGGCCAGCCGGTCGTTGTCGCCGAACCGGATCTCCTCGGTGGCCACCGTGTCGTTCTCGTTGACGATCGGCACCGCGCGCAGGTCGAGCAGCTTGCGCAGGGTGCGGTACGCGTTGCGGTAGTGCGCCCGCCGGGTCACGTCGTCGACGGTGAGCAGCACCTGCCCGACGGTCAGCCCGTGCCGGGCGAAGGCGGCCGCGTACCGGCCGATCAGCAGGCCCTGCCCGACGCTGGCGGCGGCCTGCTGGGTGGCCAGGTCGCGCGGGCGTCGGGTCAGCCCGAGTGGGGCCAGGCCGGCGGCGATCGCGCCCGAGGAGACGAGCACCACCTCGCGCCCCTCGGTGGCGAGGCGCCCGAGGGTGTCGACCAGCGCGTCGACCCGCTCGTCGGCCAGCCCGTCGGTGGCTGTGGTCAACGAGGAGGACCCGATCTTGACGACGACCCGTCGGGCCGCCGTGACTGCGTCGCGCACCCGCCCATTCTGCGTGGTCGGTGCGGCGCCGCCCGGTTGCGTTCCCATATCGTGGCCGACTGTGACACCTGACGAGTACGTCGAGGCGGTCCTCGACCTGGTCGAGCGGATTCCGGAGGGCCGGGTGATGTCGTACGGCGGGGTCGCCGACGCGCTCGCCGAGCGCTCCGGCCGTGCCTCGGCCCGGCTGGTGGGCAGCATCATGGCCCGGCACGGCGGCTCGGTGCCCTGGCACCGGGTGGTCACCTCCAGCGGCCGGCTGCCCCCGGGGCACGAGCGGGAGGCGCGCGCCCGGCTGCGGGCCGAGGGGGCGCCGCTGCGCGGCGAGGGTGTGGACATCGCGATGGCGGGTTGGTCGCCGGAGGAGGGGATGTGACCTCCGCCATAACGTGAGTAACATTCGGCCCCATGAACCCGCCGCCGGGTGATGCCGGCTCGCCAGCCGCCGGCCAACTGCCCCGGTCGGTGCACGCCGGATACGCGCTCGGCTCCCTGGCCACCGGCGCGTTCGGCACCGTGCCCGGGCTGCTGCTGCTGCCGTACCTGACCGACACGCTGGGCGTGGCCGCCGGGGTGGCGGCCCTGCTGGTGCTGCTGCCCAAGGCATGGGACGTGCTGGTCAACCCGGTCGCCGGGCGGATCTCCGACCGCACCCGGTCACGCTGGGGTGCCCGCCGGCCGTACCTGCTCGTCGCCGGTCTCGCGCTCGCCGTGCTCTTCGCGGCCATCTTCGCCGCGCCGTTCGACCGTGGTCCCGCCGCCGCGGCGTACGTGGCGTTCGCCTTCCTGGCCACCGCCACCGCGTTCGCCTTCTTCCAGGTGCCGTACGTGGCGATGCCGGCCGAGCTGACCGATGACTACACCGAACGCACCCGGTTGATGACCTGGCGGATCGCCGTGCTGGCGCTGGCCATCCTGGTCTCCGGCGCGGTCGCCCCGCTGGTGGTGACCGCTGGCGGCGACGGTGTGCCCGGGCACCGGTGGATGGGGCTGTTCGTGGCGGTCCTGATCGCTCTCGGCGCTCTCGGCGCGTTTCTCGGCACCCGGTCGGCGCCGACCGGCACGGTGGGCGGCAGTGAGCCGACACTGCGCGCCCAGCTCGCCGTCGCCGGTGCCAACCGGCCGTTCCGGGCGCTGCTGATCTGCTTCGTGGTGCAGTCCGCCGGGGTGGCGACCATCCTGGCCGGGGTCAACTACTTCGCCGGGCAGATCCTGCGCGACGAGCAGAGCGGGCCGACGTTGCTCTTCGTCTGCTTCGTCGGACCGGCGCTGCTGGTGATGCCGATCTGGACCCGGGTCGGCGCCCGGTTGGGCAAGCGGGCCGGCCTGGTCGCCGCCGCGCTGATCCTCGCCGCCGGGGCGCTCGCCCTGGTCGCCGCGCCGGTGCTGCCGCCGGTCGCGGTCTACCTGCTGGTCGCGGTGATCGGCGTCGGGTACGCCGGGCAGCAGGTGTTCGCACTGGCCATGCTGCCGGACTGCATCGCGTACGACACGGCGCGCACCGGCCGGCGGCAGGCGGGCGTGTTCACCGGCGTCTGGACCGCCGGGGAGACCTTCGGCCTGGCACTCGGCCCGGGCATCTACGGTCTGGTGCTCCAGCTGTCCGGCTACGTCTCCTCCGACACCGGCACGGCGGCCGCGCAGTCCGACCTCGCCCGCCTCGGCGTCCTGCTCGGCTTCACCGTCCTACCGGCCCTCCTGGTAGGCCCTCCGGTCCTCCTGCTCCGCCGCTACACCCTCACCCCCGCCCTCCTCGCCGCGGCCACGCACGACCGACGCGTCGACCATGGAGTTGTGGTGGGGGATGAAAGCCGCTGACCACCACAAGAAGGGCACCGCGAGTCCATGATCGACGAAGACAGGATTGGGGCCGGGGCGCTGTCCGCCGACGGGGTTGCGGCGGATGTCGTGCTGGCGGAGGTTCGGCAGTTGCGGGCGGGCGATCGGCCCACGCACGGCGGGCGGCTGTTCGCGTACGTGTACGACCCGGCGGTGCCGGGGCTGGACGAGTTGGCGGCCGCCGCGCACCGCGAGAGCGCGCACGTCAACGGGCTGGACCCGACCGCGTTCCCGTCCCTGCTGGCCATGGAGAACGCGCTGGTCGCCGCAGCCGGCCGGGTGCTCGGCGGTGGACCGGGCACGACCGCGCCGGACGTCGTCGGCAGCGTCACCAGCGGCGGCACCGAGTCACTGATCCTCGCGGTCAAGGCGGCCCGGGACGCCCACCCGGAGCAGGTCGCACCGAGGATCGTGGTGCCGGCGAGCGCGCACGCGGCGTTCGCCAAGGCGGCGCACTACCTGCGGGTGGCGCTCGACGTGGTGCCGGTCTCCCCGGACACGCTGCGCCCCGACCCGGCCGCGATGGCCGCGGCTATCCGCCCGGAGACGGTGCTGGTGGCCTGCTCCGCGCCGTCGTACGCGCACGGGGTGGTGGACCCGGTCGCGGAGATCGCCGCTGCGGCGGCCCGCGCCGGGGTGCGCTGCCACGTGGACGCCTGTTTCGGCGGCTGGACCCTGCCGTACCTGCGCCGGCTCGGTGAGCCGGTGCCGCCGTTCGACTTCGCCGTACCCGGGGTCACCTCCATCTCGGTGGACCTGCACAAGTACGCGTACGCGCCGAAGGGGGTGTCGGTGCTGCTGCACCGGGATGCCACGTTGCGCGCCCCGCAGTACTTCGCGTACGCGGACTGGCCCGGCTACACCATGATCAATCCGGTGATCGCGTCCACCCGCTCGGGCGGGCCGATCGCCGCCGCGTACGCGACCCTGCGGCACCTCGGCGACGTCGGATACCTGGCACTGGCCGAACGCACCCGGGACGCGGTGGTCGGACTGGCCGCCGCCGTGCGCGGGGTCGACGGGTTGCGGCTGATGGCCGAGCCGGAGTCGACCGTGGTCTGCTTCACCGCCACCGAGGGCGGCCCGGACCTGTTCGTCCTGGTCGACGAGCTGACGGCACGCGGCTGGTACACCCAGCCCCAGCTGTCGTACGCCGGCTTGCCGGCCAGCGTGCACCTCACGGTGACCGCCGCGGTCGCGCCGCGGGTTGCCGAGTTCGGGCCGGATCTGGCCGACGCGGTGGCCGCGGCCCGGGCGGCCGGCCCGGTCCGGCTGCCCGCGGATCTGGCCGCCCTGGCCGGCGCCCTCACTCCGGACGCGTTGACCCCGGAGCTGGTGGCGGGCCTGGCCGCCGGACTGGGCCTGGGCGCCGAACCCGTCGAGGGTTCGGGCCCGGATGGCGGGTCGACCGCCGCGCCGCTGCCGGAGCGGATGGCGCTGGTGAACACGCTGCTCGACGCCGCGCCGCCGGCGCTGCGCGAGCGGCTGCTGGTGGAGTTCGTCGGCCTGCTGCAACGGCCGGCCTGGTGACCGGTGGGGGTGGCGGCCCCGCCGTCACCCCCACCGACGCTCACCGATAGGCGATGGTGTCCTCGTTGTTCGCGATGACCGGGTCGATCAGGTAGTGCCCGCCGGGGCCGGCTGCCGTGCCGCGCACCGGCGCCGTGCCCGGTGGCAGCTCGGCGCCCGGGGACAGTCGCACGCCGAGGCGCACCGTCAGCTCGCCGTTCGGCTTGATCGGACCCAGTCGGCACCGCAGCGGGGGCCGGTACTCCCCGGCGTCCGGCCCGCAGTCGTCCCAGGCGGGGCCGTCCGGCGCGAGGGATGCCGGCAGATCCAGCTCGAGGAGGACCTCGTCGGCGCGCCGGTCCCCGAGGTTGCGGATCCGCACCTGCACCGCGCCGACCAGGGAACCGTCGGTGGGGTCGTCGGCCAGGACGAGATCCTGCGCGGTCACCGCCAGGTCGGTGGAGTACGGGTTGGGTCCGAACGACGTCGGCCCCTCGACCTGCGAGAACCGCTCGCCCGTCCAGCGGTATCCGCGCCACTGCCGCTGCGACCACTCGCCCGGCCAGCCACCGCCCGGGTGCAGGTCGGCCACCTCCACTCGGACGGTGCCGTCGGAGCGCCCGTCCAGCCCGGTCAACCACTGTGGCTTCTCGCGGCTGGTGGCCACCACCCGGCCGATCGTGACGATCCTGCCTGCCTCGTCCCGATCGAACGCGACGACCTGCTGCGGTCCACCGCTGCCGAACGAGCACAGCAGCATGGCCACGGTCTCGGTCGCACCGTCGCCGTCGACGTCGGCGTAATCGATCGCCTCGAGGGCGTTCGTTCCCTCCTTGGCGGTGCCCGGGTCGCCGACCAACCGGACTCCGCTCACCGGGCAGTCGGGTGGCCCCGATCGCCAGGCCGGCAGGTCGACCCGTGCGGCGAGCAGTTGGGCGCGGCTGATCCGCCCGTCCGCAGCCGTGGGCCGGGTCGGGTTGACGGTGGTCGCCGAGGGCGTGCCGGTGGGGCTCGGCGAGGCGCTCGGCGTGCGACTCGCGGTCACGCTGGGGGTGGGGTCCACCGGCCCGGGTGGCGAATCGGGGCGGTCCAGGGCCGCGTACCCGACGGCCGGGCCGCCCAGCAGCGCCACCGCCACCGCTCCGGCCGTGGCGAGGTGGCGGCGCCGTCGCCGGCGTACCGTCCGCCGGACCTCCGCCGGCCCCGGTACCTCGATCTCGGCCAGCATCGTGCTGCGGTACCCGCTGAACTCCGCGGCGAGATCGACGCGCTCCAGCTCAGACATTTTTCACCCCCTCGGTGGTGTCACGCAGATACC
The DNA here is from genome assembly GCF_018070045.1 of Micromonospora sp. U21. Lineage (GTDB taxonomy): Bacteria > Actinomycetota > Actinomycetes > Mycobacteriales > Micromonosporaceae > Micromonospora. The sequence continues at coordinate 21,979 of NZ_JAGPYK010000040.1, forward strand.
CGGCCAGCGCCGCCCGGCTCCGGTGCAGCCAGGACTTGACCGTGCCCTCGGCGACCCGCTCCTGTGCCGCGATCTCGGCCACCGTCAGGTCCGCGAGATAGTGCAGCACCACCGCCCGGCGTTGCCGGGGCGGCAGCTTCGCCAGCGCCGCGTCGACCGCCACCCGGTCAGGCGTCGGCCCGGCCACGTGCGTCTCCCGCTGCCGCAGCAGGTAGGCCTGCGCGGTGCGCAGCCGTCGCCACCGGTTGTGGCCGAGGTTCCAGGCGACCCTGCGGACCCAGGCCAGCGGGTCGTCGTAGGCGGCCACCCGGTCCCACCGCGCGAACGCCTTGCAGAAGGCCTCCTGGACCAGGTCCTGCGCCTGGCCGCGGTCCCCGGTGTAGGCGGCGAGCTGAATCACCAGGCCGCGGTAGTGCGCGTGGTAGAAGTCGTCGAAGCTCAGCTCGGCCCGCTCGGGCCCGGCGTCGTGCAGTTGGTCCGGCGGCGGCTCACCCGCCCGAACGTCTCTCGTCACACTCACTCGCTCTCCCCCGTGGCGGACGCGGCGTCGGGCACCCCCGACAGAGGTGACACACCGCGACGCCGGGGAAGGTTGCGACCGCCGGAAAGCTGACTGTGCCACGGCTCTCATCGATCCTGGCGGATCCAGGCGGGTGCGGATACGCGTCGCGGGGGCCTGGCCCGGGCCAGCCGGCCACCGGGTCGGCGTCGGTCGCTGTGGTTGACTGTCCGGTGGGGGACAGGAAGGGGACGCTCGTGCAGCTGCCGGCAGTGCTCGGCGAGCCGATCCGGTTCGTGCTGAACTGGGGCCGCCGCTACTCGCTCTGGGTCTTCAACTTCGGCCTGGCCTGCTGCGCGATCGAGTTCATCGCCACCAGCATGGGTCGGCACGACTTCATCCGGCTCGGCGTGATCCCGTTCGCCCACGGCCCCCGGCAGGCCGACCTGATGGTGGTCTCCGGCACGGTGACCGACAAGATGGCGCCTGCGATCAAACGACTCTACGACCAGATGCCGGAGCCGAAGTACGTCATCTCGTTCGGCGCCTGCTCCAACTGCGGCGGCCCCTACTGGGACTCGTACTCGGTGACCAAGGGCGTCGACCAGCTCATCCCGGTCGACGTCTACGTGCCCGGCTGCCCGCCCCGGCCGGAGGCGCTGCTGCACGGCATCCTGCGCCTCCAGGAGAAGATCGCCGCCGAGCAGTCCGGCCTCGGTGGGGTGTCCCGCCCGGATCTGCTCGCCGCGCCGGTGGACGCCGGCCCCCGCGACGGCGCCGCCCCGCGCTCCGTCGACTCGCTCACCGCCCCGCCGGTACGCCCGCCCGCCGCCGGCTGACGCCCGCAGCCGCATCAGCCCCTCGGCCGAGCGGACCAGTCGGTTGCCCGACGCCCCGGGTGGTCCGGGCGAGCTAGCCTGCGCACCATGAGCAGCTCCGTGGACCGGCGGTCAGCCCACATCGTCGACGTGCTGACCGAGGAGTTCGGCGCGTCGATGGCGATCGACCCGGCCGCCTTCCGCCGCAAGTTCCGCAAGATGGCCGCGTCACCCTTCGCCTTCTACCGGGGCAGCGCCGCCCTGTTCTACGCCGACCAGCTCGGCGACTTCGCCGACGACCGGTTCCTGGACGAGCGGACCGGCCGGGTGTGGATCCACGGTGACCTGCACGCTGAGAACTTCGGCACGTACATGAACGCCTCCGGGCAGCTGGTGTTCAACGTCAACGACTTCGACGAGGCGTACGTCGGACCGTTCACCTGGGACCTGCGGCGGTTCGCGGCCAGCGTCGCGCTGCTCGGCTACAGCAAGGCGCTCTCCGACACGGTGATCGGCGAGCTGGTGGCCGGCTTCGCCCGGTCGTACCTGACCGAGCTGCGGGCGATCGCCGCCGGCGGGGACGACGCCATCGGCTCGATCACCCTGGACAACGCCGACGGGGTCCTGCGCCGGGTGCTCCAGCAGGCCCGGCTCAACACCCGGGTCGACCTGCTCGCCGAGCAGACCACCGTCGACAACTACGAGCGGCGCTTCTCCGTCGGCGACGGGGTCTTCGAGATCGACGGGGACACCCGCGACAAGGTCCTCGCCGCCTTCGAGGTGTACCTGGGCACGCTGCCCGCCGCCTCGGCCCGCCTGCGCCCGGTGGCGGCGAGGATCAAGGACGTGGTGCTGCGCAAGGGGGTGGGCATCGGCTCGGCCGGGCTGCCGTCGTACAACCTGCTGTTGGAGGGCCACACCCAGGCACTGGAGAACGACGTCGTCATCTACATGAAGCAGGCGCAGGTGCCGGCGGTGGCCCGGTACGTCTCCGACGAGTCGGTCCGCGGCTACTTCCAGCACCAGGGTCACCGGACCGCCGAGTCGCAGCGGGCGTTGCAGGCGCACGCCGACCCGTGGCTCGGCTTCACCGAGCTGGACGGGGCCGGCCAGCTCGTCGCCGAGGTCTCCCCGTACGCCGCCGACCTGGACTGGTCCGACGTCAACGAGCCGGAGGAGCTGACCGGGGTGCTCGCCGACCTCGGCCGGGCGGTGGCGCGGATGCACTCGGTCGCCGACGACGAGTCCAGCCACGACCTGGTGGACTACTCCACCGAGGAGGCGATCGTGGCCGCGGTGGAGCGCGACGAGCCGGGCTTCGTCACCCACCTGGTGGAGTTCGCGCACGCGTACGGGGTGCGCGCCCGGCAGGACCACCAGCTCTTCGTGGACCTGTTCCGCAACGGCCGGCTGCCCGGCATCTGACCGGTCGGCCCGCCGTTCAGGAGCCGAACTCCAGCACCACCTTGATGTCGCCCTGCTCGGCGGCGTACGCCTCGGCGTACCGCTCGACCGGCACCCGCCGGGTGAGCAGCGACTCCAGCCAGGACTGGTCGGCGCGGCTGAGCGCCTGAGCGGCCATGCTCCAGTGCCGCCGGTTGGCGTTCACCGAGCCGAAGACCACGTTGTTCTCCAGCACCAGCGCCCGGTTGAGCGCGCCGGCGTCGAAGTCGATGCTCCGGCCGCCGCTGGACACCCCGGCCAGGCAGACGATCCCGGTCGGTGCCGCCTTGCACATCACGTCGATGACCACCGTCGGGGCGCCGGTGCACTCGACCACCACGTCCGGTTCGAAGGGCAGGTCGTTGACCGGCACCGTGTGGTACGAGGCGCCGAGCGCGGCGACCAGCTCCGGCTTCGGCCCCGAGGTCGCCCGGTCCAGCACGTGTACGGCGAGCCCGCGTTGGGTGGCGAGCAGCGCCGCCAGCAGCCCGATCGGCCCCGCGCCGGTCACCAGAACCGTCTGTGGCTGCCACTCGGCCCGGTGGCCGATCCGCTCGATGTGGTCCCACGCCTTGGCCACCACGCTGGTCGGTTCGAGCAGCACGCCGACCCGGGCCAGCGCCGGGTCGAGCCGGACCGCGAACTGGGGCTCGATGCGCCAACGATCGCGGGCGAACCCCGGCAGCGCCTTGATGCCGTGCTCGGTGTACTGCCCGTTGCGGCACATGTCCCACTCGCCCACCGCGCAGTTGGGGCAGGGCACCGGGTCGGGGTGCCGGACGATCCCGGCCACCAGGTCGCCGGGTTGCACGGTGCCGGTCGGATCTTCCAGCACCCGGCCCAACGACTCGTGCCCGATGATCAGGCGGTCCGCGCCGGGCGGCGCCTCGCCGTACTCGCCGGCGATGATCTCGTGGTCGGTGCCGCAGATCCCCACCGCCAGCGACTCGACCAGGACGGCGCCCTCCTCGGGCGCCGGCTCGGGCTGATCCTCGACGAGGCTCAGCGAGTTGGCGACTCCGGGTTTCACAGTGACAGCGCGCACGCCTCCCATCTTTCACCGCCGAGCACCGGGCCGCCCGCAAAGCCGGCAGATCGTCGGTGCCAGGACTCCACCTCGGCGCGAACGGGGACCTCCACACAGGCCCTAGGATCAACGGCATGACTCCCGAAGAGGTCGGCGCTCGGCTGGTCGCGCTGCTCGCGCCGGTCGAGGCGACCCCGTCGGTCTCCGGCGGGCAGCGGTACGCCCGGGCCACCGTCGACGTGCCGCCGGCGAGCTGGCGGGACGCGCTCTGCGCCGCCCGCGACGACGCCGAGCTGGCCTGCGACTTCTTCGACTGGCTCTCCGCGGTGGACGAGCTGGCCGAGGGCTTCGACGTGGTGGCGCACCTCTGGTCGACCCGGCTGCGGCACGGCGTGCTGCTGCGCACCCGACTGCCCCGCAGCGCGGCCACGGTGGCTTCGGTGGTCGACGTCTACCCGGGTGCCGCCTGGCACGAGCGGGAGACGCACGAGATGTTCGGCATCGGCTTCGCCGGCCACGGCGAGCTGCGACCGCTGCTGCTGCCGCCCGAGTTCGAGGGCCACCCGCTGCGCAAGGAGTTCGTGCTCGCCTCCCGGGTGGCCAAGCCGTGGCCGGGCGCGAAGGAACCGGGCGAGTCCGAGGCCGGCGGTGGCCGCCGGCCCATCCGCCCGCCGGGCGTGCCCGCTCCGGGCGAGTGGGGCACCACGCCCACCCCTGCCGGAGCGGGCGGGGCGGGGGAGGGCCCGCGCGGCGGCACCCCGGCCAGACCGGCCGGTGAGCGGCCGGCGCGGCCTGCCCAGGGGGCCCGTCCGGCGCGTACTCCCCGGCCCGCCGGCACCGCCGACGGCCCGGCCGCGCCCGACCAACCCGCGGCCGGCGCGAGCCCGGGCGGCCCGGTCGCGGACCCGCCGGCGCGTGGCGACCGGACCGACGACGACGGGGGTGCGGCCTGATGCCGCTCTGGGTGGAGCTGGTGCTGCGGGTGGGCGGCGTGCTGGTCGCGTTCCTCACCCTGCCGTTGCTGGTGGGGCAGGCCGAGCACAAGGTGATGGCGCACATGCAGGGCCGGCTGGGCCCGATGTACGCGGGCGGCTTCCACGGCTGGGCGCAGCTCGTGGCCGACGGGGTCAAGTTCGTGCAGAAGGAGGACATCACCCCGCGTGAGGCGGACCGGGCCGTGTTCCGGCTGGCGCCGGCGGTGGCCCTGGTGCCCTATCTGCTGGTGCTGCTGGTCATCCCGCTCGGCCCGAACGACCTGGTCGGGCAGCCGCTGGACATCGGCCTGTTCTTCGTGCTGGCCGTGGTCGGCGTCGGGGTGGTGGCGGTGCTCATGTCGGCCTGGGCGTCGGCCAACAAGTACAGCCTGCTCGGCGGGCTGCGTGGGGCCGCCCAGCTGCTCGGCTACGAGCTGCCGCTGGTGCTGGCCGCCGCCTCGGTGGCGATGGCGGCGGGCACGCTCAGCCTCTCCGGCATCGTCGAGGCGTGGCAGCCGTGGTGGTTGCTCTGGCAGGCGCCCGCGATGATCATCTTCTTCGTCGCCGGTCTGGCCGAGATCCGCCGGCCCCCGTTCGACATGCCGGTGGCGGACTCGGAGCTGGTCTTCGGGTACATGACCGAGTACACGGGTCTCCGCTTCGCGTTCTTCCTGCTCGCCGAGTACGTCGGCATCGTGGTGATCGCGGCGCTGACCACGGTGCTGTTCCTCGGCGGCTGGCAGGGCCCGTTCGCCGACGACCAGCTGGGCTGGCTCTGGACCCTGCTCAAGGTCTTCGCCGTGGCGTTCGTGATCATCTGGCTCCGGGTGTCCTACCCACGGCTGCGCGAGGACCAGCTCCAGCGGCTCTGCTGGCTGGTGCTGGTGCCGGCCTCCCTCGCGCAGCTGGTCCTCACGGCCGCCGTCCGCATCGCCCTCTGACAGCGAAGGAAGGGCACCTTGTTAACGCCTGCGGTAGAGCAGGGGCCCCTTGTTAACAGCTGAGGCTGGGCCCGTCAGCTGAGGCGGGGCCGGTCAGCGCAGCGGGGTGTGCGCGGGATCGACGGGCTCGGCCGGCGGCGGTGGCGGCGTGCCCTCGCCGAAGGGGCGGCCGCCGAGAACTTCCCGGCCGTGCGGGGTGATCCAGTCGGACAGGTCGGGGCCGAGGGGGACGATCCCGGTCGGGTTGATGTCCCGGTGCACCTCGTAGTAGTGCCGCTTGATGTGGTCGAAGTCGATGGTGTCGCCGAACCCGGGGGTCTGGAACAGGTCCCGGGCGTACGCCCAGAGCACCGGCATCTCGCTCAGCTTCTGCCGGTTGCACTTGAAGTGGCCGTGGTAGACCGGGTCGAAGCGGACCAGCGTGGTGAAGAGCCGCACGTCCGCCTCGGTGATGGTGTCGCCGACCAGGTAGCGCTGGTCGGTCAGCCGCCCGGACAACCAGTCCAGCCGGTCGAACAGCCGGTGGTACGCCTTGTCGTACGCCTCCTGGCTGCCGGCGAAGCCGCACCGGTAGACGCCGTTGTTGACGTCCCGGAACACCACGTCGTTGACCTCGTCGATCTGCGCCCGCAGGTGGCCGGGGTAGAGCTGTGGCGCGCCCTCGCGGTGGTACGCGCCCCACTGCGTGGACAGGTCGAGGCTCATCTGCGCGTAGTCGTTGGTCACGACCTGCCCGGTCGGCACGTCGACGATCGCCGGCACGGTGATGCCCCGCTCGTAGCCGGGGAAGCGCTTGAAGTACGCATCCTGGATGCGCTCGATGCCGAGCACCGGGTCCCGCCCGTCGGGGTCGAGGTCGAAGGTCCAGCTGCGGGCGTCGTGGGTGGGGCCGGCCACCGCCATCGAGATGGCTTCCTCCAGCCCGAGCAGCCGCCGCACGATGATCAGGCGGTTGGCCCACGGGCAGGCCCGGCTGACCGCCAGCCGGTACCGGCCCGGCTCCACCGGGTACCCGTCCCGCCCGCCCGCGGTGATCCGGGTGGCGATGTACCGCTGGTCCCGGGTGAACTCGCCGCCCGGCTCGACATACTTCCCGCCTGTTTCCTCGCCCACGTCGCCCTCCCGGTGCGGTTGCCGTCTCGTCCCCATCCTCGCGGATCCCCCGTCCGCTCCGCGCGCCGGCGACCAACCCGACCGTGGGCGGCGTCATGCACGCCCCGCCGCGACCGGCGACGGCGTCGGGGGCGGCTAACCTGCCGGCATGACGGATGTGGAGGCGGCGGCCCGGCGCTTCATCGCCGACGTGTGGAACGCCCGCCGGGAGGAGTCCGCGTACGAGCTGATCGCCGAGGAGTGCCCGGGGCTGGGCGGCACCGGGCCGGAGGCGACGCTGGCCTGGCACCGGGAGCGGCGGGCGGCCTTCCCGGACCTGCGCTACAAGATCGTGGACGTGGTGGCGGCCGGCGAGCGGGTGGCCGTGCACTGGCGGGCGGCCGGCACGCACGTCGGGCAGTTCGGGCCGGTGCCGCCGACCGGGCAGGTGGTCAGTTACTCCGGGGCGACGTTCCTGCGCTTCGACGCGGCGGGCCGGATCGTCGAGGTGTGGAGCTGCAACGAGTTGTTCCAGCTGCTTCAGCAGCTCGGCGTCGAGATGCTCCCGCCGACCGGCGGCATCAGCGCGCCCGGGGCCTGATCCGGTTGATCGGGAGGGGCTCGCCGGTGTCGACGAACTTCGTCCACCGCCCGGTCCCGGTGTAGACCCCGTTCAGTGCGTCGATCGCCGCACACCCACGGGTGGTGGTCGCGCGCGCCGGGGCCACAGGGCAGGATGGTCGACATGAGCGACCCCAGCGAGCACGGCGGCGCGGCCGGCGGCACCAGCGAGCGCGGCCTGCCCGGCGCGGGCCTGGTGAAGGGGCTGGCGGTCACCCTCAAGACGATGACCAGCCGCTCGACCACCCAGCAGTACCCGGATGTCGCCCCCGAGCTGCCGCCCCGTTCGCGCGGCGTGATCGCGCTGTCCGAGGAGAACTGCACGGTCTGCATGCTCTGCGCCCGTGAGTGTCCGGACTGGTGCATCTACATCGACTCGCACAAGGAGGAGGTGGCGGTGCCCGGCGCCGCCCGCCCCCGCCAGCGCAACGTGCTCGACAAGTTCGACATCGACTTCTCGCTCTGCATGTACTGCGGCATCTGCATCGAGGTCTGCCCGTTCGACGCGCTCTACTGGTCGCCGGAGTTCGAGTACGCCGAGTACGACATCAAGGACCTGCTGCACGACAAGGACCACCTCGGTCAGTGGATGGCCACCGTCCCGCCGCCGCCCGCGCACGACCCGAACGGCGAGCCGGCCAAGGAGGAGACCGCCGCCGCGCGCAAGGCGGCCGCCGCCCGTCCGGCCCCGCCTGCGGTGCGCCCCGAGCCCGGCGCCGACCCGGGTGCCGCGTCGTGACCGCCCGACGGTCGGCGGCCCGAGCCGGGAGGGCGGCCCGGTGACCGGCGCGGATCTGCTGCTGCTCGCCCTCGGCGCGGTGGCGGTCGGTGCTGGTGTGCTGGTGGTGACCACGAAACACCTGGTGCGGGCCGGGCTCTACCTGGTGGTCTGCCTGGGCGTGCTGGCCGGCGACTATCTCGTGCTCGGCGCCGAGCTGGTGGCCTGGGTGCAGGTGCTGATCTACGTGGGCGCGGTGGTGGTGCTGCTGCTGTTCGCGGTGATGCTGACCCGGGCGCCGATCGGCGCCTCGGACGACCTGGACCGGCCCGGCTGGCCGGCCGCGCTGATCGGTGGCGGCGCCGGGCTGGGGCTGACCGTCCTGCTGGTCCACGCGTACCGGTGGAGCACGGTCGCGCTGCCCGGCGCGGGCACCGCGGAGCGGCTGGGGGAGCAGATCTTCCGGTCGTGGGTGCTGCCGTTCGAGGTGCTCTCCGTGCTGCTGCTGTCGGCGCTGGTGGGCGCGGTGGTGCTGTCCCGGCCGGACATCGGCCGGCCCGGCCCGGCGGCGGACGGCGTGGCGAGCCAGGACGTGGTGGACGCGGACTCCGGGGGGCGCCGGTGAGGCCGGTCATCCCGTACGTCACCGCCGCGTTGCTGTTCGGCCTCGGCGTCTACGGCGTGCTGCGCCGGCGCAACGCGGTGCTGGTGCTGATGGCGGTGGAGCTGATGCTCAACGCGGTGAACCTGATCCTGGTCACCGCGGACACCACCGCCCGCTCCGTGCTGCCGCACTCCGGTCAGGTCTTCGCGCTCTTCGTCATCGTCCTCGCCGCCGCCGAGATCGGGGTCGGGCTGGCGATCGTCCTCCAGCTCTACCGGCTGCGCGCCAGCGTGGCGGTGGACGAGGTGCCGCTGACCGAGCCCGCCGGGTCGCCGCAGACGGCCGGTGCGCCGGAGCCGGCCGCCGTCGGCACCACCGGCCGGGACGCGGAGGCGGGCCGGTGACCGGGGTGCTGGGCGCGCTGCTGCCCGCCGTACCGTTGGCCGCCGGGCTGCTCGGCCTGCTGCTGCCGCCGGCTCCGCGCCACCCCGCCACCGGCGCGTCCGGCGGTGACCGGGCCCGGCGCGTGGCCGTCGCGTTCGGGGGGACCGGCGCGGCTGGCGCACTGGCGCTGGCCGTCGCGCTGCTGGTCACGGTCGATCGGCCCGAGGAGACGTCGACCACCTGGGTCGACCTCGGTGGGCTGACGGTGACCCTCGGCGTCCGGCTGGACGGCGCCGCCGCGCTGGTCGCGGTGGCGGTCACGGCGGTCGCCCTGGCCGTGCAGATCTACTCGATCGGCTACCTGCGACGCGGCCCGCACGACGACGTCGACGTCGACCACCGCTACCCGCCGTACGCCGCGCAGATCAGTCTCTTCACCGCCGCGATGCTGCTGGTGGTGGTCTCCGGCGACCTGATCATGCTGCTGGTCGGCTGGGAGGTGATGGGCCTCTGCTCGTACCTGCTCATCGCCCATGACCGTCGGCTGCCCGGTGCGCCCGCCGCCGCGATGAAGGCGTTCCTGGTGACCCGGGTCGGTGACGTCGGGTTCCTGCTCGGCATCGCGCTGCTCGGCGTGTCGACGGGCAGCTTCCGGATCGCCGACGTGCTCGCCCACGACCACTCCACCGCGACCCTGACCGCCGCCGGTCTGCTGCTGCTGGCCGGGGTGGCCGGCAAGAGCGCGCAGTTCCCGTTGCACACCTGGCTGCCCGACGCGATGGCCGGCCCGACGCCGATCTCCGCGCTGATCCATGCCGCGACGATGGTCGCCGCCGGGGTGTACGCGGTGACCCGCCTCTATCCGCTGTTCACGGCCGCGCCGGTGACGCTGACCGTGCTCGGGGTGATCGGGTCGATCACCCTGCTGCTCGGCGCGCTCGCCGCCACCGCGCAGGACGACATCAAGCGTGTGCTGGCCTGGTCGACCGTGTCCCAACTGGGCTACATGACCGGGGCGCTGGCGGTCGGCTCGCCGTCGGCGGCGCTGTTCCACCTGTTGACCCACGCCGCGTTCAAGGCGCTGCTGTTCCTGGCCGCCGGTGCGGTGATCCACGCGGTGGGCAGCACGCTCATGTCGGAGATGGGTGGGCTGCGCCGCAGCATGCCGGTGACCTTCTGGTGCACGGTGGTGGGCCTGGGCGCGCTGGCCGGCGTGCCGCCGCTGGCCGGCTTCTGGAGCAAGGACGGCGTGCTGACGGTCGCCGAGGCGGCCGCGCGGGAGGGCACCGGCCCGGCGCCGTCCTGGGTGGGCTGGCTGGTCTGGCTGGCCGGGCTGGCCGGCGTCGCGATCACCGCCTGGTACGCGGGCCGGCTGCTGCTGCGGGCCTTCTTCGGCGCCCCCCGGCTGCCGCTGGTCCGGCCGCACGACCCGCCGGCGGTGCTGCGCTGGCCGGTGCTGCTCCTGGCCGTGCCCGCCGCGCTGCTCGGCCTGGCCGGCTTCGTCGGGGCGTTCGCCGACCGGCTGCGGTTCGCCACCGTGCCGGTGGCGGGCGCGGAGGACGCCCTGGTCCACCTCGGGCCGGGGCTGCTGCTGCCGCTCGTGCTGCTGCTGGTCGGCGCGGGGCTGGTGCTGCTGGGCTGGCGCCGGGATCCGGCCGCCGACCCGGCGGCCGCGCTGGGTCCGCTGCGGTCGGTCTTCGCCCGAGCGTTCCGGCTCGACGACGTCCAGCACGCCCTGGTGGTACGCCCGGTCCGGGCGCTGGCCCGGGCCGCGCGCACCGGCGACGAGGTGGTCGTGGACGGTGCGGTCGAGGGCAGCGGTCGGGCGGCGTCCGGCCTGGGCGCCGGGCTCGCCGCGCTGCACCGGGCGGCACTGCCGCGGGCCGCCGCCGGGGTGCTGGCCGGCGCGCTGTTGATCGGGCTGGCCGCCGCGCTGATCGGAGGGTCCCGATGAGTTTCGGGCAGGTGCTGCTGATCGCCGTCCTGGCGCTGCCGGCGCTCGGGGCGGTCGCGGTGGCGGCGACACCACGGGACCGGGCGGCCCGGCTGGTCGGCACGGTCGTGGCGGCGCTGACCCTGCTGGCCGCGGTGTCGCTGGTGCTCGGGGGCCGGAACTGGGTCGCCTGGTCGGCCGGGGCACCGTCGGTGCGGCCCTGGCACCAGCTGGACCTGCCCTGGGTGCCCGGCCTGGATCTGCGCTTTCACCTCGGCGTCGACGGCATCTCCTGGCCGCTGGTGGTGCTGACCGCGCTGCTCACGCTGCTCTGCTGCGCGTACACACTGTGGCGGGTGCCGACCGGCGGCAGTGGCCGGGCGCTGGTCGCGCTGCTGCTGGTGGTCGAGGTGGGCATCCTGGGCACCTTCCTCGCCCTCGATCTGGTGCTGTTCTTCCTCTTCTTCGAGGTCGTCCTGCTGCCGATGTACGCGATCATCGCCGGCTGGGGCGGCGCGGACCGGCGTCGGGCGGCTCGGAAGTTCGCGCTCTACACCCTGCTCGGCTCGGTGCTGCTGCTGGTCGGCGTGTACGTCGTGGTCGCCGCCGCGGGCACCGCCGACGTGGTGGCGCTGACCGGTGGCGGCGGGTTGTCCCGGGGCACCCAACTCGCCGCGTTCACCCTGCTCGCGCTCGCTTTCGCGGTGAAGAGCCCGCTCTGGCCGTTGCACTCCTGGCTGCCCGACGCGCACACCCAGGCGCCCACGGTGGGCAGTGTCGTGCTGGCCGGGGTGCTGCTCAAGATGGGCACCTACGGCCTGATCCGGGTGGCGGTCGGGGTGGCGCCGGAGGGTGCCCGCTGGGCGGCGCCGGTGCTCGGCGTGCTGGCCGTCGCCGCGATCCTGATCGGTTCGCTGGTCTGCCTGGCGCAGGACGAGGTCAAGCGGCTGATCGCGTACTCCAGCGTCGGGCACATGGGCTTCGTGCTGCTGGGTGTCGCCACGCTGACCACCACCGGCATCCAGGCGGCGCTGATCGGCAACGTCGCGCACGGCGTGATCACCGGCCTGCTGTTCTTCCTGGCTGGCGCGGTGAAGGACCGTACCGGCACGGGCAGCCTGTCCGAGCTGTCCGGGCTGCGGGAGACCGCGCCCCGGCTGGCCGGTCTGCTCGCGTTCGCGGCTGTCGCGTCGCTCGGTCTGCCCGGGCTGGCCGGCTTCTGGGGGGAGGCGTTCGCGGTGATCGCGGCGATTCAGGTGGGCGGCCCGCTCTGGACCACCCTCGGGGTGCTGGCCGCGCTCGGCGGCGCACTGACCGCCGCGTACTTCCTGCGGCTGCTGCGCCGCGTCACCCATGGCCGACCGAGCAGCGCCGTCGGCCGGGTCGGTCCCGGCCTGGCGGGGGCGGAGCTGACCGCGTGGGCGCCGCTGGTGCTGCTCGCGCTGGCCATCGGGCTGGCCCCGGCGCTGGTCCTCGGTGTCGCCGAGGCCCCGGTCGATGCCCTGGTGGGGGTGGTCTTCCCGTGAGCGCGAGGAGTGCGCCGGTTCTGCCCCCGCGGTGGCGAACAGAGGCGGTCCGATGAACGTGGTGCAGAGCGTGGACAGCGTGGCGCTGCTGCCGGCCTACCTGGCCGCCGGTACCGCCGTGCTCGTGCTGGTCACCGACCTGCTGCTGGCCCGGCCGCGGGCCACGGTCGTGGTGGCCGCGCTCGGCGCGCTCGGCACCGCCGTCGGTGCGGCCCTGGTCGGTGCGGGTGGGGAGCGGCGGACGTTCTGCGTCGGCCCCGACTGCTCCTGGATCTTCGGCGGCCGGGCCGCCCTGGTCGGCGCGGTGGTGGCGCTGCTCACCCTGGGCGTGCTCGCGTTGTCCGTGCCGGCGCTGCGGGCCGGGCGGTCACCGGTGGGGGAGTACTGCTTCCTGCTCGCCTGCTCGATGACCGGCGGCGTGGTGCTCGGCGCGGCCGGTGACCTGATCACCCTGATCGTCGCCCTGGAGACGCTGACCCTGCCGCTGTACGTGCTGGTCGGCCTGCGCCGGGGGAGCCTGGCCAGCGCCGAGGCGGCGGTCACCTTCTTCGTGGTCAGCGTGGTGGCCACCACGCTGACCCTGCTCGGCGCGGCGCTGCTGTACGCGGTGACCGGCGGGCTGCACCTGGACCGGCTCGGCACGCTGCTCGCCGAACGGCCGGAGCTGCGGGACCTGCCGCTGACCACCGCCGCGGTGGCGTTGCTGGTGCTGGGGCTGGCCTTCAAGGTGGCGGCGGTGCCGTTCCACGCCTGGGCGCCGGCCACCTACGACGGCGCGCCGCTGCCGGTGGCCGCGTACCTGTCCACGGCGTCGAAGCTCGGCGGCGTGGTGGCGCTGCTCGCCGTGGTGCAGCGGGCGCTGCCGGCCGACCAGACCGGCCCGGTGCTGGCCCTGCTCGCGGTGCTCACCATGACCGTCGGCAACCTGGTCGCCCTGCGCCAGCGGCGCACCGTCCGGCTGCTGGCCTGGTCCTCGGTCGCGCAGGCCGGGTACATCCTCGCCCCGCTGGGCGCGTTGGCGCTGGCCGCCGGTCGTACCGGCGAGGCACGGGACGCCGCGTACGCCGCCGCGGTGGCGTACACCGTCTTCTTCGTGGTCCTGGAGCTGGCCGCGTTCGCCGGGGTGACCGCGTTGCGCCCGGCGGGTGCGGACGGCGGCACGCTGGACGACCTGCGCGGTGCGGCCCGCCGGCACCCGTGGCGGGGTGCGGCGCTCGGTCTCGCGCTGGTCGGCCTGGCCGGTCTGCCGCCCGGGCTGGCCGGGCTGTTCGCGAAGGTGACCGTGGTCCGGGCACTGCTGGACGGCGGCGCCGCCTGGCTGGCGCTGGTGGTGGCGGTGAACGCGGTGATCGGGCTGGCCTACTACCTGCGCGTCACCGCATCGCTCTGGGCGCCGGCGACGACGCCGGCACCGGCTTCGGCGCTCTCGGGTGGCGCGGTGGCCGTACCGCTGGTGGCTGTGGTGGCCGTGGTGCTGGCGGTGGCCACGGTGGCTGCCGTGGTGCTCGGTGTCGCTCCGCAACTGGTGCTCGACCTGGCCGGCCGCTGACCCGCCAGGCCCGCTCCGACGGCCCGGCAGGCGGATCTCAGCCAACTCTCAGCGTTGAGACGGATGGTTGGCGGGTACCGGGTTGTTACACCGGTCAGCGGATCCCGGCGATCCGTGCACCGAAGGAGTGATCGTGCACCACAACCGTCTGAAGACCGCCGCGCTGCTCGGCCTGCTCACCGCCCTGATCCTGGCGGTCGGCTACGGGTTCGGCGGCAGTGGCGGCCTGGTCATCGCCGTCCTCGTGTCTCTGGTCATGAACGGCATTTCCTACTTCTACTCCGACAAGCTCGCGCTGCGCTCGATGCGGGCGCAACCGGTCAGTGAGGCCGAGTTCCCCGAGCTGTACCGGATGGTGCGGGAACTGACTGCCGAGGCCCGGCAGCCGATGCCGCGGCTCTACCTCAGCCCGACCGCGCAGCCCAACGCGTTCGCCACGGGTCGTAACCCGCAGCACGCGGCGGTCTGCGTGACCCAGGGCATCACCGAGATCCTCGACTACCGCGAGCTGCGCGGTGTGATCGGGCACGAGCTGTCACACGTCTACAACCGGGACATCCTGATCTCCAGCGTGGCGGCCGGGCTGGCCGGCATCATCACCTTCCTGGCGAACATCGCCTTCTTCATCCCGCTGGGCGGTGGCGACGACGAGGACAGGCCGAACCCGGCCGTGCTGCTGCTGACCCTGATCCTGGGGCCGATCGCGGCCACCGTCATCCAGTTGGCGATCAGCCGGAGCCGCGAGTTCCAGGCGGACGCCTCGGGCGCCGAGTTGAGTCGTGACCCACTGGCGCTCGCGAGCGCGCTTCGCAAGATCGACGCGGTGGCACGACGCCGGCCGTTGCCGGCACAGGGCCAGCTCACCAGCACCGCGCACCTCATGATCGCCAACCCGTTCCGGGGCGGCGCCGTGGCCGCGCTCTTCTCCACCCACCCCAAGATGGAGGACCGGGTCGCCCGGCTGGAGCAGATGGCCGCCAACGCGGGGCCTGTGCAGTTCCAGCGCTGACCCGCTGATTCACCGCCTCCGCCCGCACCCGTACCGGGTGCGGGCGGAGTGCTGTGTCGGCCGCGATATCCGGTACCTCAGGCCCACCGCGGGCGTTAGGGTCGTAACGGGCTCACGCTCATTACATCCTCGGGAGGTTCACGGTGGCCGCACTGCGCCAGTACCTGGGTGTCTGGCGGATTCCTGGCGCGCCGATGCTGCTGGTCACCGGCATCATCGGGCGGCTCGGGATCGGCATGACCCCGCTGGCGTTGCTGCTGGTGGTCGAGCAGGTGACCGGGCGGTACGCGCTCGCCGCCGTGGCCGGCGGGATCTACGCCATCGCCGGTGCGGCGCTCAGCCCGGTGGCCGGCCGGATCGCCGACCGGGTCGGCCCGAGCCCGGTTCTGCTGGTCACCGCCCTGGCCCACCCGATGGCGCTGATCGGGCTGCTGATGGCCAGCCGGTCGGGCGACGACGCCCTTCCCGCCATCTACCTGGCCGCCGGTGTCGCCGGAGCGACCTACCCGCCGCTCACCGCCGCGATCCGTGGCGCGTGGAACGACCTGACCGGCCCCGGCTCCAACCGGTACCACCTGCGCAACACCGCGCTGGCCGCGGAGACCTCGCTGTTCGAGATCGTCTTCGTGCTCGGCCCGCTGCTCGTCGCCGGCTTCGTGCTGTTCGCCGACGCCGCGGCCGCGCTGATCGGGGCGGCCGTGGTCACCCTGGTCGGCACCGCCGCCGTGGCCCTCGGCCGGGTGATGCGCGACTGGCGCCCGCACCCGCGCGAACACCACGCCCGAGGGCTCGGCCCGCTGCGGGTCGGCGGCTTTCCGGCCCTGCTGGTCTGCGTGGCCAGCCTCGGCGTCGCGTTCGGCGCCGCCGGCGTGATCGTCCCGGCGTACGCCGGCAACTACACCGCCGACGACCCGGAGAGCCTGGCCGGGATCCTGCTGGCGGTCTGGGGGATCGGCAGCGCGGCCGGCGGGTTCTGGTTCGGTGTTCGCCGGCCGTCACCGAACATGACCCGGCAGTTCGCCATGCTGCTCGCCGCGCTCGCCGGCACCTTCGTGGTGTTCGCGGCGATGCCCACGCCGCTGGCGCTGGGCATCGCGCTGGTCGTCGGCGGTGCCACCATCGCGCCCGCGCTGACCCTGGAGAACACCCTGGTCGGCCGGATCGCGCCGACCAGCATGCTGAACGAGGCGTACACCTGGGTGGTCACCATGTCGGTGGCGGCGAGCGCCGCCGGCGGCGCCGTGGCCGGCCTCATCGTGGACCACGTCGGCGGTGTGCCGTGGGCGTTCCTCTTCGCCGGTGCGGCGGTCGCCGTCGGGGCCGCGGTCGCCGCGCTGCCCGGCGGGCCGATCGCCCGCGCGGAAGCCTCGTCGGTACGCACCGACGAACCCGTCGCCGCCTGACCCGCCTCGGGTCGTCCGTGCCTCCGTCCGGTCAGGTGTGATCGAACGGCAGCGGGCAGCAGGAGCTGCCGGCGCAGGCGACCAGGTCGTCGCAGCCCGCCGAGATCGCTGCCCGCAGGGAGTCCCGGACGGCCGTGAGGTCGGCCAGCCGCCGTTCCACCTCGGCCAGCTTCGCGGTGGCCTGAGCCGGCAGTCCGCCGGTGCTCGGGCGCCGATGGCGCCGGCCGGCGTGGAGCAGGTCGGCGACCTCGCCGAGGGTGAAGCCGAGACGCTGTGCGGTCTTGATCACCCGCAGCCGGGTGACCGACTCCGCCGGGTACAGCCGATGCCCGCCGGGCGAGCGCCGTGGCGCGACCAGCAGGCCGCGACGTTCGTAGTAGCGCAGCGTCTGCGGGTTCACCCCGGCCGCCCCGGCCAGTTGACCGCTGCGCAACCACGACCCACCCGACCCGGATGTGCCGACGGGCCGCACCCGCTCCGCGAGGCCGTCGAGGACGCCGACGTGCGAGGCTGGCACCCGTACGTCGAGCGTCACCGCGTCCGCGCCGGTCCGGGTGATGTCGAAGGTGAAGAACGAGCAGCACGCCGCTTCGCGGGCGGTCAGGTCCCGGGCGGTGCGCTCGGCCTCCGCGGTGCCGACCAGGTGCAGCCGCAGGAGCTGCGCGGACGGCCGGTCGAGCCGTCGGACGACATCGGCGAAGAACCGGTCGAACTCGGCGAGGCGGACGGGTTGCTCGGCGGTGGGCAGGCGGCAGGCGTCGGGAACCCACGTATCGTCCGTCGTGGGGTGTCGGTCGCTCACCACTCGACGGTAAGCCCGTACCCGGGTACCGGATGCAAGCCCGCACTCTTCCGGCTCCAGGCGGTCCAGCGGACCGACCGGTGGAAGGAGACCCATGGCAAAGCTGCTGTACTCCGCGACGGCGTCGCTCGACGGCTACATCGCCGGCCCGGGCGGTGACATGTCCTGGCTGACCGAGCACCTCGTCGGCGAGAACCCGACGGCGGAACACCTCTTGGCCAACGTCGGCGCGATCCTGGCTGGCAACAGCACCTTCGGCGGCGACGACCCGAACCGCGGCACCGACAGCGAGGGGGCCTTCGGCGGTCAGTACCACGGACCGGTGGTCGTGCTCACCCACCGGCCGCCGGCCGAGCCAGCCACGGGCGTCACGTTCGTCGGCGACCTGCACAGCGCCGTCGCGCAGGCCAAGGAGGCTGCCGGGGACAGGTACGTGAACGTCCTCGGCGCGAACGTCGCCAAACAGTGCATCCAGGCCGGGCTGCTCGACGAGATCCTGATGTTCTTCGCCCCGGTGCTGCTCGGTGACGGGGTCCGCATGTTCGACCACCCCGGAGGAACCAGGGTGCGGTTGGCGCCGATTCCAGGCGAGGCCGCGCACTGGTACCGCGTCATCTACTGAGCCGTGTGGCGTCGCTGGAAGGAAACGGCTGCGCTCGTCCCGCCCTGGGTCAGGCCCCCGGAGGCGCGGCAACCGCCAGCGTTCCTACCGGTAGTTGGTGAACTGGAGAGACGCCGCCCACTAGCAGCCGAAACAGGGCCATGATCGCCGCTAGGCCGTCGCCAGGCCGTCCGGAGTCGATCCGAACACCTTGTCCACTGCCCGGCGGGTGCGATCGGACGGTGGAGATCGGCTGGACTTGGATTACCCCGAGCCATTGGGGCACCGGAGCGAATACCGAAGCCAAGTTCATGCTGATGCGCCACGCCTTCGAGGAGCACTCTGCGGGGCGAGTGGCGATCAAGACTGATCTCGGCAACGAGCGGTCGCAGCGCGCAATCGCCAAGCTAGGGGCAGTCCGCGAAGGCGTCTGGCGGAACCACCGACTGCTCAGCACCGGCAAGTATCGGGACAGCGTCTTCTACAGCGTGATCGACTCCGAATGGCCTCAGGTGCGGGACCGCCTCAGCGCCGCCCGCTGAAATCTCCAGCCCGAGCGGCAACGCCGAGCGGCCGGCTGCCGGCGATGTCCGGCTCAATTTGATCCCCGAAATAACAGCGCCACATGATGCGTGACCACCCCGACTGGAACGAAGCTTGGTCAGATTGCCGCTCTTCGTGGGCTCGACGGGCCTGGATACGTAGTCATTTCGCCGCGGCGGTTGGCTGCCAGCCGATCCGTTCATAGCTGACCAGGGCGATCAAGATGATGGTGACTAGAGCGAGGGCGGCGAGGGCGGGAAGGTGGCGGGCGACGGGCAGCAGCGCGAGGATGGTGCCGGCCACGGCGATCGGGGCGGGTGGGGTGTGCCGGACGGTGAGTCGAAGGAACAGTGCCCGACCGATGAGGTAGAGGGCCGGGCCGCCGAACAGGGCTGTGGTCGAAGTCCAGCCCAGCGGGGCTCCAGCGGGCTGCTGGAGTGGGTGGTGGGTCATGTGGGCGAGGACCACTTCGATGCCGATGGCCAGGTAGATGATCCCGGCGATGAGCAGGAAGTGAACCAAGCTGTAGGCGATGCTGCCGGTCCTCGTCCGGTCCTGAATGGGGATCCGCGCCAGGGCTTGTCCGGCAGGTGCGGCGGCGTTTTCGAAGTACAGCCACCACAGGGCCAGCGCCATGATCAGGGCGAGCAGCGCAGCGATCAGAACCGGCCAACGGGCGCCCGCCGATCCGGCCCCGACGCCCACCGAGATCAGCGACTCGCCCAGAGCAATGATCACTATCAGGCCGTGCCGCTCGGCGAAATGGCTGGGGCTGGGCAAGGAAGCACGTCCGACAATCACCGCGATGAGCAGGCCGCCGATGCAGTCGATGACGAACGCCGCGGCCCACAACAGCGTCTGCGCGGCGCCACCGACCACCGCGCCGAACAGCAGCGCAGCAACGCTAACCAAGACCGGGATGACCCGCAAGCGCAGCGAAGCGCGTAGCCGCGCGTTACCAGCGGATATGTACCAGGTGAGGGCCAGATACACCACCCGGACGACGATGTAGACGAGGACCAGAGTCATGGGCGCGGCCAAGGACTGGGTGCCGTTGCGCCACGCCTCGGGGAGGACCAGGGCGGCCACGAACATCGCGGCCATCACAACGGAGTTTCCGGCGCGGACCAGGCCCACGTCGGCGCGGACCTGGTTGGTCAACCAAGCGTAGTTGGTGAACTGCCACCACAGCAGCAGCAGGAGCACAAGGCTATGCACCAGCGCGACTGGCGTCGGCGCCTGTGCCGTGAACGTCGCCACCCGGATGAAGGCGAACGCGAACACCAGGTCGAAGAACACCTCGAACGGCGTGCTCCGATGGGTTTCCTCGGTCGGCACCGGCGGCCTGGCCCGGAAGATGTGCCTCATGGGCCTATCTTGTTCGCCCAACGTCCGGCAGATCCGGATTCAACACTTACCCGGCAGCCGCAGCTGGCCATCACGGATGACTTCGTGTGACATCTGCCAACCCGTCCAGGCCCTCATCCCGGTACCAGCGTGCCTAGCCAGCATGGTCAACTCGACCAGCACTCGGCGGAGGGTCACCCATCAACTGAAGCCAACCTGTCACAGATCAGGCGGAGTACGACAGCCGGCTGCCGGCGATGTTGTGCAAAGTTTCTGTACGTCTTCAAGGCGGCCCTGAACGGGCCGCACGCGCCGCCGCCAGGGCGCGTGGCCTGCACTCCGCTGCCGCTCCGCTCCGGCCACGCAGAACGCCCGGCGGCTGGCGCGGAGGGCGGGAAGCCCGGGGGGCCGCCGTAGACGGTAGCGCCGAGTGTGGTCGCGGTTTCTGGGCCGGCAGCCGGCCGGGGCGCGGCGGTCGTCGTACCGCCGCGCCGTAGGGCGAGTCACCGCCGGCCGTGGTGGGGATGCGGCGCGGAGGATGCGGGGCCGCCCCTCCGACCTCAAGGGTGCTTCGCATCGCTGCGCGACGGCCCTGCGGGCAGCCCTTGACCCCGGAGCCTCTGCGACCCCTCGGGCCGGCGTTGCCGGCAGGCGGGGGCCTGCCCGTGATGCTCGCGCCGCATCCCCACCACGGCCTCGCCGAGCCGACCCTGCCGCCACCGGCCCGAGCGTCCGTCAATGCCGGCTTGACCCCGGCGGGTCGGGTACCAGGCGCTCCGCGAAGGGCGGGTTGGCAGCAGACAGGACGACACGAGTCGAGAGGAGGCCGCCGGGTTTGGCCCAATGTGCCGGACGCACCGATGAGAGCAGCGAGATGTACTTACCCGAGCAGCTCGTCGGAGCGGAACGGCCGCTGGTCGGTAGAACGAGGCCACTCAGATATGAACAAGCCGCACCTGGCAATTGCCGTCAGCATAAAGAAAGACGTTACGGCGATCGATGCTGCCAGAAGATAGGGGGCGTTATCTGGCAAGAAGAATAGCCTGACGTTGGCGTAGATGAGGAAGGCAATCGCCCCGACTATCACTACGGTGGCGTGGGTGAGAGCGATCGAGTAGTTCATTCTGTCGAGCCATTTGGTATTCAAGGTAAAGTCAAGTGACCCGGACGACGACCATGTATCACCTGACGTCGCCACGTTGAGCAGCTCTTTATCGCTTAGAGAAGGAAAGCGGTGACCTATTATCCAGTCCAACGCATCCTGCAAGGCTATCGCCTCAACAAAGTGCATGGAAATGCGGTCGAAGATGTACGCTGCGACAAGGGGAATGAGCATTGTTGCTACGAACAGGGACTCTACTTTGACTCCTAGCAACGAAAACTCTGCGACCATGCCTCGCGCAAGTAGTTCAAAGACGCATGCCGCCAGCAGCAATGCAAGACTGTTTCTTCCAACCTGCTTCTCGTGGCTATTTTTGTTCGCCTGTATCGTTACCAGGAAATGAAGGAGGGCTTCCTCGCTCATTTCCTCCTTGGAAAAGGCCGCCTGGAATCGTTGCGGCAACGGCGACAGTGGACGATTGCTGCGCTTAGTGTTTGGTTCTACTGCCACTGGGTCGCCCTTCTCATCTCTCGGCCTGAGCAAGATCTATGCCCTAATCTGTGGCTTCGACCCTCGCTGGTAACCAACGATAGGGGTTGCGGTCAACGAGGTGAGTACGCCATGTCCTCTGCATCTCGCCTAAGGAGAGTCGCCATGATTGAAGATCATCGGGCACAGATCCGGCACACTCGATAGCCAGAACCCATGCGAGACGTTGAGATTTGCCAAGGGTTGCAAGCCAGGTCAGAGCACCGTTACGTCCGTCTTGGCCGGCTTCTCCGTCACGCCTCGGGTTAGGGGTTCCAGTCCCCTCCCTCCACGCTTCTTGACCAGGGCAATCGTGGACGGTAGGCGAGGAGGTAACCATGACGATCCCGGTAGGATGCCTGCATGTCCCGGCCAATGATCTTCGATCTCTTCCATACCCTGATCCAGGGTGCCGACGAGGAGCGCGACCGGGTAGTCGGCGAGATGGCGGTCATGGTCGGGGTGGCTCCGGCCGAGCTGGTGGCCGCGTACCACGCCACCTGGCGGAACCGGCTAGTCCAGTGGGACGTGGAGGAGACCGTCCGCATCCTCGCCGGACGCCTCGGCGGCACACCAACTAACAAACAGGTGACACGGGCCGGTGAGCATCGGCGAGCCCTCGGGCGCCGGGTGCTGGACGGTGTCTCGACCGCCACCCTGGACGTGCTCGACGCGCTACGCGATGACGGGCATCCGCTGGCCCTCATCAGCAACGCCACTTCGGACACTGCCGAGGCATGGCCGCAGAGTCCGCTCGCCCACCGATTCGACACCGCGGTCTTCTCCTGCGATGTCGGGCTATCCAAGCCAGACCCGGCGATCTACCACCTCGCTGCTGAGCGCCTGGGCGTTGGGCCGACGGAGTGCATCTTTATTGGCGACGGCGCAGACGGTGAGCTGGCCGGGGCGGCAGCGGTCGGTATGACCGTCTTCCGGACCACGGAACACAACGACACCGACCCCAGCTGGGGCGGGCCGGCTTTCGCTACCCTGGGCGACCTGCCCGCCATACTTCGAAAGCCGTTCAAGGAAATTGAGCCGTCCGGGGCACACACGGGGCACAAGACAGCGTGAAACGTCGGCAACCAGCGACGAATGACGTGAGCCAAAGACGGGGCGTGACCAGGTTCCGCCTGGATCACCGCAGGTCATGGGACGCCGGCCCTGAGTTCCGCTTCAACATCTGACACGCGTTCTAGGTGACCAAGACGGAGGGTCAAGCTCCGCTAGGAGGAGAGCGGCGGAGCTTGACACCCGTAGGTGCATCAGGAGGGCAAGGGACCTACTGTGAGGGGGGGCCGGTGGGAGGGCGGCTTGTGTGCCGCCTGCCGTCAATGCGAAGCCACCTGCCGCAATCCCGATGATGTTGGCCGCGTCTTGCAACAAGGTGCGAAAAGCCACGTAACGTTCGGAGTTGACGAAACGCGCAAAACGCGACGTTGGACCTTGCTGCACCGCTGCGTCTTCCACTGCCACCGTAGCGAGACAGGCCCGCCCAAGGGCTTCTTCGACGCCACCCCTGCCATAGATTCGAATGTTGCGCAGTCGGTCTGCTACGCGACTGAGGTGTTGCACCATGAAGGCTCGCGAGTCAGCGTCGAGGTCGTCGGCTGCGGTGACCTCCGAGATCATGTCTTCGACTCGGGCAAGCAAGCGCTCCACCGCTACCCGTTCGATAGGGGCTTCAGCCTGGCGCGCGCTCAGGAGGTCACCGAGCATGCCTAGAGCGTCAAGCGCCTCCCCGGTAATGATGCTCTCCGGCCTCCATGCGCCGTGACCAGCAACGTCGAAGACGATGACCGGACGCGCCCAGGCGAGGTAGTTGCGCTCATACCGCCCCCGGATGGCGGACGGCAACGCCTCGACGTGGCTCTTGATGTCGGGCAGCAGGCTGGCGACCGCAGCCATCGTCATGACCAGGTCATGGTCGTTGTCGGTTCCCAAGGTCTTGGCCCATGCACTTCTGAATGGACCGCTTGGATTGGCCTTAAGTACCTCTGCCAGCAGATCGTGATACCGGCTCGCCGGGTTATCTGGAATCAACGTAGGGATCCTCACGCCACGCATTGCCGAACGAAGGGTGCTCAGGCCGTCGCCAGGCCGTCAAGCGCTGGACAACCACGACCAACGACGACCTCTGGGGACGACGTTTGCCCAGGTAACTGGGCGTGTCTCAGCTGCCAACCTGGAAGGGTGGCTGTGCCTTACCTGTAGTTGGTGAACTGGAGCGCGACGCCGAAGTCCTCGCCCTTGAGCAGCGAGATGACCGCCTGGAGGTCGTCCCTCTTCTTGCCGGTGACCCGGAGCTGGTCGCCCTGGATCTGGGCCTGGACGCCCTTGGGGCCCTCGTCGCGGATCTTCTTGCTGATCGCCTTGGCCTTGTCCGTCTCGATGCCCTGGATCACCTTGCAGTCGATCTTGAAGACCTTGCCGGACGGGCGCGGGTCGCCGGCGTCCAGCGACTTGAGCGAGATGTTCCGCTTGACCAGCTTCTCCTTGAACACGTCCAGCGCGGCGCGTACCCGCTCCTCGGTCTCCGCCTGGAGGCCGATCGCCTCCTCACCCGACCAGGAGATCTCCGCGCCGGTGCCGCGGAAGTCGAACCGCGTCGAGAGCTCCTTCTCCGCCTGCCGGAGGGCGTTGTCGACCTCCTGGCGGTCGACCTTGCTCACGATGTCGAAAGACGGGTTCGCTGGCATGCTTCTGCTCCTGCTGTCCGGCGGTCTGGGCCCTGCCGTCGGCCGCCGACCGGCGGCACGACCCCCTGACCGTACCCGGTTGCGCCGGTGCCGGGGTGAGCCGCTATCCTTGCTTCCGCCGCCGCGTTGCGACGCGGTGGGGTGCCCTGGCGGGTTGCCCGAGCGGCCAATGGGAGCGGACTGTAAATCCGTCGCGAAAGCTTCAGAGGTTCGAATCCTCTACCCGCCACCAGGGAACGACGAGGCCTCTGACCTGCGGAAACGTGGTTCAGGGGCCTTCGTCGCTTCCGGCTGTTGTTGACCGCCGTTGCCCCTGATCGACTGCCTGATCGGGCACGTAAGGGGCACGCATGCGAGGAGTTTGCTGTGGCGGAAACCCTGAGTGGCGATCCGGTGAGCCAGCCTGAGGGGACGCTGGCTGAGGTGGCTTGGGCGTCGGAGGCCATGAGGGCGGGGTTCGTCGCGCAGATGACCCCGGCGTTGACGACGCTGGCTGAGGCGGCTCGGGCGTCGGAGGCCATGAGGGCGGGGTTCGTCGCGCAGATGACCCCGGCGTTGACGACGCTGGCTGAGGCGGCTCGGGCGTCGGAGGCCATGAGTGCCGGGTTCGCGGGGCAGATGATCCCTGCTCTGAAGACCTTGGCCCAGGCACACCGGCTCAGCCTGAAGCAGGTCGACTCCGGGGTCTGGGAGCACCTTGCAGCCAGTGCCAATCTTTTCGCCTCCGTTGGCATCGCTGACGTCCTCCGAGAGGAGGTTTCCGGCCTTGTCGAACATCCCGCTGCGTGGCTGGATGAGACCGAGGCAGCTGCAAAGGCTGGTGACGAACGGGCCGGAGATGCTCTCGTCCTGGTCCGCTACCTCTTCGGGTGCTTCCTACTTCTGGCCCAGCGTCTGAACCCCTCGGCCAGGGCCATCGAGAGGGTTGGCGCGTTGGTCGCACTCTCTGTCCTGATGACCGTCGTGGTGGGGACGACGCACGCCAATAGCCCGAAGACCTTGGAGAAGTGGGACACCTTGCTCGGTACACCCCTCGGCATCCTCGGGGTTTACTTGGCCATCTCCGGCTCGGGCGGCAAACGACTGCGGAGACAGAAGCCCAGCCTGAACAGGCGGGGTAGCAGTAAGCCTCGGACGAGATTGCTTAGGCGGTACCGCCACCGGTAGCTGGCGGATCTCCTCGTCGGGCAGTTGTAGACCTTCCAGCCTCCCCGGACGGGGACAAGGTGGAGCGCCCTACTGGACGAACGACCTTGGCCCCGTCCGGGGAGGCTGGTAGCCCTTGTGGTGCCCGACGAGGGGATCCGCGCCTGATCTCTGAGGAGGGCCGGGGTTCGGGGCGGAGCCCTGAGGTCTTCAAGGTCCTGTCGTTCGTCAACGTGGCCGGCTGGCCCGGCCGATGCCGGCCGGAGATCGCCAGCAGGCCGGGGCCGGGCCGGCGCGGCCCGCTTGCGGGCCGCCTTGATTCATAAGAGGCCAATTCGGCAGTCTCCGCCATCCAGCACCGCCATCCGGCACGGGCATCAGCTGTTCAGGCGGTCGCCACGGCTGCGCGCTCGGCTGTTGCTGCTCGCAGGGGTCTATGCCGAACGGGAGGCAGCTAATAGAGTCTCCCTACGGCGCGTAGTGGAAAGGGTGGCGATGAGTGATGCTCCCGGGGAGAACTTGCCCGAGCCATGGTTTGCGGAGAGGCCGTGTGTGGTCCTGCTTTACCGCATCAACCGCCGGCCTCTCCCGGAGCCATCACTATTCGCGCATCAGCCCGAGTTGTTCATGGATCATCTTGTTGAAGTCCTGCAGTTCGGGGTCCCGGAGGTAACGGGACGTCGCAACAAGAGAGAGTGGAGGCTCGGCAATCGGGAGATTACTTCCGATGGGGACGCATTGTTCGGTCAGATCGGTTGGGTTCGTACCGACTACCGGGCCGCCGATCATTACAACCAGACCGAGATGCGTTGGGAAGACATCGTGGAAGGTCGGGACGTGTCAGCCCGGGCACCCTTCGCAATTGATGGGGGGGGAGTCGAATCCTGGGTGTCTTGCAGCATCCTTCTTTCGCTCCGACAACGGTTGCTAAGGTCTTCGAAAATCTTCTTCGCAGAGGTGAAGAAGCACGAGAGGCCGCATCCACAGAGTGGTCCGTCGAACCCATTCTCGATGAGCAGGACTTTCTGAGTTGGCTTCGGTCAGTGGACTCGGTCCAGAAGATTATGATGGTAGCCAAGCTGCCGAACCCAGACGCGTTGCCTGAGTTCGAGCCAGTGTGGGATCGGATGCAGCAGCGAAAGGCTCGCCTTCTGAAGGAGATCATGGAGGCGGCCAACGCTGACATCGGCCTCCAGGAGCTGGAGGAGGACGCCCAGGTCCGCGCTTTCCTTGCAATGGGAGCCAATGCCTTCGGCTACGTCGTGGCGGATGGTCGGCGAGGGCGACATGACACTCGGTACGACCAGCGCGAGAGATCGGCCCACGAGCGGACAGACGAGCTACCATCGAACTGGGTGCAAGTCCTAGGAATCATGCTCAGCATGATTCGGGATTGGCGGCGGCGATGACCTTCGGACGTGGAGAATTTGGGTTCTGGCGGAACGTCGCACGGACATCCGTCGGCCAGTTGGTTGGCTTGGAAGGGTTGCTCGCCGTGATCCTCGGCTGCACCGGTGGCATTCTTCTTATCCACACGGCCTCCTTAGAGGCCCGCGTCGGCACGGCCGGCGACATTCTCACTCTCGGGTCTGCGCTCGTTGGCGTTGTTTTCGCCGGGTTTGCCTTGGTGATAGCGCTGCTCTCAGATCGTTACCTTCTCCTCCTAGAGAAATCACCAAGCGGCACCAAGGCGTTCCTTGCGCCATTTATGATCAACATCGGAGTGCAGGTATTCGTCGTCATCCTCTCCGTCGCCTACCGTGCCGCTGCGAAATCGGTGCCTCCACCTGTTGAGAAGGTCGCGTTCGTTGCCCTCTGCGTCTTGTTCATCTACGCGGCGCTAAACATTGTGGCCCTTGCTCGGAGCGTCTTGGCGCACGGCGCTACTCGGGCGGAGCAAGCGACGATCGATGAGCTTCAGCGAATCGTAGATGCTCGGCGGCGAGCTGAAGGTATGCCCGAATCTGGCGGACGAAGCATAAGGTAACTGCAGGTCCCACTGTTGTCGGATCACACGTCCGGCTCGATGGGGAACAGCGTGAGCAGTGCCTCTGCCCGTGCCCGGATGATCCGTTCCCGCTCGGCGCGTTGGCGTGCGTCCGTGTGGGTGTCCTGACCGGTGATCTGTCCGGGCCACTTGCGGTAGAGAAGGCCGGGTTCGGCGATGAAGTAGCCGCAGCTGGTGATGCTGAGTGCGAAGAGTAGGCCGGTGTCCTCGGAGGTGGGCAGCGCCATCCAGCCGCCCAGCGCAAGAAGGAGCTGCCGACGGGCACACAGCGTGGCGGGGTGTACAGGAAGCCAGTGGTGTTGGCGCCAATGCTGGTAGACGGTGCCGCGTTCGATTGGGCCGCCGGCTGGGTCGCTGTGTTCCCAACCGATGGTGGACCCGTCCGGCATGAGGTCGAGTACGCGTGCGGTCGTCCAGTCCACGTCGTGGTGCTCGTCAAGGATGCGGATGTCTCGTGCGAGTGCACCCTCGGTGAGTTGGTCGTCAGCGTCGAGCACCTTGACGAGTTCGCCCTCAGCGCGACCGAGCGCGAGCGTCCGAGCTA
Organism: Micromonospora sp. U21; assembly: GCF_018070045.1. GTDB lineage: Bacteria > Actinomycetota > Actinomycetes > Mycobacteriales > Micromonosporaceae > Micromonospora. Next base: position 49,840 of record NZ_JAGPYK010000040.1, read on the forward strand.
CGCCGGGTCCGCCGTGCCGGCCCATGCCGTAGCTGATCCGCTCGTCGTCTGGCAGAAAGTTCTCATGGCGTCCTGGTCGCCGCCCGCCGGCTGGGTCACTCCAACGCCAGCGTCACGACTCGCCACTACGCCCGAGCTGTCGACGGCCGGGATGCCCTGTCTGTCAGGGTGAGTTGAGGCCAGCGGTTCTTAGCAAGTCCGCCGGACAGGGCGAGTTCAGGATCGGGAAGTGTTGACTACTGCTGTTGACATGGTGGTGGCCCAGGATGGGGTCATGAGTCGCAAGAAGGGTC
>NZ_JAGPYK010000041.1 GCF_018070045.1 Micromonospora sp. U21
AGGGCAGGCACGGGACTCCATCGGTCACAGAGCGTAGAGAACTCCGATGATCGATGGACCCGTGCCTGTCTACTGCCCGCGGGTACTCGCCTGTCCGAATCTTGGACCTACTGCCGGGCGCTCTAAGTTCCGCTTCAACTCACCTGCGTCGAACCGTCGCCGGGCGCCTGTGCCGTGTCCGGTTCGCCAGGTGGGGAGCGGTTAGCTTCTAAGTCGTGAATAGGACGGGTTGGCTGCGGGCGTTGCTGGATAGGGGTACTAGGGATCGCCCCGAGGAGTCCGCCGACGCCGAGCCCTTCGCACCGGAGTGCATGTCGCTGCTTGAGTTGGCCCGGTTGCTCACTGGTCGGGGGTACAGCGAGAGAGTTGCCAGCGCATATGTCGAGGTGGTGACCTTCGCATCGGCTGACGAGATCGTGGCAATGCTGGAGGTGATGCTGGAGGAGGACTGGATAGGTCTTCCGGTCTGGGCGCGAAACCTCGCGTTCCGGCTGGCCTGCCTCCAACGGCCGGAGGATGTCGAGCTGTTGCGTGTGGCGGCCAGCGACCTACATGCCTTTGGTCCCGACTGGGATGCCATAGCTGCGGAGCTTCACAGCCGGGCAGACCGATTGGAGGCCGGGCAGGAAGAGAGCCTTCGATGACTCTCTGCTCCTGGGTGGTCGTCCTGGTGCTGTCGACAGCAACGGCGACAGCAACCGGCCGGGACGAGGACACCCGGCAGCGACCGGGCTGCGGGCAGTCGCCCGAGGTCGCAGACGCAGACGGACACCACCGGACGAGATGAACAGAGCTTGTAAGCGAGATGTCGCCGGTTCGATCCCGGCCGGGGGCTCCAATTCCGCCAGGGAATTCGCGCCGGGCGTTGTCGCGAGCCGACTGCCTGTCAGCAATCGGGTCACGACAGCCGCCCGTCGAGCTTGCAAAGCCCCTGGACGAACGCGGCCCGACCGATCTGTGCGTGTAGCACGGCGGCCCGGGACGGGGCGCCGCCAGGGCGCTGGCGCTGCCGACCGTCATGCCCGACGCCCTGCGGCTGGGGCGGGAAGCGGGGCGATGGACCTGCGGGCCGCCCTTGACCCCGGAGCCTCTGCGACCACTCGTGCCGGCGCCGCCAGCACGCTGTCGTCGTCAAGCGAACAATGCGATGGAGCAACCGATGACAACGAGGGCTCCGTAGAACGGCGCAACCGACCATGAGAGCCAGACAGTGGCGTCCGGAAACCAGCGCCCGAGGCGCAGTCGGATTCTTTGTCCGCGGGTGGCTGCGAAAGGAATGGGATCGTCAGCGTCCGAGGGGTCGAGCGAGAACAGCGGCACCTTTCGCGTCCCGCGCGCCACCGCATCGTAGAGTCGCCGGTAGGCCTTTTCCTGTCGTAGATAATTTGCGTCGAGGAAACCGAACAGGAGTGCGGCCGCGACCCCCAGCGCGGCAACCAGGTTGGCGTTCTTCGTCAACGCGTACCCGTACGTCGCGGTCACCACGGGGAGCAGCCAGCCTTTGGCAGCGGAGGAGGCCGAGGACATTCGTGTGACCACGGCCTGGATATAGTCGAGGTGCTTCCGTCGGTCGTCGGGATCAACGACCATCACGTCAGCCGGCTGCATCACTCCCCACCAACTTTCCGACACTCGTGTCGGAGCCGCTCCCAGACCTCATCCTTCTGCGTCTCCGAGTAACTGGTTTCTGTAGGCCAGATGCGACCCATCTCGTCGCGGGACCAGCGGGGGACGATGTGGGTGTGTAGATGGGGCACGGTCTGGGTGGCAACTGCCCCGTTCGACTGGATGATGTTCAGTCCCTCTGGTGCGATCGCGCACTTCACCACATGCGAGAGCCTCAACGTGACTCGCGCCAGGTGGGCGGCGGTTTCTCCATCCAACGACCAGATATCAGGAATGTGGTCGAGCGGCACCACAAGGATGTGGCCCAGGGTCGCCGGCTTTAGTGGGAAGAAGGCGACCACGTGCCCGTCCCGATAGACCTCTCGAGCGTCTGGGGTCTCACGCCGGACGATCGCGCAGAATGGACAGTCGGTCTCGACGATCATCGCGAACGGGTCCCACCCTGCCCTGACGGCCACTTGAAGTGGACTGACTTGGCCAAAGTAGCTACCTCTCTCTGGATGTCGTGACCCTGGCGGTACTGCCACTCATTCCCTGCCACCCGTCTGCTCGCTGGCGCAGGGGACGTGGCGGCGTACCGATGTCGCGGCGAGGTTCCTCAATACTTCGTCCCCGCACCAGGGTAGGCCAGCCGACGGTTGATTCGTGTCGTCCACAACCGACACCCTGCATGTGCGGCTGATGGATTGGCGTTCATCGTGCCAAAGCGGCCATCTCGGTCGTGGTAGGCGCTGTTGTGGTTGCCACGCCGATGGACGCCGCGGCTGTGCCGCTGCACCGGAGTGTGCGCGAGCGCTGACTGCCGGCACCGGCCGTATGCTGGGCGGCAGCATGACGCGGGTGGCCGGCCCGCGCCGATGTCTTCCGATCAAGGGGTGTGCACGCAAGCCGATGAGTCGCGCGGTGGAGGAGTCGAACCGGGCGATGCTGCGTGCCCGGGACGCGATGGACCGGGCGTACGCCCAGCCGCTGGACATCCCCGTGCTGGCCCGGATCGCGTACGTCTCCGAGGCGCACTTCATCCGGACCTTCCGGGCCACGTTCGGTGAGACCCCGCACCGCTACCTGCAACGCCGGCGGGTCGAGCGGGCGATGGCGCTGCTGGTGGAGACCGACCGGGACGTCACCGACATTTGCCACGCGGTCGGCTTCTCCAGCCTGGGCACGTTCAGCCGGACGTTCCGACAGATCGTCGGGGAGTCGCCCACGGACTTCCGCCGGCGTACGGCGCCGGCCAACGTGCCGTCCTGCTTCATGAAGGCCTGGACCCGACCCAGCAGTTTTGGATAAGCAGCAGGTCAGGGTCTACGTCTAGCGTGATTCCCATGACGATGAACGCGATCAGCCGCTCCCAGATCTACGTCCTCGACCAGGACGAGGCGCTCGACTTCTACGTGGGCAAGCTCGGCATGGAGCTCAACACCGACCAGGACCTCGGCTTCATGCGCTGGCTGACGGTCAACCTGCCGGGCGACCCGGAGCGCGAGATCCTGCTGGAGAAGCCGGGGCCGCCCGCCCTGGACCCGGCCACCGCCGCGCAGGTCCGGGAGTTGCTCACCAAGGGGGCGCTCGGTGGCTACCTCTTCATGACCACCGACGACGCCCGCAAGACGCACGAGGACCTGGTCGCCAAGGGCGTCGAGATCACCGATGAGCCGGAGGAGCGCCCGTACGGGATCGACTTCGGCATCCGGGACCCGTTCGGCAACCGGATCCGCATCGGCCAGATGTTCCCCCGGGCCTGAGGGGCGGACCGATGAGCCAGGCGGTTCCGCTCTCCGGGTCCGACCGGCCACCGCCGGCCGGGACCGCGCGTTGCTGGTCTGCGGTGTCGTCGCCGGCCCGATCTTCGCCGGTTCGGCGCTGCTCCAGGCGCTCACCCGGGACGGCTTCGACGTTCGGCGGCACCCGGTCAGCGTGTTGAGCACCGGTGAGCTGGGCTGGGTCCAGATCGCCACGTTCCTGGCCACCGGAGTGCTGTGCGTGGCGGCCGCCGGGGCGCTGCGGCGCTCCACCGGCACCGGGTCGGTCTGGCCGTCCCGGCTGCTCGCCCTGTACGGGCTGGGTCTGGTGGGCGCGGGGATCTTCAGCGCCGACCCGGCCGACGGGTTTCCCACCGGCACGCCCCGGGGCGCCGGCCAGATCAGCTGGCACGGTGGCCTGCACTTCCTGGTGGCGGCGGTCGCCTTCGTGTCGCTGATCGCGGCGACGGTGGTGGTCGGCCGGCGGGCGGCGCGGCGTGGGGCGCGGGGTCGGGCCGGATACAGCCTGGCGACCGGCGCCTTCTTCGCGGTGGCCTGGGTGGCGCTGATGGTCCGGCCGGCTCCGGCCGTGATGGTGGCCTTCGGCCTGGCGGTGACGGCCGGCTGGCTCTGGGTGTCGGTCACGTTCGCGCGGGCGGCGTCCGGCCGGGTGGACTGAGCTGGTTGTCGGTACACCGGGAGGCGCGGGGTGGATCCCGCGCCTCCCATTGTGCTGAGGTGTTGGACATGATCACCCGGCTGCTGTACCTCGCCCGGCACGGCGAGCAGGACGACGCGGCGACCGAGTCGCCGGAGACCGGCCTGTCGGAGCGGGGCCGGCGACAGGCCAGGTTGCTCGGCGAGCGGCTGCGGGGCCGGCCGTTCGCCGCCGTGCACCACGGGCCGCTGCGCCGGGCCGCGGAGACCGCCGAGCTGGTCGCCGCGTCGCTGCCCGGGGTTCCGGTGTACGCGACCGAGCTGGCCGGCGACCACCTCCCGCACGACACGGATCCCGCCGACCTGCCGCCGGCGTACGCCGACTTCCTGGGCCAGTTCTCGGCGGCCGAACGGGGCGACGGGCCGCGGGTGACGGCCGCGGCGGTACGGCGCTTCGCCGGTCCGGTCGCCGGTGGCACCGACGGCGCGGGCGGCGTCGAGCCGGTCCGTGAGCTGGTCGTGACACACAGTTTCCTGATCGCCTGGCTGGTCCGGCACGCTCTGGACGCGCCGGAGCGGCGGTGGCTGGGTTTGAATCAGCACAACGCGGGACTGACCGTCATCCGGTACGGCCCGGCCGCACCGCCGAACCTGATCGCCTTCAACGACGTGGCGCACCTGCCGCCGGAGCTGCGCGGCACGGGCCTGCCGCCGGACTACCTGGTCTGAGCGCCCGAGTCGTGCCCGACGGTCAGCCGGTGGCCCGGAGCAGCAGTTCGACCATCGCCCGGGTGGCCGGTGGCGGGGCGGGGTCGGCGGGGCAGTCGACGTACCCGGTCTCGACGGTGCCGACGGTCAGCCGGTAGCTGAACGCGTCCGCACAGCCGGTGGGGGTGGTCGGGCGGCCGGCCTCGGCGGCCAGTCGGGGGTCGGCGGCGAGCCCGCGCAGCCGCCCGAGGTCGGCTGGGTCGAGCCGGCCGGTACGCCGTCCGCCGGCCCGGTCCACCAGCGTCCATCGGCCGTCGGACTCGACGGTCACGGCGTCGCCGCGCCCGGCGAAACCCCCGGACCGGAACAGCATCACCCGCGTGGCCGCGCTGCCGGTGGCCTCGGGGCCGGTCGGTGCGGGGACGCCCGGAGTGGCGGGGACGGCGGTCGGCGGCGGCGGGGTGCCGGTGGACGGGCCGGTCGGGGCCGGGCCGCTGGTGGCGGGGGGCTGGTCCGGGACGGTGTCGGCTCGGTCGGCGCTGGTGCAGCCGGCCAGGAGGGCGGCCAGGAGCGCGACGGTGACGCCGGTCGTCGAGGCGGGTCTCATGCCGCTCGGACGCACGGCTGCGGCCGCGGGTTCCCTCGTCGCCGCCCTCATCCGAACGGTCACTGTCGATGTCTGGGAGCCAAGCCTTCTCTTTCTTCAACACCTCGTTATCTACACGCGTGACTTCGTGGTCGACGACACCGCGGTCACCGTCTCCTGACCTGACCGACGCGAGGGCCCGGCGACCACCCCTCAACGGTCGTCGCCGGGTCCGCGCCGTTATGGTCGCCGCACGGCGCACGTCGCCGGAGTGCTGGGTCGGCGGCGTCGGACGGGTGGCGCGAGAAGGGGCGGACGTGTCGGACGCGGAGTTGACCGTCGAGGTGACCGGACCGGTGGCGACCGTGGTGATCCACAACCCGGCCCGCCGCAACGCGATGACCGCCGCCATGTGGCGACAGCTCCCCGAGCTGCTGGACCGACTGGAACCCGACCCCGGCGTACGGGCGCTGGTGCTCAGCGGTGCGGGCGACGCCTTCTGCGCCGGCGCCGACCTCGGCGACCTCGCCGAGCTGCTGGACGCCGGTGACGCCAGCATCGCGGTGGCCGCGGAGGAGCGGCTGGCCCGCTTCGCCAAGCCCACCGTGGCGGCGATCCGGGGTGCCTGCGTCGGGGGTGGCTGCCAGCTGGCGGTCGCCTGCGACCTGCGGATCGCCGCCGACGACGCCCGGTTCGGCGTACCGCCGGCCCGGCTGGGGCTGGTCTACCCGGCGCCGACCACCCGCCGGCTGACCCGGCTGGTCGGCCCGTCCGCCGCCAAGCACCTGCTGTTCACCGCCGAACTGATCGACGCCGAGCGCGCCCTGCGGGTCGGCCTGGCCGACGAGGTGCTGCCAGCTGATCGGCTCGCCGCGCGGGTGGACGACCTCACCGCTGCGATCGCCCAGCGGTCACCGTTGAGCGTCGCCGCCGCCAAGGAGATCGTGGACGACCGGGCCGGGCCGGCGCGGATCGCCTGGTGGCACCGAAAGGTGGCGACCAGCGGCGAGGCCCGGGAGGGAGTGGCGGCGGTCGCCGAGCGCCGGACGCCCCGCTTCGCCTGGCGTCCGCCGACCGCGGACTGACCCTTCGCGGCCGGCCGGCTCCGGCCATTCGACGATCTCGATCCCGGCTGGCGTCCCGCAGGGGCGGTACGGCAGGCTGTCCGTCGTGCAGCGTGATCAGTTGCTTGCGGGCCGCTACCGGCTCCTGGAGCGCCTCGGCAGTGGCGGCATGTCCGCGGTGCACCGGGCGTACGACGAGGTGCTCGAAAGGGACGTGGCGGTGAAGGTGCTCGTCGCCTCGGACGCCAACGCCCGGCAGCGGATCCGAGCCGAGGCCAAGGCGGCGGCCCGGCTGTCGCACCCGCACGTCACCAGCGTCTACGACTACGGCGAGTCGAGGCTCGGCGGTGTCCACGTCCCGTTCGTGGTGATGGAGCTGCTCGGCGGCCACACCCTCGAACAGCGGTTGGATGCCGGGCCGCTGCCACCGCGCGCGGGCCTGCGGGTCTGCGCGGAGGTGGCGGCCGCGCTCGCTGCCGCGCACGCGCAGGAGGTGGTGCACCGCGACATCAAGCCGGGCAACGTGATGCTCACCCCCACCGGTGCGAAGGTGCTCGACTTCGGCATCGCGGCGGCCGTCGGCGATCCGGAGATCGACTTCGAGGGGCGGCTGCTGGGCACACCTGCCTATCTCGCCCCGGAACGGCTGGAGGCCGGCGAGGTGCTGCCGGCCTGCGACGTGTACGCCCTCGGCCTGCTCGTGCACCGGGTGCTCACCGGCCGGCCACCCCGGCGCTCCGAAGCGCGGATCGGGACGCCCCGCGTACCGGGGCCTGCCGAACCCGACCCGCTGCCCGAGATCGTCGGAGTGCCGGCCGAGATCCACCGGCTGTACCACTGGTGCCTGGCCCGCGACCCCGCCGACCGGCCGCCGGCCGCCGAGGCGGCCCGGATCCTGCTCGCCGCCGGCGAACCCGCGGTCCGGCGCGAGCCGGCCGCCGTCCTGGCCGGACCGGAGGCGGGCGGCGAACCGGCCGCCACCGCGGGGACGGCCGTTGTCGACGCGGGCGGACCGAGCCCGGAGGCGCGACCGGCCGAGGTGGGGGACACCCCGTCCACGAGGCCGGCCGAGCCGGTTGGCAGTGCGGCAGTCGGGACGACCGGTGCCGCGCGGCGCCGGTCGTGGCGTTGGCGGCGGGCCGTGCTGGCGGTCGGCGGCGCAGTGGTCGCCGCGGTGGCGATGGGCGGGTCACTCGGCGACCCGGGCACGCGGCGGCAGGAAGCGGATCCGCCGCGGACGGGTATCGGGCCGGGTGGCGCCACCACCGTGGGGATGCCGAGGACCGCCGAGCCACCCGGCCCGGCCGATCCCCGCCCACCCGCAGCCCCGCCCGGCGTCCCGCCGGCCAGCGCCGCGCCGTCCGGCGCCCGGACCAGCCCCCCGACCGGTCCGGGTGGCACGCGTCCCCCGAGCCCGGCCGCGACCACCTCCGGCCCGACTCCGACCACCGCCGCGCCCACGCCCGCTCCGCCACCGGGGGTGCCGGTGGACGCCCGGGGCGGGACGGTCACCGTCCGCTGCCTGGGGGCGTCGGCCGAGGTGCTCGCGGTGACGCCCGCACCCGGCTACCGGGCGGAGGCGTACGATCCGGGCCCGGCGAAGCGGGTGGAAATCGAGCTGACCTCCGGCGAGCACCGCAGCGAGATCCGTGTGCACTGCGCCAACGGCCGCCCGAAGCCGAAGGTCAAGGAGCGTGCCGGCTGACCGGGGCCGGCGGGTGCCGCGGCGGAGGCGTACCCCCGACGCGGCCCCCCGTTCCCGCCGGCCGGTCCGTCACCGCCCGGCCAGCGCCGCCCAGCCCGGGTTCACCGGCTCCCGGCGCAGCGGCATGCCCGCCTCCGCCGGCGTCCGGTCACCTTTGCGCTGGTTGCAGCCGTAGCAGGCGGCGGTGGTGTTCCGCCAGGTGTTCCGGCCGCCGCGCGAGCGGGGCAGGATGTGGTCGATGGTCGACGCCGGGCCGCCGCAGTACGCGCAGCAGCGGTCGTCGCGGCGCAGGACGCCGGCCCGGGACCAGGCCGGCCCGGAACTGAACCGCCAGCGGGTGACCACGTAGCGGACGAGCCGCACCACCCGGGGCATCGGGAAGATCCCGATCACCTGGTCCGGCTCGGCCTCGTGGATCTCGGCCACCCGCCGGCAGAGCATCCGGACGGCGTGCTGGACGGTGACCCGGTGCAGCGGGCCGAGGTCGGCGTTGATGACGAGGACGGCGTCCACCGGGATCTCCCTCCATGGTGGTGACGGACGAACTGCGCCGGACAGCGAAGAGCCGCCCGGTCCGGTTGTCGGACGGGCGGCTCGGCGCGTACGGGTACGCGTCAGTCGGGCCGGCCCGCCCGCGGACCTTCCGCTCGGCAACCGTCGCCGGGCAGCACCGACGGCACGGTGGTGACGTGCGACATCGTCATGAGCTGCTCCCGTGGCGGTGGTTGACCTTGCGCGCTCACGGTAGGTCGGCACGGGACAGAGGGGCAACGTATTTCGATCGGCTGTCCGGCTCCGCCGGGCGGCGCTGCCGGCTCCTCCGGCCGCTGGCCCCCGCCGTCTGCCGGGCGGTGGCGAGCGGGCGGTCCACCCGCACAGCCGTCAGCTAGGTTGTCGCGCCTCGCCCGGCCAGCAGCCCCCGGGGCCGGATCGACCGCACCGGCTCGGCCGCGCCGCCCTCCGCGCGCAGGATGTGGTTCGCGGCGATGATCCCGGTCGCCGCCGAGCGTTCCATCAGCGCACTCGGGAAGTCCGTGGCGATCCCGTCTCCGGCCAGGTAGAGGCCGGTCGCGTCGGTGCGTACCCCCGGTCGCCAGGCGTGGCTGCCCGGGCTGAACGCCGGCGCCTGCGCCTCCACCCGGGCGCGCAGCTCGCGGACCCACAGGCCGGCGGCCTCCGGCCAGAGCACCACCAGCTCACGGCGCATCCGCTCGGCCAGCTCCTCGGCCGGCACTCCCGGCTCGCAGGCGTACGCGTGCAGCTCGATGACCGACCCGCCGGTCCGCCGTGCCCAGCGCCGCGACTCGTTCTCCAGCCGGTGGTAGAGCGTCACCGAGTCCAACGTGGGCTGCCGGGACACCCCGCTGAACACCGCCCGACCGGCGGCCACGTCCCCGTGACACCAGTACCGGGCCACCGCGTACGGCGGGCCGGGCGTGCCGAACGCGGGCATCCGCGCCACCAGCTCCGGCGCCTGCCCGGCGAGGTCCGGGGAGGCCGTGACCAACGCGGCCAGCGCCGGCGGGTCCACGGCGAGCACCACATGGCGCGCCTGGTGACCGCCGCCGTCGGCGGTCGTCACCCGCCAGCCGTCGGCGTCGCGGTGGACCCCGGTCGCGGCGGACCCGGTGAGCACCCGGCCGCCGTGCTTCTCCACGTGCCGGGTCAGCGGCTGCCAGATCGCCGTGGCGTAATCCTCGTCCGGACAGTCGAAGGCCAGCCCTTCCGGGTTGCCGAGCAGGTAGAAGTGAAACTGGGCGACCATCTCGGCGGCGGACATCTCCGCCTCGTGGTTGAAGAACGAGTGTGAGAAGACCTCGAACAGCATCGCGCGGGCCCGGTCCGGCAGCCGCAGTGCGGCCAGCAACTGGTCGGCCGTGGTGTCGTCCAGCTCGGCGTAGGTGCGGACCGGGTCGTAGCTGAGCAGCGGCAGCGCCGCGTCCCGGTCCATCAACCGGAGGTCGGCCAGACGCAGGCTGGGACTGCGCAGCAGCAACGCGAGCAGGTTCGCCGGCGGTGCGGGCGGCAGCTTGCCGAACTCCTCGGTCGGCCACTGCCCACTCAGGATCGGATAGCCCGGGATCGGCTTCAAGAAGCCCAGGTCGGGGTCGACCCGGCGAAGGATGGACCGCCAGTTGTAGTACTGCCGGAAGAACGCGTGAAACCCGTGCTCGTTCTGCTGGCTGCCGTCGGCGAGCGCCTCCGGCCAGGCGCCCAGCCGCCCACCGAGGGTCGGCGCCGCCTCCAGCACCGTCACCGCCACACCGCGCTCGGCCAGCACCACAGCCGCCGACATGCCGGCGATGCCGCCACCCACCACCACCGCCGCGACCGGTCCCGGCACGCGCTCGGCGCCACCGCCCCCGGGGTCAACCTGGTACTGGCGTACGCCGATGAGTCGACCCACCACTTTCGACAGCGCCATGGGCACCTCCCCGTCCACCCACAGTCTGCCCTTGTTCACGGTAAGCAGCGACGGGTCCGGTCGGAGGCGGGCCAGACGTACTCCAGGTCCGGGGGAACGTCTTCGCCGAAGATCGGGCGGTAGTGCGTGGGGTCCTTGCGCAGCAGGGACGAACGGTGGCTCAGGTGCAGGTCGTCGCGGCCCAGCCAGGGTGGCAGCTCACCGGCCCGGGCCAGCTCCTCCTGGGTACGCACGATGCCGGCACCGCAGGCGTCGGCGAGGTCGACGGTCAACGTGATGGCGCAGGTGTCGGCCCTTCCCGGCTCGGACCAGACCGCGCACATGTCCAGCCCGTAGCGGGTGAGCGCCTCCTCGTACCCGGCCCACATCTTCACCGCGGGGTGGTTCCGCCAGCCGTACCCGGGCCGGGTGAGCCCGCGCAGCACCTGGATGGCCTCCACCCGTTGCTTGCCCAGCCGCTTCTGGTCCAGCGTGCGGGCGCTGGCCAGGAAGTCGGGGTACGGGAGGAAGGTCTGCATGCCGCTGCTCTACCCGCCGCCCCGGTCGGCATGCCTGGTCGGGATGATCCGGATGGGGTCGCCCACGGTGGTCGTGCTGACTACGATCCGGGCATGGCGGAGCCGTGGCGGGACCGGGCGCGACGGGCGGTCGAGTGGAACTGGCGACTGCGGTCCGCCGGTGATCCGCGACCGCACTACGTGATCTGCGGGCGGGACGCGCTCGCCTACTACGTGGCCCGGGCGATGGTCGAATCGGAGCTGCCGGCGGGCGGGGCCCGGGTGACCGTGGTGGTGCCGGAGCGCTACCGCAGCAACGGGCCGGACGTGGCCGGGCTGCGCGGGGTCCGCGTGGTGCGCTCGGAACGGCTGGATGTGGACACCTTCGAGGCCGCCGGCCTGGCCGGGGCGACCGGTCTGGCCCTGCTGCACCAGGACGACGTGGGCAACCTGCACGCCGCGCTCTGCGCCCAGGCCGTCGACCAGCGGGTCCGTCAGGTGCTGCGGATGTTCAACGGCACCCTCGCCGACGGCGTGCGCAAGCTGCTCAAGGCGCCGGTCGAGGTGCTCTCCGACGCCGAGATGGCCGCGCCGGCGTTCGTGGCCGCCGCGCTCGGCGAGGTCGACCCGAACTCCTTCCAACACCGGGACAAGACGCTGCGGGTGGCTCGTCGCGCCGACGTCCGCCCGCAGGACGTGGTCTGCGCGTTGGCCGACTTCAGTGAGGAGCAGGGGGTGGAGCTGCTGCCGGCCGAGCAGGCCGGCGCCGACCTGGTGCTCGCCGAGGCGACCGGGCAGCCACCGGGCACCGCGGTCGCCGCCCGCCGGCTGGTCCGGGCCCGCCGTCGCCGACGCCCGATGGCGGTGCTGCTGCGGGCCGTACGCGGCTTCGCCACCCGCAAGATCGGTGTCGCGGTGATCCTGGTGCTCATGGTGATCGCGGTGCTCGGCGCGTTGATCTCCCGGGCGGAGGATGTCTCCCCGGTGGAGGCGCTGTACCTGACGCTGGTCACCACGCTCAGCGGCGCGGACCCGGACACCGACAAGGCGGCCGACGCGCAGATCATGCAGGTGGTGCTCAACCTCGCCGGGTTGGCGCTGATTCCGTTGATCACCGCGGTGGTGGTGGACGGCATCGTCAACGCGCGGCTGGCCCTGCACACCGGCCGGCTGCAACCGGCCCGGGCCGGGCACGTGGTGGTGATCGGCCTCGGCAACGTCGGCACCCGGGTGATGGCGCAGCTCCGCGAGTACGACGTCGAGGTGGTGGCGATCGACAAGGATCCGGAGCCGCGCGGCGCGACCCTGGCACGGCAGTTGGAGGTGCCGCTGATCGTGGGGGACGCCGCGCTGCCGGAGACCCTCGCCGCCGCGTCGGTCGCCGACTGCCAGGCGCTGGTGGTGGCGTCCACCGACGACGTGGCCAACCTGGAGGCGGCGTTGGCCGCCCGGGACCTCCGCGACGACCTGCGGGTGGTGCTGCGGCTCTTCGACGGTGACTTCGCCGAACGGGTGGAGGAGACCTTCGCCCTCGGGGTGTCCCGTTCGGTCTCGTACCTGGCGGCTCCGGCCTTCATCGGGGCCCTCACCGAACGAGCGGTGATCACCACCATCCCGGTCGAGCGGCACGCGCTGCCGGTCGCCGAGGTGCCGGTCGCCCCCGGCTCGGAGCTGGACGGTCGGCCGCTCGACGTGGTCAACCGCGACGGGCAGGTCCGGCTGATCGCCCGTACCCCGGCCGGCGGCGCCAGGACCATCTGGTGGAAGGACCTCGACCCCCGGCAGGTGATCTTCGCTGGCGACCGGCTCACCGTGGTCGCCCGCCGTCGGGGCCTGGACTGGCTGACCAGGCAGTGCGCCCCGCCCGCCCGCACCGGCCCGGTTCCCCGGCCGGCCGGGCCCGTCCTCGGCAGAGACCCGACCTCGCCAGCAGCTCCTCGCTCGGCGCCCGCGCCGGCCGACTGGGAGGTCGCCGCCTCGGCCCCCGGCGCGGCCCATCCGGTGCCTGGCCGGTCAGCGACTCCGCTGCCGCACGAGGTGCCAGACGGCGCCGACGGCGAGCACGCCGAAGCCGGCCAGCACGCTGGCCAGTGGCAGGTTGACCGCCAGCAGCAGGCAGCCGACCAGTCCCAGCCCGGCGAGCACCTGAACCGGTAGCCGCCGGCCCGGGTCAAGGCCCAGGGTCAGCGCGGCGGCGTTGGTGATCGCGTAGTAGACCAGCACGGTGCAGCTGGAGAAGCCGATCGCGTCCCGCACGTCACCGAGCAGCACGACCAGGATCACCACGGCGGCCACCGCCAACTCGGCGCGGTGCGGCACCTGATGCACGGGGTGCACGGCGGCCAACGCGCCGGGCAGGTCGCGGCGGCGGGCCATCGCCAGCGTGGTCCGGCCGACCCCGGCGACCAGGGACAGCAGCACGCCGGTGACCGCGATCGTGGCCCCGGCGCGAACCACCCAGGCGAGGCCGGGCAGCCCGGCGGCGGTCACCACGTCGACCAGGGGCGCGGCGGAACCGGCCAGCCGGTCGGCGCCGAGCACGCCGAGCGTGATGACGGCCAGCACCAGGTAGATCGCGAGCACCGTGCCGAGCGCCAGCGGCACCGCGCGGGGGATGGTCCGTTGCGGGTCGCGGACCTCCTCGCCGAGCGTGGCGATGCGGGCGTACCCGGCGAACGCGAAGAAGAGCAGCCCGGCGGCGGTGAGCACGCCCCGGCCGGAGCCGCCGGGGTCGCCGAGCCTGCCCAGGGCGAAATCACCGCCGACGATGCCGACGACCGCGACCAGGGCCAGCACCGCGAGCACCACCGCGACCAGCGCCTTCGTGGCGGTGGCCGTCCTGCCGATGCCGCGCAGGTTCACGGCGGTTACCGCGAGCACCGCAGCGGCCGCGACCGGTCGGGCCTGACCGGGCCACAGGTACGCGCCGATGGTCAGCGCCATCGCCGCGCAGCTCGCGGTCTTGCCCACCACGAAACCCCAGCCGGCCACGAAGCCGGCCAGCGGGCCGAGGCGTTCGCGACCGTAGACGTAGGTGCCGCCGGACTCCGGGTAGCGGGCCGCCAGCCGCGCCGAGCTGGTCGCGTTGCAGAAGGCGATCACCCCGGCCAGCACCAGCGCGGGCAGCAGCCCGGCGCCGCCGGCCGCCGCCGTGGCCGGGGCGAACACCACGAAGACGCCCGCGCCGAGCATCGACCCCAGCCCGATGACCACCGCGTCGGGTACGCCCAGCCGGCGCGCCAGTTGGTCCACCGGACGAACCCTAGGGGTACGAGATGAACGGCCGGTCCCATGCACGTAGCCGGTCGGGTAACGGCACGTCGTCCCAGGGCACCCGGTGCAGGAGCCGGTCCAGGAACAGCCCGAGCAGCAGCGCCGCCACCCCGTCGGTGAGCCAGTGGAAGTTCAGGTAGGTCGTGGTGACCAGCAGGATCGCCGGCGGGGCGAATCGGACCAACCGGTGCACGGTCGGATGCAGTCGCCCTGCCGTCAGCGCGGTCAGCAGTACGGCGATCACCCCGTACCAGACGATCGCGTTGGCGACGTGTCCGGACGGGTAGGAGAGGTCGTACTCGGTGGGCGGCAGGTCGTTGAAGATCCGGACGGACCGGGTCGGTGGCAGATCCGAGCTGGGCGCGGCGCGGTCGGTCAGGACCTTGAGCGGTCCGACGGTCAGGTACAGCAGCACGAACGCCCCCGCCACCAGCAGCAGCGGCCGGACTGTGCGGGCCCGCCAGGCCACCGCCACGGCGAGCGCCCCGGAGAGCGGCATCAGCAGCCAGCCACCCTGCCCGAGGAAGTTGAACACCCGCGCCGTCCAGTAGATCGGCGCGGGGTGGTGGGCGTAGGCCCATTCCCGGACGGCGAGGTCCACCCCGAGCAGCGCCCCCCCGGCAAGGGCCAGGGTCAACGCGCCGAACCCGACCAGCAGCAGCGCGTCGAACCACCAGCCGGCCGGGCGGACGGGCCGTAGCCGCAGGTCACGTCGTACCGCCGTGGGTTTGAGCACGGGACCACGCTACCGGCCCCGGGCGAGGCCGCGGCATCCCGCGCTGTGGGCCCAGCCACGCTGGGAGGCGAATGCGGGGGGCGACGCGTCATGCTTGTGCCCGTGCGGATCACCTCGGCCCTCGTGGACCCGGCGCTGCTCGACCTTCCGTGGTCGACTCCGCTGGAGGAGTGGCCTGCCGAGCACCTGGTGGCTCTGCCGCAGGGCATTTCCCGGCACATCGTCCGGTTCGTCCGGCTCGGTGACTACGTCTACGCGTTCAAGGAGACTCGCGAGCGGATCGCTGAGCGGGAGTACGACCTGCTCCGGGCACTGGAGCGGATCGACTTCCCGTCGGTCGAGGCGGTGGCGGTCGTCGCCGACCGGCAGACCGAGGACGGAGAACCCCTCGAGTCGGTGCTGATCACCCGGCATCTGCAGTTCTCCCTCCCCTACCGGGCGCTCTTCTCGCACACGCTGCGGCCGGAGACGATGAGCCGGCTGCTCGACGCGCTCGCCGCGTTGATCGTGCGGATGCACCTGACCGGCTTCTTCTGGGGCGACTGCTCGCTCTCCAACACCCTGTTCCGGCGGGACGCGGGCGCGTTCGCCGCGTACCTGGTGGACGCGGAGACGGGCGCGCTGCACACCTCGCTCTCCAACGGTCAGCGCGGCGAGGACCTGGAGATCGCCCGGGTGAACATCTTCGGCGAGGCGCTGGACCTCCAGGCCGCTGGCCTGCTGCATGAGTCCATCGACCCGGAGGTGGTCTGTGAGGAGGTCGTGCAGCGGTACGAGCGGCTCTGGCACGAGATCACCTACGAGCAGGCGGTCGAGCGGGAGGCCCGACACGACATCGAGGGCCGGATCCGCCGCCTCAACGAGCTGGGCTTCGACGTGGCCGAGGTGGCCATGTCGACCATCGACGACGGGCGTTACCTGGTCCGGCCGAAGGTGGTCGACGCCGGCTACCACACCCGGCGGCTGCTGCGGCTGACCGGCCTGGACGCCGAGGAGAACCAGGCCCGCAAGCTGCTCAACGACCTGGACGCCTACCGGGCGGAGAGCGACCTGACCGACGAGCAGCAGGCCGCGCACCGCTGGGTCACCGAGGTCTTCGAGCCGGTGGTCCGGGCCGTGCCCGCGCACCTGCGCCGCAAGCTGGAGCCGCAGGAGCTGTTCGCGCAGATCATCGAGCACAAGTGGCTGCTCTCCGAGCGGGCCGGCCGGGACGTGGGGATGCGCCACGCGGTCCAGTCGTACCTGGCCGACGTGCTGGTGCACCGCCCCGACGAGCAGGCCGTGCTCGGCGTCGAGGTCCCCACCGCCGGCTGACCCGCAGGCCCGTACACTCTGCGTCCGCCCTCCTCCTGGCACCGCAGACAGGTGCGGCTGTTGCCTTTGAATCTGATGTCGTAAACGACTCAGCGCAGAACCGTTCCTACCCGGGTCTTCAGGGTGCCGCGCACAGATCCGGCCGCCGGGCGTGCGGCGCACGACGCCGCGATGTCGTAGGCGATTCAGCTCCAAAGGGAACGCGGGGGTGCAACCGAGGCCGACCCGGACGCTGTGGGCACCCGGACCGGGTCCGGCGCCGTGACGCCCGGGCCCGCTCGCATGAACAGCGAGCGGCGGTCACTCCACCCAGGAGCCGCCGCGCAGCACCCGGACCACGTTCAGGTCCTCGTCGAGCACCACCAGGTCGGCGCGGTGGCCGACCTGGAGGGCACCGACCCGGTCGCCCAGCCCGATGGCTCGGGCCGGGGTGGTGGCTACCATCCGGGCCGCGTCCGCGATCGGGATGCCGGCGTCCACGGCGTGTCGCAGTGCGGCATCCATGGTCAGGGTGCTGCCGGCGATCGCGCCGTCCCGGGCCAGCCGCGCCACCCCGTCGGCCACCGTGACGGCCTGGCCGCCCAGTTCGTACTCACCGTCGGCCATGCCGGCGGCGGCCATCGCGTCGGTGATCAGGGCGGCCCGGTCCGGGCCGGCGGTCGCGGTGGCGAAGGTAAGCGTGCCGTCGTGCAGGTGCACCCCGTCGGCGACCAGCTCACAGACCACGGTGGGCGCGTCGAGCAGGGCCACCACCGGGCCCGGCTCGCGGTGGTGCACCGGGCGCATGCCGTTGAACAGGTGGGTGCCGACGCTCGCACCTGCGGCGACCGCGGCGCGGGTCTGGTCGTACGTGGCGTCGGTGTGGCCGACCGCGGCCACCACCCGCTGGGCGATGAGCAGCTTGATCGCCTCCAGCGCGCCGTCGCGCTCCGGAGCCAGGGTGACCATCCGGATCGCGCCCCCACCCAGCTCGATCAGCTCGGCCAGCTCGTCCGTGGACGGGTCGCGCAGGTACTCCAGGTTCTGGGCGCCACAGCGGGCGGCGGAGAGATAGGGCCCCTCGAAGTGGATGCCGGCCAGCACGCCCTCATCGACCAGCGGGGCGAACGCCTCGGTGGCGGCGCGCATCAGCGGGAAGGGCGCGCTGACCAGGCTGGCCAGCAGGGTGGTGGTGCCGTGCGCCAGGTGGAAGCCGGCAGCCGCCCGGGCCTGGTCGGCGTCCCCGGTGGTGAAGGTGTGCCCACCGCCGCCGTGCGTGTGCATGTCGACGAAGCCGGGCAGGATCCAGTGCCCGTCGCGGACCGACGGATACTCCGCCACGGCGGTGATCCGGTCGCCGTTCCACTCGACGCAGCCCTGCCGGATGACACCGTTCGGGGTCACCACTCGACCGTTCACCCGTACGCTCATCGCTTCTCCTGATGGTCACGGACGCGCGCGGCGTCCAGGGCGAGCAGGGCGGCGCCGAGGCAGCCGGCCTCGTCGCCGAGGGCCGCCGCGACCAGCCGCGGCTCCCGGTGGAAGGTCATCCGCTCGTGCAGCGCCGCCCGCAAGGGGACGAACAGCCGGTCCCCGGCCTGGGCCAGGCCACCGCCGAGCACGACCGTCGCCACGTCGAACAGCGCCTGCCCGGAGGCCAGGCCGTCGGCGAGCGCGTCGACCGCCTCCTGCCAGACCCGGCCGGCGAGCGGCTCGCCGGCCGCGGCCCGCTCGGCCACCTCGGCAGCCGTCACCCGCCCGTCGGGTGACTCGTCGGCCAGCTCGGCATAGCGGCGGCCGATCGCGGCGGCCGAGGCGACCGCCTCCAGGCAGCCGCGCCGGCCGCAGCCGCAGCGCGGCCCGTCGGGACGGACCAGGATGTGACCGATCTCCCCGGCGGCGCCGTGTGCGCCGACGGCGGCCGTGCCGACGACCACGTGCGCGGCGGCGATGCCGGTGCCGATCGCCACGAAGAGGACGTGCCCGGTGCCGCGCCCGGCACCGAGCCGGGCCTCGGCCAGGCCGCCGACCCGCACGTCGTGGCCGAGCGCCGTGGGCAGGCCGAGTCGCGCCACCGCCAGGTCCCGCAGCGGTACGTCCCGGAAGCCCACGTTCGCCGACCAGACCGCAACCCCGCGCACCTCGTCCACCACCCCGGGCACGGCGATGCCGAGCGCGACCGGGGTGAACCCGTCGGCGCGGGCCTTGTCGGCCAGCCCTTCGGCGACGTCCAGGATGGTGCCGATCACGGCGGCCGGGCCGCGTGCGGCGTTGGTGGGGTGCCGCTCGGTGCGCACCGCGACGCCGTCCGGCCGGACCACGGCGCACTTCATGCCGGTGCCGCCGACGTCCAGCGCGACGACCACCGGGTCCGCGGGCACGGATTCGTCGTCGTTCACGCCAACACCACCGACCGGGTCAGGTGTCGGGGTGCGTCCGGGTCGAGGCCCCGGCTGGTGGCCAGCGCGACCGCGAAGCGCTGGGCCAGGATCAGGTCAGCCATCGGGTCGACCGGGGTACGACCGGCGGCCCAGCTGCCCAGCACCGTGCGGCAGCCGTGGGTGCGGCTGTGTACGAAGGCCGCGCCGGTGGCGGCCACGTCCTCGGGCAGCCCGTCGGGCAGCTCGCCGAACGCCCAGACGAGCCGGCCGGGCGCGGCGATCGAGATGGGTCCGTGCCGGTAGTCCATCGCCGGGTACGCCTCGGCCCAGAAGGTGGCCGCCTCGCGGCACTTCAACGCGGCCTCCTGGGCCAGCCCCACCGTCCACCCCCGGCCGAGGAAGGTGACCTGCCCGATGGTTGCCGGGTCGATCGGCAGCGGCGCGCGCACCGCCACCTCGGCGTCGGCGGCGAGTGCGGTCACCGGGTCGCCGAGGTGGGCCCGGAGCAGGGCCAGCGCGGTGGTCGCGAAGCGGGTCTGCACCACCGACCGCTCGTCGGCGAAGGGCATGGTCACCGCGGCGGTGGTGAGGTCGACCGCCGGGGACGCCGGGTCGCCGACGATGACGGTGCTGGGCACCCGCCCGCGTAGAGCGGTGAGCAGTTCCAGCACCTCGGTGGTGGTGCCGGAGCGGGTGATGGCGATCAGCCGGTCGTAGTTGCGGCCGGCGGGGAACTCGGACGCCTGGAAAGCGTCGGTCTCGCCCTGGCCGGCCTGCTCGCGGCGGGCCGCGTACGCCATCGCCATGAACCACGACGTGCCGCAACCGACGACGGCGACCCGCTCACCGGGGCGCGGCAGGTCACCGCGCACGACGCCGGCCAGCTCGGCTGCCTCCCGCCAGCAGTCGGGTTGACTCGCGATCTCCGCGTCCACGTACGCCATGGGAACTCCTCGCAGGGCCGGCCGGTGCGCAATACGGCTCGTTACACCCGTATTTCGCGCGTCATTCTGCGCGAACCCGGGTGGTCGTGGCAACCGACCGACCGATCGCGCAGGCCGGTCTTTTGCGCCACCCTAGTTTCGCGCACTAGTGTGCACGCAATCAATCACCGTCCGTGCAGTCACTGGGAGGGCCCCCGCGGTGGACCGGTACGCCAGATGGAACGCCCTGCTCGAGATGCTGACCGACAACGGCCGGGTCAGCGTCGAGGCGGCCGCCGAGCGGCTGGACGTCTCCCAGGCCACCATCCGGCGCGACTTCGACCAGCTCGCCCAGCAGCAGATGATCACCAGGACCCGGGGCGGCGCGGTCGCCAACGGGGTCTCCTATGACCTGCCGCTGCGCTACAAGACGGCCAAGCACTCGGCGGAGAAGCAGCGGATCGGCGCCGCCGCCGCGGCGCTCGTCACGCCCGGCACGGTGGTCGGCCTGAACGGCGGCACCACCAGCACCGAGGTGGCCCGCGCCCTGGCCGTCCGGCCAGACCTGAACACCAGTGCCGAGGGTGCCCAGCTCACCGTGGTGACCAACGCGCTGAACATCGCCAACGAGCTGCTGGTGCGATCCCGGATGAAGGTCGTGGTGGCCGGCGGGGTGGTGCGCCCGAAGTCGTTCGAGCTGGTCGGTCCCCTGGGCGGGGCGCTGCTGCGTGAGGTCACCCTGGACGTCGCGCTGCTCGGCGTGGACGCGATCGACCCGCAGCTCGGTGCCGCCGCCCACCACGAGGGAGAGGCGGCGATGAACAATCTGATGGTGGCCCGCGCCAAGCGGGTGGTGATCATCGCGGACTCGTCCAAGTTGGGGGGTCACGCCTTCGCCCGGATCTGCCCGGTCGACCGGGTCGAGACGCTGGTGACGGACTCCGGCGCTGCCCCGGAGATCGTGGAAGCCTTCCGCGCCGCCGGCGTGCAGGTCGTCTGCGCCTGACCCGTCACTCTCCGTCGATGAAACGCGTCGTCCGGCGCGTCGATGCATACCGCGTATTGTTTCCGTCTGCATACCGCGTATGGTGTCGGCTGTCACGCCCACCATCGGGGGAGGTGCAGCTTGCCAGCTGTCCTGGAGATCGAAGGTCTACGTAAGACGTACACGAGTCGTCGACGCGGCACCCGCAACGCGCTCGACGGCTTCGACATGCGGGTCGACGCCGGGCAGGTGCACGGCTTCCTGGGCCCCAACGGGTCCGGCAAGACCACCACTCTGCGCACACTGCTCGGCCTGATCCGGCCCGATGGCGGTCGGATGGCGCTGCTCGGGCACGACGTGCCCGGTGCGCTGCCCAGCGTCGCCGGTCAGGTCGGCGCGATCGTGGAGAGCCCGCAGTTCTTCCCGCACTTCTCCGCCCGGGACACGCTGTCCCTGCTGGCCGGGGCGGGCGAGGTGCCGGCAACCCGGGTCGACGAGGTGCTGGAACTCGTCGGGCTACGCGACCGGGCCGGCGAGCGGGTGAAGACGTACTCGCTGGGCATGAAGCAGCGGCTGGCCGTCGCGTCCGCTCTACTGAAGAACCCGAAGCTGCTCATCCTCGACGAGCCGGCCAACGGCCTCGACCCGGGCGGCATCCGGGAGATGCGCACGCTGATGCGGACGCTCGCCGAATCCGGGATGACCGTGGTGCTGTCCAGCCACATCCTCGGCGAGATCCAGCTGATCTGCGACTCGGTCACGATCATCTCGCTGGGCCGGCGGGTCGCCTTCGGCCCGGTCGACGAGGTGCTCGCCCAGCACTCGTCGGGCGCGGTCCGGGTCCGGCTGGAGGCGGTCAGCGACCTGCCCGTGGCCACCGACGCGCTCACCCGGGCCGGGATCCGGGTCACCGGCCACCCGGACCACCTGATGCTCGCCGGCGTCGACAAGCCGGCCACGGTGACCCGGCTGCTCGCCGAGAACAACCTCTACGTCAGCGAGCTGGCTCCGGTCGCCGTCGACCTGGAGAGCGTCTTCCTCGAACTGACCGCCACCGCGCCGGTACCAGGTCAGCACCGGCAGGTCGACGAGTCCATGAAGGTCGGTGGGACGGGTCAGCCCGGCGCCACCGGGGGAGGGTGGGGCGCGTGAGCCTCTATCGTACGGAGCTGCGCCGGCTCGCCAAGCGGCGCTTCACCCGTTACATGTCGCTGCTCGGCCTGCTGGTGCTGGCCGCGGTGGTGGTCGGGGTGTTCTTCACCAACCAGAAGATCGACGCCGGCCAGCTGGCCCGGGCCGAGCGCCAGGCCGACCAGCAGTACCAGGAGCAGGTGCGCTGGAGCGAGCAGGAGCGCGCCGCCTGCGAGCAGGCCAAGGCGGCGGGTACGTCGAGCGACGGTCGCTACCCCGACGACTGCTCCCTGATCACGGCGCCGGCGCGGGACCAGATCCAGGCCGAGTGGTTCCTGCCCTCGACGTTCAACTTCCGGCAGACGTTCGACGAGACGCTGATCCCGTTCGCGGCGATCCTCGCCCTGGTCGGGTTCGTGGTCGGCGCGTCCTTCATCGGTGCCGAGTGGAGCACCGGCGGCATGATGAACCTGCTGCTCTGGCGGCCGAAGCGGCTCACCGTCCTGCTCACCAAGCTGGCCGCGCTGCTCACCGGCATCCTGGCGGTGACGCTGCCCGCTGCGGTGCTCTGGTTCGCCGGGTTCTGGGCGGTCGCCGCGTTCCGGGGCAGCACCGAGAAGATGACCTCCGGCGCCTGGCAGTCGTTCGCCCTGACCGGGCTGCGTGGCGTGGTGCTGGTGCTGGTGGTCACCACCATCGGCTTCGCGCTGGCCTCGCTGGGTCGGCACACCGCGATGGCACTCGGCGGCGTGGTGGCGCTGATGGTGGTCGGCCAGTTCGGCCTCGGCATCCTGCTGTCGATGGCCAGCGCGCGGTTCACCGAGGCGTGGCTGCTGCCCACGTACGTGGCGGCCTGGATGCAGAAGAAGATCACCCTGCAGGACTGGAACTCCTGCAACGCCACCTACTACGGGGAGTGCAAGCCGGACACGCTCGACATCACCTGGCAGCAGTCCTCCGTGCTGCTCTCCGTCGGGCTGGTGGTGATCCTCGGCGCGGCGCTCTGGGCGATGCGTCGGCGGGACATCTCCTGACCAGCGCGGCACGGCGCGGCCGGCCCGGCCGTCGGGCTTCCCGGCGGTGCGGGGCCGGCCGCGCCGGCTGCTGCGACCCGGGCCGACCCTGGCTAGGCTGAGCGCCATGCCCGCCGACGCCACCCCGGCCTCCCCCGAGCCGTCCACCGACGCTCGTCCGGGCGACGTGGCCGGTGGCGGGCCGACCGTCCCGACACCCCGACCGGCGCCGCCCGTCGAGAGCACCACCACCACCGCTGACCCCGCGCCGGCCCCCGGAGCCGATGCCGAACCCACCGCGCCCGTGGCGGGGCTGACCGAGCGGGAACGGGCCATCCTCGCCTTCGAGCAGCAGTGGTGGCGGCACGCCGGTGCCAAGGAGCAGGCCGTCCGGGACACCTTCGGGGTCTCCTCAACCCGGTACTACCAACTGCTCAACGGGCTGCTCGACAACCCGGCGGCGCTGGCCGCCGACCCCGTGCTGATCGGCCGGCTCCGCCGGCTCCGCTCGTCGCGTGCCCGCGGTCGCCGTCGCTGACGCTGTCGCTCGCCCACCTGCCCCAACTTTTGATTGTCGGGATATCAACCGCCAGGTCGCCAACCGCTGGGACCGGCGTCCCCGGTGCCCGGTCCGTCCGGACCGGCGGAAGCATGGCATCAGATTCGGCGGGTAGGCGGGGAGCGTCCCGGGTCGCTGCCACGCGGCTCCGGGCGGACGGAGGGAGCGGGCTATGACGGGTAGCAACCCGAGCCGGCCACCACAGGGTGCGACCGGCACCGTACAGCAGGCTCGGCAGGAGGCGTCCCGGGTTGGACAGCAGGCCGCGCAGGCCGGTGGACAGGTGACCCACACCGCCGCCGAGCAGGGCGGCCAGGTGGCCGCGGAAGCGCGCCAGCAGGCCCGGCGAATGACCGGGGAGGCCACCGGCCAGCTGCGTGAGCAGGCCCGGTCGCAACAGCAGCGGGCTGTCGACGGGCTGCGCGATCTGGGTCAGGGGCTCAACTCGATGGCCGAGCGGGACGGTGACTCCGGGCTGGCGGGCCAGGCGGTCCGCCGGGCGGGGGACGCCGCGCAACGGGCCGCCGGCTGGCTGGACGGACGGGAGCCGGGGGACGTACTGGACGAGGTACGCACGTACGCCCGACGCAACCCCGGGATGTTCCTGGCCGGCGCGGCGGTGGCCGGACTGCTGGTCGGTCGACTCACCCGTGGTCTAACCAGCGCTGGCGGCGCAGGTGTGTCAGGCGGCCCAGCGGCAGAATACGGCCATCCGGACGGCGGCGGACCGCAGCCCTACGACCGCGCGCTCGACGCGCCCTACCAGCCCGAACAGCCGTATACCGGTACGGCTCGGGCGCAGAACATCTCGCCGGCCGGTCGGCCGGAGCGGGACCTGCCGGGCGGGGTGGCGCCATGAGCGCCCCGGAGAAGGAGCGGGCCCAGGCCTCGGTCGGCGACCTGCTGGGTGACGTCACCCGGGACCTCTCCACGCTGATGCGCAAGGAGGTCGAGCTGGCCAAGGCCGAACTCCGCGAGGAGGCGAGCCAGGCCGGCAAGGCCGGCGGCATGTTCGGCGGTGCGGGGTTGGCCGGGTTCCTGGCCGTCCTGTTCG
Source organism: Micromonospora sp. U21 (assembly GCF_018070045.1). GTDB lineage: Bacteria > Actinomycetota > Actinomycetes > Mycobacteriales > Micromonosporaceae > Micromonospora. The sequence goes on from NZ_JAGPYK010000041.1 coordinate 24,359, forward strand.
TGTCGTACGCGGTGTGGTGGGGGCTGTCGAACACGATGGACCAGGGCTGGGCGGCGCTGATCGTCGCGGTGATCTGGGCGGTCGTGGCCGGTGGCCTCTTCATCAGCGCCCGGAGCCAGCTCCAGCGGGCGCGTGCGGTGCTGCCGCGGACGAAGCAGACCGCCCGGGAGATGCCGGACGCCCTGCGCGGTCGGTGAACGAGTCGGGAGGGAAGAGATCATGTCCAGTGATCCGGATCGGATCCGGCGGGAGATCGAGACCACCCGCGACGAGTTGAGCTACGACGTCGACGCACTGGCCGACAAGGTCAACCCGCGTCGGATCGCGGGTGAGCGGGTCGGGCAGGCCCGTGGCGCGTTCACCCGAGCGAAGGAGAAGGTGATGGGCAGCTCGAGCCACATGGGCCAGGAGGCCAGCCAGCGGATGTCGAACGTCGCCGGCTCGCTACGTGGCGAGACCCGGTCGTTCGGACAGCAGTCCCGGGGGGCCATGGGCTCCGTGCGGGACGAGGCGCGCTCACTCGGGCGGCAGTCCCGGGAGCAGGCGCAGGGCAACCCGCTGGCCGCCGGGGTGGTCGCCTTCGGTGTCGGGCTGCTGGCCGCCTCGCTGCTCCCGCCGAGCGGGCGGGAGAGGCAACTCGCCGGCCGCGCGCGGGGCATGGTGAGTGAGCACTCCGACCAGCTGCGTGGGCAGGCGAGCCAGATCGGCCACCAGATGCAGGACAACCTCCGGGAGCCCGCGCAGCAGGCGGCGCAGTCGGTGCGGTCCACCGCCGAGCAGGGGGTGTCCGCGGTACGCGACCAGGGCCGCTCGGCTGCCGGGCAGATGCAGGGGCAGGCGCATGCGGCCGCCGACGACCTCCGGCAGCGCTGACCCGGCCGGGCGGCGGGGCTGGCGCCGATGATGCGGGTACGCTCCGCGTCCGTGCCAGCCCCGGGCCGGCTGGTCAACGAGGACCTGGTCTTCCGGTTCGGCCCGCTGGTCGGCGTTCTGGACGGCGCGACCGTGCCGGAGGGCTTCGACACCGGCTGCGTGCACGGGCCGGAGTGGTATGTCCGGCATCTTGCCGCGCGGATCGGCATGGCCGAGGCGGCACGCCCGTCGGCCAGGCTGACCAGCAACCTGGCCGCGGCCATTCTCGCCGTTCGCGCCGACCATGGCGGGCAGTGCGACCTTGATCATCCGGGTACCCCGTCCAGCACGGTCTGCCTGCTGCGTGAGTGCGGCGACAAGGTGGACTACCTGGTGCTCTGCGACAGCCCGCTGGTGTTGGACACCGGCCAGGTCAGCGTCGTGACCGACGACCGGCTGGAGGCGTCGGTGGCCGAGCTGCGCCGGACGGTCGCCACCGTGCCGGCTGGCGCGGACCCGGTGACCCGCTTCCGGCACGCCGTGGGCGTCCAGCGGGAACGGATGAACCGCACGCACGGCTACTGGGTGGCGGCGGCCGACCCGGACGCGGCCTTCCACGCGGTGACCGGGGCGTTGCCCCTGCGAGGGCCGGCCGCGGTGCGCCGGGCGGCGCTGCTCAGCGACGGCGCGTCCAGCGCTGTCGACCAGTTCGGTTTGACCGACTGGGCGGGGCTGCTGGACATGCTGAGCGCCGAGGGCCCCGGCGCGTTGCTCGACCGGGTTCGGGAGGCCGAGCGCGACCACCCCGACCGGTTGCGCCGGCACAAGCCGACCGACGACGCCTCGGTGGTGTTCTGCGAGTTCGGGCCGGCGACCTGAGGGCACCGCGACTCGGCCGGGGTGGCAACAGAGCGTGAGGTGGAACGCTCAGCGGTCCGACCGGTCGGTACCGGTAGCCGGACCGCCAGTGGATGCCCAATGGGGTGGACTTCGACCGATGAGGGCGGCAGACTGCGGCACGTGGCGGGTGCGGTCCGGTTGGAGCCGGTGGATGAGCAGAACCTGGAGCCGTTGCTCTCCGTAGCGGCTGCCGAGGCCGAGCCGGGTGACGTGATGCCTCCGGTCGAGGCCCCCGCCGGCTGGTCGCTCGCCCGCCGGGAGGCGTTCCGGGACTTTCACCGGGCGAGCTTCGACGGCCTGGACGGCCCGACCCGTTCCCAGATGTACGCGATCCTCGTCGGTGGCGAGGTGGTGGGGATGGTTCGGATGACACGCTGTGACGAGCCCGGCACAGTCGAGGCCGGGATGTGGCTCGGCCGCTCGGCACGCGGGCAGGGGGTCGGCGCGACCGCCCTGCGCGAGTTGCTGAACGCCGCCGCCCGGGCGGGCATGCGGGTCGTGGTGGCGGAGACCACCGCGGACAACGTCGGCGCGGTCGGCGTACTGAAGAAGTGCGGTGCAAAATTGCACGAGGATGGCGGAAAGGTCCGCGCCGAAATCTGCCTTGATTCGACGCCTCCAGCGCTCTGAAGCGATTCTGAGGGTTCGTCTTCTCTGTCGTTCCCCCTGGTGGTTGCCGCCTGGATGTCCGTATTGGGGCGTCCATTCCCGCGTTTCCTGATGACGTTCGCCGACGCGGACGGAAATTGTCGGAATGGTTTCGGCGGAATGGGGCCGGGTACTGCCCGCCGGGTCCGCAGATACGGGACGCCTGATCGAAGGCATGCTTCGCGCTATTCCCCGGTAGCCCTTCTCTGGCCCATCGGCAGGCGTCCGGACCTCCGGGGAACGAAGGAGAACCGATGAAAACCGGAACACGAATCGGGCTGGCGGTGGGCTTCGGCTACCTGCTGGGCCGCCGCCGCAAGCTGCGTACCGCACTCACCCTCGCCGCCGCCGTCGCCGCCGGTCGGGCCAGCCGGACCCCCGGCGGGCTGCTGAAGCGAGGCAGCGACGTGCTGCACTCGTCCCCCCAACTGAGCAACCTGAGCCGGCTCGGCGGGCCACTGGTGAACGCGGGCCGGGCTGCCGCCACCGCGGCGGCCGGCAGCGGCGTCGACGCGCTCACCGGTCGGCTGCGCGGCTCGGCGGAGGCGCTGCGCAGCCGTTCCGGAGACCGGAGTGGTACTGGCGACAACGACACGGGCCGCGGCGAAAGGGGCCGCGGCGACGACACGGGCCGCGAAACGGCGAACCAGACCGACCGGGACGACGCGTCGGCCGGGCAGCGGCGGGGGCGTTGACCATGGCGGCGAATACGAACCCGGGCGGACTCGGTGACAAGGTCCGCGGCCAGTTGGCCGACGAGGTGCGCAACCTGGCCGAGGCGATCGGCGAGCGGGCGACGACGGCGGTGACCGAGCGGATCACCGGCGCGACCGACCGGCTCAGTGAGTACGCGCGCCAGGGTGGCGGACCAGGCCTGATCGCCGCCGCCACCGGCGCGCAGAAGCTCGCCGAGGGTGGCTCGCCGATGAAGGCGATGGTGCATGCCGGGATGGCTGGCGGTAAGGAGAAGGTGATGTCGGCTCTCGGCCGCGCGGGCGGAAAGGGCGGCGGCAAGGGCGGCAGGAAGAAGGTGACCAACATCGTCGAGACGATCGAGGTCGGCGTGCCGGTGCGGGCCGCGTACAACCAGTGGACGCAGTTCGGCGATTTCCCGAGCTTCATGAAGAAGGTCGAGAACGTCGACACCGATTCGGACGAGAAGCTGACCTGGAAGGCGCAGGTCTTCTGGTCGCATCGGACGTGGGAGTCGACCATCGTCCGGCAGGTGCCGGACAAGCTCATCCACTGGCGGTCCAAGGGTGAGAAGGGCTCGGTCGACGGCACCGTCAGCTTCCACGAGATCACCCCGGACCTGACCCGCATCCTGGTGGTGCTGGAGTACCACCCGCAGGGTCTCTTCGAGCACACCGGCAACCTGTGGCGCGCCCAGGGCCGGCGGGTGCGGCTGGAGCTGAAGCACTTCGTCCGGCACGTGATGACCGAGGTGGCGCTCGACCCGGACCAGGTCGAGGGCTGGCGCGGCGAGATCCGCGACTCCCAGGTGGTCAACGACCACGAGACGGCCCTGCGCGAGGAGCGTGAACGGGACCAGCGCGGCCCGGAGCGGCGCGGCGGGGCTGGCCCCGAGACCGACGAGCTTGCAGAGCAGGAGCCGAGCGGGGAGGAGCCGCCGCGACGACGGCCCGCCGGGCGGCTGCGCCAGCGGCCACCCCGCCGGCCGGCCGAGCCGGAGTACGACGAGGAGTACGACGCATACGGGGACGGCTACGACGAGGGGTACGCGGACGAACCCGATGAGGAACCGCCGCCGGCACCGCGTCGCCGTGCTCCCGAGCGGGCACGCCGCGCGCAGCCGCGCGGGGAGCCGCAGCGGCCCCGTCCACCGCTCCGGCGTGGACCGGAACCGCCGCGCCGGCCCGTGGTGCGCCGCCGCCGGGAGGAGGACGAGTGACGCTCGTGTCCGACGAGGGCGGTGCCGGCGGAGGCCTGGAACGGGTGGGCTCCGCCGGCGGGCTCGCCGACGTGGTGGAGACCGTGCTCGACAAGGGCGTGGTGATCGACGCGCAGGTGACCGTCGGGGTCATCGGCATTCCCCTGGTGGAGATCAACGCTCGCGTGGTGGTGGCGAGCATCGAGACGTACCTGCGGTTCGCCGAGGCGGTCGACCGGCTGGACCTCGCTCCGGAGGAGGGTGAAGGGCTGGCCGGCCTAGTCGGCGGCGTCACCGGCTCGGTGCGGGACGTCACCGGCTCCGTCGGGGATGTCGCCGGCAACGTGCGGGACCTCGGGAGGAGCTGAGATGGCGGACGAGACGGGACTGTTCATCTACGGCCTGGTGCCGGCCGACGTGGAGGCGACTCCCGACGCCGCCGGGGTGGGCGAACCACCCGGCGAGGTGACGGTGATCAGGCACGCTGACCTCGGGGCCCTGGTCAGTGAGGTGCCGTTGGACGCGCCGCTGGGCCGGTCGGCGGACCTGCGGGCGTACCAGGAACTGCTGGACGGGACGGCGGCGGTGGCGCCGGTGCTGCCGGTGCGGTTCGGCACCGTGGTCACCGGGCCGGCCGCGGTGGTCGACCTGCTCCGGCCGCACCACGACCGGTTCGCCGCGGCGCTCGCCGAGTTGGAGGGCCGGGTGCAGTACGTCGTGCACGGTCGCTTCGACGAGCGGACACTGCTGCGCGGGGTGCTCGACGAGAATCCGACCGCCGCCGGGCTCGCCGAGCAGGTACGCGGCCAGCCCGAGGCGGCCAGCCGCGAGCCACGGATCCGGCTCGGGGAGCTGATCAGCCAGGCGGTGGAGCTGCGCCGCGAGGCGGAGAACCGGCGGCTGCTGGACGTCACGGCCGAGTACGTCGTGTCCGCGCAGCTGCGCCCTCCCAGCCACGAGCTCGACGCGGCGCACCTGGCCCTGCTGGTGGACACCGACCGGGAGGTCGCTCTCGTCGACGCCCTGGAGGAGTACGCGCAGCACCGCCGGGGTCTGCTGCGGCTGCGGTTGCTCGGCCCGCTCGCCCCGTACGACTTCGTCGGTGCGCACCAACTGGCGGGCTGACCGGTGGACCTGCTCTGGGCGCTGCTGACCCTGCCGTACGCGCCGGTGCGCGGCCTGACCGCGGTGGTGGCGGTGGTCGCCCGGGAGGCCGAGTCGCGGCAGCGGAACCCGGTCAACGTCCGGCGCGAGCTGGAGGAGTTGGACGCGGCGGCAGCCGCCGGTGAGCTGAGCGCCGAGGAACGCGACCGGGCCGAGCAGCAGGTGTTGGACCGGCTGACCGGGGGCCAGGGCCGGGCTGCTGCGCGGACCCGCCCGGCCCGGCGTGGCCCGGCACGCGAGGGAGGTGCGCGCAATGACCGACGAAGACGTCCGGGCTCGACGGCGTGACCCGACCGCCGAGGACTATCCCGACGAGGAGTACGTGGAGCCGGTGACGGCCGCCGAGGCGGCCCGGGCGGGGCTGCGGCAGCTCGTCGAGCTGACCGGCCGGGAACCGTCCGGAACCACGTCGCTGGAGGCCACCGAGGACGGCTGGCTGGTCGGGGTGGAGCTGGTGGAGGCGCATCGCATCCCCGCCTCCGTCGATCTGCTCGGCCTCTACGAGGTGGAGCTGGACATCGAGGGTGGGCTGCTCGGCTACCGACGGGTGCGGCGCTACCAGCGCGGGAAGGGTGAGGTGGGCTGAAATGACCGCTGCGCAGCCGCCATCGGTGGTGCAGAACTCCGGCCAGGTCCTGCCCGCCGGCCACGAGCCGGCCAACCTGGGCGACATCCTGGAGCGGGTGCTCGACCGCGGCATCGTGATCGCCGGTGACATCCGGGTCAGCCTGCTCGACATCGAGCTGCTGACGCTGAAACTGCGGCTGGTCATCGCGTCGGTCGACACCGCGCGGCAGATCGGCATCGACTGGTGGGAGCACGACCCGTGGCTCAGCTCGCGGGCCCGGCCCCCGTTGGAGCCGGGACCGCGTGACCCGGAGCAGGTCGAGGCGCAGCGCCGACCCCGGGTGGCGGCCCGGGCGCGCCGCCGGGACGCCGAACTGGAGGAGTGGAATGAGTTCGACGGCTGAGGTAGCCGCTGACCGGCCCGTCCCGACCGCCGGGGCCTGGCTGCACGCCGTGGTCCGGGACGTCGATCCGGCGGAGCTGGCCGCGATCGCCGGGATGGACGGCGCTCCGGTCCGGGCGGTGTCCGCCTCCGGCCTGGTCGCCGTGGTCAGCACCGCGCCGCTGGACGAGTACGGCGAGCAGCCGCTGCGCCGCAACCTGGAGGACCTGGCGTGGCTGGAGCGGGCGGCCCGGGCGCACCACGGCGTGGTCGAGGCGCTGGCTCGTCGGGGGCCGGTGGTGCCGGCCCGGCTCGCCACCGTGCACACCGACGACGAACGCGTGGCCGGGTCACTCGTCGCGCGCAGGGCCGAGCTGGTCGCCACGCTGGACCGTCTCACCGGACGCGGCGAGTGGGGTGTGAAGGGTTACTTGGTCCCGGGCGTGGCCACCGCGAGCGCCGAACCCGCCGGGGCCGGCGGCGTGGGGACGGCGTACCTGCGGCGACGGCGGGCGCAGTTGACCGCCCGGGAGGTGGGCCAGCAGGTGGCGAGCGCGGCGGCGGACGCGGTGCACGCCGCGCTGTGCGAGCTGGCCGTGGCGGGCCGGCGGCACGCGCCGCAGGACCGGCGGCTCTCCGGGGCGTCCACCCCGATGGTGCTCAACGGGGCGTACCTGGTGGACCTCGCGGCGCTGCCCGGCTTCACCGACCTCGTCGGCGCGTTGCGCAGCCGGCATCCGGAGATCCGGCTGGAGCTGACCGGGCCGTGGCCGGCGTACTCCTTCGTCGCGGAACGGCCGGAGCCGGCGCTCACCGTGCGGGAGTCGTGGTGACGTCCGCGCTCGCGCCGAGCAGCGCGGACGATCCGCTGGCCTACCGGCCGGTCGCCCTGGTGGACCTGCTCGACCGGGTGCTCGCCACCGGGGTCGTGATCAGCGGCGACCTCACCCTGGCCATCGCCGACGTGGACCTTGTCCGGATCTCGTTGCGCGCGCTGGTCGCCTCGGTCGGCGCGCTGCCCCCGCCGGAGCACGTCGGATGACCGGGCGGGACGAGGCAGCGGAGCTGGCCGCCGCGCTGGGCGGGGAGTCGTGGCAGCCGCCCCGGGTCACGCCGCTGGACCGCCGGATTGCGGTGGACCGCGACTCGGTCGAGCGAGGGCTGGCCAGCCTGGTGCTCACGATCGTCGAGTTGCTCCGTCAGCTGATGGAGCGGCAGGCGCTGCGCCGGGTCGACGTCGGTGACCTGACCGAGGAGCAGGTCGAGCGGATCGGGGTGACGCTGATGGCGCTGGAGGAGCAGATGACCGGGCTGCGCGAGCACTTCGGCCTGGCCCCGGAGGACCTCAATCTGGACCTCGGCCCACTCGGTCCGCTGCTCCCCACCGACTGACGGCCGACGGCAACCCCCGGAGGGGCCGCCGCCGACCGGTGGATCAGGCCCGCACCCGGACGATGTCGTAGTCCGTGTCCGGCGTGGACTCCACGTCGAACCGGCCGTTCACCACGTACAACGCCGAACCGAGCAGGTCACCGGTGGCCGGCGACCGCAGCTCCGGGCCGGTGATTTCCCGCTGCACCACCCCGGCGGTGTACCCGCCGTTCATGCGGACGACCGCGATGACGTTGGTCAGGTTGCGGATCACGTAGAGGGTGTGGCCGCGCAGCACCAGACCGTCAGCCCGCTCCACGGAGTAGCCACCGAGGTCGACGAGGCGACTGTGGCCGGTGCGCGGGTCGATGCGTACCAGCCGGCCGGGCAGCATCTGCGCGACCAGCAGGTCCCCGTCCGGCAGTTCCACGATCCCGTTGTGGTAGGCGTCCGGCGTCGCAGCCGGTCCGTTGAGCGGCAGCACCCGGAAGGCCGTGGCTGCCGGCAGTCGGCCACCGTGGCCCAGCGGCACCACGTACAGCACCTGCCGGCCCGAGTCGGTGAAGTAGACCGCCCGCTTGGTGATCACCAGGTCGTTGACGTAGCTGCCCGGCTCGTCGGCGAACTGGTAGTGGGCCAGCAGCTTGCCGGTCCCGGCGTCGTAGACGCTGGCGCCGCCACCGGAGAAGTCGGCGGTCCACAGCCGGCCGTGCTGGTCGAGCTTCAGGCCAGCCTTGTCCTTGCCCGGCACGGCCGGGATCAGCACCGAGCCACGGCCGGTACGTAAGTCACCACGCCACACCGCTCCGTCCAAAATGGAGCTCACGTACACGGTGGTGCCCCGGCCGATCGTCAACCCCTCCGGAGTGAACCCGTTGGGCAGGGCGATCCGGGCCGGGAACGGCTTTGCCGGATGGGCGGTCGCCGGCGAACCGACCGTGGTGAGGGTGGCCGCCGCCACCAGGGGAACGAGGAGAAGCGAGAGCAGCTTGCGCAAGAAACACCGCCTGACGTCGTCGTGGATATCTCCACTGAGGAATCTGACGTCCTAGGAACACCCTGGGTGCGACGAAAGGTTGACTCCAGGATCAGTTTGACTTGGTCACCCTCGCTCGGCGGCGTACCGGGCCAGCCAGGCGACCTGAGCCGGGTCCAACGACGGACGTACCCGGCGCCGGGCCGTGGCGATGTGCGCGGCGGTGACCGTGGCCGCGGCCAACGACTCACGCATCGCGGCCAGCGCCGCCTCCCGGAGCAGCGCCGCGCAGTCGGCCGCCGAGAACCCGTCCAACTCTCCGCCGAGCGCGGCCAGGTCGACGTCCGGCGCGAGCGGCACGTGCCGGGACGCGGCCCGCAGGATGTCCGCGCGGGCCGCTCCGTCCGGCGGTGGCACGTAGACCAGCCGCTCCAGCCGGCCCGGCCGCAGCAGCGCCGGATCGACCAGGTCCGGCCGGTTCGTCGCGCCGACCACCACCACGTTGCGCAGCGTCTCCACCCCGTCCAGTTCGGTGAGCAGCGCGGCGACCACCCGGTCCGTGGTCCCTCCGTCGCTGGCCTGGCCACGGACCGGCGCCAGCGCGTCCACCTCGTCCAGGAAGATCAACGTTGGGGCCGCCTCCCGGGCCCGGCGGAACAGCTCACGCACCGCGCGTTCGCTCTCGCCCACCCACTTGGAGAGCAGCTCCGCGCCCTTCACCGAGAGCACGTTCGCCCGACCCGAGCCGGCCAGCGCGGTGACCAGATACGTCTTGCCGCAGCCCGGCGGCCCGTAGAGCAGCACACCGCGCGGCGGCTGCACGCCGAGCCGGGCGAAGGTGTCCGGGTAGGTCAGCGGCCAGAGCACCGACTCGCTCAGCGTCTGCTTGACCTCGACCAGGTCACCCACGTCGTCCAGGGTCACCGAGGCCAGCTCCAGCGTGGACGCGGCCATCGTGGTCGGCCGGACCACCTCCAGGGCCGCGGTGAAGTCGGCCATCGACACGGTCGGTGTCTCGGCCGACTTCTGCCGCAGCGCCGCGCGTACCCCGGCCTCCCGGACCAGCGCCGCCAGGTCCGCCGCGACAAATCCGGGGGTACGCCCGGCCACCTCGTCCAGCCGGACGTCGTCGGCCAGCGGCACCTGCCGGGTCAGCACGGTGAGCTGCTCGCGGCGCAGCGCCGGGTCGGGCAGCGGGATGCTGATCCGCAGCGACAGCAGGTCCGGCGCGCGCAGCGCCGGGTCGACCGCCTCCGGCCGGCCGGTGGTGCACACCACGGCGGCACTCGACCGGACGGTCTCCGCGAGCACCTGGCGGAACACCGTCGCCACCGGGCCGGGCTCGTCCGCCGGGGCGAGCGCCTCCACATCGGTGACCAGCAGCACCGCCGGCCCGCCGGCGCGGACCGCCGCCGCCGCCGCACGCAGCCGGTCGGCGGCGGCCTGGTTGGCCAGCGCGGCCACCTCGGGTGCCCAGAGCGGGTGTACGCGGGCACCGACCCGGGCCGCGACCGCCCGGACCAGCGCCGACTTCCCGGAGCCGGCCGGCCCGCCGAGCAGCACACCCAGCGAGATGGTGGTGCCCAGCCGGCCCAGCACCTCCCGGTGGTGGAAGCCGAGGTCGAGCAGCTCGGTCAGCTCCTCGGCCTGGGCCCGCAGCCCCGGCAGCTCGTCGACGTCGGGCGCGTCGTTCTCCTCCAGCGGGCCCACCGTCGCACCGGCCGGAGCCTCAGCCGGCCGTCTTCCGCCGGGCCCCCCAGAGGGCCGCTCGGCCGGGGCGAGCCGGCCGGGGATGGCGCCGTGGGTGGCCGGGCCGTGCTCCCAACCGACCAGCGTGTCCATGGTGACCAGCGCGCCAGCGGCCGGCTCGACCGCGACCACGGTGAGCAGGGTGCTGGTCCAGGCGAACCCGACCGTGTTGGCGAGGCTGCGTCGGGCCGCCTCGATCAGGCTGCGCACCGAGGCGTCCGGCAACACGTCCTGCGGCAACAGCGAGACGTCGTCGCCGGCGGTGACCACCTTGCCCAGCAGGGCGAGCCGGAGCATCTCCGGGCTGACCGCCGCCACCACCTCCACCGGCCCGGCCAGGGTGACCCGGCCCGCAGGGGTCAGCGGCACCGGAGTCACCCGCACCTGACCGCCGTCGTGCAGGCCGAGGTTGCCCAGGGTCAGATCGTCGGCGTACAGCAGGGCGGGGCTCGCGCCCGGCCTGGCCGCCGCCACGATTCCGGCCGTCTCCCGTCGGCCGGCCAGCCGGACCGGGTCTCCGGGGCGCAGCCCCAGCGCGGTCAGCACCTCCGGGTGCAGCCGGACGACGCCCCGCCGGGCGTCCAGCGCCGCCGGCCGCAGGCTGGCCGTGAGGGTGAGGTCGGGTTGCGCCACCGCCCGACCGTAGCCGCCGTCGGCCAGTCCCGCGGTCAGCGCCGGGGATCGAGTTCGTCCAGCAGCGACGGGTCCCGCCGGATCAGCTCGGCCAGCCGGGCGGCCGGGTCCGGGGTCAACCCGTTCGGGCCGGGTGCCCAGGCCGGCACCGTCCGGCCGGACAGCGGCCAGGCCGGTGGGGCCTCCACCGGGGTCGCCGAGGGCTCCGGACCGACCCTGACGTGCGGCCCGTCCCAGGAGATCAGCAGTGGGTACGTCCGCCCGGCGTGCTCGACGCGGACGGTCACCGCCAGACCCGGGTGGGCCCCGACGACCTGGCGTACCGCCTCGGCGACCTCCTCCACCGGGCCCCAGCCGGCCACCTCGCCGTGGGTGTCCCTTCCGGCATGCCGGCCCGGCCCGGCGTTGCGGGCGTCGGTGCGGGCGCCCCCGGGATCGGCCGGTCCACCCGCCGGACCCGGCGGTGTTGCGCTCTCGTCACGGTCGTTGGCCAGCCGGCGCAGCGCCTCCTCGCGCCGGGCCAACCGGGCCAGCGTCTCGTCCAGGTCGCCCCTCACCAGATCACCCCTTCCCGCCACGGCCGGAGCCGGTCGGCTCAGGCCCTCCTGTCCCGGGTGGCCCGGTCCAGCGCACGATCCAGGACGACCAGCAGGCCGTCCCGCACCGAGAGCCGGTCCCGGGCGTCAAACTGCACCAGAGGTACATGGTCTCCGATGGCCAGCGCCCACCGGATCTCACCCAGCTCCAGGGCCAGCCGCCCATCGAAGGCGTTGACCCCGACCACGAACGGCAGGCCGGCCCGTTCGAAGAAGTCGATCGCCGGGAAGCAGTCGTCCAGCCGGGCGCTGTCGACCACCACCAGCGCGCCGAGCGCGCCGCGGGCGAGGTCCTCCCACATGAAGCCGAACCGGGCCTGCCCCGGAGTGCCGAACAGGTACAGCTTCAGGCTTCGGTCGATGGTCACGCAACCGAAGTCCATCGCCACGGTGGTGGTGGTCTTGGTCGACCGGCCGCCCGGGTCGTCCACACCGATCCCGGCGCTGGTCATCTCGGCCTCGGTGGTCAGCGGCGCGATCTCGGAGATCGCCCCGACCGTGGTGGTCTTGCCCACCCCGAACCCGCCGGCAATCAGGATCTTGACCGGGACGGGTGGCGCGGCCGGCGGCCGGTGGGCCGGTGGTGGCGTCGACCCGGTGCCGGTCGGCAGCCGGTACGGCGGAGGTGGCGGGGCCGGTGGCTGTTCGGTGCGCCCGAGCGCGGAGCCGATGCCCGACGTGGTGCCGTAGCGGGCGGCGGCGCTGTTGCCGGCGAGTCCCCCGAGCGGGGCGACCGGCCATTCAGGAGATCGCACGGAGTCCATCAATCACTCGCAGGATGAGGTCGGGGTCGAAGGCGTGGTCGCCCTCGGTGACGTGCACATCCAGGTGCCCGGCGGCACGCAGGTCGCCGACCAGGACCCGGGTCACGCCGAAGTGCAGCCGGGTCCGGGCCGAGAGTTCGGCCACCGAGATCGGCTCGGCGCAGAGCGCGATGATCGCCTGGAGCTCCGGTGCCAGCGGGGCGGCCGGCGGCGCGGTCCACGGGCCGTTGTCCAGACGGAGGGTCACCTGTGTCTCCAGCCCGATCGCCGGGTCCGTGCCCGCCACCCGTCCGGAGGTGAGCACGAACGGCCGGGGACCGGCCGGCCAGCCGTCACCCGCCTCCGGCGCCGGTTCCGCCGACCCGCCGCCCTCGGTCGAGGGCGCCGTGCGCAGGTAGGGACGGATCCGGGCCCCGGGCCACGGGTCCGGATCCTCACCGGCGACCTCGCGGGTCATTGCTGGACGGCGTTCTTCAGCTCGACGATCAGCCGCGGCGTGAGGGCGCCACCGGCCCGTCCGGCGAAGAGAGTCATCTCATACGCGACCGTGCCCAGGTTCGCCGAGCGGTCCGCGACCACGCCGAGCACGGATCCACTGCTGATCGCGCTGATCAGCAGGTAACCGTCGGCCATGTCGACGATGACCCGGTTGAGGCCACCGAGGGCGTACCAGCTGGCCGCCCCGCCGGCGAGGCTGGTCATGCCGGAGACCACGGCTGCCAGCCGCTCCGCGTTGGACCGGTCCTTGATCGCCGACATGGCCATCAGCAAGCCGTCCGAGGAGACCGCTATCGCCTCCAGCACCCCGGCTGTGCTGGAGGTGAAGGAGTCCAGCAGCCAGTTGAACGTGCGGGCCTCCGGGCTGAGGTCCCCGGCGGCGCCGGACTGGCTCTGGTGGTCGACGTTGTCGTGCAGAAAGGGGCTGGTCACCGTGATGATCCTTCTTCGTTCCGGCGGTCGGGGCTGACTTCGCGGAGAGCGCGGGCGACGCCCGCCTCGAAATCGGTGATGAGATCGCGGACCTCGGCCGGGTCGCCGAGGTGCGGGCTGGCCGGCTGGGCGGGTGGGGCGGCGGTGACGTTTGCCCCGGGCACCCGCCGGCTCAGCAGGGGCCGGCCCGGCGTCGCCCCGGTCGGGCCGGCGGTGTCGGCCGCCGTGGGGCCGAGACCACCCGGAGTGGCGGGCAGGTCCACCGTCACGCTCGGGCGACCAATGCCGGGGGTGACACTCAGCTCGGCCCGTCGTACGCCGGACTGGAACGCCTCGACGAGCGCGCGCGCGGCGGCCGGGTCGGCGCCGGTGGCGTCCACCGGCCCGACCGGCGCGGAAGCGGCGGGCGGGCTGGCCCCGGGCACCCGCTGCCGGACCCGTGGGCCGGCCGGCGTGCCCGATGGTCCCGGGCTCTCCGGGGCCGGCCCCGGCACGGTGCGGTCCGGGTGGCCGATGCCGGCGCCGGCGATGCCCGGACCGCCACCGGTCGCGCCACGACCCGGTCGTCGGGGCAGGCCCGCGTCGGTGACCGGGAGGTCGACCGGTGCGGGTGGCGCCGTGGTGGTGCCGGTGCCGGCCGGTTCCCCGGCGCCGAACGCGTCCCAGGACGCACCGGACTCCAGGCTGCGGGTGGCCCGGCTGAGCAGGTCCGAGTCGAAGCCGGCCGGTGTCGCGGTGGCCGTGAGCGATCGGGCGCTCCGGCTGTGGCCGAGCGGAGCCGGCGAGCGCCGGTCACGGTCCGGCACGGTGGCCCGGGCGACGGTCGCCCCGACCCGGTCGGCGCGACGTAGCACCAGCGACGCCGGTGGGATATCCAGCTGGGCGGTCACCCCGCCGCCGTCGGTGGCGGCCAGGCTCACCGTCCAGCCGTGCCGGCGGGCCAACCGGCCCACCACGAAGAGGCCGAGCACCTCGGTCGGTGCCAGGTCGAGCCGCTCCCGCCGGGTGAGCCGTGCGTTCTCCTCGGCCAGCCGTTGCTCGGTCATCCCGATGCCGTGGTCCACCATCGTGATCCGGGCACCGAGCCCGGACGCCTCACCGGCCACCAGGACCCGCGTGTGCGGCGGGGAGAAGATGGTGGCGTTCTCCATCAGCTCGGCCAGCGCCAGAACGAGGTCGCCGACCACGGCCGGCGCGGCCGAGATGCCTGCCGGCACCCGCACCTCCACCCGGGTGTAGTCCTCGATCTCGCCGAGCGCCAGCCGGACCACGTCGGCCAGCGGCACCGGCGCGGTGTGCGCGTCCGCCCCGGCCGACCCGGAGAGCACCACCAGGCTGCCGGCGTTGCGCCGCAGCCGGCTGGAGATGTGGTCGAGCCGGTACAGGTGCTCCAGCCGGCCCGGGTCGACCTCCTGCTGCTCCAGCCGGTCGATCAACGCGAGCTGCCGGCCCACCAGGTTCTGGGTGCGTCGCCCGACGTGGCCGAACATCTGTGCCACGTTGCGCCGACCGGCGACCTGCCGCTCGACCAGCCGGGCCGCGGTGCTCTGTACCCGGTCGAAGGCCCGGGCCAGGTCGCCGATCTCGTCGTTGGCCCGGATGTCCACCGGATCCAGCCGGACCGGCTGGGCGCTCTCCGCCTCGTCGTCGGTGACCCGGACCAGCTCCGCCTCGGCGACCCGGGCGACCCGGTCGGCGGAGCGGGTGAGCCGGGTCAGCGGCCGGGCCACCGTACGGGCGACGGCCGTGCTCAGCAGCACCACCACCGCCAGGATCAGCGCCGCGGCGCCTCCGACGAGGTACGCGGCGGTCAACGCCCGCCGCTGCTCGGCGGTCACCTCGGCGAGTACGTCGGCGACCAGCTTCTTCTCCACGAACTGGCCGAGCCGGATCATCGAGCGGACGGACGGGAAGAGCACGTCCAGCGGAACGTCGCGGATCGCACCGGCCGGGTCCCGGGCACTGGTGACCAGGAAGTCGGGGCTGGTGCGGGCGGCCACGGCCACGTCGTTGAGCCGGGCCACCGCCAACTGCTCCGGCGTGATCAGACTGCGGAAGCGCTGGCTGTCCACCTGGAGGGCGGCCATGCACGCCACGTACCCGGCGTTGGCCTGCGCGCTGCCGGTCGCCTTGACCAGCACGATCAGGGTGGCGCAGGCGCCCAGCCCCTCGTCGGCGCGCAGCAGCGCGTCCAGGGCCAGCACCTGGCGGCCCGGCCGGGTGTCGGTGTCCACGCTGAACGCCAGCCGCAGCGACTCGATCATTCCTCGGTTGACCGGGCCGAACGCGTCCATCACCTGGGTCGGGCTCGCGGCCCGGGCGAGGACGGCGGTCCGCAGGTCGATGAGGCTGGACACCCCGTACAGGGCGTGGTCGACGTGGCCGGTCAGCGCGTCGCTACCGCCGGCCCGCAGGTCGGCGACCCGGTCGTCCACGTCGACGGTCTTGCGGACCAGCTCGGCGCGTTCCACCCGGCCGAGCAGGAAGCCGACCGAGAGGATGCGTTCCTGCTGGAGGTCCTGCACCAGGCTGCCGACCCGGCTGGCGAGCCGCACCTGCTCGGCGATGTCGCTGGCGCGCTGCGCCGCGGCCACCCGGTCGAGCACCACGGGCACGGCGAGGCCGACCATGCTGAGCAGGGGGATCACCACGAGCAGGGCGAGCTTGCCGCGGATCCGGAGCCTACCGAGCAGCATCGGACGGCCCCCACTGGGCGGATTCCGGGTCGCGGGTGGCGCCGACCGGTTGCAGCTGCCGCGGATCACCTGGTCGGCCGGTGTGGACCGCCGGCTGCCAGCGGTCGCCCGAGGGCGGGATGTCGGGAGTCTCCGCGCGCGGTGCGGGCATCGCGGCCCGGCGCCGGGCCCGACGGCCGGCGGCGATCAGCAACGCGGCGAGCCAACCCAGCAGCAGCACGGCGGCGACCCCGGCACCGATGGCCAGCCAGCGGTCCCGGTCCAGCCCGTCGATCCGCTCGACCAGCAGGGCGTCCAGCTCGCTGAGGATGACCGGCTGGAGCTGGAGGGCGGCCCTGTGCGTGTCGAGCCGGGCGGCGGCCAGCCGGGCCGGGTCCACCGCGCCCGTGCCGGGGGCCGGGGCGGAGTACGCGGCCAGCGCCTCCACCGAGCGCTGGTAGGTGTCCAGCGGGGTCAGCGCGTTCGCGCCCAGGTCGGTGCTCTCCGAGCTGTCCACTGCGGAGCGCAGGCTGTCGACCAGGTCGGTGGCGGGCGTCAGGGCGGCCACCCGCAGGCCGGTCAGCTCGATGAGGGTGCGGGTCTGCTCGGCGGCCGGCCGGCGAGGGGCGAGCGTGCCCAGGTCGGCGAGCCGGCCGGCGGCCACCACCGCCTCGGGCAGCTCCTGGCCGGCGCTGTCCTGGAGGAAGAAGGAGTCGGCACCCGGGTCGCGAACCAGCCCGGAGCTTTCCCGGACCTTGCGGTGCAGGGCCAGCAGCAGATCGGTGACCTCGCCGTACGCGGTGTAGGCGGACTCGGCGTCGGTGGGGCTGCGGTCACGCAGCGCCTCCAGTTTGGCCCGCAGCCCGGCCCAGCGTTCCTGGCTGCGCAGCTCGGTGCCGATCCGGGCGTCCACCGCGGCCGCGTCCTCGACCGCGCGGGTCAGCGCGTCGCCGGGGGCGGGGCGGCCATTGACGGCGGCGGACTGGGCCTCGACCAGGGCGTCGGTGACCGGGGCCAGGGCGCGGAGGTACTGCACGCCGAGCCGTTCCCGGGCGGCCAGGTCGCGGTTGTCACCGGTCTGCCGCCAGGTCTGCGTGAGGAGCAGACCCACCGGCGCCAGCAGCGCCGCGACGAGCAGCATCGGCAGCAGTCGGCCCCACATGGACGGCCGTCGACGGGCCCGTGGCGCGGGGACTGTCATGTGTGTCTCCTCCGGCGTCGGGCGGGGGCTCGGCGCGGTGTCGGGTTCGCCGACGAGTCCCGTGCACCGGACCGGAAAACTAGCCGAATCGTCCGTGGACGAACCGGTTGCCGGTGAGTCAGGTTTGCGTCAGTTCGAGCGATGTCACCGTTCGTCCGGGTTGCCGGCACGCTGTGTCCCATCGGCGGGTGTGACATGAAGGGATCGAGGTGGATATCCGCCGAAGATCGGAATTCACGTGATCCGAACTCAACTCACTGTGCCGCCTTCGACGGTGCGCGGTCGCACCTCCCCGGACCGCCGATCGGGGCAACCGGACGGACGTACGGCGGATCTCAGCCAACGCTCAGCCTGCGGCCCGTACCGTGTGCCGCATGAGATCGCCGTCGCCGGCCGCGTGGTTCCGGCGTGCCCTGCCCACCCGCCGCCGAGCGATCGCCGCAGCGGTGGTCGTCGTGCTTCTGGCGGCCGCCGTGACCTGGGCGGTGTGGGCGCAGGGATCGGGCGTACGCACCGAGAGCGCGATGCTCACGGTCCGCTCCGGACCGGCCGGCGACCAGCCGGTGGACCTGGACACCACCTTCTACCTGCCGACGGATGCATCGTCCGGTCGGAAGGTGCCGGCGGTGCTGCTGGCGCACGGGTTCGGCGGCACCAAGGAGTCGGTGCGCTCGGACGCGGAGGAGTTCGCCGGGCGCGGCTACGCGGTGCTCACCTGGACCGCGCGGGGCTTCGGCCGCAGCGGCGGCGAGATCCACCTGGACAGCCCGGACTACGAGGTACGCGACGCGCAACGGCTGCTGGACTGGCTCGCCGCCCGGCCGGAGGTGCGCACCGACGGTGCCGGCGACCCGAAGGTCGGCGTGGTCGGCGGCTCGTACGGCGGTGGGTTGGCGCTGCTGCTGGCCGCCCAGGACCGCCGGGTGGACGCGATCGTCCCGATGATCACCTGGAACGACCTGTCCCGGGCGTTCCTGCCGGAGAGCACCGGCGGGGCGCCGACCGAGGGCGTGTTCAAGAAGGGTTGGGCGGGTCTCTTCTTCGGTGGGGGCGGCAACGTGGGCACCGGCCCGGCCGGGCTCTCCGGCGGGACGGCCGCTCAGCCGCAGGGGGCACCGGCCTCCGCCGGCCCGCCCAGCCCGGCGCCGGGCGCCGGCCCGGGTACCGGTCCCGGTGGCGCTCCGGCGGGTGCCGCCGACCCTTCGTGCGGCCGGTTCGCCGCCGACGTGTGCGCCGCGTACCTGCGGATCGCCACCACCGGTCGGGCCGACCAGGCCGCCGTGGACCTGCTGCGTCGGTCCAGCCCGGCGGGCGTGCTGAACCGGATCTCGGCGCCCACCCTGCTGGTGCAGGGCGAGGCGGACACCCTCTTCCCGCTCGGTGAGGCGGACGCCAACGCGCGGGGCATCGCCGCCGCCGGCACACCGGTGCGGGTCGCCTGGTTCACCGGCGGGCACGACGGCGGTGCGGGCCCCCGTTCGGACTCGGACCGGGTGAAGTTCCTGACCGTCCAGTGGCTCGACCACTACGTCAAGGGTGCGGGCGACCCGCCCGGCGACGACTTCACCTGGTCGCGGATCGCCGGCTTCGACGCGCTCGACCGGGGCCTGGTCGCCACCGGCTTCCGTGCGGCCGACTACCCGGGCCTGGCCGGTGACGCCCGCCGGGAGGTCGCGGTCGCCGGCCCTGCCCAGCCGATCGCGAACCCGCCGAACGGCAGCCCGGCCGCCATCTCCTCGGTGCCGTTCGCCGGCGGGCTCGCGTCGCTGCTGGACGGGGTGGCCGGCGACGTGCCCGGCCAGCACGCCCGGTTCGAGTCGGCGCCGCTGACCGACGCGGTCGACGTGGCGGGCGCGCCCACCGTCACCCTGCGGGCCGCCTCACCGACCGGCGAGGCGGTGCTCTTCGTCAAGCTCTACGACGTCGACCCGGACGGCGCGGCCACCCTGCCGAACGGGCTGGTCGCCCCGGTCCGGCTCACCGGCCTGCCGCAGCGGGTGCAGGACGCCCGCCCGGTCACCGTGACGCTGCCCGGGATCGTCCGCCGGGTCGAGGCCGGGCACCAGTTGCGGCTGGTCGTGGCCAGTTCCGATCAGGCGTACACGACGCCGGCCCAGCCCACCGTCTACACGGTGGCGGTGGACGGCGCGGTCAGCCTGCCCACGGTCAGCGGGGAGCCGATCCCCACCACGGCGACGGTCTGGCGCTGGGTGCTCGCCGGCCTGCTCGCCGCCATCGCGATCGGCCTCGTCGTGATCGTCGCCGTGGTCCGCCGCCGGCACCGCCGGCAGGACCGCTCCGTGCACCCGGAGTACGCGGGCACGCCGCTGGCCGTGCGCCGGCTGCGCAAGGAGTACGCGGACGGCTTCGTCGCGGTGTCGAACGTGGACTTCGAGGTGCATCCGGGTCAGGTGGTGGGCCTGCTCGGGCCGAACGGCGCCGGCAAGACCACCACGCTGCGGGTGCTGATGGGGCTGACCCAGCCGACCGCCGGGGAGATCTACGTCTTCGGCCGCCGGCTGGTGCCCGGCTCGCCGGTGCTCTCGCGGATCGGCGCGCTGGTGGAGGGGCCCGGTTTCCTGCCGCACCTGTCCGGTCTGGAGAACCTGAGGGCGTACTGGCGGGCGACCGGGCGGCCGGCGGGGGACGCGCACTTCGACGAGGCGCTGGAGATCGCCGGCCTGGGCGACTCGGTGCAGCGGAAGATCAAGAACTACAGCCACGGGATGCGCCAGCGGCTGGCCATCGCCCAGGCCATGCTCGGCCTGCCGGAGCTGCTGGTGTTGGACGAGCCGACAGACGGGCTCGACCCGCCGCAGATCGCCGAGATGCGCCGGGTGCTCCAGCGGTACGCCACGGACGGTCGGGCGGTGCTGGTCTCCAGCCACCTGCTGGCCGAGGTGGAGCAGACCTGCACGCACGCGGTGGTGGTGAACAAGGGCCGGATCGTGGCGTCCGGGCCGGTGGAGGAGATCGTGGGCGAGTCGCCGAGCGTCCTCTTCGACGTCACCGACCCGGTGGCGGCGCGGGCGGTGCTGGACCGGCTGCACGGGGTCCGGGTGCTGCCGGAGAGCGACGGTCAGCTGGTGGTCGACACCAACGGCACGGCCCGCAGCGACGTGGTGGCCGAGTTGGTGCGCGCCGGCATCGGGGTGGACCGGGTGGTGCCCCGGCGCCGCCTGGAGGACGCGTTCCTCGCCCTGGTGGGCGAGAACTCTCGGGGAAGCGGTGACCGGTGATGGCTGGCTCTTCCGTCGAGACGCCGATGGGCGTCACCGACCCGGCCGGTGCGGCCCGGGGCTACCGGCCGTCGGCGACGATGCCGTTCGGCGCGGAGTTCCGCCGGCAGGCGTCCCGGCGGCGTACCCAGCTGGCACTCGGGTTCATGGTGCTGCTGCCGCTGATCATCCTGGTCGCCTTCCAGTTCAACTCCGGCGGTGACGACGACAACGGCAACAACGAGTTCGCCAGCCTGGTCGACCTGGCCACGTCCGGCGGGCTCAACTTCACCCTGTTCTCGATCTTCGTGTCGGCGTCGTTCCTGCTGGTGGTCGTCGTCGCGCTGTTCTGCGGCGACACGGTGGCCAGCGAGGCGAGCTGGGGCAGCCTGCGCTACCTGCTGGCGATCCCGGTGCCCCGGGCCCGGCTGCTCACCGTGAAGCTGGTGGTCGCGCTCGCGTACTCCGGGCTGGCCCTGCTCCTGCTGGCCGGCACCGCGCTGGCCGCGGGCACCCTGCGCTACGGCTGGTCGCCGCTGCGCAGCACGGTCGCCGCCGAGTTGGAGCCGGGCGAGGGTCTGCTCCGGCTGCTGGCCGTGCTCGGCTACCTGGCGGTCGTCCTGCTGGCGGTGGCCGGGCTGGCGTTCCTGCTGTCGGTGATCACGGACGCCGCGCTGGGTGCGGTGGGCGGCGCGGTGCTGCTCTGGATCCTCTCCAGCATCCTGGACCAGATCACCGCGCTCGGCGCGCTGCGCGACTTCCTGCCCACCCACTTCAGCACCGCCTGGCTGGGGCTGCTCTCCACTCCGGTGCAGACGGACGACGTGGTGCGCGGCTGCATCTCGGCGATCAGCTACGCGACGCTGTTCTGGGGGCTGGCCTTCTGGCGCTTCACCCGTAAGGACATCACGTCATAGCCGGCTGTCGGGTGGGCTCACCGACGACGGCACCGGGGTGGACGGCTCGGCCTTCTTCCAGGCGCTGACGCCGATCCGGCCGGTGTTGCCCACGTCGACCGGCCCGTCCGGGTCGACGTCCTCGGCCGGCTGCCCCGCGGCGGGTGCCACCCGCAGGTATTCCCCGTTGGTGGCGGGCACGGTCGCGTCGGTGACGAGGTTGCGCCAGAGCACGGTGGCGACCGCCCGGTCGCCCGGGGCGAGGGTGATCTCACGCGGTGGCTGGTCGAAGCCCGGGGTGATCTCCTTCGCCCCGGGCAGCACGCGCAGGATGATCGCCTTGCGGTCCTCGTCCAGCACACGCAGCGCCGGGTATCCCTTGATCCGGTAGGGGCGGTCGCCGCAGTTCACCAGCTCCAGGCCGAGGGCGCGCAGCCCCATGGCGGCGTCCGACCCCCTCGACCGGATCCGGGCGCCCGACTCCGGGCACCAGAACGGCGGGCTGACGTACGCCGAGGGTGTCGGGCTGGGCGTGGCCGTGAGCTGGGGCGGCGCGCTCGGGCCGTCCCCGGCCTGACCCCGATGGTCGGCGGGGGCGCAGGCGGCGAGCGCGAGAACCATCGCGACCGCCACGCTGGCCCGTCGCGGTGTTGCCGCGTCGCGGTAGATCATCCACCGATCCTTGCCCACGTGGGCCGCCCACCACCGCCCGGGCCTCTCGATCTCGACGACTCCCGCCCTCGTGTCGACCCGGCATCAACTGTCGTTCGTCCCTGTCGAGCTGTTCCGAACCTGGACCGGCGTCACTTCCCCCGCCGGGCGTCCCTCCCGCCGCCGGCCCGATGGGCTCGTCCCCTTTGGAGCTGAATCGTTGGTGACATCACCTGGCGGTTGGCCGTGAACGGCCATCACGGGGGCCGCACACGCCCAGGCGCGGTCGATCCGCTGGGCGCCGCCGGACTCGCTCCCCGGTGTGCCCGATGGATGGTGGGGGCCAGGAGCAGGCAGCACTTTCGGGGAAGGTGCTGCCTGCCGTCGCTTTGAGGCGACATCTTCCCTGTAGTTGTGTGGACCTTCGCTGCCCCGCTCGCCGCGCAGGCGGACACGGTCACGCGCCGGGCGGACAGCGCGCCGGGCGGGCGGCGTGGGCCGGCAGGCAGCGCGGGGTCGAGCGGCCCGGTTGACGTCAGCTTCGGTTGGGTTGGGTGAGGACCGCGTCCAGCAGGCCGGGGTAGAGGTGGTCCAGTTCGTCGCGGCGGAGGCGGACGTAGCGGCTGGTGCCGGCGGCGCGGGTGCGGGTCAGGCCGGCCTCGCGCAGCACCTTCAGGTGGTGACTGCGGGTCGCCTTGGAGACGCCGAACTCGAAGGTGCCGCAGGCCCGCTCGCCGCCCTCGGCGAGCGCCCGCACGATCTGTAGCCGCACGTCGTCGGCGAGTGCGGCCAGCACGGCGGTGACCGGTACGGCGGCCAGGTCGGGTTCGTGCGGCTCCATGTGACCAGTGTAACCGTTGTTCGACAATCGTCGAACATCCCCCTAGTGTCGGTGCCGTTGGTTCGAAGATACTCGAACATTGGAGCTGACGATGCGATCCCGCGCCGCCGCCTACCCGTTACTCGCCGTGCTCAGCTGGGGAGCGATGTTCCCGATCCTGGCCAGTGCGCTGACCCGGGTCGACGCGCTCAACCTGACCACCACCCGTTATCTGCTGGCCGCCGTCATCCTGGTCGGCATCCTGCTGCTCCGCGAGGGCGCTGGCGCGCTGCGGCTCGGCGGCCGAGCGGTCGAGGTGGTGGTGCTCGGCGTGGTCGGCTTCGCCGGCTTCAACGTGCTCACCAGCCTGGCGCTCGAGCACGCCGCACCGCAGCAGATCGCCCTCTTCGTGGCGACCACCCCGGTCATCACCCAGCTGGTCCGCTGGGCCCGGGACGGCGTACGCCCGAAGCCCCTCCTGCTGGCTCTCTCCCTGGTGGCGCTTCTCGGCGTCGGCCTGGTGATCACGCGCGGGAGCCTGGCCGGGCTCGGTCAGTTCGGCCTCGGCGGGCTGATGATGATCGGCGCGGTGCTCGGCTGGGGCATCTACACGCACGGTGCCAGCCGGTTCGGCGACTGGTCTCCGCTGCGCTTCACCACGCTGACCGCGCTCGCGGGCACAGCCGCCATGTTGGCCGCGAGCGTGCTCGCCGACGGCATCGGCTGGCAGCACGCGCCGGTGGCCGCCGACCTCGTGGCGGTCGCGCCGCAGTTGGCGTACGTCGTGATCCTGGGCGCCGTGGTCGCGGTGCTGGCCTGGAACACCGGCGTGCAGCGGCTCGGCGCCGCCAACGCCGCCCTGTTCATGAACCTGGTTCCGGTGACCACCTTCGCGGTGCAGATCGCCCGTGGCTACCGGCCGGAGCCGGTCGAGCTGGTCGGGGCCGCGATCACCATCGCCGCCCTGGTCGCCGCGAACCTCGCCACCCGGGCCCGGGTGCCGTCCCAGCCCGGACCGACCGCGGTGACGGACCCGGTCGCGGTGGTCGACCCGGTGGCGGTGGCCGCCCGTTGACCCCCACCCGTCCGGGCCCGCCCGCTCACAGCGTGGGATCTGCGGTGGAGGCGACGCCCGGCGTTGCCTAGACTCGACGGCACAACTGCATACCTCATCCAGAGGGGCTGAGGGATACGGCCCGACGACGCCCCGGCAACCACCCCGCGCGCTCACCGCTGAGCGACCCGCGGGGCAGGTGCCAATTCCGTCCCCGCCGCACCGTGCGATGCGGGGAAAGATGAGAGGACCCTCGACATGACGTCGACGCTCGCCGCCTCCGGCATCGACACCTCCGCCAGCCCAGCCCGCGCCCTGGTCTGCCGCGCCTGTTCGGCCCGCTACCCGCTCGCCGCCCAGCACGCCTGCTACGAGTGTTTCGGCCCGCTGGAGGTCGACTACGACGCCGCAGCCCTGGCCGCGGTCACCCGCGAGCAGATCGAGGCCGGCCCCGACAACATCTGGCGGTACGCCGCGCTGCTGCCCGCCGGTCAGGACCCGGCCACCCGGGTCACCCTCGATCCGGGGCTCACCCCGCTGGTGGCGGCCCCGCACCTCGCCGCCGAGCTGGGCATGACCGCGCCGCTCTGGGTCAAGGACGACAGCGCCAACCCGACCCACTCGTTCAAGGACCGGGTCGTCTCCGTGGCGCTGACCGCCGCGCGGGCGCTCGGTTTCACCCGGTTCGCCTGCGCCTCCACCGGCAACCTGGCCAACTCGGTGGCCGCGCACGCCGCCCGCGCCGGGGTGCCGTCGGTGGTCTTCATCCCCAGCGACCTGGAGCAGGGCAAGGTCATCACCACTGCGGTCTACGGCGGCGAGCTGGTCGCGATCGACGGCTCGTACGACGATGTGAACCGGCTCTGCGGCGAGCTGGTGGAGACCGACGCCTTCGAGGACACGGCCTTCGTCAACGTCAACGTCCGGCCGTACTACGCCGAGGGCTCCAAGACGCTCGGGTACGAGGTGGCCGAGCAGCTCGGCTGGCGGATCCCGGCCCAGGTGGTCATCCCGATGGCCAGCGGCGAGCTGCTCACCAAGATTGACAAGGCGTTCTCCGAACTGGTCGAGATCGGGCTGGTCGAGGCGCCGGCCGACGGCTGGAAGGTCTTCGGCGCCCAGTCCGCCGGCTGCAACCCGATCGCCACCGCCCTGCACGCCGAGACCGACACGATCACCCCGGTCAAGCCCACCGGCATCGCCAAGTCGCTCAACATCGGCGACCCGGCCGCCGGCCTCTACGCCATCGAGGCGGTCCGCCGCACCGACGGCTGGATGGAGTACGCCGACGACGACGAGATCCGTGCCGGCATCCGCCAGTTGGCGCGTACCACCGGGGTCTTCGCCGAGACCGCGGGTGGGGTCACCGTGGCGGTGCTGCGCAAGCTGGTCGAGTCCGGCCGGCTCGACCCCACGGCGGAAACCGTCGTGTTCAACACCGGCGAGGGCCTGAAGACCATCGACGCGGTAGCCAACCAGGTCGGCCCGACCCACCACATCAAGCCCTCCCTCCGTGCAGCCCGAGACGCAGGCCTCCTCGGCTGACCCCCACCCACCCCACCCACCCCCAACCCGGTTGATCATGAAGTTAGCGGCGCGACACGCCGGTGTCGGCGTCGCCAACTTCATGATCGACCGCTGCCGGTGGGTTGCCGGG
>NZ_JAGPYK010000042.1 GCF_018070045.1 Micromonospora sp. U21
GGAGGGGAGGGGCGGGAGGAAGCGTGTCAGGCTGGGAGGAACGAGAAGCGGACCTGGCGGACGGAATTGTCGCCGTTGGTGTCGACCAGGCAGAGCGACTGCCAGGTGCCCAACGCCAGCCGGCCGCCGAGCACCGGCAGCGTGGCGTACGGCGGCACGAACGCCGACAGCACGTGGTCGCGGCCGTGGCCGGGGGAGCCGTGCCGGTGCCGCCAGCGGTCGTCGCTGGGGAGCAGGTCGTCCAGCGCCCGGAGCAGGTCGTCGTCGGAGCCGGAGCCGGTCTCGATGATCGCCAGCCCGGCGGTGGCGTGCGGCACGAAGACGTGCAGCAGGCCGTCGCCCTCGCTGGAGACGAACCCCTGGGCCTCGGCGGTGATGTCCCGGACGGCCGGTCGGGACCCGGTCTGGACGGTGATCACGTCACTGCGCATACGTCGCATTCTGCCCCAGTACCGGCTCAGGAGCCGCCGCCACCGCCACCCCCGCCGGAGTCGCCTCCACCACCGCCGGACCAGCCACCGCCGGAGTCGCCGCCGCCGGACCAGCCACCGCCGGACCAGCCGCCGCCGGACCAGCCGCCGGCGCGGAGGCCTCGTAGCGCTAAGTTACCGGCCAGTACCTGTGTTGCTCATCGCGTCGGGGGGACCTAGACGTGACGACGGGTGCCACCAGGGGGCAGGATGGCGCTAGAGACCTATCCCACACACAACCGAGGGAACGCCTGTGGCTACGGAACGCAAGCGCCCGGTGATCAGCGACGGCCTACCGAGCCAGCTTCCGGACATCGACCCTGAAGAGACCAGCGAATGGGTCGAGTCGCTTGACGGTGTCATCGACGAGCGGGGTGCCAAACGCGCCCGCTACGTCATGCTGCGCCTGCTGGAGCGGGCCCGTGAGCGCCAGGTCGGGGTTCCGCCCCTGACCACCACCGACTACATCAACACGATCACGCCGGAGCGCGAGCCGTGGTTCCCGGGCGACGAGCACGTCGAACGGCGGATCCGGGCCTACGTCCGGTGGAACGCCGCGATGCTGGTGCACCGGGCGCAGCGCCCGGAGATCGGCGTCGGTGGCCACATCTCCACCTTCGCCAGCTCGGCGTCGCTCTACGAGGTGGGCTTCAACCACTTCTTCCGGGGCAAGAACCACCCGGGCGGCGGCGACCACATCTACTACCAGGGTCACGCCTCCCCCGGCATGTACGCGCGGGCGTTCCTGGAGGGGCGGCTCAGCGAGCACCAGCTCGACGGCTTCCGCCAGGAGCTGTCGCACCCCGGCGGCGGGCTGCCGTCGTACCCGCACCCGCGGCTGATGCCGGACTTCTGGGAGTTCCCGACCGTCTCGATGGGCCTCGGCGGGCTGAACGCGATCTACCAGGCCCGGTTCAACCGGTACCTGCAGCACCGCGGCATCAAGGACACGTCGCAGCAGCACGTCTGGGCGTTCCTGGGCGACGGTGAGATGGACGAGCCGGAGACGCTGGGCGCCATCGGCGTGGCCGCCCGCGAGGAGCTGGACAACCTCACCTTCGTGATCAACTGCAACCTCCAGCGGCTGGACGGCCCGGTCCGCGGCAACGGCAAGGTGATGCAGGAGCTGGAGGCGTTCTTCCGGGGCGCCGGCTGGAATGTGATCAAGGTGGTCTGGGGCCGGGAGTGGGACCCGCTGCTCGCCGCGGACACCGACGGTGCGCTGGTGAACCTCATGAACACCACGACCGACGGCGACTACCAGACCTACAAGGCGGAGTCCGGCGCGTACGTGCGGGAGCACTTCTTCGGCCGGGACCCGCGCACGCGCAAGATGGCCGAGCCGCTGAGCGACGACGAGATCTGGAACCTCAAGCGGGGTGGGCACGACTACCGCAAGCTCTACGCGGCCTACAAGGCGGCCACCGAGCACACCGGGCAGCCCACCGTCATCCTGGCGAAGACGATCAAGGGCTGGACGCTCGGCTCGCACTTCGAGGGCCGCAACGCGACCCACCAGATGAAGAAGCTGACGCTGGAGGACCTGAAGACCTTCCGCGACCGCCTCTACCTGGACATTCCGGACTCGGCGCTGGAGGAGAACCCCTACCTGCCGCCGTACTACCACCCGGGCGAGAAGTCCGAGGAGTTGGCGTACCTCAAGGAGCGGCGCGAGCAGCTCGGCGGTTACCTGCCGTCCCGGCGGACCAGCACCAAGCGGCTGACCATCCCCGGCCCGGAGCGGTTCGCCGACGTCAAGCGCGGTTCGGGCAAGCAGAAGGTGGCCACCACCATGGCCTTCGTCCGCCTGCTCAAGGACATCATGAAGGACAAGGAGTTCGGCAAGCGCTGGGTGCCGATCATCCCGGACGAGGCGCGCACCTTCGGCCTCGACTCGATCTTCCCGACCGCGAAGATCTACTCGCCGCACGGCCAGCGCTACACCTCGGTCGACCGCGAGCTGTTCCTGTCGTACAAGGAGTCGACCACCGGGCAGATCCTGCACGAGGGAATCAACGAGGCCGGCTCGGTCGCCTCGTTCACCGCGGCGGGCTCCTCGTACGCCACGCACGACGAGCCGATGATCCCGATGTACATCTTCTACTCGATGTTCGGGTTCCAGCGGACCGCCGACGGGCTGTGGGCTGCGGCGGACCAGATGGCGCGGGGCTTCCTGCTCGGCGCGACCGCGGGGCGCACCACGCTCAACGGTGAGGGCCTCCAGCACGAGGACGGCCACTCGCTGCTGATCGCCGCCACCAACCCGGCGGTGGTCGCGTACGACCCGGCGTTCTCCTTCGAGATCGCGCACATCATGGAGAACGGCCTGCACCGGATGTACGGGGACGCGCAGGAGAACGTCCTCTACTACCTGACGGTCTACAACGAGCCGATCCTCCAGCCGGCCGAGCCGGCCGGGGTGGACGTGGAGGGCCTGCTCAAGGGCATCTACCGCTACTCGCCGGCACCGCAGGTCGACGGCCCGAAGGCCAACGTGCTCGCCTCCGGCACCGGCATGCAGTGGGCGCTCAAGGCCCAGCATCTGCTCGCCCAGGACTGGGGGGTGGCCGCCGACGTCTGGTCGGTGACCTCCTGGACCGAACTGCGCCGCGACGCGGTGGAGTGCGAGGAGTACAACCTGCTCAATCCGGGCGCCGAGGCGAAGGTGCCGTACGTCCAGCACAAGCTGGCCGAGGCGGACGGGCCGAAGGTCGCGGTCAGCGACTGGATGCGCGCGGTGCCGGACCTGATCGCGCGCTGGGTGCCCGGCGACTACACGTCGCTCGGCACCGACGGCTACGGCATGTCGGACACCCGGCACGCTCTGCGGCGGCACTTCCACGTCGACGCCGAGTCGATCGTGGTCGCCACGCTGCGGCAGCTCGCCCGCAGCGGCGCGGTTGCGGCCACCGTGCCGGCCGAGGCCGCCAAGAAGTACGCGATCGACGACGTGAACGCCGCCCCGGTCGGCGAGACCGGCGGCGACAGCTGATCCAGCACGACCCAGGAAGGGCCCGGCGCACGTGCGCCGGGCCCTTTTTGGTGCACCCGCACCCTCGCCCCGGACTCCCGACCGACCGGGCGGACGGCGGGTGAGATGGGGGTGGCGGCGGTCCGGGGTCCCTGGCGGGGACCCGGGGCCACCGCCGGGGCGGGTGACGCCGGGGACTCGGCGGATCAGCCGACGGCGGCCAGGTCGGTCAGCCGGGCCAGCGAGTCCTCCAGGTCCGCGCCGACCCGACGCAGCCCCAGGCGCAGCAGGGCCGCCTTGACCGGGCCGGCCGGCCAGCGGACCACGATGAGCCGCACGATGGTCCCGCCCTCCTCCTCCTCGTCCGGAGTGAGCTGGACGTAGATTTCGGTGCGCGCCTCCGCGCGGGCACCCGCGCCCTTGGCCCGTTCCCGCCAGCCGATCAGAGTCGGCTCCTGATAGGCGATCACCTCGGCCTCGTGCGCCGAGCCGCGCCCCGCCTGGACCAACTGCCGCCGCCCGAAGCCCTCCCCCGAGAGCACTTCGGCCGCGCGGACCCCCGCCAGCCAGGCCGGCAACTGCTCAGCCCGCTGTACGACGTCCCAGACCACTTCCACCGGCGCCGCCACGTGCGCACTGCGTTCAACGAGGATCATTTCCGTCTTCCTCCAGTGAGGACATCCCACGATATCGGCACTCTATGCGCAAATTCGGACTTACCTGGACGGGTTCGGAAAAAGACACGCCGATCAACCATTGCGCATCGCGTCATCCCGACCTATGGCGCATTCATCCGGAGCGCCCTAAAGTCCCGAACACGTTTCACGTTGACCGGGAGGGCGCATGCCGACCGCACCGATGCCCGAGTTCCCCGCCAGCTTCCGCTGGGGCGTCTCCACCTCGGCCCACCAGATCGAGGGCGCCACCACAGCAGACGGACGCGGGCCGTCCATCTGGGACACCTTCGCGCACTCCCCCGGCCGGATCAGCGACGGCAGCAGCGGCGCCGTGGCCTGCGACCACTACCACCGGCGCACCGAGGACGTGGCGCTGCTGGCCGGGCTCGGCGTCTCGGCGTACCGGTTCTCCATCGCCTGGCCCCGGGTGCAGCCCACCGGCACCGGCACGGCCAACGCCGCCGGCCTGGACTTCTACGACCGGCTGGTGGACGAGTTGCTGGCCGCCGGCATCGACCCGGTGGCCACCCTGTACCACTGGGACCTGCCCCAAGCGCTGGAGGACGCCGGCGGCTGGCTGCACCGCGACACCGCCGCCCGGTTCGCCGAGTACGCCGACCTGACCGCCGCCCGGCTCGGCGACCGGGTCCGGCTCTGGATCACGCTGAACGAGCCGTTCATCCACATGAGCCTCGGCTACGGAATGGGCGTGCACGCCCCCGGCCGGGTGCTGCTCTTCGACGCCTTTCCGGTCGCCCACCACCAACTGCTCGGGCACGGTCTCGCGGTCGCCGCGCTGCGGACCCGAACCGCCGGCCCGGTGGCGATCGCCAACAACTACTCCCCGGTGCGGGTGCTCGGCGACGGTGACGCCGACCGGGCCGCCGGTGCCGCGTACGAGGCGCTGCACAACCGGCTCTTCACCGACCCGCTGCTCGGCCGGGGTTACCCGGAACTGCCCGGCTTCGACGCCGGCGTGGTCCACCCCGGCGACCTGGACACGATCGCCGCGCCGATCGACGTGCTCGGGGTCAACTACTACAACCCGACCGGCGTACGCGCCGCCGAGGAGGGATCGCCGCTGCCGTTCGACCTGGTCCCGCTCGAGGGCTACCCGCGCACCGCCTTCGACTGGCCGGTGGCTCCCGACGGGCTGCACGACCTGCTCCGCTGGCTTCGCGACACGTACGGCGACGCGCTGCCACCGATCGAGATCACCGAGAGCGGCTGCGCGTACGACGACGTGCCGGACACCGACGGGCGGGTAGCGGACCCGGACCGGATCACGTACCTCGACGGGCACCTGCGGGCGGTGCGGGCCGCCATCGACGACGGGGTGGACGTACGCGGGTACTTCGTGTGGTCGCTGCTCGACAACTGGGAGTGGGCCGAGGGCTTCACCAAGCGCTTCGGTCTGGTGCACGTCGACTACGCCACTCAGACCCGTACGCCGAAGTCCTCGTACACCTGGCTGCGGGACGTGATCGCGGCCGACCGGCCGGGGTCGGCGCGGTGACCACCCTCGACCCGACCCCGGCGTCGCTGCCGGCCGCGCTCGCCGAGCCGACCGTGCCGGTACGGCGCGGCTGGATCGGCTTGATCTTCGCGGCCAACCTCGGGGTCTGGATGGCGTTCTTCACCCCGATCCAGGTGCTGCTGCCGCAGCAGATCGAGCGGATCGCGCCGGGCGACAAGGAGACCATGCTGGCCGTGGTCACCGGCCTGGGCGCGCTGGCCGCGGTGCTCGCCAACCCGCTCGCCGGCGCGCTGTCCGACCGGACCTGCCTGCGGGTGGCCGGCCGGGAGTTCGGCCGCCGGCACGTCTGGACCGCCGGCGGGGCAGTGCTCGGCGCGGCGGCCCTGGTGCTGCTGGCCCAGCAGCAGACCATCCTCGGGGTCGCCCTCGGCTGGGTCGCCGCACAGGTGTGCTTCAACGCGATGCTGGCCAGCCTCACCGCGGCCGTCCCGGACCGGGTGCCGGTCGTGCAGCGCGGCGGTGTCTCCGGCTGGGTGGGCATCCCGCAGGCGCTCGGGCTGGTACTGGGCGCGGTGCTGGTCACCGCCCTGGTCACCGGCAACGCCGCCGGCTACCTGGCCATCGCCGTGGCCATCCTGCTGCTGTCCCTGCCGTTCGCGCTGTTCACCCCCGACGACCCGCTGCCCCGCGCGCACCGGCCGGCGCTGCGGACACGCGCGCTGCTGGCCTCGATGTGGATCAGCCCGCGCCGGCACCCGGACTTCACCTGGGCCTGGATCACCCGGTTCCTGGTCCAGCTCGGCAACGCCCTGGGCACCCTCTACCTGCTGTACTTCCTCACCGACGGGGTACGCCATCCCGACCCCGAGGGCGGTCTGCTCGTCCTGATCCTGCTCTACACGCTCGGCATGATGTTGACCGCGGTGGTCGCCGGCCGGCTGTCGGACCGGTCCGGGCGGCGCAAGATCTACGTGATCATCTCAGGACTGATCATGGCGGTCGCGGCGCTGCTGCTCGCGGTCGCGCCGGTCTGGCCGATGGCGATCGTCGCCGCGCTGCTGCTCGGCGCCGGGTACGGCGTCTACCTCTCGGTGGACGCCGCGCTGATCACCCAGGTGCTGCCCCGGGCCACCGACCGGGCCAAGGACCTCGGCGTGATCAACATTGCCAACTCGGCGCCACAGGTGCTCGGCCCGGCGCTCTCCGCCCCGCTCGTGGTGCACCTGGGCGGCTACCCGACGCTCTACGCGGTCACCGCCGCGGTCACCGTGGTCGGCAGTGCCCTGGTCGTCAAGATCCGCTCAGTCACCTGACCCTCCGGCGTGTTAGGAAGGGCCCCTTGTACAACACCAGGCGATAAGAAGGGGCCCTTCCTTACCCGTTTGCCGGTCGCCGTAGGCTGGGGGCGTGACGGTACGTGTGCGCTTCGCCCCTTCCCCGACCGGTATGTTCCATGTCGGCGGCGCCCGCTCGGCGCTGCAGAACTGGATCTACGCCAAGCAGCAGGGCGGGGTCTTCGTGCTGCGCATCGAGGACACCGACGTGGCGCGCAACAAGCCCGAGTGGACCGAGGGCATCCTCTCCGCGCTGGACTGGATCGGGATCTCCCGGGGCAGCTACGAGGGCCCGTACTTCCAGTCGGCGAACGCCGGCGAGCACCGGGCCGCCGCCGCGCGCCTGTACGAGTCGGGCCGCGCCTACTACTGCGACTGCACCCGAGAGGACGTGCAGGCCCGCACCGGCTCGCAGTACCAGGGCTACGACGGCTACCACCGCGACCTCGGCCTCGGCCCCGGCCCGGGGCACGCGCTGCGCTTCCGTACGCCCGACGAGGGCGCGACCGTGGTGGTCGACCTGATCCGCGGTGAGCCCACCTTCGAGAACAAGCTCATCGAGGACTTCGTCATCGCCCGGGGCGACGGCTCGCCGGTCTTCCTGCTGGCCAACGTCGTCGACGACATGACCATGGGGATCACCCACGTGATCCGGGCCGAGGAGCACCTGCCCAACACCCCCAAGCAGCAGCTGCTCTGGGAAGCCCTCGGGGTCAAGCCGCCGATCTGGGCGCACGTGCCTGTGGTGGTCAACGAGAAGCGGCAGAAGCTCTCCAAGCGCCGGGACAAGGTCGCCCTGGAGGCGTACCGCGACGAGGGTTACCTCGCCGGCGCGATGCGCAACTACCTCATGCTGCTCGGCTGGGCCCCCTCCGGCGACCGGGAGATCGTTCCCTGGTCGGTCATCGAGGACGAGTTCCGGCTGGAGGAGGTCAACCTCTCCTCGGCGTTCTTCGACGAGAAGAAGCTGCGCGCGTTCAACGGCGAGTACATCCGCGCGCTGCCGGTGGCCGAGTTCATCGACGCCTGCCAGCCGTGGTTGGCCGGCACCGGGACCATCGCGCCGCCGCCGTGGCAGCCCGAGGAGTTCGACGCCGACGCGTTCGCCGCCGTAGCGCCGCTGGCTCAGACCCGGATCGCGGTGCTCAGCGAGATCGTGCCGAACGTCGACTTCCTCTTCCTGGCCTCGCCACTGATGGACGAGGCTGCCTGGACCAAGACCATGAAGGACGGTTCCGCCGACCTGCTGGACGCCGCCATCGCCGCGTTCGATGCGCTGGAGTCCTGGGACGCCGAGTCACTGAAGTCGACGCTGGAGGCGGTCGGCGCCGACCGGGGTCTCAAGCTCGGCAAGACGCAGGCACCCGTCCGGGTCGCCGTCACCGGTCGTACCATCGGCCTGCCGCTGTTCGAGTCGCTGGAGGTGCTCGGCCGCGAGCGCACCCTGACCCGGATGCGCGCCGCCCGCGTCCGCCTGGTCTGACCGCCTCCGCCGCGTAACGCCGCGCCGCTCGACGACGGCGGGGCGGCTTGGGTCGGCGTCGCCCTCCGCACCGAAGTGGCGGCGTCACCTGATGGAGCCGGGCGCACCCTCCTCGCCGCCTTTGCTCTGCTTACTCATCCGCAACAGAAACAGGCACTGAGTGTTGCGTGCGTGTAAGCAGAGCAAAGGTGGCAACGTGGCTGACCGAGGGTCGGCCAGGCATTTGGATCGGGCTCAGCCGCGGGTGGCGCGGCGGCGCAGCAGGAATCCGCTCACCAGGGCGACGATCAGCGCCAGGGCGCCGAGTGCCCAGAGCCACCGGCGGTGATCGGAGTCGGCGCGCTCCTGCGCCAGCGGCACGACCGCCGTCGGGCTGCCGTTCTCCGCGCCGGGTGACGCCGAGGCCGGCCCGGCCGACGGCGAGGCGGCCGCGACGCCCGGCGTCGCGGCAGTGCCACCGCTGACCGATGGCAGGGCGGACGGGCTCGCGGACGGGTCGGCGGCCGTTCCGGTGGTGAGGGTGAAGCGCACCTCGCCCTTCACCGGGTGCCCGTCGCCGGAGGCGACCTGGTAACCGACGATGTAGAGCCCCGCGGCACCGGGCGTGAACGGCACACGCACGCGGCTGCCGGCGAAGGCCGGCAGCCCGCCAGCGACCACATTGTCCGGTCCGGTTACTGTGATCTTCGTCGTAGCCGGGTCCAGCTTGGCCAGGAAACGGAGCTCGACCCGGGTGGGCGCGGTGGCCACCCGGGCGCCGTCGCGCGGATCGCTGCCGGTCAGCGAATTGTGCGCCGCGGCCGGCGTCGCCGGGGCCAGCAACGACACACCGCACGCCACGCCGAGCACCACTGGCACGACCCGCACCACACGTGTAAACCTGCCCCCCATGAACCCCTCCGTAAGGGTACGATCCGCCCGCTGATCAAACGGCTCCTCATTAGTCGAGCAGAGATCGCAGATAGTTCCAATTACTGCTCCACAAGCTGAAAATCATCGACGTTCTGCGACTCTGTGAGAGTGGCCCCGACCACCCGGTCGGTTCCGCCACCGACCAATCGATCCGGACGTCACGGCGAAGCCATCCATCGAACGGGGCGAGGAGGCGGGATGGTCCGACAGATGAGGCGGTGGGTCGCCGTGCTGGCCGGCACGCTGGCGGCGACGCTGCTGTCGCTCGGCACCGCCGGCCCGGCCGCGGCGGCACCGAAGCCGGCACCCGCCGGGGTGGACATCACCGGCCCGGGGCTGTCCGAGCCGCTGCGCCTGCGCGCGGAAACGCAGCCCGCGCACGTGGTCGCGGTCATCGACCAGGTCAACTTCCTCGGCCGCACCGGCCAGCCCAAGGGGCCGAAGGCGGCCACCCTCGGTCCGAAGTACACGGTCGTGGTGCTCGCCGGTGAGACGCCGAAGCAGACGTACGACCTTTATCCCAAGGCGGTCGGCGGTCCGCGGATCTACCGGCCGGCGAAGCAGCCGGACTCCCGCAAGATTGGCGCCGGTTGGTTCCTCGGCCGGCTCAGCATGTCCGAGACGTTGCGCACCGCAGGGGTGCCGCTGGAGCGGCAGTTCGACACGGTCAGCGGCGGCGTGGGCGGCGGCGAGCGGGTGCTCCCGGAGGACACTCTCGACCCGGCCAAGGACATCGACGAGGCGCTCGGCGAGTTGCAGCGACTGCTGCTGCTCAACGTCGCGGTGATGCTGACCATCACGGTCGGCCTCGCGGGGATCGCGCTGCTGATCCGTCGCCGCACCCGCTGACCGCCAGCACGGCCGCACGCTGATCGTCAGGCGGGCGGTCGTGTGGTCAGCACCAGCGGCGCGGTGGACGCTCCCGGCGGGTGGCCCGCTGACGCGGCCGGACCGGGCCGTGCCGGTGGGCGCCGGCCCATCCGGGCATCTCGCTGCGGCACCCCGCGGTGGAGTCGGGCTCGGGCTCCCCGGGCAGCGCCGGCTCGGCGGCCCGCTGACGGGGCACCACGGCGTCGTCGTCGGCCCCGGCAGCGGGCCGGCCGGTGGTCGGCTCCGCCGGGTGTGACGGCACGCCGCCAACCGCCCGGCGGTGCTTGGCAGCCGCCTGCGGGTCGTGGTGCCCCGGCCGGCAGGGCTCGCCCTGGGCGCAGCCGTGCTCGGCCTCCCCGTGCGCCATCCCGGTCTCCTCACGCTCGCACTCACCCGCGGGTGCTCCCCCCGACGTGCCCTGCCACCGTACTGGCCGGGACCGACGGGTCGCGCACGGCGTACCCCGGGGTCAGCGCTTCGGACGACGAGGTAACAGCGTCTCCCAGACCGGGACCCGCCTCGACCGACGACCGGTACCGGCGGCCAGGCCGGACCCGGTCAACGGCTGCGGTGGGCCTCCAGATCGGCGCGGGTGAGCTCCGTCCCCTCGGCCAGCCGGGCGGTGCCGTACGGCTTCGCGGTCTTCCGGACGAAGGCGCAGGGCAGCCCGGTGTGCCGGCCGAGCGCGGTCACCACCGGGATCCCGCCCATCTCCAGCCCGGCCAGCACTTCCGTGTCGGTCGGGACCAGCGGCGCGAGGTGGGCGGCCACCCGGTCCAGCAGGCGGGGATCGGCCTCGAACCG
Organism: Micromonospora sp. U21; assembly: GCF_018070045.1. Lineage (GTDB taxonomy): Bacteria > Actinomycetota > Actinomycetes > Mycobacteriales > Micromonosporaceae > Micromonospora. Next base: position 10,999 of record NZ_JAGPYK010000042.1, read on the forward strand.
GTACTTGTCGAAGTACTCGTCGGCGGTGCGGCCGGAGCGGAGCACGAACTCGCCGGTCAGCCGGCAGGTGGTGTCGATCTCGCGGGCCAGCGCGGCCATGGTCTCTGCGGGAGTCATGATGATCATTCTCGCCGGATCGGTGCGCGGTGGGCGTACCCCTTTCGGCGCATGCCGGGTCCGGCGGGGTCCTCCTCCGGTCGGAGTCCGACGGTCGGCGGCTGTGGTGGGATCAGGGGTATGCGACCGCCGCCGTGGCTCGGCTCCGGTACCCGCGGCCGGGACCTCGCGCTGGCCGGCGCGTCGCTGGCCGGCGGCCTGGTGCTGTGGACCCTCGGTTGGCAACCGCAGATCCGTCCGCACCCGGACGTGCCGGCCGGCCTGTTCCTGCCGCCGCTGCTGGCCATGTGCGTGGCCGTGGGCCTGCGCCGCGTCGCCCCACGGACCAGCCTGGCCGTCGGCACCGGGGCGGTGGTCGTGGACATCGCGCTCGGCGGCTCGCTGGGGACGATCCTGATCTACACCCAGGTGCTCTACGACGCCTGCGTGTACGGCCCACCACGGCTGTGGCGGTGGCTGCTGCGGGTGACCATCGGGCTGAGCCTGGTCGGCGCGGTGGTCGGCGTGCTCCTCTCCGACCAGTGGAGCGGTGTCGCCGTCGGGGTGCTGGTGGTGCTCGTCGGCCTGTTGCCGGTGCTCACCGGGATCAGCGTGCGGCAGTACCGCGACCAGGCCGCCGCCGAGCGGGCCCGGGCCGAGCAGACCGCCCGGCTGGTCGAGCTGGACCGCTGGCAGGCGGTCAGCGCCGAACGGGCCCGGATGGCCCGGGAGCTGCACGATGTGGTCGCCAACCATCTCAGCGCGGTGGCCATCCACGCCACCGCCGTGCTGTCGGTGCCCGGACTGGACCGCGGCCAGGTCGAGTCGGCGTTGCGGGTGATCCGGGAGAGCAGTGTGCAGGGTCTGACGGAGATGCGGCAGATGATCGAACTGCTGCGCGAGCCGGGTCCCGGCGGCGCGCGCGCACCGGCGGGCGACGGCGGCGCGCTGCCGGAGGCGGCCACCGCGCGGCTCGCCGAGGCGGACCGGTTGGTCGAGCGGATCCGGGCCGCCGGCCTCGCGGTGCGGGTCCGCACCGACGGCACACCCGGTCCGCTGCCGGTGGGGGTGGACCTCGCGGCGTACCGGATCGTGCAGGAGTCCCTGACCAACGCCCTCAAGCACGGCGCGGGCGAGGCGGAGCTGACCATCGCGTACCGGCCGACGGAGGTGGAGCTGACCGTGGAGAACCCGGTGCGCCGGGGCGGCGCCGGGCTGACCGGCGCCGGGGCCGGGCTGATCGGAATGCGGGAACGCGCCACGCTTCTGGCGGGCCGGTTCAGCGCCGGGCCGCACGACGGCCGCTGGCAGGTCCGGGCCGCGCTGCCCACCCGGGAGGACGGGTGACCGGCCCGGCCCGGGCGCCGGACGACGGCGGCGCAGCGGGCGGGCCGACGGGACCGGCGGTCCGGGTGGTGCTGGCGGACGACCAGCCGGCCGTACGAGCCGGGCTGACCCTGATCCTGGCCGGCGCGCCCGGCGTCGAGGTGATCGGCGAGGCGGGCGACGGCGACGAGGCGGTACGGCTGTGCCGGGAGCTGCGTCCGGACGTCGCTGTGCTCGACATCCGGATGCCGCGCCGGGACGGCATCTCCGCGACCCGGGCGATCGTCGCCGAGGGACTCGCCGACGTGCTGGTGCTCACCACCTTCGACCTCGACGAGTACGTCTTCGGGGCGCTGCGCGCCGGAGCGGCCGGTTTTCTGCTCAAGGACACCGACGCCGCGGGGCTGGTCGCGGCGGTGCGGACGGTGGCACGCGGGGACGGGTTCATCGCCCCGGCGGTGACCCGCCGGTTGATCGCGGCCTTCGCGGCCACCGCGCCGGGTGCGTCGGCGGCCACCCGGGCCGCCCTGGACACGCTCACCCCGCGCGAGCGGGACGTGCTCGCCTGTCTCGGCCTGGGCCTGTCCAACCAGCAGATCGCCGACCGGCTGGCGATGGCGGAGAGCACCACCAAGACGCATGTCAGCCGGATCCTGGCAAAGCTGGACCTGCGCAGCCGGGTGCAGGCCGCGATCCTGGCCCAGGAACTGGGCCTGCCCGCTCCCGACCCGCCGCCGTGACCGCGGGCCGGGCCGGCCCGGCATGAAGATCCAGGTCAGCGCGTGTCAGGCTAGGGCGGTGAGTACGCCGGGCGGTGGGGAGCTGACGGCCACGCTGCGTCAGATCGAGCGCGCGGCGGGGGCGCTGGCCACCGCCAGCGTGGCCCGGATGGACGAGACGCTGCCCTGGTTCCGCGCCCTGCCGGCCGACCAGCGCTCCTGGGTGATGCTGGTGGCCCAGGCCGGCGCCCGGTCGCTGGTGCAGTGGCTACGCGACGGCGGCGGCACGGCGGACAGCACCCAGGAGGTCTCCGACGAGGTCTTCGCCGCCGCTCCCGAGGCGCTGGCCCGGTCGATCACCCTCCAGCAGACCGTGGCACTGATCAAGGTGACCATCGACGTGGTCGAGGAGCAGGTGTCGCACCTGGCCGCCGAGGGCGAGGAGCAGCAGCTGCGTGAGGCGGTGCTGCGCTTCTCCCGCGAGATCGCGTTCGCCGCCGCCCGGGTGTACGCGCGGGCCGCCGAGTCACGCGGCGCGTGGGACGCCCGGTTACAGGCCCTGCTGGTCGACGCGCTGCTGCGCGGTGACTCACCGGACGTGCTGGCCAGCCGCGCGGCGGCGCTCGGCTGGACGGACGCGCCTCCGGTGGCGGTGGCGGTCGGCCGCTCCCCCGGCGGGGAGGTCTCCGCGGTGCTGCACGTGGTCTACCGGCAGGCCCGGCGGATCGGGGTGGAGGTGATCGGCGGGGTGCACGGCGACCGGCTGGTGATCGTGCTGGGCGGCGCGGCGGACCCGCTGGGGGCCACCGGCAAGCTGCTGACCGCGTTCGGGGACGGGCCGGTGGTGGTGGGTCCGGCCGTACCCAGTCTGGACGAGGCGACGGAGTCGGCGCGGGCCGCGCTGGCCGGCTTCCGGGCGGCCCCGGCCTGGCCGACGGCGCCCCGGCCGGTGCCGGCCGCCGACCTGCTGCCGGAGCGGGCCCTGGCCGGCGACGCGGAGGCCCGCCGCCGTCTGCGGCACGACGTGTACGCGACCCTGGTGCGCGCCGGTGGCGAGCTGCTGGAGACGCTGGACGCGTTCCTGGCCGCCGGCGGCACACTGGAGAGCGCCGCGCGGGCGCTGTTCGTGCACCCGAACACGGTGCGCTACCGTCTGCGCCGCATCGCGGAGGTGACCGGCTTCTCGCCACTGTCTCCCCGGGACGCGTTCGCCCTCCAGGTGGCGCTGACCGTCGGCCGGCTGGATCCGGTGACCCCGGTGATCCCGCCCGTCCCGACCCAGACAATGACCCCGGCGGCCCGGAAATCCACCCAAACCGGCGACGATCACCGCCGATCTTTGTAGGAACCCTCCAAAGCTTCTAGTGTGGTTTGGTCGAGGCCGGCACAGCGTTACCCACGCGTATCGGGGAGAGTCATAGTCGTGCTCGCCGTACTTAGTCCCGGCCAGGGTTCCCAGAAACCCGGCTTCCTGACCCCCTGGCTCGACCTGACCGGCACCGAGGCGCGACTGCGCTGGTGGTCGGCTCTGGCCGGGGTCGATCTGGTGCACCTGGGCACCGCCGCCGACGCCGACGAGATCAAGGACACCGCCCGCACCCAGCCGCTGCTGGTCGCCGCGGCGCTGCTCGCCGCCGAGCACCTGCCGCTGTACGACGTGACGCTCACCGCCGGGCACAGCGTCGGCGAGCTCGGTGCCGCGACGCTGGCCGGGGTGCTGTCGGCCGAGGCCGCCATCACCCTCGCCGGTGTCCGGGGCCGGGAGATGGCCGCCGCGTGCGCGCTGGAGCCGACCGGGATGGCCGCCGTGCTCGGCGGCGACCCGGACGAGGTACTCGCCGCGATCGCCGCGCACGGGCTGCACCCGGCCAACCGCAACGGCGCCGGGCAGATCGTCGCGGCCGGTTCGCTGGACGGGCTGGACAAGCTCGCCGCCGAGCCGCCGGCGAAGACCCGGATCATCCGGCTCCAGGTGGCCGGCGCGTTCCACACCCCGTACATGGCGCCGGCCGAGACCGCGCTGGCCGCGGTGGCCGCCGGGATCATCCCGGCCGACCCGGCCCGGATCCTGCTGTCGAACCTCGACGGCGCCGCGGTCGACCACGGCCGCGACATGGTGCAGCGCCTGGTCCGCCAGGTCACCGCGCCGGTCCGCTGGGACCTGTGCATGCGCACGCTGGCCGACCTCGGTGTGACCGGCGTGATCGAGCTGCCGCCGGCCGGCACACTGGCCGGGCTGGTCAAGCGGGAGCTGAAGGGCGACGGCGCCCCGGAGATCGTCACCCTGAACACCCCGGACGACCTACCGGCCGCGCGGGACCTGATCGCCCGGCACGGCATGGCGCCCAGCCACGAGCCGACCATGCAGTTCCGCGTGGTGGTGGCACCGTCCGCCGGCACCTTCGCCCCGTCCGCGGAGCTGACCGAGGGCGAGACGATCCGCGCCGGCCAGGTCGTCGGGCACATCGGCACCCGGCAGGGGCCGGTCGAGGTGACCGCGCACCAGGGCGGCGTCCTCACCGAATGGCTCGCCCACCACGACGACCCGGTCGCGCCGGGCCAACCGCTCGCCCGCATCGGAGGTCGCTCATGACTGGCAGTCGCATCGTCTCGATGGGGCACTACCAGCCGTCCCGGGTGGTGACCAACGACGACATCGCCCAGCTCGTGGACACCAACGACGAGTGGATCCGGGACCGGGTCGGCATCGTCACCCGCCGGATCGCCGACAGTGAGACGGTGGCCGACATGGCCGCCGCCGCCGCCGGCAAGGCGCTGGCCAACTCCGGCCTGACCGCCGCCGACATCGACCTGGTCGTGGTCGCCACCTGCACCTCGGTCGACCGCAGCCCCAACGTGGCCTGCCGGGTCGCCGCCAAGCTGGGCATCGCCGCGCCGGGCGCGTACGACGTCAACACCGCCTGCTCGGGCTTCGCCTACGCGCTGGGCACCGTCGACCACGCCATCCGGGCCGGGGCGTCGCGCAACGCGATCGTCATCGGCGCGGAGAAGCTCTCCGACTTCACCGACTGGACCGACCGCTCCACCTGCATCATCTTCGGCGACGGCGCCGGTGCCGCGGTGGTAACCGCGACCGCCGACGACGAGCCGGCCGGGATCGGTCCGGTGGTCTGGGGTTCGGCGCCGGAGAAGAGCGACGCGGTCCGCATCGAGGGCTGGCGCCCGTACATCCAGCAGGAGGGGCAGTCGGTCTTCCGCTGGGCCACCACCGCGCTGGCGCCACTGGCCCTGCAGGCGTGCGAGCGGGCCGGGGTCGATCCGTCGGAGCTCGCCGCGTTCGTGCCGCACCAGGCCAACGCCCGGATCATCGACGGCATCGCCAAGCGGCTCAACATCCCCAACGCGATCATCGCGAAGGACATCGTCGAGTCCGGCAACACCTCCGCGGCGAGCGTACCGCTGGCCCTGTCCAAGCTGGTCGAGCGGCGAGAGGTGCCCTCGGGCGCCCCGGTGCTGCTGTTCGGCTTCGGCGGTGGCCTGACCTACGCCGGTCAGGTCGTCCGCTGCCCCTGATGACCCCCTCGGGCGCACACGCGCCCAGGAGTGGCGGCTGGCGACGCCGGCCGCCGGAGAACCCCCGATGAAAGGAACCAACCGCAATGACCCGTGACGAGATCACCACCGGCCTCGCCGAGATCCTCGAAGAGGTTGCCGGGGTGAACCCGGACGACGTGGCCGAGGGGAAGTCCTTCACCGACGACCTCGACGTCGACTCGCTCTCCATGGTGGAGGTCGTGGTGGCGGCCGAGGAGAAGTTCGGCGTCAAGATCCCGGACAACGAGGTGCAGAACCTCAAGACCGTCGGGGACGCCGTCACCTACATCGCGGCGCAGTCCTGATCATGAGTCGTCCCGACGTCGTCGTCACCGGGCTCGGCGCGACGACCCCGCTTGGCGGGGACGTCGCGTCGACCTGGGACGCAATGCTCGCCGGCCGCTCCGGGGTGAGTGCCCTCACCCAGGAGTGGGCCGCGCAACTGCCGGTCCGGATCGCCGCCCAGCTGGCCGTGGAACCGTCCGAGGTGCTGGACCGGATCCGGTTGCGCCGGCTGGACCGCTCCGAGGCGATCGCGATCATCGCGGCGCAGCAGGCCTGGGCGGACGCCGGCCTGGCCGACTCCGGCCTCGACGGTGAACGCCTGGCGGTCAGCGTCGGCTCCGGCATCGGCGGTGCCACCACCCTGCTCGCCCAGGACGACATCCTGGAGGCGTCCGGGCCGCGGCGGGTCTCCCCGCACACCATCCCGATGCTGATGCCGAACGGTCCGGCCGCCTGGGTCGGGCTGGAGCTGGGCGCCAAGGCCGGCGTGCACTCGGTGGCCAGCGCCTGCGCGACCGGCGCGGAGGCGATCGCGCTCGGCCTGGACATCATCCGCGCCGGCCGGGCCGACGTGGTGGTGGCCGGCGGCACCGAGGCGGTCATCCACGCCCTGCCGATCGCCGGGTTCAGCTCGATGCGGGCCATGTCGACCCGCAACGACGAGCCGGAGCGGGCCTCCCGCCCGTGGGACCGGGGCCGTGACGGCTTCGTCCTCGGCGAGGGCGCCGGCATCGTGGTGCTCGAGCGGGCGGAGCACGCCGCCGCCCGGGGCGCCCGGGTGTACGCGCGCCTCGCCGGCGCCGGGATCACCTCCGACGCGTACGACATCGTGCAGCCGCACGCCGAGGGCGAGGGCGCCATCCGGGCCATCGCCAGGGCGATCGCGGACGCGGACGTGGCCAAGCGGGACATCGTGCACGTCAACGCGCACGCCACGTCGACCCCGGTCGGCGACATGCTGGAGATCGGCGCGCTGCACAAGGCACTCGGCAACCACCCGGTGCTGGCCGCGACCAAGTCGATGACCGGCCACCTGCTCGGTGCGGCCGGCGCGCTGGAGTCGATCGCCACCATCCTGGCCATCCGTGACGGTGTCGTACCTCCGACGATCAACCTCGACGACCCGGACGACGGTCTCACCCTGGAGGTGGCCGCCCACAAGGCGCGCCACATGGAGATCCCGGCCGCGCTGAACAACGCGTTCGGCTTCGGCGGCCACAACGTGGCTCTCGTCTTCACACGGGCCTGAGACCACCGCCTTGGAGGCGCACGTGAGCACCGCCGCCCTCGGTGCGGACAGCCGCACGGTGGACCACCGGGATCCTGAGGTCCGGCTCCGGGCGCTGTTCGACGCCGGCTCGCTGCGCCTGCTGGCCCCCCGGGACAGCTCCGGGGTGCTCTGGGCGCGTGGCGAGATCGAGGGCACGCCCGCCATCGCGTACGCCACCGACGCCACCAGGATGGGCGGCGCGATGGGCACCGACGGGTGCCGGCACGTGGTCGACGCGATCGACACCGCCGTGCGGGAGCGGGTGCCGGTGCTGGGCCTCTGGCACTCCGGCGGCGCCCGGCTGGCCGAGGGCGTGGTCGCGCTCGACGCGGTCGGGCAGGTCTTCGCGGCCATGGTCCGCGCGTCAGGCCGGGTACCACAGATCTCCGTGGTGCTCGGGCCGGCGGCCGGTGGCGCGGCGTACGGGCCGGCGCTGACCGACATCGTGGTGATGAGCGGCGCCGGGCGGATCTTCGTGACCGGGCCCGAGGTGGTCCGCAGCGTCACCGGTGAGCAGGTCGACATGGAGCGCCTGGGCGGCCCCGAGCCGCACGGCCGCCGCTCCGGCGTGGTGCACGTGACCTGCGCCGACGACGCGGCGGCGATGGTCGAGTCGCGCAAGCTCGCCGCGCTGCTCGGCCGCCAGGGCCGGCTCTCCCCCGACGACGTGCCGGCCGCCGACGCGGAGGGGCACGACCTGTCGGCGAAGATGCCGGCCGAGACCAACCGGGCGTACGACGTCAAGCCGGTGGTCAAGGCCCTGCTCGACTCCCCCGGCGTGGAGCTGCACGCCAAGTGGGCGCCGAACGTGGTGACCACGCTGGGCCGGTTCGCCGGCCGGACGGTCGGGGTGATCGCCAACAACCCGCTGCGCCTCGGCGGCTGCCTGGACGCGTCCAGCGCGGAGAAGGCGGCCCGGTTCGTGCGGATGTGCGACTCGCTGGGCGTGCCGCTGATCGTGCTGGTCGACGTGCCCGGCTACCTGCCCGGCCTGGGCCAGGAGTGGGACGGCGTGGTCCGGCGCGGGGCGAAGCTGCTGCACGCGTTCGCCGAGGCGGTGGTGCCGAGGGTGACCCTGGTGACCCGCAAGGCGTACGGCGGCGCGTACATCGCGATGAACTCCCGCTCGCTGGGTGCCACCGCGGTCTTCGCCTGGCCGAACGCGGAGGTCGCGGTGATGGGTGCCAGCGCGGCGGTCAACATCCTGTACCGCAAGAAGCTCGCCGCCGCTCGGGCGGAGGAGCGGGAGACGCTGCGCGCGCAGCTGATCGAGGAGCAGACCCGCACGGCGGGCGGGGTCAACCGGGCGCTGGAGATCGGCGTGGTGGATGACGTGATCAAGCCGGCGGAGACCCGCCGGCGGATCGCCGAGGCGCTGGCCGGCGCCCCGGCCGCCCGCGGCGCGCACGGCAACATCCCGCTGTAGCGGTGCAAGGAAGGGCCCCTTCTTATCGCGTCGCGATAAGAAGGGGCCCTTCCTTGCGGGCCAGGCCGGCCGGGGGCGGCGCGACCGGTTTCCGGCCGGGCGGGTCAAGGCCCTGGGCCGGCCGGGGGTACGGGCCGGCCCGGACCCGCGTCGAGTCAGCGGGGCGCCTGGACCGCCTCCCGGGCCAGGAGCACCGCGCCGAGCAGCGCCGCGTCGGCGGCGAAGCTGGAGAACACGATCTCCGGCCGGTATGGCAGCACCTCGGCAAGCCGGTCGACGATCAGCCCCCGGATCAGCTCGCTGCCGGCCACCCCGCCGACCAGCACCACCCGCTGCGGATCCACCAACAGACAGCAGGTGATCAGATGGCGGGCAAGCTCGTCGACCCTGCCGCGCAACACGTCCCGCACCTCACCGGGCTGGTCGGCCCGGGCAGCGAGCCCGGCCGCACCATCCGGCACGTCCAACTCGGCGGCGAGCTGGTCCAGTGCGCGTCCGGAGAAGACCAACTCGAGCATCCTGCCGGGACGGGCGGCGCCAGCGAGGGCGTACCCGATCTCACCGGCGGCCCCGTGCCGTCCGGCCAGCACGGTGCCGCGCACCGTGACCGCCGCCGCCACTCCCGTGCCGAGCCCGACCACCAGGCCGGGGTCGGCGTCGCGCAGCGCGCCGAGCCGCAGCTCGGCCAGGGCGGCGGCGTTGAGGTCGTTGTCGACCGCGACCGCCGGCACGCCGAGCCGCTCGCGGACCGTGTCGACCAGCCGCAGCCGGTCCCAGCCCGGCACATTCGGCGCCAGGTCGATGCCGTCGGGCCGGACCACCCCGGGCGAGGCGACCCCGACCGCCGCGACCGGGCCGCCGACCTCTCCGAGCAGCCGCCTCGCCACTTCCAGCGCTCGGTCCAGCGCCTGGCGGGCACCCCGGTCGGCGTGCGTCGGCACCCGCTCGCTGGCCAGCAGCCGGCCCGAGCCGTCGGCCACCCCGACCGCCATCTTGGTGCCGCCGAAGTCGATGCCGAGCAGCAGACCGCCGACGTCTCCGGCCCCGGCGGCCTGCTCGGCGCGGTCGGCCAGTCGTACGGTCACCTGGCCGTCACCTCGGCGACCTCGTCCAGCGCGGCGTCGGCCGCCGCGAGACGGTCCCGGACGGCGGCGAGCCGGCCGGCGACGGTATCGAAGGCGCCACGCAGCTCGCCCACCTGGGCGCGCACCGCGTCCGAACCGGGGCCGTCGATCTGGGCCCGGCGCAGCACGAGCTCCGGGCGGACTGCGGCGGCGATCAGGTCGGCGACCGCCGCGTCGTCCAACGGCTCGCTCAGGCCAACCGCGTCGGCGGCGGCGCGCACGTCGCTCTCCGTCCAGGAGTCCGGCGCGCCGCCGCGGACCAGCCGGCCGACCACGGAATGTGCGGCCCGGAACGGCACCCCGTGCAGGGTCAGCGCATCGGCAGCGGCCGTGGTGGTGGCCCCGGAGGCGACAATCTCCTCCCGGGACGGCGGCTCCAGCGGCTCCAGCTCGGCCAGGAAGCCGCCGAGCAGGGCGAAGAAGCGGTCCGTACGGTCGTTGCTGTCCCAGAGCCGGACCTGCACGTCGGTGGTGGCGTTGTTGGAGTCCTCCCACCAGGCCGCGCCGACGTTGTTGAGCACCGATGCGGCGTCCCCAGCGGCAGCGCCGGCCATCGACACCAGATGCTCTAGCACCACCGGGTTGCGCTTCTGCGGCATGATGCTGCTGCCCTGGGTGAAGTCGCCGGGCGTGGCCACCCAGCGCCAGGTCAGCCAGTCCATCAGAGTCCGGGCCAGTCGGGCGCCGGTGGCCAGCGACTGGGCGTTGAGCGTGCCGACCCGCACCAGGTGATCGGCACCGGCCACCGCCTCGTAAGAGTTGGTGACCAGGCCATTGAAGCCGAGCAGCTCCGCCACCCGGGCCGGGGAGATGTCCAGGTCTGTGCCGGCGAAGGCGCAGGAGCCCAGCGGCGAGACGTTCAGCTGGTCGATCAGGTCGGCGTAGGCGATCGCCTCACCCGCCAACGCCTCGGCGTAGCCGGCGAGTGCGTGGCCGATGGTGGTGGGCTGCGCGGGCCGACGGTGCGTGTAGCCGGTGATGACCACGTCGGCGTAGCGGTCCGCGGCGTCCAGAGCGGTCGCACCGGTGGCGAGCACCCGGTTGAGCACGCCGAGCAGTTGGTCACGAAGCAGCATCCGGAACACCCCGGCGTCGAGGTCGTTGCGACTGCGGGCGAGCTGCACGTCGAGCTGGGCGGCCGGGATTCCGCACGCCTCGGCAAGGCGCTTCTCCACCAGGTAGTAGACGTCCTCGAAGCTGCCGTCGTAGATCGGCGCGGGTGCGGTGTCGGCACGCAGCACGGCCAGCCCCCGCAGCAGTCCGGCGCCCCGCTCGGCGGGGATGAGCCCACGCTCGGTCAGCATCACCACGTGGGCCTGACTGGCTCGCACCATCGCCGGAAAGAGGTGTCCGACGTGATGCTCGTAGGTGGGCCGCAGGTGGTGCCGCTGGTAGGTGGTCAGCGCGGAGGTGCTCATGACGGGATCCTTACTTCCTTCCAGGCCGGATGCGGCGGGTCCGCCGCCCCCGGGGCGTCAGCCGGTCAGTCGGTCAGGCCGAGTAGTCGTTCGGCATTTCCGGCGAAGATGGCTCGCAGGTGGTCGTCGGGCATGCCCAACTCGCGACAGACCCGCAGTTGGTCGTCGAGGTAGCGGGTGACGTAGCCCCGAGGGAACCACGACGAGTCGCTGCCGTAGACGATGCGGTTCGGGCCGATGGTCTCGTAGCAGCGGCGGAAAAGGTCCTCCAAGGTGAGCTTGTACGGCATCCACCGCACCCACTGGTTGGAGCCGGACGTGTCGACCAGGATGTTCGGGCAGCCCCACGCGGCGAAGAACAACTCCTGCACGTGTTGCACGCCGAAGTGCGGCACCACGACCGACAGCTCGGGGAAGCGCCGGGCCATCCGGGCCAGCTCGTCCGGGCCGCCGTACCGACCGAAGGTCAGGCCACCGGCGCTGCCGTAGTGCCCGATGTGGATGAGCACCGGCACGCGGAGTCGCTGGGCGGTACCCCAGAGCGGATCCAGCGCGGGGTCGTCGAGCGGACCGCGCAGAAGCGGGGCGAAGAGCTTCAGCCCGCGCAGGCCACGCTCGACCACCGCTCGCTCCAGTTCGGCGGCGGCATCCGGGCCGTACGGGTCGTGATGGGCGAAGCCGAGCAGCAGGTCCGGATGCCGGTCGACGACGTCGGCGACGCTGTCGTTGCCGCCGCCGGTGACGAAGACCGCCTTGCTGATGCGGTGCGTGCGCAACTCCTCGGCCCACCGGTCGGCCTCGTCCTGCCATCGCTCGGCGGGCGGCTCCGGGTCGGGGAAGCTCCACGCCCGACGCCACTGAGCGGCGTACGGCGCGGCACCGGCAGCCCGGACGCTCCGCTCGTGATCACCGCCGGGGTGCATCCCGGCCTCATGCTCACAGGCTCGGATGGTCTCGTCGGCACCGATCCGGAAGTGCAGGTGGAAGTCGACGATCTCGAGTCCACGGTCGCCGCTCATGATGCTCCCCTGATCGGTGCGGTGTCGCCGGGCTGGGTCGGGGCTGTCGGTCGGCCCGCGTCTGATCCAGGCGCCGGCAGCGGGTCGTCACTCGGTGGCGCGGGCAGCGGTGCGGCCACCCAGGCTTCGACGATCTCCCGCAGCCGGCCGCCGGCCAACTCACGGACCCGCCGCCCGGCCTCCTCGCTGGCCAGCGAGATGTGCCCCGACCAGCCTTGCCAGGGGTCCGGACGGGATTCGACCAGCACGTACGGGTGGGTCACCGGCAGTTTCGGCTTCGGCGGCAGGTCGGTGACGGCGTCGAGGCGCACCGCCTCCGGGTCGAAGCCGAGCACACCGGAGGTCTCGTACGCCCCGCCGTGGCCCCGGGCCGGCAGGGCACCGTAGATCTCCGTGGTCTCCGCCGGGCTGACCAGCTGGAACCAGTTCACCAACAGCAGGCTGGTCTGCCGCCGGCCGGAGACCCACTCCATCGCGGCCCGGACGGTGGACATGTTGGCGTCGTGGCCGTTGACGATCAGCAGCCTGGGGAACCCGGCGGCGACGATTCCCTCGATGACGTCGGCGAGGTAGCCGACCGCGATCTCCGGCCGGATCGCCACCGTGCCCGGCCAGGGCCGGGTCTGCCCGGGGCAGGCCGCGTAGGGCACGGCGGGGAAGAGCACTCCCCGGGGTCCGGAGGTGGCGGCGCTCTCGCTGGCGAAGCCCTCGGCCAGGATCAGGTCGGTGCCCAGTGGCAGGTGCGGGCCGTGCCATTCGACGGCGCCGACCGGCAGCACCGCGAAGTCCGCCGCTTCGGCCACGGCCGCCAGCTCACCGCCGGGCACCCGGGCCGCCGGGAGTAGCGCCCCGGTTGCCGGCCACGTGCTCATGCCGTCCACTGCGCCGCCTCCCGGGAGGCCCGCCGACCGGTTTCGAGCCGGCCGGAGACCACCATCACCACGAAGATCAACACGACCTGGAGCATGCCGTACGCGGCAGCGGTGCCGACCTCGAACGAGTACATCCTGTTGTTGATCTCGACCGAGATCGGCGCGGTCTGCGATGTGTAGATCAGCACCGAGGCGACGAACTCGCCAACGCCGTGCACGAAGGCCAGCAGCCCGCCGGCGATCACGCCCGGCAGCATCAGTCGCAGGGTCACCGAGCCGAAGGCGCGCCACCAGGAGGCGCCGAGGTTGCGGGCCGCCTCCTCCAGAGCGGGGTCGATCTGGGCGAGCGTGGCCGCGCTGGACCGGAAAACCAGTGGGAGGAACCGCACGAAGTACGCCAGCGGCATGATCCAGAACGTGCCGATCAGGACCTGACCGAAGCTGAACGCGTTACCAGTGCTGAACGCCGAGATCAGGTTGATCGCCACCACCGTGCCGGGCAGCGCCCAGGCCAGCATCACCGCCACGTCCAGCACGCCGCGCCCGCGGAAGTCGAGCCGGCGCACCGCGTAGGCGATCAGTACGCCGATCACGATGCAGCCGATGGTAGCCAGCAGGCTCATCTGCAACGAGTTGAGGATCGGCTGGAACGCGTTCGGGTCGGAGAAGATCGTGACGAAGTTCTGCATGGTGTACGCCGCGGGCACCACTTCGGTGGTCCACGAGCCGTCGGCGGAGAACGCCACCAGCGCGATGGTCGCCACCGGAGCCAGCAGGACCACGGTGGCCAGCAGCGACGCGCCCAGAGCCAGCCAACGCCCGAGGGGATTGGTGATCTCGCGGCGGTGCGCGGCGACCCCCTTGGACTGGGAGCGGTAGCTGCGCCGCCCCTCGTACCAGCGCATGCCGAGCAGGAACAGCACCGAGACCACACCCAACACGGAGGCGTAGGTGGACGCCATCGGCAGGTCGCCGTTGGTGCGGTTGATGTAGATCTGCATGGTCATTGTCTGGTCCACGCCGAAGAGCAGCGGGGCGGTGTACGACGCCAGCGACGTCATGAAGACCAGCAGCGAGGCGGAGACCAGCGCCGGGGTGAGCATCGGCAGCAGGACCGTCCGCCAGACCCGGACCCGACCGGCGCCCAGATTGTAGGCGGCCTCCTCCACCGACGGGTCCATCCCGGCCAGCGCCGCGGCAGCGGACAGGTAGAAGAACGGGTACATGGTGAAGGTGTGCACCACCAGCACCCCGGCGATGCCGCTGAAGGGCAGCACCGGCTCGGCGGTGCCGAAGATCTGCTGAAGCCCGCGCGGCAGGATGCCGGTCTCGCTGTACAGCAGCTGGAAGGAGATGGCGCCGATCAGCGGTGGCAGCGCCGCCGGCACCAGGATGATCGCCTCGATCAACCGCCGGCCGGGAAACGAGAAGCGCTTGAGCAGGAAGGCCATCGCGACCCCGACGATCCCGCAGAGCAGCACGCTGGCAGCGGAGATGATCAGGGAGGTGACCAGGGATGATCGCGCGACGCCGGAGTTGGTGAAGAAGCTGGTGTAGTTCGCCACCGCGTCGACGCCGACGCTCTCGGCGAAGGTGGCGAACATCGGCTGCACCACGTACCCGAAGAGGATCAGGGCGAGCGGCAGCACCAGCAGGTACGGGAACCAACGCGAGTTCGTCCCGCCGGTGAACCGATCGGTGAAGCGTCGCCGCCGTCCGTCGCCGGCGGGCGCCGGGCTTCCGGTGACCGGTGGGATGGTGGCCGGGCTCGGGGTGGCGGGGATGGTGCTCATGGCCGCACCACCCACATCCGCTCCCGCGGCAGCCGCAGCCCGAGCTGGTCGCCCACCGACAGGCCGGCCGGCGGATCGACGGCGGCCACCTGCACCGCCTCGCCGGCCACGTCGACCAGGAGGTTGGTGGACATGCCGGTGAACTCCAGCTCGGTGACGCGACCGGTGACCACGCCGGGCTCGGTGGCCGAGGTGAGGCCGATGTGCTCGGGGCGTATCGAGACCAGGGCCGTCGCCCCCGTGCCCAACCCGTGATCGGTGGGAGCGGCGACGCTGACCTGGCTGTCGTCGGGCAGCCGCACCGTGACCGTCTCCGGGCCGGCGCCCAGCACCGGCAGACTCAGCACGTTGCTGCGGCCGATGAACCGGGCGACGAAGCTGGTCGCCGGCCGGTGGTAGATCTCCTGCGGGGCGCCGATCTGCCGCACCCGACCGGACTCCATCACCGCGATCCGGTCGGACATCGCCATCGCCTCGGCCTGGTCGTGGGTGACGTAGAGCGAGGTTGTGCCGGCCTCCCGCTGGATTCTCCGGATCTCGACCCGAGTCTCCTCGCGGAGTTTGGCGTCGAGATTGGAGAGCGGCTCGTCGAGCAGCAGGGTCCGCGGCCGGATGACCAGTGCCCGGGCCAGCGCCACCCGCTGCTGCTGGCCACCGGAGAGCTGGTCGATCCGACGCTCGCCGTAGCCGGCAAGGTGGACCTGGGCGAGCGCCTCCTCGACCCGCCGCTTCGACTCGGCCCGGCCGACCTTGCGGATTTTCAGCCCGTACGCGACGTTCTGCGCGACGGACATGTGCGGAAAGAGCGCGTAGTTCTGGAACACCATGCCGGTGTCGCGCTTGTTCGGCGGGCGCCGGGTCACGTCCTGGTCGCCGAACCGGATCCGCCCGGAGCTCGGGAAGTAGAACCCCGCCACCATCCGCAGCGTGGTGGTCTTGCCGCAGCCGCTCGGGCCGAGCAGGGTGAAGAACTCCCCGGCGGCGATCGTGATGTCGACGTCGTCGACGGCCGCGGTGTCGCCGGCGCGCCCGAAGCGCTTGCTCACCGACTCCAGCGTGACATCGATCATGATGTCTCTCCTCAGTCCGGAACCGGGCGTGGCCGGTCGCAGGGGGTGGGGCGGGCCGGGGAGCCGGTCGGACGCGAGTCACCCTCGGCCGTCCAGCGCCGGTACGTCCCCGGGGCGGCGCCGGACCGGGATGGTGCCCGGTCCGGCGCCGATCCGGTCAGCCCTTGTTCTTGATCTCGCCGTTCCAGTGGTTGATCCAGTCGGTCTCGTTCTTACCGACCACGTCCCAGTCGACGTCCATCGGCTTGAGCTGGAGTTGGGCGAGCCACTCCGGCTCCTCGGCGATGTCCACCGCGGGGATCTGGTAGTAGTCCTTGGCCAGGTCGGCGCGGAGCTTGTCGTCGAAGAGGAACTCGATGAACTTCTGGGCGCCGGTGGTGTTGCCGCCCTTGACCGCGGCGAGACCGTCGACCAGCACGGGCGCGCCGGAGGCCGGCATCACGAAGCCGAACGGCATGTTCGACTGGTTGGCCTGGAGCAGGACGTCCTGCAGGTTCCAGGCGCTGAGCAGGCCCTGCTGCCGGGAGAGCTTCAGGTACAGGTCCGCCGGGTTGGCGGCGTACGCGCCGGTGTTGGCGTCGAGCTTCTTGAGCCAGTCGTAGCCCGGCTGGGGGTTGCTGCCGTCGGCGGACTGCCGCTGGATCATCGAGGCGTAGATCGACCGCATGGTGCCGGACGCGGCCACGTCCCGAATGACGATCTTGTCTTTCCACTGCGGCGCGAGCAGGTCGTCCCAGTCCTTCGGGGCCTGCTCGGGGGTGAGCGCCTTGTTGTTGTACATGATGACCTCGGGCAGCAGGATCTCGCCGAACCAGCGACCCTCGGCGTCCTTGTACCGGGCGTCCATCTTGCTGGCGAACGCCGGCTGCCAGGCGGTCAGCAGGTCCTCGGACGCGCCGGCGGCCAGCCCCTGCTGGGTGCCGCCCCACCAGATGTCCGCCTGCGGGTTGGCCTTCTCGGCCCGGACCCGCTCGAGGATCTCCTGGGCGCCGAGGTTGAGGATCTCGACCTTCCCCTTGTACTCGGGGAACTTCGCGGTGAACTGGTCGACCACGAAGGTCGAGACCTTCTTGTCACGGGCCGTGTAGATCGTCAGCTTCTCGACGCTGCCGTCGGCCGCGTCGTCACCACCGCCACAGGCGGCGGTGCCGGCCACCAGGGCAACGGCGAGCGCTCCGGTGAGGAAAAGGCGACGTCTCATGAGTAAGTACCTCCAACGGGGGACGAGGGGAAATCCGGGTGGTTACGAGGAGGGAAGCAGGAGGGGCAGGCCGGCCGCGGCGGCCGACAGCGCGTAGCTGACCGCGCCGTGCAGCACCGCCCGATCGCCGAGCACGGCCCGGCGTACTTCGGTCGCGGCGGGCGCGCCAGCGGTGACGAGGGTCTGGATCCGCTCGACAGCGGAGTCGTCGAGCTGTGCGGCGGCACCGCTGAGCAGAACCCGGCCCGGGTCGATGACGCAGACGCAGGAGACGATCAGCCGGGACCAGGCGGTCAGCAGTTCGTCCAGGAACTCCGCGGCGGCGCCTCCGGTGCGCGCCAACTCCACCAGGGCGCGTACCGGCGCCTCGGGGCGGCGGCCCGGCGCCAACGCGACCACCCGCTCGGCGATGGCATTTTCCGACCAGCGTGCCTCGAACGGGCCGATCCCGTCGTGCCCACGATCCGCGGGGTCCAGCGGCAGGAAACCCACCTCGCCGGCGGCACCACCGGCGCCCCGGCGGACCTGCCCGTCCAGCACCAGACCCGCCCCTATGCCGTCGGCGACGTGCAGCAGCAGCAGGTCGGCGACGTCACTGCCCGCCCCTGCGGCGTGCTCACCCGCGGCCATCAGGTTCACGTCGTTGTCGACCACGACCGGTACGGCCAGCCGCCGTTGGACCATCTCCCCAACCGGCCGCCCCTCCACCAGGCCGACCGACGGGGCGAGCCGGACAGCACCTCCGGAGGAGACGCCAGGCGCCGCGATGGCCACTCCTCGCAACGCTGGCAGGCCATCCCCGGCCAGCTCGGGGATGGAACGGCAGATGGTGTCGACGATGTCACCAGCGAGTCGGACGGCGCGGTGCGCCACCACCGCTCCGTCACTGTCGGCGATCTCGCAGCTGATCCGGGACGGCTCCAGCGAAACGGCCGCGACCAGCTCGGCACGAGGATTGAACTCCAACATCGCGCGGGGACGTCCCGAGCGGGACGCGCCCGGCCCTCGCTCCAGAAGGTAGCCCTCGGCGATCAGCTCGCGGACCAACGGCGTGAGCGTGGCGGGGCTCAACCCGGTCAGCTCGGTCAGCTCGGCACGCGAGAGCAGGCGCACCTGGCGGGCGGTGGAGATCACGGAAAGCCGCTTGATCTCCTTCGACCGCTCCCGGCTCACCGGGCTCGTTGGTGGCGTCACCACGTCAGTCACATTTCCTTCCTACGGCGAACGAACTATGGAGTCAAGTAACGACTGCGTCTCGGCGTTCGGCCAAGACCCCCTTGGAGCAGGAAAAATGCCCATTCGTGCCGAAGGAGATCCAGAGAGTGACCCTCGGCTACAAGGCACTTCGTTTCTTCCGGAAAAGAAGGAAGTCTCTTCGAGGTATTGACGCTCCTCGCCGACGATCTCTAGCGTCACCCGGCGAAGGCCTTCCAGTGTGTACGGAAGTCCCGTACCGCTGTGCACCCCGGTGACGCCCGTCGATCGGGGCCTCACCGCCGCCCGTCCCACCAACGAACCGGACCCGACCCGTCGGCGCGACGCATCCCGCGTCCCCCGCCGGTCGTCGCCGTCCGGACCCCGCGGTTCGGAAGGATCCACATGCGACTCAAGGCATTCCTGCTACCGACGGCGCTCGCGCTGGCCCTGTCCGGGACACCAGCCACCGCGCTCGCCTCCACCGCCCACCCCGCAGCCAGCGGCGCGGTCGACCTCGACGTGCTCTTCGTCAGCGCCCACCCCGACGACGAGGCGGGCAGCCTCGCCACGCTCGGCCAGTGGAAGGAGAAGTACGGTGCCAAGGCCGGCGTCGTCACCATCACCCGGGGCGAGGGCGGCGGCAACGCCGTCGGCCTCGAGGAGGGGCCACCACTCGGCATCATCCGGGAGCGCGAGGAGCGGACCGCGATCGGGCAGGCCGGCGTGCAGAACCTGTACAACCTGGATCGGGTCGACTTCTGGTACACCGCCTCGGCACCGTTGTCGGAGCAGATCTGGGGCCACGACGCGACGCTCGGTCAGATCGTCCGGGTGATCCGGACGACCCGCCCCGAGATCATCATGACCATGAACCCGTCGCCGACCCCGGGTAACCACGGCAATCACCAGCAGGCCGCCAGGTTCGCCGCCGAGGCGTTCCAGGGGGCCGCCGACCCGAAGGCCTTCCCGGAGCAGATCCGCGAGGAAGGGCTCAGCGTGTTCCGGGCGGCGAAGTTCCTGCGTACCGGCGGAACCGGCAGCTCCTCGGCCGGCCCGGCGTGCGCGTCCAGCTTCACCCCGACGGTCCCGACCGACCAGGTCTTCGGCGTTTGGGAGGGCACCCCGAGCAGGACCGGCAAGACCTGGGCGGAAATCGAGGTCGACGCCCGCCGGGAGTACGTGACCCAGGGCTGGGCCGGCACCGCGGCCGCCCCGACCGACCCGGCGAAGATCCGCTGCGACTTCTACACCCTCGTCGACAGCCGGGTGCCGTACGACCCGAAGGACAACTCACCGGAGGCGATCCTGCGCGGGTCAATGCTTCCGTCGGCCAAAGGCGGGCTGCCCAAGGGCACCGAGCTGTACCTGACCACCGACCGCTTCGACGTCGCACCCGGCGAGAGCGTCGAGGTCACCGCGCACGTCAAGGCCGCCGCCAACCGGGCACTGAACCGCCCGACGGTGACGCTGCAGGCGCCGGACGGTTGGTCCGTCTCCGGCGGTACGGGGCTCGGCGTGAGCGTCCCGGCTGGCAGGGATCGGACGGCGACCTTCACCGTCACCGTGCCGAAGGGCGGCGAGACCGGCACGCAGAAGCTGCTCACGGCCACCCTGAACACCAAGGGCCAGGGCTCCGGCAGCACCGACGAGGCCGTCCGGGTCGTCGCCGATGTACGCGGCACCCTGGAGCCGCTGCCCGAGGTCGGCCTCTTCCGTGACTGGGCGAGCGCGGGCGGCTACGGCCAGCTCGACACCCTGATCAAGCCGGTGCTCACCATCGGCTCCGGCAAGACCCGCGACGTCAGGGTCGACCTCCGCAACGTCGGCGAGACCGTACAGAACGGCACGGTCACCCTCGGCCTGCCCGCAGGCTTCACTGCTGACGCCGCCACGAAGAGCTACCACGACCTGGCGGCCGGCGCCACCGGCGCGGTCACCTTCAGTGTCACCAACAGTGACGCCTCGCTCCCCACGGCCAACGAGGGCGGCGAGGGCGGCGACTACGGCATCACCATCACGACCGCCAGCAGCACCGGCAGCACGGTCGAGAGCGGTGCCCTGGAGATCGTGCCGACCAGCGAGGTGCCCCAGGCCGGCGTCGCCCACGCCGTCGACGGAGTAGCCGGCGCAGGTGAGTACCCGGGCGAGGAGCTCGACTTCTCGCGGATCTGGGAGGGCGAGGCGACCACCGTGGCCGACGCGTCAGCCAAGGGCCGGATCGTCTGGACCGCGGACGCGCTCAAGGTGATCGTCACGGTCACCGACGACGTACTCGGCCGGAAGGTGGTGCCGCAGGACTGCAAGCGTCAGCGGCGGACCGACAGCGTCGAGATCATCGTCGACCCGAAGGGCGACTCCTCGGACACCTCGACCGTGTTCAAGGCGGGCATCTTCCCCATCACGGACGACCCGGCCAACGGCAACCCGCCGTGCTGGCAGCGCGACGCCGACAACCGGCAGGGCCCGGGTGGGCAGACCGCTCCAGGAATGACCGTGGTCAGCAAGGTCAGCGAGCCCTACACCGGCTACACGATCGAGACGAGCATCCCGTTCGCGGTGCTGCCCGACGCGGTCGACCCGGCCCGGATGGGCTTCAACGTGCTGGTCTACGACTCGGACACGCAGGATCTCGCCTCCCAGTCTCGACTCGGCTGGTCGACGTTCACCGGCGTACGAGCCGACCCGTACCGCTACGGCCTGGTCACCCTGCCCGGCTACACCCCTGCCCAGCAGGGCCCGAGCACGCCGGTCTTCCCGGACACCTCGGCGCGCAGTGTGCACAGCCCGCAGACGATCGCCCAGTCCGCGATCGACGGTGTGGCGCCGGCGGCGGTGCCTCGGTTGCCGGAGCGGGCACTGCGCCTCACCCGGCAGCGCCGGGTGAACGGCGGGGTCGAGGTCGCCCTGCAGTCCGACCGTACGGGCACGGCGTACCTCTGCACCTGGAACGGCGACCGCGCCCTGGGCAGCCGCACGGTCGAGTTGCGGCCCGGCCAGCCGGTGACCGTGCTGGTCCCGGTCGACGGGGATGAGGCGACGGCCGTGCTGGCCGCGTTCGAGTCAGGTGGCTCGGCCGTCGCCCAGCAGGTCACGATCCGCCGCTGAGGTCATCGGGGAACCCGGGCAGGTGTCGGACGAAGCGTCCGGCACCTGCCCTCCGCCGTGCCGGCGGTAGACGGTCAGGTGGCGCAGGTGGTGGCGGGCAGGCCGGGCACGGTCACCGGGGACCGCCCGCCCGGGCGGGCCTTGCCGGCCAGCACGGCGGCCAACGCGGTCATCGACGCCCGGCTGGAGGAGTAGGTGGCCAGCAGCGTCGGCGACGCCGCCTTGGCCAGCACGTACGGGGTGTCCATGGCGACGGTGACCGCCGCGTCGGCGCGCAGGTCGGCGGTGCCGTCGCCGTAGCCGACCAGGTGCACCACCGTGCCGCCGCTGGGCACCACCTTGACGCCGGCTGCGGTCAGCGCCTCGGTGAGCAGCGACCGGGTGCCGTCCCGGCCGCCGGAGGAGGTGACGGTGATCGGCCCGCGCGCCGCGCCGCCGCAGGCGCCGCGCAGCACGGTGACCGCACCGGCGGCCAGCGCGTCCGCCGCCGCGCGGTGCGCCGGGGCGTTGAGCGTGGACATCTGCGCGGTCGGGAGCGCCGCCAGGCGGAACTTCATGGTCAGCACCCGGGTGACCGCCTCGACCAGTCGGGCCCGGGTCAGCGACCCGCCGCGCAGCGCGGCGAGCAGCCCGTCGTACGCCTGGCCGACGTTCGGGGTCATCAGGATCAGGTCGTTGCCGGCGTTCAACGCCCGGACCGCGGCCTCGCCGGGCGCCCAGCGCTTCGCCGGGGGCATGTTCATGCCGTCGGTGATCACCACGCCGGTGAAGCCGAGCTGGCCGCGCAGCACGTCGGTGAGCAGCTTGTGCGAGAAGGTCGCCGGGGTGCCGGGGTCGATGGTGCGCGCGTCCAGGTGACCGGACATGACGGCCATCGCGCCGGCGCCGATCCCGGCGGTGAACGGTGGCCAGGCGCCGCTCTTCAGCGCCGCCGCGGACTGGGTGAGCACCGGCAGGTCCTGGTGCGAGTCGTCGGCGCTGTGGCCGTGACCCGGGAAGTGTTTCAGGGTGGCGGCGACGCCGCCCGCCTGGAGGCCCCGGACCGCGCCGCCGACCTGCGCCGCTGCCCGCTTCGGGTCCGCGCCGTAGGACCGGGAGCCGATCACCGTGCTGCGGGTGGCCAGCACGTCGGCCACCGGAGCGAAGTCGATGTTGATCCCCATCGCGGCCAGCTCGGTGCCGGCGGCCCGCCAGGCGGCCTCGGTCAGCGCCGGGTCGCCGGCCGCACCGGCGGCGAGGGCGCTGGGCAGCACGGTGACGTCGTCGGTGATCCGGGTGACGACGCCGTACTCCTGGTCGGTGCCGACCAGGAAGGGCGCCGGGCCGGCGGCGAGCCGGCCGGCGGCGGCACGGAGCCCGCCGGTCAGCTCGTGCACCTGCTTCGGGTTGTCGACGTTGGTGGTCTCCTGGTTGCCCTTGGTCGGGTCGTCGGCGCTGAACCCGACCAGGATCAGCCCGCCCAGCCGGTACTTGGCGATCATCTCGGCCGGGGTGTCGACCCCGGCCAGCGCCTGGTTGCCGGCGGCCGAGCCGGGTGAGACCTTCGTAGCCGAGTCGCCGTAGGCGTACGGCATCAGCACCTGGCCGACCAGGTCCTCGTCGGAGAGCGTGGCGACCAGCGCGGCCGCCTGGGCGGCGGGGTCGCCGGTCGGCGTGGTGGCGGGTGTGCTCGGGCCGGCCGAGGTGCCGGCCGGACCGGGCGTCGGCGCGGGACTGTCCCGGGTACCCGAGCAGCCGGACACGAGCAGGGCGGTCAGGGCGGCGACGGCGACGCTGGCGCGGCGCGGGCGAATCGGCACGCCGCCCATCCCACCAGTTCACCCTTATCGGGGCAACTTGACCTTACCGGCCAGCCGCCGCAGACCGCCGCCGCGCCAACGTGCGGGCAGGTGGCCGGGCCGGGGGGCGATCTGGTCAGCCGACCCGGGTGAGCAACGTCACCGGCGCGCCGTCGCCGGCGTACCGGTAGGGCTCCAGGTCATCGTCCCACGCGGTGCCGAGCGCCTTGTCCAGTGCGTGCGCCAGCGCCTCCGGGGCACGGGCGGCGGCCATCAGCGCGCGCAGCCGGTCCTCGCCGAGCTGGATGTCACCGGCCGCGCCGACGGTGGCCCGGAACAGGCCGCGTGCCGGCACGTACATGAAGCGCTCGCCGTCGGCGCCGGGACTCGGTTCCTCGGTCACCTCGAAACGGATCATGGGCCACTGCCGGAGAGCAGCAGCCAGCTCGGCGCCCGTCCCCGGACGACCGGTCCACCCGCACTCGGCCCGGCGAGCGCCGGGGTCGACGGGCTGAGCCGTCCACTGCAGGTTGACCGGCGCGGCTAGGACGCGCGCGATCGCCCACTCGACGTGCGAGCACACGGCGAGCGGGGTCGAGTGGACGTATACGACGCCACGCGTTGGCACGGTGACCTCCCGGAGAGCGAGGTGCGTCTTCCCCTACGACCTCGTCCACCCGAGTGGCTGATGCAACACATGATTACTCCTGTGACGGATGGTGCGCCAGAGAATCGGAAAAAACGCCGGCCGGAATAGCCGGACGGGTGGTCTCCGTTGCCTCTCAGGACACCGCGACGACCAGCCTGATGTCGTGGTCCTGTACAGTTCCATCGGCGGCTTCTGCCGCGCACAACTTCGCGGGCCGACCCGGTGTCGCCCGCACACAGCCCCCGGACGTCCAGTCCTCCCGTACGTCTTGCAAGGAGTACCTCCGTGGCGAGCAACACCTCTAAGACCGCGCGCGCGTCCGTCCGGGCCGGCCAGGCTGGCCAGGGTGGCGCCCTCAGCGTGCTGGGCGAGTTCAAGTACCTCATCCCGCTGAACAGCGGCAAGCACGCCTACGTGCGCAACCTGACCAACGGCAAGACCGTGCACCTGCGCACCGACTCCGAGGCCTTCGTCGAGGAGATCCGGGTGCTGGCCGCGGCCGGCCACGCCGCCAAGATCCGGGCGGAGATCAACAACCTGGCCGTGACCCACCCGGGTGACGGCTGGGAGGCGACCGAGAAGCGCCTGGTCGCGGCCGGCGTCTTCGAGGGCTGAGCCCTCCCCCACCGCGTCATCTGAAAACGCCCGCCGGGAACTCCCGGCGGGCGTTTTCGCGTCCGTACCCGGGTCGGAGTGCCCGGCGGGCTCAGGCCGGGTCCACCAGGGCCACCTCCCCGGTGGCCAGGTCGTAGAGGCCGCCGACGACGGCGACCCGGCCGGCGGCGACCGGCCCGGCCAGCAGGTCGTCGTCGCGCAGGGTCCGCACGGTGCGCCGGACGTGCCGGCGGATCGCCAGCGGGTGCACCGCCGGGTCGTCCAGCCCCGCCTCGATCACCGCCGGGGCGATCTCGTCCACCAGGTGGGACAGCGAGCCGCCGGGCCGCTCCCCGGCGCGCAACGCGTCCACGGCGGCTCCCACCGCGCCGCACCGCTCGTGGCCGAGCACCATGACCAGCGGTACGCCGAGCTGGCCGACCACGTACTCGATGGAGCCGCACACCGCGCGGTCGAGCACGTGCCCACCGGTGCGGATCACGCAGATCGCGCCGAAGGTCTGGTCGAAGATCGCCTCCAGCGGCACCCGCGAGTCGATGCAGCCGAGCACCACCGCGTACGGCTGCTGGTCACCGGAGGCGGCCGCCGCGGCGGCCGTGACGTCGTGACCGTGCACGGGCTGGCCGCTGACGAAGCGCCGGTTACCGGCGAGCAGCTCGGCCAGCGCGGCGCGAGGTGTACCACCGGCCTGTCGCCCCGGCGCCGACGGTCCGCCCGCCGGCGTTCCGGGCGTTGCCCCCGACGACCCCATGCCGTTCAGCTTGGCCCGCCCTGGGCGGCCACGGGCGGGGTCGGGAATGTTCGCCCCGGCGCGATTGGCGTGGTGTCATGACGGGTAGCCGGTGTTACCGCCGGGTATCCCGGTGCGGGTGGTGCCGGGCGGCCCTGGGAGGTGGCGATGCCGGAGCGGTTCGAGGTCGGTCTGCCCGACGGCGTACGGCTGCACGTCGAGGCGGCGGGGCCCGCGGATGCCCAGGTCACCGCTGTCCTGCTGCACGGCTGGACGCTGGACGGGCGCAGCTGGCACCGGCAGGTCGACGCCCTCACCGGCGCGTTTGGCGGCGCAGTGCGGGTGGTGACCTACGACGCGCGGGGGCACGGCCGGTCCAGTTGCATGCCGCTGCCCACGGCCACCCTGGCCCAGCTCGGCGACGACCTTCTCGCGGTGCTCGACGCGGTCGCGCCGACCGGGCGGGTGGTCCTGGTAGGGCACTCGATGGGCGGTATGACGATCATGGAGTACGCGCACCGCCACCCCGGGCACTTCACCGCCCGCACCGCCGGCCTGGTCTTCGTCTCGACCACCGCGCAGGGGCATACGCACACCGTCTACGGGCTCTCCCCCCGGATCGCCCGGCTGATCCGGCTGGCCGAGACGACCGGCGCCGGGGTGCTGGCCCGGTGCGGTTCGTGGCGGGCACCCCGGGCGCTGCTGCGCGCCCTGCAACCGAGCATCCGGTGGATGCTCTTCGGCGACCGCTGCGAGCCGGCCGACATCAGGCTGGTGACCTCGGCGGTGGCTCGCGCCTCGCTGCGCTCGATCGGCGGGTTCCGCGCCTCGATCGGCGCCCAGCACCGGTTGGACACCCTCGCCGCGCTGGCCCACCTGCCGGCGGCCGCCCTGGTCGGCGACCGGGACCGGCTGACCCCGCCGCCGTGCGCCGAGTCGATCGCCGCGGTCCTGCCGGCCACCGAGCTGACCGTCTGCCCGGGTGCCGGGCACATGCTGATGATGGAACGCCCGCAGGAGGTGAACGCCGCGCTGACGGGTGTCCTGAGCCGGGTGCTCGCCGAGCCGGCGCCCCGCGCGAGCGGCGCGGCGCCCGCCGGGACGGGTGTCTGACCACGTTCCCGCACCTCGGGCGCGGGAGGCCGGGCCCGGGGCCGTACCCTTCTGCGGTTGGCTCGCGCGGTTCGCGCCGCTCGCCGGCGACGTCAGGAGGAGCGTGCGTTGACCGACCAGACCGCCCTGGAGCAGGAGATCGCCGTCGAGCAACGGCACCTCGACCGGGTGTACGCCCGACTCGCCGAACTTCGGCGGTCGGCGGTCCGCGCCGAGCGGGACGGCTACCGGATGGCCCGGGTGGGCACCTTCGGCGCGCTCGTCGAGCGCGACGCGATGGTCTTCCACGCCGCGCAGCGACGGCACACCCTCGACGCCGAGCATGAGGGGCTGGTCTTCGGCCGGCTGGACCTGCGGGACCGGCAGGTCCTGCACGTCGGCCGGCTCGGCATCCGCGACGAGGACGCGACCACTCTGGTCGTCGACTGGCGCGCGCCGGCGGCCGCCGCCTTCTACCAGGCCACCCCGGCACAGCCGCTGGGCGTGGTACGCCGGCGCACCATCCAGTCCCGCGGCGAGCGGGTCACCCGGATCGAGGACGACCTGCTCGATCCGACCGCCGCCCCCGAGGGGATGACGGTGGTCGGCGACGGCGCGCTGCTGGCGACCCTGTCCCGGGCCACCGGCCGGGGCATGCGCGACATCGTGGCGACGATCCAGCGTGAGCAGGACGAGGCGATCCGCTCGCCCAGCTCCGGGGTGACGATCGTCGCCGGCGGACCGGGCACCGGCAAGACCGCGGTGGCCCTGCACCGGGCCGCCTACCTGCTGTACTCCGAGCGCAGCCGGTACGCCGGCGGCGGCATCCTGGTGGTCGGCCCGTCCTCGGTCTTCGTCGAGTACATCGCCTCGGTGCTGCCCTCGCTCGGCGAGGACACCGCGACGCTGCACTCGCTGGGAACCCTCTTCCCGGGAATGACCGCCACCCGCACCGACCCGCCCGAGGTGGCGGCGGTGAAGGGTTCGCTGCGGATGCGCCGGGTGCTGGAGCGGGCGGTCCGGGACGCGGTGCCGGGCGGGCCGGGCGAGCTGCGGTTGCTCTACCGGGGAACGCTGCTGCGGCTGGACCGGGCCGAGCTGGACGGGATCCGGGACCGCGTGCTGCACCGGGGCGCCCGGCGCAACGAGGTGCGCCGGGCCGGCTTCGACGGTGTCTTCGCCGCCCTCTGGGCGCAGGCCCGGCGGTTGGGCATCGGTCGGCTGCCGGAGCAGCCGGCCTTCGAGGCGGAGATCGCCGAGCGGCCGGAGTTCCGGGAGTTTCTCAAGGCGTGGTGGCCACGGCTGCACCCCCGGCACGTGCTCGGCTGGCTGGCCCGGCCGGACCGTCTGCGCCGGTACGCCGGTGGCATCCTCTCCACCGCCGAGATCCGGCTGCTCAGCGCGGCGTACCAGGACCTGGACGCGGCCGGCTTGACCATCGCCGACGTGGCGCTGCTGGACGAGCTGGACGCGCTGCTCGGCAAGCCTGCGCAGCCGGCCCGGGCCCGGCGTGACCCGTTCCAGCTCGCTGGCGGGGTCCGTGAGCTGAGCAGCTTCGGCGACCGGCAGCGGGCCGCGCGGGCGGCGGCCCGGGAACGGCCGGCGGACTACCGGGAGTACGCGCACGTGGTGGTGGACGAGGCGCAGGACGTCTCGCCGATGCAGTGGCGCATGGTCGGCCGGCGTGGCCGGCTGGCCTCCTGGACGGTGGTGGGTGACCCGGCACAGACCGCGTGGACCGGCGACCCGGAGGAGCTGAGCCGGGCCCGGGACCAGGCGCTGGGCCGGCGCAAGCGGCACGACTTCACGCTGACCACCAACTATCGCAACTCGGCGGAGATCTTCGCGGTGGCGGCGGCGGAGATCCGCCGGCTCTACCCCGACCTGCCGCTGCCGACCGCCGTCCGCTCCACCGGGGTCGATCCGGTCGAGCTTGTGGTGCCCGCCGCGGGCCTGCGGACCGCGACCGTGGAGGCGGCCACCGGCCTGCTGGCCGAGGTGGAGGGCACGGTCGGGGTGATCACGCCGGTCCCCCGCCGCGACGAGGTCGCCGGTTGGCTGGGCGCACTCGGTGCGCCGCGACTGCAGGTGGTGACCAGCCTGGAGGCGAAGGGCCTGGAGTACGACGGGGTGGTGCTGGTCGCCCCGAGCGAGATCCGGGCGGATCCGGGCGCCGGGGTGCGCACCCTCTATGTCGCGCTGTCCCGGGCCACCCAGCGCCTCACCACCATCGACCCGACCGGCTGACCTGCGAAGCGAGCCCCGTCGGACGGATGCCCTGCCGTAGACTTGCATACATAGCGATGTGAGCATACGTTTGACCGGGTCCGGACCGACGGCGGAGGGTGGTCTCGTGGGCGCAGGTCATGACCACCACCACGGGTCGGTCGCCAACTCCGCGCACCAGCACCGGGGGCGGCTCTGGGCAGCGTTCGGGCTGCTCGCCACCCTGATGGTGGTCGAGGCGGTGGCCGCGTTCCACACCGGCTCGCTGGCCCTGCTCTCCGACGCCGGGCACATGTTCACCGACGTGCTCGGCATCGGGATGGCGCTCGCCGCGATCACCGCCACCCGGCAGGCCACCGGCGACCCGCAACGCACCTTCGGGCTCTACCGACTCGAGGTGCTCGCCGCGCTGGCCAACGCCGTCCTGCTCTCCGGCGTCGCGGTCTACGTGGTGATCGAGGCGATCCGCCGGTTCGGCGACCCGCACGAGGTGCTGGCCGGTCCGATGCTCGCCGTGGCCGTGCTCGGCCTGCTCGCCAACCTGGCCGCCTTCGCCCTGCTCCGCGCGGGGGCCCGGGAGAGCATCAACCTTCAGGGCGCCTACCTGGAGGTGCTCGGCGACCTGCTCGGCTCGCTCGGCGTCATCGGCGCGGCGCTGCTCATCCAGCTCACCGACTGGTGGTGGGCCGACCCACTGGTCGCCGTCGCCATCGGCGTGTTCATCCTGCCGCGCACCTGGCGGCTGGGACGGGCCGCGGTCCGCATCCTGGTGCAGGCCGCCCCGGAACACCTCCAGGTGACCGCCGTGCATGACCGGCTGGCCGCGGTGCCCGGCGTGGTCGAGGTGCACGACCTGCACGTCTGGACGCTCACCTCGGGCATGGAGGTGGCGTCCGCACACCTGACCATGGCGCCGGGCGCGGATGTCGGCGTGGTGCTCGCCGCGGCGCGCACCGCCCTGCACGAGGACTTCCGGATCGAGCACGCGACGTTGCAGATCGAACCCGGCGCGGCCCCCGGAGCCTGTGGATCGGTCGAATGGTAGCGGCATTTCGGGAGTTTCACTCGGATTGGCCGGAATTTACCGTGACGACGCACGCACCGTCCGTCACATCGGCTGCATCGGCCCCACCGGCACCGGTAGGCTCGGTCCCGGCCTCCACCCGGCGGCGCCCTCCCGGCGCCGGTGGCGGCCGCCGCCTAATCGCCCGAGCGGGCGAACCGGGGAACCATGTTCCTGGGGTGCATCCGCGTCAGCGGTAGGGATCTTCCGTCCCGAACCCGTCAGCTAACCCGGTCGGCGGCTGACGGAAGGACATGCGTAGTGGTACCAGCACGACCACCCGCCGCCCGACTGGCGGCCCTGATCGTCGCGATGTTCGCCCTCGGCGTCGCGATCCCGGCCGGCGCCGCCTCGGCCGCTCCCCCGACCGGCCTGCGGGCCGCCGCGGCACCCGACGGCGACGAAGAGGGCGGCACCCCCGCGCTGCGGGCCCAACTGGAGGCGGCCAGCAAGGGATACCTGGACGCGAAGCGCGCCCTGGACACCTCCGTACAGCGGCAGCAACAGCTCGCCACCCAACTGAAGACCACCGAGACCGAGCTGACGGCGCGCAGCGGCAAGGTCGACGAGATCGCCGGACTGGCCTACCGCACCGGCCGGCTCGGCACGGTGTCGGCGCTGCTCAACAGCAACACCCCCGAGGGCTTCATGGACCGGGCCGTCACGCTGGACGCGGTCGCCGCCAACGAGGACCGGGCGCTGCGCGACCTCGCCGCCACCAGGGACGAGGTCAACCGCACCCGCGTCGCCCTGGACGGCGAGATCCGTGAACAGCGCAAGCAGGTGACGGTCATGGCCAAGCGCAAAGAGCAGGCCGAACGGGCCCTGACCGTGGCCACCACCAAGCCCCGGACGACCGCCGACACCGGCTCCAACCGGGGCACCTCCGCCGCCAACGCCAAGGCCGCGCCGCGCAACTCCGACGGCTCCTGGCCGTCGGAGTCGTGCAGCGTCAACGACCCCACCCCGGCCACCGGCTGCATCACCCCGCGCACCCTGCACGCGCTCAACCAGGCCAAGGCCGCGGGCTTCACCCGGTACGTCTCCTGCCACCGCAACGGCGGCTCCGGCGAACACCCGAAGGGTCGGGCCTGCGACTTCGCCGCGCAGAAGAGCGGCTTCGGCGGCGACGCCACCGGCGGCGACAAGACGTACGGCAACAACCTGGCCGCGTACTTCATCCGCAACGCCGACCGGCTCGCCGTGCTCTACGTGATCTGGTACAGGCAGATCTGGCTGCCCAGCAGCGGGTGGAAGTCGTACAGCGGGGCGGGCGGCGACCCGTCCAGCGACCACACCAACCACGTGCACCTGTCGGTGTACTGACCCGGGGGCGGTGCCCCGTCTCGCGGGGCACCGTCCCGCCCGGGTACGTCAGCGGACGTACCCGGGATGTCGCCGGCGGTCGGACGTCCGGGCCGGGCCCGGCGGGCAGCATCCTGGTATGCGTCGCATCCCGCCCACCGCCCGCAAGGCCCTGCTCACCCTGCACCTGGTCACCTCGCTCGGCTGGCTCGGCGCCGACCTGACGCTGCTCACGCTCGGCGTCGCGGCACAGCGCGGCGCCGACCCGGCCGTCGTCTACCCGGTCGCCGCGCTGGTCGGCACCGTGCTGTTCGCGCCGTTGAGCGTGCTCGTCTGGCTGGTCGGCGTGGCCAGCGCGCTGCTCACCCCGTGGGGCCTGCTGCGCTACCGCTGGGTGCTGGCCAAACTCGTGATCACCACGGTGATGGTCGGGCTGGTGCTGTTCCTGCTCACCCCGAACCTGCGGCACGCCGGCGCGCTGGGCGCCGCCCTGCCCGCCCGGGACCGCGCCGACCTGGTGATCGCACCGGCCGTGTCGACCAGTCTGATGATCATCGTGACGGTGCTGTCCACGTACAAGCCGTGGGGGCGACGGTCGGCCGCGCGGCCCACCGTCGCGGGCCGGACCGGCCATGATCGCGCTGCAACCAGGATCTAGTGGCCTCCCCGCGCGAGCAGGCCACTACATCCAGGATCGAGCGTGACCTTGCCGCGGGCCAGGCGCGGGCGCGGGCTCAGCTGGCGGGTGGGGAGCCGGTCGTGCGGTCCAGGGCTGCGCCGAGTCGGGTGGCCAGAGCCAGGTGGGCCGCCCTGGCCTGGCGGAACGCGTACCGGAACAGCGGGGCCGGCGCGGTCAGGGTGATCTCGACGTCGACCCGGACCAGGCCGTCCGGCTCGCCGCGCAGCCGCGTGTGGTTGCGCACCGTGGTGGCCGGCCACTGGCGGGCCACCATGACGATCTCGTCGTCCCCGCTGATCAGCACGTCCGCCTGGTAGGTGGTCCGGAAGCGGAACGGGCCGGCCACCAGCCGGTCGCTGATCACGTAGCTGGCCTGGGCGCCGGGCCGGAGCGGCAGCCGGCGGACCCGGACGATCAGGGGGTGCAGCTCGCCCTGCCGCGTCAGGTCGCTCAGCAGCGCCGCCGCCTCGCGGGGCGTGCAGCGGGCCTGGACGGTGTAGCTGAAGGTTTCGCTCCTGAGCACACCGTCTCCCGCCGTCGTCGGTCGCACGATCGTCCCGTACCCCGGTCGGGCTGGCAACGCCCGGACGGACACGGACCGTTGCCTCGGCATTCACACCCCGTTCCCACTACGGTCGGCTGATGGGGAACCACCGGCCGTGACGGGCAAGGGAGGGCGTGAGCATGAACGGGTACGACCGGTGAGCGGGCACGTGATGGTCTTTGCGCCCACGCCGCAGCTGACGGTGACGGTGGACCAGCCGAGCGACCAGCCCGAGCTGCACCTGCACCCGGGCGGGCAGGGCGTCTGGCAGGCCCGCATGGTGATGTCGCTCGGGATCGACGTGGTGCTCTGCACCGCGCTCGGCGGCGAGATCGGCCAGGTGCTGGAACCGCTGCTCGTCAGCGAGGGAGTGGACCTCAAGGTGGTGGTCCGTGACTCCGGCAGCGGCGGGTACGTGCACGACCGCCGGGACGGGTCCCGGCAGGAGATCGCCGACGTGCCCGGGCAGCCACTGAGCCGGCACGAGCTCGACGAGTTGTACAACCTGGCCCTCGGCGAGGGGCTGCGAGCGTCGGTGAGCGTGCTCAGTGGACCCAACGAGCCGTGGCTCGTTCCGGCCGACCTGTACCGGCGCTTCGCCGCCGATCTCGGTGCCAACGGCGGCCGGGTGGTGGTCGACCTCTCCGGCGATCACCTCGGCGCGGTGCTGGACAGCGGGGTGTTCTTCCTCAAGGTGAGCCATGAGGAACTGATCCGCGACGGCCGCGCCCGCAACGAGGAGAGCGCGGAGCTGACCCGGGCGATGTACGAGCTGCACGCCGCCGGCGCCGAGACGGTGGTGGTGAGCCGGGCCGACGAGCCGGCGCTGGCGCTCATCGACGGGGAGTTGTTCGAGGTGGAGATGCCCCGGTTGCAGGCGGCCGACCCGCGCGGCGCGGGCGACTCGATGACCGCCGGGGTGGCCGCCGTGGTGGCCGGCGGCGGAGACATCCGGACCGCCATCCGGACCGGCGCCGCCGCCGGGGCGCTGAACGTGACCCGGCACGGGCTGGGCACCGGGCGGTTGGACTCGATCACCGGTCTGGTGGAGCGGGTCCGGCTGGTCCCGGCGGACAGCCGACAGCAGGAGCGGACCACCCCCGACGAACTGGCCGAGCGGGCGGTCGAGCGATGACGCTGCGCGTGCTGGTCACCAACGACGACGGGATCGCCGCACCGGGCATCCAGGCGCTGGCCTGGGCCGCGGCGCAGCGGGGCCTGGACGTGGTGGTCGCCGCGCCACTGGAGGAGGCGAGTGGCACCAGCGCCGCCATGAGCGCGGTGGAGCAGGACGGGCGGGTGGTGGTGCACGACCACCCGTTGCCGGATCTGGCGGGCGTGCCGGCGTACGGGGTCGGTGGCTCCCCCGGCTTCATCACTCTGATCGCGCTGCACGGCGCGTTCGGCCCGCCGCCGTCGGTGGTGCTCTCCGGCATCAACCGGGGTGCCAACGCCGGCCGCGCCGTACTGCACTCCGGAACCGTCGGGGCCGCGTTCACCGCCGCCACGAACGGCTGCCGGGCGATGGCGGTCTCGCTGGACGTGCTCTCCGCGGGCGAGGCGACGGCCGCCAGCGGTGGCGCCGCGGTGGACGCCGCCGCCCGGGTACGCGACGTCGAGCGCAACTGGAGCACCGCCGCGCGGGTCGCCCTGGACCTGCTCCCCCGGCTGACCGCCGCGCCGATCGAGAGCGTGCTCAACGTGAACGCCCCGGACCTGCCGCACGGGCGACTGCGCGGGGTGCGCCGCGGCACGCTGGCCAGTTTCGGTCAGGTGCAGATGACGGTGGCCGAATCGGGGCACGGCTTCGTGCGCACCTCGCTGGAGGAACCGGGGCAGGCCGCGCAGCCCGGCACGGACGTGGCGTTGCTGGCTGCGGGGTACGCGTCCGTGACGGCCATCCGCGCGGTCACCGAGATGACCGACGTCGACCTGAGCGGCCTGGACGAACAGCCCTGACCGGCGTGGGCCGGGGCGTCCAGCGCTCAGGCGCCGGGAAGCACCTCGGGAGTGGCGGTGCCGGCGAAATATGGCTCGGGGGCACCGAAGAGGCCGAGCAGGCCGGTCACCCAGAGCTGCCGGTGCACGAACCGGCTCGGCTCGGTGACCACCAGCTTGACGCCGCTGACCTCGGCGGTCTGGAAGCCGGCCACCATCGCGCTGATACCGACCGAGTCGATGAAGGTGACCAGCCTCATGTTCAGCTCGATGCGTACGGGGCGGCCCTTGGCCAGCACCTCCGCGACCGCCTCGCGCACCTCGTACGCTGTGTCGACGTCGATCTCGCCGCGCGGGGCGATTTCCACGACTCCACCGGACAGAATCGACTTCACGATCGACAGGCTCACGCGAGCACCTCCACCCGCCCGTCCCCCGGGCGCCTCATCAGTACGCGGGCCGCGACCGACAGTATTCCTTTGACGGCCTCGGTCGCCACCCCTCGGGATGAGCAATTCGCGGATCCGGGCACAGAAAGTCGCCCATATCCGGACTTTTCGTTATCTGATCACTCAGTGCTTTTCGTTATCTGATCACTCAACCGTCGGTCGGAACCGACGCGTCGCCGGACCAGGGTAGCGGTCCCGGCCCGGCGCGCCCGACAACCGGCGCACGAACCGCGCTCGCCCCGTGTGGCACCGGCGTGTCGCGCCTCGTCGATCGACCGTGTCCCGGACGGGTGGTTGCCGACGCCGCCTAGCATCGGCCAGGGAACCCACCGTTACGGAGAGGACCTTCGATGATCAAGAAACTGGCCGGGCTGGCCGGCGTCGGTGCCCTGCTCGCCCTCGTACTGGCCTGCGGCTTCGGTGGCGGAGGCGATGACGACGACGATGACGACGACGACTTCGCCCGGGGCGTCTCCGTGGTGGTGCTGCGCTGACCTGTCCGGCGAGCCGGGCCGGCCGGGTTTGCGCCTGGCCGGCGCGGGGCACTGCGGGGTAGGCGAATCGTGACGCGCTGGACAGACGCCGAAGTCCGAAGTGGCCGCCGGCTTCGGCACCCGAGGAGGTAACCACGATGTTCGGAACCAACCTGCTGGACCGCCGCAGCAAGCCGGAGCGGATCGCGGACCAGGCGTGGGAGCACCTGGTCTCCGCCGTCAGTTCCGCGGGAGACAGTGTCCGGGGCACCGCCCGCTCCGCCCGACGCGGCAGCAGTGACCTCGCCGATGGTGCGGGCGACCTGGTGGGCTCCGCCGCCGACGAGGCGCGGCGCCGAGCCTCGCTGGCCTTCGACGCGCTCGCCGGCCGCCAGCCGGCGCTGCCCTGGACGCTGCTGATCGGCGCCGCGCTGGTCGGCGCCGCGGTCGGCTGGGCCGTCGGCTCCGCCGCCCGGGCTGCCGGCAGCCGGGACGACCGTGCGATGGACGACGTCGAGTTCGTCGACGTAGACCGCCCCAACTCCCCCGTCGGCCTGAACGACTGATCCACCCGCCACCCCCGGGCCCCGCTCGACCCACCGGTCGACCGGGGCCCGCTCCTTCCTCCCACCCTCCCCCACCGCCGCGCGCCCCGCCTCGTACGCCCCCCGGCCCC
>NZ_JAGPYK010000043.1 GCF_018070045.1 Micromonospora sp. U21
CTCAGCCCCGACGAATACGAGACCGCCTGGCATACCCGCCAGCACGAACCAGCCGCGCCACCTATCGTCACCCCTGCGCCAGCCGGCAGCAGGTAACCACCGCTCCATCAAAGCGGGGGGAACTCACCGGCCGGAACCCGCCTGATCGCCCGCCGGGAACGACCACACCCCGGCGCACAGTTGTCGCTGTTCGACACCGTCAACGGCATGCGGCACCAGGTCATCGCCACCGACACCCCACCGCCACCACCGGCCGGCCACCCATCACCAGGTTGACCAACGTCCCTGGGCAGTACACCTAGCTAGCCGCGGGAGCCGGCGGCGCCTGCATGGCCCGCGCCGCCGGCCCCATCGCCCATCCGCGGACCAGCATCCGAGTCGCCCATCCGTTGACCCGCAAACCCCGCAAGGACGTGATCAAAGATGACCGTTAGCGAGCCAGCCTCGTTCGCGGCGTCATCGGTGCCGGCCTCTTCTTGGTCGCCGTTCCGGCGCTGCTGTGGGCTACGGGTGGGAACCCTCTGCGCCGGCTGCCGGCCTGGTCGCAGATCCCAGACTGGTTCGAGCGCTCCAGCGGACGGTTCACCCCGGACTTCCTCATCGGTGCGGCGCTCTGGGCGATGTGGCTGCTGTGGGGCGTGTTCACACTGCTCCTGCTCGCCGAGATCCTCGCGGCGGTGACCCGGTGGCGCATCCCCATACTCAAGCTGCCGGCCCCGTTACACCGGCTCGTGTTCGGTTTGGCCGGCACCGCCGCGCTCGCCGTCACCCCCGCAGGCTCCCTCGACGCGGCGGTACATCCGGATCAGCCGGCCACACCCGCCGCCGCGACCGAACGCGCCGACGTTCCCCGGCAAGCCGCAGCCCGTGGACCCGCCATCATCCACGTCGCCGACCAGCGTTACCTCTACACCGTCGAGCGACACGACACCCTGTCCAAGGTCGCGAAGGAGTGGCTCGGCGACGCCGGCCGCTGGCCGCTGGCCGGAAGTCTGCCGGCTCAACAAGGACCGCCACTTTCCCGCCGGCGGTGTCCTGCGCGACTGCGACCTCATCTACCCCGGCTGCGAGCTTCGCCTACCTGCCGGCGCAGGCCCCCACAACCGCCAAACCAGCTTCGCAAGGTCACGACCTGGCGATCGCTGCGACCGCCGGG
This sequence comes from Micromonospora sp. U21, assembly GCF_018070045.1. Lineage (GTDB taxonomy): Bacteria > Actinomycetota > Actinomycetes > Mycobacteriales > Micromonosporaceae > Micromonospora. The sequence continues at coordinate 1,157 of NZ_JAGPYK010000043.1, forward strand.
CGTATGGCCGAGATGGGCCCAACTTGTCACGGCCTACCCGATTCGGCCCGGATGACCCGCACGATGGCGCCCGCAGGAGGTCAACGCGTGAGCTCGGGTCAGCCGGGCCAGACCGGGGCGCCGTCAACGAACGGCCAGGTGATTCGTTCGGCCCGCAGGTCCTCGACCAGGTTCCGGACGTAGGTCAACTCGGCTGCCACGACCTGGCGCTGGTACTCGGACTCGATAGCGAACAGCCTGGGCAGGAACCTGGTGACCTGGGCGATCTCCGCGTCGAGCATGGTTAGTCGCTCCTCGAGCCGAGCGACGCGGGTCGTCAGTTCGACGATCGCGGCCGGCGGGGCGAGGTTTGGTAGGAACGACAGCGCGGCCGGGAACTCCGGGTACTCCAGTGCCGGTGTCGACAGCATGGTGCGCAGCCACTCGCCCAGTGTCGTCCGCCCAGCGTCGGTGATCCGGTACGTGATGCGTTCCGGCCGGTTGTCAGTGCGCTCGGTCGACGCGATCTCCGCGAGACCGTCGCGGACCAGCCGCTGGATGGTCTGGTAGACGCTGTTGCGCTGGCTCACGTTGACCACGTCGTCCTTGCGACGTTCCTTGATCAGTTGCTGCATCCGGTACGCGTGCATCGGCTCCTCGACGAGCATCGACAACAGGGCCAGCGCGAGGACGGAGCGGCGTGGTGCGGACATCCATTGAGCGTAGCTGTTGACACGATACTAGTCATAAAATGTATAGTCATTCCATGGCTACTTCGACAGCACTCCGTATCGACGTCCTCGACCGACCCGTCCGATCAGCCCAGTGGCTCGCACTCGGCGCCGTGGTCGGGCCAGTTCTGTTCACTCTGGCCTGGCTGCTCCTCGGCTTCGTGAGCACCGGCTACACCCTGTTCGACCACCGGTTCACCGACTACTCGCCGATCAGTCAGCCAATCAGCGGGCTGGGCATGGGCGCCACCGCCCCATACATGAACACGGCCTTCGTCGTCACCGGCCTGATACTGATCGCCGGCCTCGTCGGCGTCTTCCGCACCGCCAGAGCCGCCGAGCGGCCGACGCTGCGCCGCACCACCTTCGTACTGCTCGCTTGTACCGGTGCGGGTCAGGTGGTGTGCGGCGTCTTCAACCTCGAAGCGGTCATGCCCCACATGCTGGGCTTCGTCCTGGCGCTGGGCACCCCGATCGTCAGCTTCCTACTCGCCGGTCTCTACTTTCGTCGCATCCCCGACTGGCGACGGTTCGGCACCCTGCTGCTGCTCGGCGGCCCGCTCACCCTGGTGCTACTCGTCGCGTTCTTCATGACGTTTCAGCCCACCGCCGACGGCGCCGAACACGGCATCGCCGGCCTCGTCCAGCGAGCCGGCATTCTCGAGGTCCATGCGTGGTTCGCCACGATGGGATGGCTGGCGTACCGGCGCCGGCAATAGGCAGCGTCCCGGACGGGTGCAGCGCCGCGGGCGGTTTCCAGCGGTCGTCGCGACAGGGGTCAGTCGACTTGCCCTGGCCGACGATGAGGTTGCCTTCCCAGTGGACCGGTACGGCCCGGTCGACGACCTCGACCGGTCGGTCAGCGGGGCGTCCATCTTGGCCAGGGTGAGCTGTCCGTTGCGCCAGCGGAACGCCGAGCGGGTGTACTCCGCCGACGCCCGAGACTTGCGCTTGGACTTGAACCGCGGGTAACGCGACCGCTTGCCCCAAAACGCCGCGAACCCGGCTTGCAGGTGCCGCAGGGCCTGCTGCAACGGCACGGAACTGACCTCATTGAGGAACGCCAGATCCTCGGTACGCTTCCACTCAGTCAGCCACGCCGACGACTGCACGTAGATGCTGCGCTGCCGGTCAACCGCCCACGCGCGGGTGCGCGCATCCAGCGCCAAGTTGTACACCTCGCGCACGCATCCGAAGATGCGGTTCAACTGCTCAGCCTGCTGCGGGATCGGATAGAAGCGGTACTTGTACGCCCGCTTCACCACCTCACCCACGCCTCACATTTTAACCAGTAGTTCACGTAAGCCCATCCCTGACGAGAGCGGCGTTTCCTCCCCCGCCTGAAGGCAGGGGTATCCACGCCGCGGCACCGATGAGCGAGGCTCACCTCGGCCGGGCGTGCGCGGCTCAGCCGGTCTCGGTCAGGTCGGTCGTTGCCGCGAGTTCGGTGACCACGTCCAGGAGCCGGTGCAGGGCGGGTGAGGTGTTGCCCGACAGCCACACCACCTCGGTGCGCGCGACGGCGCCGGTCAGCGGCACGAACACCACGCCGGTGCGGCGAAGGCTGCGTGCCGAGCGGGCGAGCCGGGTGACTCCGATTCCAGCGGCGACCAAGCCGAGGAGGCTCTGCACGTTGGCCTCCTCCTGGACGACGTCCGGGACGAAGCCCGCTTCGCGGAACTGGTCGTCGTAGGCGCGGTGCCAGGGTTCCCAGGAGCTACGCGGGGTCATCACCCACGGCTCGTTCGCCAGGTCGGCGAGCTTCAACTCGGCGCGCTCGGCGAGCGGGTGGCCCTCGGGCAGTACGGCGCACACCGGTTCGGTCGCCAGAGTCCTGGAGCGCAGGCCGGGGGCGAGCGGGGTCCGGGTGAAGGCGGCGTCATAGCGGCCGCCGAGGACACCCTCGACCAGGGGCGCGATGGTGGTGGAGTCCGTCGTCAGGCGAAGGTCGGGGAGTTGGTCACGCACGGCCCGGACCACCGGGGGCAGGAGATGGTTGGCGACGGAGGTCAGGAAGGCCAGGCTGAGGTCGCCAGCCTCGCCCCTGCGGGCCCGTTCCACGACGGCGACGGCCTCGTCGGCGCGGTCCGTCACGGCGCGGGCCTCGGGCACGAACAGGGCGCCGATGTCCGTCAGGGTGGTGCCGCGGGTGCCGCGATCGAACAGCTTCACCCTGAGGAGGCGTTCCAGGGCGGTGATCTGCTGGGACAGCGACTGCTGAGCGATCATCAGACGGGCGGCGGCCCGGGTGAAGCTCAGCTCCTCCGCGAGGACCAGGAAATACCGCAGTTGGCGCAGCTCGGGGGTGGTCACAGGGACAGACTGTAGCCATGCCAGGAAGCGTGTGTTGGGCGCTTCGGAGGGTGCCGCGCACGATGGTTTCGGACCACGGCGAGCGTAAGAGCCGTAACGAAGCGACAAGGAATCCGAGGAAAGCCGATCATGAATGCACCTCGCGTCACCACGCCCTTCGGCGCCGCATCCACCGCCGATGACGTCGTCGCCGGTGTCGACCTCACCGGGCAGCACGCCGTCGTCACCGGCGCCTCGTCGGGCATCGGTGTGGAAACGGCCCGGGCCCTCGCGACCGCGGGCGCCGCGGTGACCTTGGCGGTACGAAGCGTGGCGGGCGGCGAGCGGACGGCCGAGGACATCCGCGCCACCACGGGGAGCCAGCTGATCCGGGTCGCTCCCCTGGACCTCTCCGACCAGGGGTCGGTCGCCGCCTTCGTCAGCGCCTGGGAAGGCCCCCTGCACATTCTGGTCAACAACGCGGGGGTGTCGGCGACCCCGGAGACGCGGACGGCGGAGGGCTGGGAGCTGCAGTTCGCGACCAACCACCTCGGGCACTTTGCGCTCACCAACGGGCTGCACCCGGCCCTCGCCGCGGCCGGAGGGGCCCGCGTGGTGTCGCTCAGCTCGATCGCACATGTGCAGGCACCGATGGTCTTCGACGACGTCGACTTTCGCGAACGCCCCTACGACCGCCTCCTCGCCTACGGGGAGTCGAAGACGGCCGCCGCGCTGTTCTCGGTCGAGGCGAACAGGCGTTGGGCCGGCGACGGCATCACCACCAACGCGGCCAATCCGGGCGCGGTCAGCACCAATCTGGGGCGTCACCTCACTGAAGGGGACTTCGCGCAGCTTCCGGCGTACGACTTCAAGACCCCGCAGCAGGGCGCGGCCACCTCCGTGCTGCTCGCGGCCTGGCCGCAGCTGGAGGGCATCGGCGGCCGGTATTTCGAGGACTGCGACGAGGCGCCGCGCTACAACCCCGAGACGCCGCTTCGGGGTGTCGCGGACCACGCGCTCGATCCCGCAGCAGCCGAGCGACTGTGGCAGGTGTCGCTCGACATGCTCGCCGACGCGCAGCGCGGCTGACCGGAGCTTTCAGCACGATGTTCAACGGCAACAGCGGCGCCCGACCGCAGATCCGCTCCTGCACCGCCGGCTGACACCCCGGACAACGACCGCCCTGGCGGACGGCCACTGACCCGGTCGTGCCGGGCAGCGACGCTGCCCGGCACGATGCACGCCACGGCCGTCAGCCGCACCATCCCGACCTGTTGCCGCCGGCGTTGGAGTCCGTCGGTGGGTAGTAGATGTTGCCGATGACCCAGATGCACCTGCCGCTGGCGTAGGCGTTCACCGGACCGGCGTAGTACCTGTAGGTGCCGTGGTCCCGGTCGTTCGCCGCCAGCAGTCGGCAGTTGCTGGTGCCGGATGAACAGACCCACAGCTCGATTGACATGACCTTGCTGACGCCCCACGTGTTCGCACTCGACACGGTCCGCGCGCAGTTGTATCCGCCGCTGTAGTAGATCTCGACGTACCCGTACTTCGTCGAACCGTTGATGGCCACGTCTCCGTACAGGTCGAATCCACCGACCTTGGAGCCTGAACATGTACCGGTCGCGGCCTGCGCTGGCGGGCTGGCGAGGAACGCACTCCCGGTTGTGCTCAGGACAAGCGCGGCGAGTACCGCGATGACTCGCGATCGCAAGGTCGTCAATGGTGTCTCCGTGCTCTCGGTGCCCCGCTGGGAGGCGGTTCAGGACCGGCACAGTCAACAGTCGTCCGCAACCGCGGACCAGTGATTCGAACTGGGTCGAATCCCCGCTGGTCACCGCCGCTCTGGGGCCCGCGCACACGTTGTCCGACGCCGGTCGGACGGAAGCTGGTTGCGTCTGCTCGACCAGCCCGAGTTCGCGCCCGCCGACCTGCTTCGGCACCCGGCCGGAAGGACAGGTATCAGAATGCGCAAGTGGCTGCCGCTGCTGACGGTCTGCCTGGGTACGTTCATGCTCCTGATCGACGTCACGATCGTGATCGTCGCCCTGCCCGACATGGTCGACGACCTGGACGCGTCGTTCCGGGCGATGCAGTGGGTGATCGACGCCTACGCCCTCGCGCTGGGCGCACTGGTGCTCGGCGCCGGCTCGATCGCCGACCGGGTGGGGCACCGCCGGGCGTACGTCGTCGGGCTCGCGCTCTTCGCGGTCTCGTCGCTGCTGTGCGGTCTCGCGCCGACCTCGGGCGTGCTGATCGCCGCGCGCGCCGTGCAGGGCGTCGGCGCAGCGGCCATGTTCGCGACCACGTTCGCCCTGCTCAACAGCGCCTACGCGGGTCGTGACCGGGGAAGCGCGTACGGCATCTGGGGCGCGGTGGCGGGCGCCTCGGCCGCTGTGGGCCCGATCCTCGGCGGGCTGCTCACCGAGGGCGCCTCGTGGCGCTGGATCTTCCTGGTGAACCTGCCGGTCAGCGTCGTCGCCATCCTGCTCTGTGGCAGGACGCTCCCCGTCGCCCACGCGGCGGTTCGCGGCAGGATCGACGTCGCGGGCATGGCGAGCTTCACCGCCGCCGCGGCCTGCGTGACGTACGCACTCATCCGGGCGAACGAGGACGGCTGGTCAGCAGCCACCGTCTGGTGGCTGCTGGTGGTGGCCGCGCTCCTGCTGGCCGGGTTCGTCGCGATCGAGGCGCGCACCCGGCACGCCATGTTCGACCTCGGTCTCCTGCGCAACCGCTCGTTCGTCGCGGTGCTGCTCGCCGGTCTGCTGCTGACGTTCGCGGCTTTCACCACCCTCACCTACACCTCGATCTGGCTCCAGTCCGTGCTGGGACTGAGTCCGCTGGCGGCGGGGCTGACCGGCCTGCCGATGTCGGTCACCGCGTTCGCGGTCTCGGCGGCGCTGGGTCGGGTGCTGCACGGTCGTCGACCAGATCTGGTGATCGGCTCTGGTCTGCTGTTCGTCGGCCTCGGCAGCCTGCTGACCGCGGCGCTCGTGCACGGTCCGGCCAGTTGGCCGGCGCTGCTGCCGGGGCTCGCCCTGATCGGTGTCGGCGTCGGCCTCGCGACGCCCATCCTCGGCTCGGTCTCCATGGCCCTGGTGCCCGCCGAGCGCGGCGGCATGGCCGCCGGGGCTGTCAACACCACCCGTCAGCTGGGCTTCGCGTTCGGCATCGCCGCGCTGGGCAGCGTCTTTACCGCCCAGGCGCAGACCACCCTGGCCGGACGTGGCATTCCGGACCCGGCACACGTGGCGCACGCCATCGCCGGCGGCCAGACACCCGGCCTGCTGCGTGCCACGCCGGCAGCCGGGCGGCAACTGCTGGACAGCGCGGCGCACGCCGCCGGGGTGGCCGGCGTGCAGGCGACCTTCGCCGTGGCCGGGGCCGTCGGCATCCTCGCCAGCGTGCTCGTGGCCGTCCTCATGCGACCCGGCAGACCGCGCGCCGCCGCCTCGGCCGAGCGTCCGCCCGTCGCGGACGGGGGCGGGACGGTGCCCCGAACCCGGGACACTCCCGCTCGGTTCGGGACCGGGCGGTAGGCGGGAGGACGCGCGGCGAGGGGCGGCAGGCATGGTCGCGGCCGTAACGGGAACCGGAGATCGGCCAGCAGGACCGACGGAGGAGACGCGCCATGACGGACGCATCGAGCACCGGGGCGATGCGTGCCCACGTGCCGGGTTCGCCGCCGCGGGCGCGGGACGTCGCGCCGCCGAACGGTGGCTTCGCCGTCGTGGAGATGTTCACCTCGCAGGGCTGCTCGAGCTGTCCTCCGGCGGAGGAGCTGCTGACCGAGATCGAGCGCGACGCCCGGATGCGGGGGCAGCCGGTCTTCGCGCTCGGCTTCCACGTCGACTACTGGGATGATCTGGGCTGGCCCGACCGGTTCGCCGACGCGTCGTACACCGCGCGGCAGGAGGCGTACGCACAGGCCTTCGGCTCCGGGCGCCTGTACACCCCCCAGATGGTCGTCAACGGCACCGTCGAGTTCGTCGGTTCCGACCGTCGACGGGCGGCGACGGCGATCGCGTCCGGCCTGACGTCGGCAGCCACCACACCGCTCAGACTGTCGGTCCAGGACTACGGCGCAGGCACGGGTGCCGGGCAGCGGGTGGTGCTGGGCTACGAGACCGCGCGGCCTCCGCAGCGCGCGGTGCTGAACGTGGCGATCGTCGAACGCGGCCTGCAAAGCGAGGTCCTCCGGGGTGAGAACGCCGGTCGGACGCTCCGGCAGGACAACGTGGTGCGCGCCTTCACCTCGTCGGGTCTGGACGTCGAGCGTGGGCAGGTGGAGCTGGAGGTGCCGCCAGATCTTGATCCTCGGCAGGCCACGGTGGTCGGTTACGTGCAGAACGACGGTGACAAGGCGATCGTCGCCGCCGCCGCGGTCGACCTGTCCGCCGTCGCGGGATGAGAGTGGGCTGATGGCGGTGCCTGATCGGGCGTCACGTCACCATGGCGCGCTGGCAGAGGCGGCCTCGCGAAGCTAAGGTCCGAGAGCATGTCGGGGTGGAGGCGAGCGCTCGGAATTCTGGCGATCGGGCTCTTCCTGGTCGGGTGCTACGGCTGCTTCACCCGGAGTTTGCCGGTGTGGCAGATCGTTGCCCTGGGCGCCTTCGCGGTCTTCGGCGCGGTGCTGTGGACGGCGCTGACGGTGACGAAGGCGGTTCGGGAACGCGGTCCCGCCCAGGCGACCGCTACGGCGTACCTGGACGCGCTCGTCGCGGCCGAGTTCGCGGTCGCGTACGAGTTGCTCGCCGAGCAGCGCCGGCAGGCCAGCGACCTGCCGACGTTTTCCGAGCTGCACTCCGGTGGCCAGCGGCTCACCGGCTATTCGGTCGAGGGGACGACGATCGTCGGCCCTGGGCGACCTCGTGCCGAGGTACGGACGCAGGGCCGCTTCGGTGATGGCGAGGTCGCGCCGCTGCAGCTGCTGCTGATCCGGCAGGCCGACGGCCAGTGGCGGGTCGCTGACTGGCACACCGGCGAGCGGTGGTAGGTGAGCCAGGGTCGCGGGCGTTCAAATCGCGACATCAGCACGCAACCCACGGGACACATTGACGGGAGTCATGACCCTCGATTACCGTGCGGACTGAGAGAGCGCTCTCTCACCGCACCTTCTCCTCAATTCAGACAACGTGTCGGAGCCGGCGAGGCCGGCATCCCGGCACGCGATGGAGGCACCGTGAAACCTCCCGTCCCCCACCGCCGTTGGGTCCTGGCCGCCACCACCGCCCTGACCCTGGTCGTCGGCGGCCTCGCGATGTCCGTCACCCGCCCCGCGGAGGCCGCCCCCGTCGGCGCCGGCAGCTACACCACCACCCCGGTCGGCCCGCTCCCCAGCGGCTGCGGCTCGATGTCCAGCAACCCCCGGCAGTTCGCCACCGCCAACGCGCCAGCCGGTGCCATCCCCACGAACGACTGGTGGTCGTCCCTGCTCTGGAAGCGCACCGACTGCTCCTTCAGCGAGCCCCTGCACGCGCACCCGATCTCCTACGACACGTTCGGCGACGGCCTCGGCTTCTCCGCCAACTCCACGCCCGCCATCAGTGGCACCGCGACCGGCGTCGGGGAGTACCACTACCCGTACGTCCAGGACATCCGGGTCGGCGTGGCCGGGCTCGGCGCACCCCAGGTCAAGGTGGACGGCTGGACCGACTGGACGGTCAGCCCACACTGGAGCGACGGAGCGCGGACGATGCGTGCCACCATCGGCCACGGCCTGCCCTTCGCGTACTTCCAGACCACCGGCGGGGACGCGGTGATCAGCGCGACGGGCACCGCCGACGTCTGGTCCAACAGCGGCGCCACCGTCGGCTTCCGGGTCAACGGCCACGACTACGTCGGGTACGCCCCCAACGGCGCCACCTGGACCGTCAGCGGCGGCCGGATCTCCTCCACCCTGGCCGGTCGCGGCTACTTCTCCGTCGCCCTCCTGCCGCCGACGTCGAGCACGGCGGAGCGCGCCGACCTGGCCGCCACCTACGGCAGGTACGCGCACGCCCACGTCACCGGCACCCAGGTCTCGTACGCCTACAACCCGGCGAGCAGCGGGCTGACCACCACGTACGCGTTCACCACGACCGCCCGGGAGGGAAGCGCCACGCAGACCGTGGTCAGCCTCTACCCGCACCAGTGGAAGTCCCTGACCGGCTCCACGCCGATCACGTTGACCTACCCGTCGGCGCGTGGCCGGATGAAGGTGCTCACCGGCGTCAACCAGTTCCGCACCGCCATGAAGTTCCAGGGCGTCCTGCCGGAACTGCCGGCCGTCGGCGACAGCAGCGGCGCCGACCTCACGACGCTCACCGGTCACCTCGCCGCCACCCGGGCGAACCCGATGGACCAGCGCGGCGGCGACACGTACTGGACGGGCAAGGGGCTCGGCCGGGCCGCCCGGCTCGCCGAGGTGGCCGACCTGGTCAACGACACCGCGACGCGGGACAGCGCGCTGAACGCGATCCGCAGCACGCTCACCGACTGGTTCACCGCGTCGAGCGGCAAGACCTCGAAGGTCTTCTACTACGACGGCAACTGGGGCACGCTGATCGGCTACCCGGCGTCGTACGGCTCCGACCACGAACTCAACGACCACCACTTCCACTACGGCTACTACATCGCCGCCGCCGCGACGCTGGCCAAGTTCGATCCGGCATGGGCGACCAAGAGCCGTTACGGCGGCATGGTGGACCTGCTGATCCGGGACGCCAACAACTACCGCCGCGACGACACCCGCTTCCCCTACCTGCGCGACTTCGACATCTACGCCGGCCACGACTGGGCGTCCGGGCACGGCTCGTTCGGCTCCGGCAACAACCAGGAGTCGTCGTCGGAGGGGATGAACTTCGCCAACGCCCTGATCCAGTGGGGGCAGGTGACCGGCGACACCGCCGTCCGCGACGCCGGCATCTTCCTCTACACCACTCAGGCCGCGGCCATCCAGGAATACTGGTTCGACGTCAGCGACCAGAACTTCCCCGCCGCCTTCGGGCACTCGACGGTCGGCATGGTCTGGGGTGACGGCGGCGCGTACGCCACCTGGTTCAGCGGCGAGCCGGAGATGATCCAGGGCATCAACCTGCTGCCGGTCACCGGCGGACATCTCTACCTCGGCAACAACCCGGCCTACGTACGGACCAACTACGCCGAACTGGTGCGCAACAACGGTGGGCCGCCGACGGTGTGGCAGGACATCCTCTGGCAGTTCCAGGCCCTCGGCGACGGCGACGCGGCGCTCGCGAACCTCCGCGCGAACCCCAACTACACCGTCGAGGAGGGCGAGAGTCGGGCACACACCTTCCACTGGATCCGCAACCTCGCGGCGCTGGGCACCGTCGACACGACGGTGACCGCCAACCACCCGCTGTCGGCGGTGTTCTCGCGCAACGGAGCGCGCACGTACGTGGCGTCGAACCCGACCGCGACGGCGATCACGGTGACGTTCTCCAACGGCACGACGCTCGCCGTGCCGGCCGGACGGACGGCCACCACCGGGGCGTACACCTGGAGCGGCGGCAACGCGTCGGGCGGCCTACCGCCGGTGACCCCACCGCCAACCGACCCGCCGCCCACCGACCCACCGCCCCCGTCGGGCTCCCCGACGCGGTACCTGCTGCCCGGTGGCGGGCTGGGCGCCGCCGGCGGCGCGGCCACGACCACGGTCGCGGCGGCCAACGGAAACCACGACGGTACGCCGACCAACGCCCAGGTCTTCACGGCGACCGGCCTCAACCTCGCCTACTCGGGCGGCCAGACCACCTTCGACCTGTTCGTGGACGCCGGCACGGCCGTCGGTAACGGCGTGCAGGTGCGGATCTCCTACGACCTGACGGGCAACGGCAGTTGGGAGCGGGTGGAGACGTCGCGCTACTTCGCCACCGACCCGGTCCCCGGCTACGAGCACTACACCCAGAACGCCGGCCTGGCCTCGGCCACCGGCACGTTGGGTGCCCTGAGCAACGGCACGGTCCGGGTGGAGGTCTGGTCGGCGATCGGCAACAACCCGAGCACGGTGGGCATCGGCAACCAGTCGGTGCTCCGGCTTCCGTACGCCTGATCGACCCGCCCGCGCCGCCGCCGGTTCGGTACAGCCGGCGGCGGCGCGGCGCACGCCCCATGCTCATCGGGGGGACGGAGCCACCTCCACCCAGTGGCTCTCGTTGTCGCAGAGGAACGCCGCCAGCTCCAGCCCGTGCTCGGCGACGGCGGTGCGGTCGGCTCGGGAGAACCGGCGCAGCGGAGTGACGGTCACGGTGCCGGCCTCGACGCTCCAGGTCGCGGCGACCCGACCGTCGACCAGCACCGCGCGCTCGCCGGCGACCGACAGGCCACGGTCGGCGTCGTCGACGATCCGGCTCCGGTCGTGGTAGCCGAGTATCGCGTTGTCAAAGGCCGGCAGGAACCGCACCGGGGCGGGTGTGTCGGGATCGGGACGCGGCGCGTCGGGAAGGTCCAGCAGCTCGCGGCCGCGCTCGTCGCGGAACGTGACCAACTCACCGCGCATCGCGGTTACCGCAGGCAGCAGTCCGGCGAGGCCGCACCAGGCGCGCAGGTCGGCCGTCGCCGCGGGGCCGAACGCGGCCAGATAGCGGCGTACCAGCGCCTGACCGACCGGGTCCGTGCCCTCCGGGGCCGGCGGGTCGATCTCCCGACCGAGCCAGGAGGAGAGCAGGGCGTAGCGGGCACCGGCCCTGGCGCGCCACACCCCGCGCGGCGGCAGTTGCACCATCGGGATCAGCGCGGCGACCAGCAACTCCCCGATCGGCCTCGGCCCCGGCGCCGGCCAGCGCTCGGTGAGGGCCCGCGCGAGCTCGGTCATCGTGCGCGGCTCGTCGTCCGCCATCACCGACCGGCCCGCCGCCGCCAGCTCGTCGAGGTCCATCCCGTCCAGTTCGCGGCGGTAGGTCCCGAGAACCCGTTGGCGCAGCATGGCATCGTGCCGGGAACGCCAGGCCAGAGCATCGTCGGCGGTGAGGAGGTGGACGGTGCGGCGCATGAGGTGTGTCCGCACCACGCTTCGCCGGGTCAGCAGGTCCGAGAGCACCGCCGGGTCGAACGCACGCAGCCTCGACCAGAGCCCGACGAACGGCTCCTGCGGTTCCTGCGCCTGCAGGCCGCCGAGGTGCGCGACGGCATCGAGGACCGGTACGTCGGCGCGATCGAGCAGCAACTGCCGGGCGAGCGTCGCGCGGTTGAGTGCGCGGATGTCGAGAACCGTCATCGGGTGCGGGGGTCCTTGCGGTCGTTCGGGTGCTGGCACGAGCAACGGTCGCAGGTGAAGCGGTCAGGTTCTGGCCGCTACTCGTGGCAATATCGGGCTCGTGCTGAGGACCTCAGCGCGGCTGCTGTCGTTGCTCTCGCTGCTCCAGGCGCGCCGGGACTGGCCGGGGGCGCTGCTGGCCGAACGGCTGGACATCAGCCCGCGCACCGTACGCCGGGACGTCGACCGCCTGCGTGAGCTCGGCTATCCCATCGTGGCCACCAAGGGCCCCGACGGGGGTTACCGGCTCGACGCGGGCAGCGACCTGCCGCCGCTGCTGTTCGACGACGAGCAGGCCGTCGCCCTCGCCGTTGCCCTTCAAATCGCCACCACCGCCGGCGCCGGCATCGAGGAGGCCGCGGCGCGCGCGCTGCACACCGTCCGGCAGGTCATGCCCGCGCGGCTGCGTTACCGCATCGACACCGTGCGGGTCACCGCCGTCGAGCGGCCCGCGACCCGATCGAGCCCGCAGGCCGACAGCGGCGTGCTCATGGCGCTCAGCGCGGCCGTCCACGCCCACGAGGTGCTGCGCTTCGACTACGACTCCGCATACACACCGACGGCCGGCGACGACGAGCGCGCGGCCACCGCGCCGCGCCGGGTGCAGCCCCACCACGTCGTCACCTGGGATGGGCGCTGGTACCTCGTCGCCTGGGACCTCGACCGCGCGGACTGGCGTACCTTCCGCGCTGACCGGATCACACCCCGCACCCCCACCGGCCCTCGCTTCACCCCACGGGAACTACCCGGAGGGGACGTGGCCGCGTTCGTGGTCAGCAGGTTCCAGGGCCCCGAAGGGTGGCCCTGCCGAGGCGAGGTGATCCTGGACCTCCCCGCCGACGTCGCCGCCCGCCACACCGACGACGGACTCGTCGAGGCTCTCGGCCCGGACCGCTGCCGGCTCGTCGCCGGCTCGTGGTCGTGGGCCAGCCTGGCCGCCGCCATCGGTCGGTTCGACGCCGACATCGAGATCGTCGGGCCGACCGAGCTCAGAGACGCCTTCGCGCACCTGGCCCGCCGCTATGCCGACGCCGCGGCCGGCCGACCCACCACACCACGTCGAGCGGTCCGGACGAACCGGTAACCCGCTTGCGTCCGTCGCGGCTTGCCGACAAGGTCGGGAGCCATGAGCGACATGTGGGTGGACCAAGCCGACGATCCACGAACCTCCGGCAACCCCAAGGGTGAGAAGGCGACCCTGCGGGAGTACCTCGCGAACTACCGGCTGACCCTGGAAATGAAGTGCGGCGGTCTCGACGCCGAGCAGCTCGCCCGCCGCTCGGTGCCGCCGAGCACCATGAGCCTGCTCGGCCTGGTCCGGCACCTGGCCAAGGTGGAGCACAGCTGGTTCCAGCGCGTCCTGCAGGACAGGAGCGACCAGCCGCGCCTGTTCAGCCGCGACGACGACCGGAACGCGGACTTCAACGACGCCATCGCGGACCCTGCCGTCGTCGAGGAGGCGTTCGCCACGTGGAAGGCGGAGATCGCGGCGGCCGATCAGTGGCTCGACACGCTCGACGAGGACGACCTCGGGCGGGAGGTGCCCCTCGGCGACGGCACGGTCAGCGTCCGCGACGTCCTCGTGCACATGATCGAGGAGTACGCCCGCCACGCTGGCCACGCCGACCTGCTGCGCGAGTGCGTCGACGGCCGCACCGGCCAGTGAGCCGGTGCCCCGCTTCCGCACGGTGACCCGAGCGGCGGGGGCGTGTGTCCCCCGCCGCTCGCGCGGTCACTCGCTGCGTGCGGTTTCCGGGCCGGTGATCCTTTCCAGCACCGGCAGGGTGGACGCGATGATGCCGAGGCAGGCGGCCAGGCCGACGATCACGATCGCGTAGAACTCCGGGCCGGGGGCGGTGAGCATGTAGTCCATCTGTGCCTTGAGGAACAGCTGGGCGGCGACGAAGCCCATGCCGATCGCGACCACGGCGACGGCCAGCATCGGTACGGTGCTCTCCAGGGCGACGACGCGGCGCAGGACCCGTACCGGCGCGCCGCTGAGGCGGAGCAGGCTGAACGGCCGCCTGCGTTCGCTCAGACCGCCCACCACGCTGACTGCCAGGCTGCAACCGGCGAGGCCGAGGCTGGCGACGATGATGACGTTGGCCAACTGCTGCCAGCCCCGCAGCTGGTCGGCGAAGGACGATTCGAACTCACCGGGGACGCTCGGGGCCGACCAGAAGTCCGGGTAAGCCCGCGAAAGGACCGTACGCGACCGTTCCAGCGAGGCCGCCGAGCCGTCCGTGCCGACGACGATCGACGCCACCGGCAGCCGCTGGACATCGTCGAGGGGGACGGGCGCGGCGGGCCAGACCCTGGTGGCGGACGCCGACTCGCGGAACGGGATGAAGTTGTGGGCCACCGCCGCGACGGTGGCGCCGTCGGCACATCGGCCGTACGCCGCGGGAATGTCCGTGCACGCGAGCACGCCGGGATCGGCCATCCGGTCCGGGTTTCGGTGCACCGCCGTCGCGCTGCGTACGCCCGGGATCGAGCGCAGCTCGACCAGCAGCGAGTCGGGCACTGAGAGCTCGTCGTCGGAGAGGCCGGTGGAGAGGGTGGCGGCATCGGTCGAGCCGACCTGTGCTGGGCCACGGTTGGCGACGATGGTGGTGATGACACCGATGGAGACACTCGTCACGAAGAGCGCGAGCATGATGCCGCTGATCGCCCGGAAGCCGGCCTTCGGATTGTCGGCCAGGCGTCGCGCCGCGATGAGCGCTGCCGGGCGACGGGCGCGGTTGGCCAGCACACGGGCACCGACCATGGTGAGCCACGGGCCGGCCAGGACCAGGCCGGCCATGATGAGCAGGAGGCCGGGCAGGAACGCCGCGGTCTGGCCGTCAGAGGTCACCGGCCTGCGGCCGATGAAGTACGCCAGCTCGGCCACCCCCAGCACGAGGGGGATCAGTCGGTAGGCGCGTGGTGGGCGGGGGGTGACCCGCCGCGTGACGCCGAGCGGGGAGATCCGGACGCGCCGTAGCGAGACCCACGCCGCCAGCGCCGCGCCGGTCGGCACGCCGAGCGCGACCACCAGGACGTCCAGCGGTCTCAGGAACATGTCGCCGGGGAAGAAGCGCATGCCGGTGAACGGGATCGCGGCGAGTTGGCCGCGGAACGCGTAGAACAGCGCGAAACCGAGGGCGGTGCCCGCGACGGCCGCGACGGCGGCCTCGGTCGCCGCGATGATCGAGATCTGCCGGGGCGTCGCGCCGACCAGACGCATCGCCGCGAACCGGTGCTCCCGGCGGGCGGCGCTGAGCCGGGTGGCCGTGCCGATGAAGATCAGCACCGGAAACAGCAGCCCACCGGCAATCACGCCGACGATGAGGTCGACGACCGTCTCCGGCAGCGCGGGGGTGTCGGCGCCGACGCTCGTGAGCTGGCGGACGTTCGGCAGCGCGGCGGCGTCGTCGACGGTGTGGCCGACGATGACGACGAGGGCATCCGGCGAGGGCAGGGCCGCGTCGCCGATCGTGCCGAGGCTCCGCCCGGGGTAGCGATCGGCGAGCTCGGCGGCGGGGGTTGCCTCCAGCAGCTCGGTGAGCGCCGGTGAGACGTAGTACTCCCCCGGCCCCGGGGTCGTCGGGACGCCGACCGGGGTCGGTGAGCCCGGCCCGGAGGCAGCGACGTCGACCCGTACGATCTGCTCGCCGCGGAAGTAGTCCTCACGTGTGGACCACCACAGTGGATCCCCGATCCCCTCCGCCGAAGGGCTCGGGTACAGCGACGCGTACCGCGTGAGCTGCCCGTTGACGGCGTTGAGCCCCGCGAGGGTGACCAGCAGCAGCCCGGCGCCGACCGCGACGGAGGTGGCGATGATGATGAGGCGGGTGAGCGCCTCGCGCCCGCCAGCCACGGCGAGGCGGAGCCCAAAGCGGATCATGACGCGATCCGGTCCGGCGCGTTCACGCGGCCGTCGCGCACGATGACCTCGCGGTCGGCGTACGCGGCGACCCGTGGTTCATGGGTGACCAGGATGACCGTGGTGCCCTGCGCACGGGCCGCGGTGACCAGCAGGTCCATGACCTGCTCGCCGGTGAGCGAGTCGAGCGCACCGGTCGGCTCGTCGGCGAAGAGGACCTCGGGCCCGGTGACCAGACCTCGGGCGAGGGCGACCCGCTGGGCCTGCCCTCCGGAGAGCTCGCCCGACCGGCGGTGTTCCAGCCCTTCCAGGCCGAGCCGCTCGAACCAGCCGTGCGCCTTGCGCAGCGCCTCGGCCCTGCGTGTGCCGTTCAGCAGCAGCGGCAGGGCCACGTTCTCCGCGGTGGTCAACTCGGGAACGAGCTGACCGAACTGGAACACGAACCCGAAGCGGTCCCGGCGCAGGCTGCTGCGCCGGGCCTCGGTCATGGAGTCGACCCGGGCCCCGTCGAAGAGGACCTCGCCGGAATCCGGAACCAGGATGCCGGCCAGGCAGTGCAGCAACGTCGACTTACCGGAGCCGCTGGCCCCCATGATCGCGACGATCTCCCCCGAGTCCACGGCGATGCTGGCACCCCGGAGCGCAGGTGTCTGGCCGAACGAGAAGACGACGTTCCTCGCTTCGATCGCGATGGTCATGGCCGTACCGCTTTCTTCAGGGCGTCCAGCCGGGCGCCGGTCATCTCGATCCACCTGAGGTCCGCCTCCAGGTGGTACAGGCCGTGGTCGGCGAGCAGCGCGTCGACGAGATTGCCGGTGCGCTTGATCTCGGTGAGCTCACGCATCCGCTGCAGGTGCGCGCCGCGCTGCGTGTCGAGGTAATCGCCGGCGGGGCGGTCCAGCATCAGCGCGAGCACGACCTTGGCGAAGAGGACGGTCTGCAGGTGCGGCTCCGGCTCGACCGGCTGGGTCAGCCACTGCTCGACCTCGGTCGCGCCAAGATCGGTGATGATGTAGCGCTTGCGGTCGGGCCCCTCGCCGGGGCCCACCTCGCTGATCACCACCTTGCCGTCGCGAGCCAGGCGGCTGAGGGTCGAGTAGACCTGCCCGAACGGCAGCGGCTTACCGCGGCCGAAGTAGGCGTCGTACTCGCGCTTGAGGTCGTACCCATGGCTGGGCTCGCGATCGAGCAGGCCGAGGAGGGTGAGGGGAACACTCATGCCAGCACCATACACCGGGGGTATACACCGCGTATATACCCCCGGTTTCTACGCTCACCGAGGAAGGAAACGGGTCTTGTCGGCGGCGGGGTCGAGCAGGCGACGACGACAAAGGCCTCCGGTCATGGCCCCGGTCCAGAGACCGCTCCACCACCAGAGGCCTTCATCCCGGCCGTGATCCGTACTGCGCTTCGGAAGGACCAGTCCCTTTCGACGCGGGCCCGTTCTCCGCCACCGCATCCGACCGGACCGCCGGACGTCAGACGCGCAGCGCCGCCGCGAGGTCGCCGATCGCCCGCGCCGCGTACCGCTGCATCCCCGGGCCGAAGGTGATCCGCGTGGCGCCCAGTCGTGCCAGCTCGGCCACGGACTCCTTGTCCGGCTCAGCGGCCATGTTGATTGGACCCTCGATGCCCTCGCGCAGGAGTGGCAGCACCTCGGGCGGCGCCAGGAGCGGGTACACGCAGTCGGCGCCAGCGGCCACGTACAGGCGGGCGCGGGCCACCGCGTCGTCCGGCTCACCCGTCCCGACCAGGAAGGTGTCGACGCGGGCGTTGATGAAGAGCGCGTCACCCGCCTCGGCGCGCACCTCGGCCAGCCAGTCCGCGTGCCGCTGAGGGTCCTTGAGCGTGGCGTGGCCGTCGGAGTCCTCCAGGTTGCAGCCGACGGCGCCCGTCTCCAGGAGTCGCCCGACCAGCTCCCTGGGGGCGAGGCCGTAACCGCCCTCGATGTCGGCGGACACGGGCACGGAAACGGCCCGGACGATCCTCGCCACCGCGGCGAACATCTCGTCGGGCGGGGTGGAGCCGTCCTCGTAGCCGAGCGACGCGGCGACCCCGGCGCTCGGTGTGGCGAGCGCGGGGAAACCAGCGTCGGCGAAGATCCGGGCGCTGGCCGCGTCCCACGGCCCCGGCAGCACGAGCGGGTCGCCGCTGGCACGGCCGTGGTGCAGGGCGCGGAAGGTGGCGGCGGTCATTTGACGTCTCCCGAGGATTGCGGTGATGGCACAGACGAGTGCCAACGCTACGCGCCGGCCTCTCTCACCACGGCGCCGCACGACGCCTTCGGCCACGGCGCCGCGCTCGGTCGGTGCAGCTACGCACCGCTTCAGCGGATCACCTGGCGCGGGCCGCGGGGTCTACGTCCAGCAGCATGCGGGGGTGCAGGCGCACCGCCTCGTCCGGGTCGGTGACCTGGCTCAGTGCGAGCCAGGCGGCCCCGACAGCCGGGTCCCCCACTCGGGCGGGCTGAGCACCTACATCCAGCAGGTCGACTGGGTGCTGTTCGCGAAGAACCAGGCACTCACCCCGGCGCAGGTGACGACGAAGACGGCGGCGTACCGATCGGCGGGCAGCACGTTCGCCGACACGGTCGACTCGACGGGTGGCTGCTCGACCCCGACGAACCCGCCGACGACGCCTCCCACGACGCCTCCCACCACACCGCCGCCAGCCGCCAACTGTTCAACCGCGCCCGAGTGGGCCTTCGGCACGGCCTACACCGGGGGCCAGACGGTGAAGCACGAAAAGAGCAGGTACGGCGACCCGAGCGGTCCGCCGTCGGGTGACGGCAGGCACCTGTGGCGGGCACGGTACTGGACACAGGGGTCCGAGCCGGGCTGGACCCAGCAGTGGGAGGATCTCGGCCGCTGCTGAGGGGCGTACGGAGAGGAAGGGCCCGGGCGGCCGCTCGCGAGTCACCGGCGAGTGCCCGCCCGGGCCCCACCCGGAAACGGCGGGTCTGGTCAGGCGGTGCAGCCACCGTTGGCGATCAGATGCCCGCGCGACGCCGGCGTCCACTGTGCTCGCGCGGCCTCCGTCCGTGGCCGGCTGGCGCGCCCGGTCGATGACGCGCCCCCAGATGCGCCCTTTCGGGTGTCCGAGCATGTCCTGTTTTGTAGGTTCAGAGGTGACAGGTACCTTGCCACGTTGCCCAGCGCCTCCGCTCCCGGTCGGGCGTCCCCTAGGAGGCAGACGCCGTGACGTCGAGTCCGCTACCCCGGATTCTTCGCCGACGCGGCGAGCCCGAGTTTCCGACGTTCCTGGAGCTCTTCTTCGATCTGGTCTACATCTTCATGTTCTCCCGGCTCGCCGCAGGGCTGGTGGGCGACCTCAGCGCGCGCAACGCGGCGCAGACCGCCGTCCTGCTGCTGGCGGCATGGTGGGTCTGGGTGCTGACCGCCTGGCTCACCGACCTGTTCAACCCGCGGCTGCCGCTGATCCAGGCCACCGTTCTCGTGATCATGTTCGGCACCCTGGTGATGGCCATCGCGATCCCGCGGGCCTTCGGCACACACGGGTGGCTCTTCGTCGCGGCGTACTTCGCCATCCACCTGGTCCGGGATTCCGTCCTCATTCCCGGCACCCGCGTGAACCGGCCGATCCAGGCCAGGAGCATCCGCGTCTTCTTCTGGTTCGGCGTCACCGTCGGGCCATGGGTGGCCGGAGCCCTCGTGGACGGCACGGCCAGACTGGTGCTCTGGTCCATCGCGGTGGCGGTAGACCTCGGGTCGGCCCGGATCGGTTGGCCGACACCGAGGCTCGGTCGGACCGAACTCGCCAGCCAGATCTTCACCGGCGCCCACCTGTCCGAACGGCACCGGCAGATCTTCATCATCTCTCTCGGCGAGTTGATCCTGACCGTCGGCATAGGGTTGGCCGCCAGCGACTTCGAGGTCAGCCGGGTGGCGGCGTGCACGATCGCGCTCGCCAACGCGCTCCTGCTGTTCCAGATGTACTTCCACCGGATACGACAGCTGCTGGCACCGGATGCCGTCTCGACGGTGGAGCGGGTCCGCCCCGGCACCGCCACCTCGTACACCCACCTGGTCATGGTCGCGGGAGTGGTGGTCATCTCGGCCAGTGACATGCTCGTCATCGGCCGTCCGTTCGGTGCGGCGCCGCCGGGCTGGATCGTCGCGATCCTGGGTGGGCCCGCCTTGTTCCTGCTCGGCAGCTGCCTGTTCGACTTCGTGGTCACCGGTCGGATCCTCTGGCCACGGGTGCTGGGGCTCGTCGTGCTGGGCGCCCTCGGACCCGCCATGCCCCTGCTGCCACCGCTCGCCATCATGGTCGTGGCGAACCTGGTCCTGCTGCTCACGCTGATCGTCGAGACGGTGGCCCCCCGCTCGCGACTGACCAGCGCTCCGCTGCCCGCCCGGTGAGCCGGCACCACCACCGTCGGCGGCACTTACCCGACCCGGTCAGCGCAGCGCCGGTGGTGCCGCCGTTCGGGGATGCAGCCGGGTGCTCAGCAGGTTCGCCACGGCGACCAGCGCCAGGACGATCATGGCGAGGAGAGCGACCACGAGCGGCGGCAGCAGGTACGTCGCCGGCGCCACCACACCCAGCAGGACCAGACCAGCCAGCCTCGACCTGGACACCCGACCGAACACGGTGTAGTCGAGCACCCCACGGCCGAACAGGAAGAGAGCCGGGCCGCCGAGGATGACCGCAGCCCAGGACGGTGGGGTGGTCTCGCCGAACGGCCGATCGACGACGAGCTTGCCGGTGACCGCCGCACCCCCGATGCCGGCCACCATGATCAGGTGGGTGACCGCGGCGGACTGGCCGAGCAGGGAGGGTCTCGTCGACTTGGTGATCGCGTCGGTCAGCAGTTCTCCGGCGCGGTAGATGTAGATCCGCCACATCAGCACCACGATCAGGAACACGACCACCAGCGCCCAGACCCGGGGAGCCGTGTAGTCGCTCTCGCTGAAGGCCTCGGCGACCGCGAATATCGATACGCCGAGCGCGACGATGACGAACTGGCGGTACCGCTCGGAGAGTCTCTCACCGGCCAGCCGCCACTCCTCGGAGTGCGAACGCCCCAGTCCCGGCACGGGCCAGCCGAGCGCGGCCGCGGCGTACTCGATCCCGATGGCCACCGCCCAGAGCACCAGGCGAGCCGTGTCGCCGAGGAGTGCCCCACCGATCCATCCAATCCCGGCGATGGCCTCCCAGAGCAGGACCCGGCTGCTCCTCCCCCGCAGGAACGGCTCCCGTACGACCATCACGAGGTAGAGGCTGGAGCCGAGGTGGATGGCCAGGTACGTGCTCGCGAACAGCATGCCGCGGCTGCCGTACGCGTCGGGGACCGTGGCCGCCAGCAACAGGCTCGCCGCCGTCGTCCCGATGAACTGCACCTGGATCACTGACCGCGCCCGGTCGAGCGTGTCACCCGCCCACGCGGTCAACGCCCAGATGAACGTGAACGCGAGCAGCAACACCAGTGTCTGGGCGGTGCCCGTCCAGGTGAGCTCGTGGGCCAGCTTCTCGGCGAGGGAGATCAGCGCGAAGACGTAGACCAGGTCGAAGAACAACTCCAGGAACGCCGGATGCGCCGGATTCCTCCGGCCGGGGTCCGCCGACCGGGCGTCGCTCTCCGCAGCCATCGATCACCCCGTCGCGCCCGTTCACGGTCACCCGATTGACGACACTACGGGTTGCGGATCAGCAACAGAGGGTGGTTGCCCGGCTCGGCTCGCGGGACGGCGTACCGGTGGGTCAGCGCAGCCGCCGGGCGGCGAACCTGGTTGGCGGCTCGGCGATCGCGTCCTGGGCCGCGATCAGTTGGATCTCCCGGGTGCCCGCCGCGAGGGTCGCCTCCAGGACGGCGAAGACGGAGGCGATGGTGCGTTCCAGCGCCGTCGCGGGCGAGCCCGTCGTGCACAGGTGCGCGAGGTACAACGCCGCGGTGACGTCGCCGCCGCCGTTCGGGTTGATCGGCAGCAGCGGCGTGGTGACCGCCCAGGCGCCCTCGTCCGAGACCGCCACCACCTCCAGTGACCCCGCCGGGACGTCGCCGTGCAGGACGCTGGTGACCAGGACGTGCCGCGGTCCCGTCTCGCGCACCACGTCGACCGCCGCCAGCACCTCGGTCAGGGAGTTCGTCGTACGGCCGGCGAGGAAGTCCAGCTCGAAATGGTTCGGGGTGATGATGTCGGCGCGTGGGACGACGATGTCCCGCATGTACTCCGGGATACCCGGCCGGACGAACATCCCGCGGCCGATGTCCCCCATCACCGGGTCACAGCAGTACACGGCGGCCGGATTGGCCTCCTTGACCCTGTCCACCGCGTCGAGGATCACCGCGCCCATCGCCGGGTCGCCCTGGTAGCCCGACAGCACCGCGTCGGCGCTGCCGAGGACCCCGCGGTCCGCGATGCCATCGATCACCTCGGCCACCTGGGCCGGCTCCAGCAGCGGCCCACGCCATGAGCCGTACCCGGTGTGGTTGGAGAAGTGGACCGTCAACACCGGCCAGACCTCGTGCCCGAGCCGCTGGAGGGGGAAGGCGGCCGCTGAGTTGCCGACGTAGCCGTAGGCGACCGAAGACTGGATGGACAGGATCTTCACCGCCCCATCATGGCGGTTCGCGCCGGTGGCACACGAGTACCCACCACTTCTGTCGGCTGGCCCACTCCGGGCGTCCTACCCGGGTACGGAAATCGACGCACGGTTGATGTAGGCGACCTGGGCGGCGAAGGCCAGCAGCGCCGACACGGTGCCGACGCCGATCGCGAACCCGGACGACAGCCCCGCAAGTCCGGCCAGCAGCGTGACCGAGAGCCCCGCCAGCAGCGCGTTCACCGCACCCACCATCGCCGCCGTGGTGAGCAACAGCTGCGCCCGCCCAGGCGCGTTGCCGACCGCCGCCCAACTCGCCCGCATGATGCCCTCGCCCTGCACCGCATCGGCGAAGAAGTCGTGCTCGCCGGCCAGCCGGTGCTGGTAGTACGCCCGGATGCGCTGGATCCGCGCGAGATCCAGCTCGTTCTCCACCATGTTCTGCACCAGCCGCAGGAAAGTGAGCAGTCCGGTGATCATCAGCGTGGGAAGCACCGCCCCGAGGTACGGCCCGACGAACGCCGCGTTGCTGGCGACGAAACCGAGCCCGATCAGTGCGGCGGAGAGCATGGAGAGGAAGACCGTCGCCCGGCCGACCGACTCGGTGACGGTGGCGCTGCGGGAGGTCTGGAGCACGAAATGCTCGGTGGTCAGGGCGGTGAGCAACGCCTGCTCGCGTTCTCCGTCGTCCATGCACCTCACCGTCCGCGCTGACCAGGGACATCGTCACGATACGAGGTCCGGGGGTGCACGGGGTCCGGAAACCGACGGTGCACGAACGGGCCAGTTACCCGCCTGCGGTCAGGTCCCCTCCAGACCGCGTCCGTCGTGGTGACCTCGCCGGTCGTCTCCGTCGCCGGGATCCATGCCTCGCGCCCCGTCATCGCCATCGCGGCGGCTGGACCCATGGCCCCAGGCCGGCGCCGCGAACACGAGCAGTGCGATCGCAAGGACCGGCATGAGCCCCAGCAGCGGTGCCGTCGCCAAGCCGGGTGAGGAAGTGTGGCCGAGCGCCACGGCAACCTCCACGTGCGAGCGGATGCCCGGCTCAAGGAACGCGGACTGCTGGCTGAACGAGTGCATCTGTTCCAGGACAACTGGGCGGAGCGGCGCCACAGCCGCCAGGTCAGCGTCGATGACGGCTGCGATCAGCACCAAGGCCCCCAGCATGCCCGGAACGCCGAACCGCCGCTGTCGGCCGGCGGCCACCACGAGCACCGTCAGCCCGGCGACAACCGCGGCGATGGTCGGCAACTGCGCGGCGAGCGCGACCAGCAGCCGGGGCAGACCGCCTCCGCCGACGGAGACGAGCAGGGCGACGGCCAGCCCTGCGACGGCGGCCCATGCGACCCAACGGAGCCACCGTGTGTCGGTCCGCGCCCGATCGGTCAACGTCACGACCGATCCGCCGCAGATCAACGCCAGGCCCAGCAATGCCGGCCAATGCTGCGTGACCTGCGCCGACAACGCCTCACCCAGCCACGCGAGATCCTCGCCGACGGACGGACGTGGAGCGCTCAGCGGCGCGTAGAACGGCGACAGGTACCTCGGCCCGTCCGAGCCCTTCGCCGACACCACGGCGTCGACGGCGAGCACGCCGACACCAGCGGCCACGGCGACGCGACCGCGCCCGGCACCGAACAGCACGATCACCGCGAGGCCGGTCAGTGCCACCCCGGTCGCCTGCCCCGCGAGGACCAACGCGCCCGACAGCGCGCCAGCCACATGCACCACCGCCGAGCCGGCAACCACCGACCAGCACACCGATCCAGCAGACAGCCGCACGGCGCACATCCAACCACGGGGCACGGTCGGCTCGTCGCCGCCGACGCCCACCAACCCGGACGACGCCGACCGGTGTTCCCTATCGTCCAGGCGAGAGGCTCTCGGCGAACGCGGGAATCTCGGGGTGCCCGAACATCCCGGGAAGCCCGCCCGTGTGGATGAAGACCGTCGTGTCGCCCGGTTCGATCTCGCCTCGCCGAATCGCCGCGATGAGTCCCGCCATCGCGCGCCCGGTGTAGGTGGGGTCGAGGATGATCCCCTCGAGCCGGGCGACGAGCGTCAGCGCCTCCTCGACCGTCGCGGTCAGGCTTGCGTAGCCCTTCCCGACCTGGTCACGGTCGATCCGCAGGTCGTCGGCGCGAACGTCCGGCGCGAGCGGAGCGACGAACCCCGCGACGCGCTGCCGGGGGTCGTCCACCGCCCCCACATCGACACCCAGCGTGCGGTCCGGGCCCAGGCTCGCGACGAGCCCGGCCATCGTGGCGCCGGAGCCGAGCGCGACCACGGCGGTACGCAGGTCGGGCACCTGGGACAGCAACTCCTCGCCACACTGTGCGTAACCGCGGGCCGCCAACGGGGTGGACCCGCCGAACGGGATGAGGGCGGGGCGTGCACCTTCGGAACGCAGCCGGTCGCACACCCGCATGGCGGCGTCTGCAAGCGCCTGCCGACCCTGCGTACCGGTGAAGACGACGTCGGCGCCGAGGAACGCATCCAGAACGAGGTTGCCGGTTCGAGCCGCCGCCGGTTCACCCGGAAACACCAGCACGGCGCGCAGACCGAGGCGCGCGGCGGCCGCGGCGGTGAGCCGGGCGTGGTTGCTCTGTGGCGCCCCCGTGGTGACCAGCGTGTCGGCGTCATTCGCGAGGGCTTCGGCGACCGTCCACTCCAACTTGCGGATCTTGTTGCCGCCGCCGCCGAGGCCGGTGAGGTCGTCCCGCTTGACGAGAAGATCATCGTGACCGAGCCCGAGCGCGGTGGCCAGGCGGGGCATCGGTTCCACCGGTGTGGGCCACGTGCCGAGCGTGAGCGGAACGATCGGTCCGGACATGCTGGTGACTCCTCAGTGTCGGCGTGGCACGGCGACGGTCGGCGCGACTCGCACCCTATGTCCCGGCCGTACGGTCGCCTCCACTCGCCGGCCGCCTCGGCGTTCGGCCTGCGGAACGGCCCTACCTCAGGAAATCCAGTAGTTGCCGTGCGGTCTCCTCGGGAGCCTCTTCCGGAATGAAGTGCCCAACCGGGACCGGCCCGCCGCGAACGTCGTCGGAGCATTGCCTCCAGATGCCGAGCGGGTCGTCATAGAGCTTCGCGACCTGACCCCGTTGACTCCAGAGAAACAGAACCGGGCACGCGATCTTGCGGTTGCCTCGGTCCGCCTCGTCCTGCTGGTAGTCCAACGTCGCGGCCGCGCGGAACTCCTCGCAGATCGCGTGGGCGGTAGCGGGATCGCTGAACTGCCTGACGTAGGCGGCTCGCACCTCGGCTGGGAACGCGTCCTTCACCTCAGGCCACGTGTCGAGCATGAAGTCCACGAGGACGGCGGGAGCCGCGTCAATGAACCGCTCGGGCACCGGCGCCGGTGCCGCCAGGAAGGACCAGACCCAGTACGAGAGGCTGAACGTCTTGTCGGCACGGTCGTACACGTCGCCGACCGGTACGACGTCCAGGACGGCGAGCCGGGTGACGACGTCTGGTTCGTCGAGCGCGAGACGGTAGGCGCACCGCGCTCCGCGATCGTGCCCGACGAGCCTGAACCGCTCATGACCCAGACTTCGCATGACCTCGATCTGGTCGCGGGCGATCGCTCGCATGCTGTACGGCTCATGGTCGGCGGCGCTGGGCGGTTTACTGCTGTCCCCCCAGCCGCGCATGTCGGTGACGACCACGGTGTGGTTCTCGGCAAGCTGCGGCGCTACGCGGTGCCACATGAGGTGCGTCTCTGGAATGCCGTGCAGGAGGAGAACCGGGGGGCCGCTTCCGCCACGGCGTCCGTGGATCGTCGCCCCCGAGGTAGGGATGTCGAACTCCTCGAATCCCTCGAACATGGCCCCGGATCCTCCGCGACTCGTGCGGACCGTGATCGCACGGTCATCTCCGGCAGCACCCGTGACGGGCGGCGTGGACCGCCGTGGGACCGGCTCCGCCCAGCTCTCCTGGGACAGGTACGACGCTAGCAGGGGAAGAGGAAATGGTCGGACTTCAGGCGGAATATCCAGTCACGCCTCGGCGGCCAGCGCGAGGACGTCTCGCGCCGTCGGCAGTGCCGCCTCGCGGTGCGCCGGGACGAGTCCGATGCGGGTGCGTCGGTCGAGCAGGTCGTCGACGGTGAGCGCGAGTTCGTGCCGGGCGGCCCAGAGAAGTTCCGCGCCGGTGACCGGGATGTCGGGGCCGATCGGCCGCCGGAGTTCGGTGGGCGCGTCGGCCAGGACGTCGACTGCCTCGGTGCCGTACCGGTTGATGAGCCGGCGTGGCGCGGGGACCCGGGCCAGCTGTGTTCTGCTCGCCGCTCCGGGCAGCGGGAGGCGACGGGTGCGGCAGGGGCCGGCAGCGAGGCGGCGCTGACGGACGGCGGTGTCGACGGCGTCCTGGGCCATCCGGCGGTAGGTGGTGAGCTTGCCGCCGATCACGCTGATGATCCCGTCGGGGTCGTCGATGACGGCGTGTCGGCGGGAGAGGTCGGCGGTTCGGGTGTCGGCGTCGGCGAGCAGCGGCCGTAGCCCGGCGTAGGCACCGAGGACGTCGGTGGGTTGCAGCGGCTGATCGAGGACGCTGTTGAGGACGTCGAGCAGGAACGCGATGTCGGCGTCGGTGGGTTGCGGTACATCGGGGACCGGTCCGCTCACCGGCTCGTCGGTCAGCCCGGCGTACACCAGGCCGTCGGTCTGGGGCAGGGCGAAGACGTAGCGGGTGAACTCGCCGGGGACCGGGATGGTGAGGCCGGCCCAGAGTCCGCCCAGACGGGCGGCGGACAGGACGATGTGGGTTCCCCGGGACGGGCGTAGGCGGACGTGCGGGGTCAGGTCGCTGGCCCACACGCCCGTGGCGTTGATGACGGCGCGGGCGGCGACGTGCATGCGTGCCCCCGTACGGGTGTCCTCGATGGTGGCGCCCTCCCGGTGCAGGCTGATCGCCCGGCAGCGGGTCAGGACGCGGGCGGAGTGCGCCGTGGCGGCGCGCGCGAGGCCGACGACGAGGCGAGCGTCGTCGCAGAGCTGGCCGTCCCAGGACAGGTGTGCTCCGCGGAGGCCGGCCGGCCGCAGGGCGGGTGCCATCGCGCCCGCTTCGGCCGAGCCGAGCCTGCGCGTTCCGGGCAGGGTCCGTCGGGAGGTTCCGGCGCAGGCACGCAGGAGGTCTCCGGCGTGCAGGCCGGCCGCCGCGGCGCCCGCCTGCCAACGGCTGGTGTACGCGGTCGCCGGCAGCAACATCGGCAACGGGCGCGTCAGGTGCGGCGCGGTGCGAGTCAGCAGCAGGTGGCGCTCGGCGGCGCTCTCGTAGGCGATGCCGACCTGGCCGTGTGCGAGATATCGCAGGCCGCCGTGGATCAGTTTGGAGCTCCAGCGGGAGGTGCCATGGGCGAGATCGTCGGCGTCGACGGCGACCACGGACAGTCCGCGGCTGGCGGCGTCGAGCGCCACTCCGGCGCCGGTGACACCCAGCCCGACGACCAGGACGTCGACGGGCGCCCCGGCGGCGAGCTCGGTGAGGTCACGTTCCCGGCGGGAGACGGTCAGCGAGGTTTTCACACGCCTCCTTGCGATGCAGTGACGTTCGGTGTCACTCTGTCACACATGAATATGGAAGGGGAAGCGTCGACCGTCGGGTGGGCCCGCTGGGGCACCACCAAGAACGCGAAGGCGCTACCGGACGCCGCTTCGACGCTGCTGGCGCAGGTGCTCGACCTGACACCCCCGCCGCCGGCCGTACCGCTGGCCGAGGTGACGGTGCCCGACTGCGAGCTGGACGACGCGGTCCTCAACGCGCTGCGACAGACCCTGGGCACCGAGCGGGTGGTCACCGCCCACGACCCCCGGGCACGGCACTCGTCGGGCATGTCGACGCCCGACCTGCTGCGCCACCGGCACGGCAAGGTGCGGGTAGCCCCGCAGGCCGTGCTCCGCCCGGCCGACCACGCCGAGGTCGTGTCCATCCTCGACATCTGCTCCCGGTACCGGGTGGCCGTGGTCCCGTTCGGCGGCGGCACCTCGGTCGTGGGCGGGCTCACGCCGTCCGCGAAGCAGCACTTCGCCGTCGACCTGAGCCGGCTGAGCAGCGTCGTCGCCATCGACCCGTTGTCGCGGACCGCCACGCTCCAGGCCGGACTACGCGCCCCACGGGCCGCGGAGCTGCTCGCCGAGCACGGGTTCACCCTCGGCCACGTCCCACAGTCCTACGAGTACGCCACCATTGGTGGATTCGCCGCCACCCGGTCATCCGGTCAGGCGTCCGCCGGCTACGGCCGCTTCGACGACATGGTCGTGGCGTTGACGGTCGCCACACCGCGGGGCACCGTCCGGGCGGGCCGCGCCCCCGCCTCGGCCGCCGGCCCCGACCTGCGACACCTCTTCCTCGGCAGCGAGGGGACACTCGGCGTCATCACCGACGTGACCGTTCGGATCCGGCCTCTACCGGCGCGGTCACACTACGAGGGCTGGCGGTTCAAGTCGTTCGCCGACGGCCTGCACGCCGTGCGGCGGCTGGCGCAGGACGGACCGCGGCCCACGGTGCTCCGCCTGTCCGACGAGGTCGAGACCATGATCGGGGCGACGGGATCCGGGCGCGCCGACGGCGGCTGCCAGCTCATCGCCGGATACGAAGGAACGGACGTCCATCCCACCGTCGAAGCGGCCGCTGATGTCCTGGCGGCGCACGGCGGGGTGCCACTGGGCGAAGAGCCGGGTCAGCAGTGGGCACGGCACCGCTTCGACGCCCCGTATCTGCGGGACGCGCTGCTCGACGCCGGGGCGTTCGCGGAGACCCTGGAAACCGCGGCGTACTGGTCGGCGCTGCCGGCGGTGCACGACCGGGTCCGGCAGGCGATCCTCGACGCGTTGCCGGACGGGGCGCTGGTGTTGGCGCACGTGTCCCATGTCTACGAGACCGGCGCGTCGCTGTACTTCACGGTGATCTGCTCTCCCGGTTCGAATCCGGTCGAGCGCTGGCGGAAGGCGAAAGCGGCGGCCAGCGACGCGATCGCCGCCGCGGGCGCCACCATCAGCCACCACCACGGTGTGGGCGCGGATCATCGGGCCTGGTACGCCGCCGAGATCGGCGACGTCGCCGTGGACCTGCTGCGGGCGGTCAAACAGCAGCTGGACCCGGCCGGCATCCTCAATCCCGGCATCCTGGTGCCGTAGGTGCGGTCCTTCGCAGTGATCCTCGGGCCCACCGCGCGCCGAGGGTTGTCCCGCCTGATGCCGGTGGCCCATCTGCTCCGCGCCGCCGGCGCCCGGATCCGGGTCGAATACACCCAGACGGTCGAGCAGGCCCGCCAGTGCGCCACGGCGGCGATGCACACCGGTGAGGTGGTCGTCGCCGCCGGGGGCGACGGCACCATCCGGCTGCTCGCCGGCGTCGTCGCCGACACCGACGGACTGCTCGGCGTCGTCCCCGCCGGACGCGGCAACGACTTCGCCCGCCAGCTCGGGTTGCCGCACTCCCCGGACGCGGTCGCGGACCTGCTGCTGCACGGAAGGCCGCGGCACCTCGACGTCCTCCGCGTCGCGGGTCGGACCATCGTCGGCAGCGTCTACGTCGGCGTCGACGCGGCGGCCAACGAGCTGGCGAACCGGTCGCGCCTGCCCGCACCGCTGGTGTATCCCACCGCCGGCCTGCGGGCGCTGCTGCGCTGGCCGCGCACCCGGTACACGATCACGGTGGACGGCCGGACGGAGCAGACGTACGCCTACACGGTGGTGGTCGCCAACTGCGGGTACTACGGCGGTGGCCTGCACGTCGCCCCGGCGGCGCAGCCCGACGACGGGACGATGGACGTCGTGGTGATCGGACACGCGCCGAAGCTGCTGTTCCCGATCGCGCTGCGACAGATGCGCACCGGCCGGCACGTGGAGCGCCGACACGTCTTCTCCTACCGCGGCACGTCGGTCACCGTGTGCGCCGACCGTCCGATGACCGTGTACGGCGACGGTGATCCCGTCGGCCGGACCGACCAGCTGCACGTCGAGGTTTGCCCGCGGGCCCTGCGCGTCATCACCGGCTAGGTGTTCCAGAGCCAACTCGAACCAGTTCCGGGCTTCGACATCGGGATCGTGTCGGTGGTGGCCGCCAGAATCGGTGGCATGAGTGCCCAGGTGCAGTTGAGGGATGTCGAGGAAGCCGATCTGGAGGTGTTCCACCAACAGGAGAACGATCCCGAGTCGGTCCGCCGGTCGAAGTTCACTCCGCGTGACCGGGAGACCTTTATGAAGCACTGGACGACGAAGGTTCTCGGCGATCCCGGTGTCTTCGTCCAGACGGTGACCATCGACGGTGCCACGGCCGGCAGCATCGTGGCCTGGTGGATCCAGGACCAACGGTTCATCGGCTACTGGCTGGACCGGCGGTACTGGGGTCGGGGTGTGGGGACCGAGGCGTTGCGGCTGTTCCTGGGCCGGGAAAAGACCCGGCCGCTCTACGCGGACCCGGTCGGCACGAACACCGGCTCCGTCCGGCTGCTGGAGAAGCTCGGCTTCCAACAGATCGACACCGTGCGCCACGGAGAAAACGAGCACGTCCTGCTCATGCTGGCGAGTCACACCAGTTCAGCGAACGGCACTCAGGATTCGCGGGACGGAGCCTAGGCCGATCGCAGGTAGCCGTCGACGAGCAGCGCCAGCTCCCGGTCGAACTCGGCGAGCGGCACGTCGTCGGCGACCGTGCGGACGGACAGCACGAAGGACTGCGTGGTCAGAAAGACCGCGCGGGCCATGACGTCGGGCTTGCCGGGCCGGATCGAGCGGTCCTCGTGACCATCGACCAGCGCCGCCGCGAGGAACCGGAGCATCTCGTCCTGCCCGTTGCCCCGCCGGTCGAGCAGGTACGGGAGCAGCACCTCCGGATCGACGTCACGGATCTTGCACAGCAGCGGGTGATCCCGTAGCTGCCCCGCCACGGCGACCACCCGCGACACCAGACGTGACCGGGCCGAGCCGCCGGTCTCGGCGTCCGCCGCGGCCATCAGCACCTGATGCCACTCCCGGCTCATCAGGTCCCCGATCAGGGACTGCACGTCCGGCCAGCGCCGGTAGACGGTCATCCGCGAGACGCTGGCGCGTCGCGCCACATCCGTCATCGTCGTGCGACGCACGCCGTACGCCAACACGCAGTCACGGGCCGCGTCGAGAACCGTGTCGTCGACGCTGCGCTCGGACTGGCTCGCCTCCACCACGTCCGACTGTCTACCACAGGGGCGAGGTGGCCCCGGCCGCGGACGCGCGCGTCACGGATGCTGCGGGCAGCGGCTCAGAAGGTGTCGACCAGCTGCGTACGCAGCTTGGCGAGCGCGCGGGCCAGCAGGCGGGACACGTGCATCTGCGAGACGCCAACCTGGTCGGCGATCTCGCTCTGCGTCTGGTTGCCGTAGAAGCGCAGGGTGAGGATCTTCTGCTCCCGCTCGTCGAGCGTGGCGAGCGCCGGCCCGAGAGCCACTCGCAGCTCGGCCAGGGCGAACTCGGCGTCCTCGTCGCCCAGCATCTCGCCCAGCTCGGTGCCGCGCTCACCGTCACCGACCGGGGTGGACAGCGACACCGCGTTGTACGCCCGCGCACCCTCCAGCCCTTCCAGCACCTGTTCCTCGGTGAGCCCGAGGTGAGCGGCGATGTCGGCGACGGTCGGCGAACGACCCAACGTCTGCAGCAGGGTGCTGTTGGCATCCGAGATCGCCAGCCGCATCTCCTGGAGCCGGCGGGGCACCCGGATGTCCCACGTGCGGTCCCGGAAGTGGCGCTTCAGTTCCCCGACGATCGTGGGGATCGCGTAACCGGCGAAGTCGACACCCCGGGAGGGGTCGAACTTGTCGACCGCCTTGATCAGTCCCAGTGCCGCGGTCTGCATCAGATCTCCGGTCGGCTCGCCGCGCCCGCTGTAGCGCCGGGCGAGATGATTGGCCAGCGGAAGCCATGCCTCGATCGCCCGGTCCCGCAGCGCGGCGCGCGACGGGTGGTCCGCCGGCAGCGCCGCCATCGCGAGAAGCAGCTTGGTGGCGGGTGAGTCGGTCGAGGCGTCGTGGTCAACGGGAGTGGTCGTTGTCGCGGGCCGGTCGGTGGTGGTGATCATGCTGGTTCCTCCGCATCGCACCGGCCGCGCTCCGCCTGTCCGGCGCCAACCGTATGAGCAGAGACTAGACCAAAGGTCAGCTGAAACCTAGCCGAACGGATGATGCGGCATTGCCATTCGCCATGAAACCACGCGCCGGCATCGGCGCATGAGAGTGGCGGAGGCGCGAGCGTTTCAGTCGTCGCAGTCCACCCGTTGCACTCTCCGTCACCTCAGGCGGCGACGTCGATAGGCCATGACCGCGAGGCTGGCCGCGGCGCCGGTGGCGACCAGGACCGGCGCGGGTTTCGCGCGTATCGAGCCGCCGATCCTGGTTGACGCGGCGCGGGCGGAGGTGACAAGGGCCGAGCCGGCCTTACCGGTGGTCTGGGTGCCTGCTGTCGCCGATCCTCGTACCGCGGTGGTGGTCTGCTGGGCTCTCCGCGTGACCGACTTGGCGCGCTGGGAGGTCTTCTGGCTCATCGTGCGCGTCATCTGGGTCGCCGTGGTCTTCGCGGACCGACTGACCTGGGTGACGCGCTGTCGGAGTTCATCCGCAGCGGTCGTGGCCTTGGTGCGAAAGCGGGTCTTGACGTCGGTCTTGGCGGCCAGGGCGGCAACGGTCTCGCCGAGTTGCGCGCGCGTCTGCTGGATTTCGCGTCGGGTCTGTTCCGAGTCGCTTCCCGCTGGCGTGCTCATGGCTGCCTCCGACTGGCCGCGTTTCGTATCGTCTCGGCGTCCGCGCGTACGCTGTCCCGAGTCGCCGTTGGCGTGGCGGGCATGGCCTGGGTTACCTGCTGCTTGCCGCGTTTCGCCACGATTGCGGCGGCCACGGCGAGGATGACGGTGACGATCAAGGCGGCCAGTGCATCCGGAATGATCGCGGCCAGTGTCAGCACGACGGTGGCGACGAGCATGCCGCCGGCGTAGAAACCGAGCATCGCGCCGCCGCCGAGCATCCCGGCGCCAGAGCCGGCTCGTTTGCCCTTCGCGGTCATCTCCGCCCGCGCCATCGTCAACTCGTCGCGGACCAGCCGGGTGATCTGTTCCGTGGCGCGCTGCACGAGCTCAGCGACTGGCGTGTCGGCAGATGCGCCGCCAGGGCTGCCGCTGGAACGCTCCGCCATGAGTGGCCTCTTTCTCTTATGCCGCGCCGAACGGCCAGATGCCCCGACGAGGACCTGGGTGGCCACGTCCGCCTAGAGCAGTGGGTTGTCGGTTCAGCCCTGCTGGGCCGCTGGCGTGCTCACGGATTTCTGCGAGGGGCTGTCGTATCGTCCGCCCAGTGGCGGGGCCGACTGGCCCAGTTGGGCACCGGCCTCGTCGGTCGGGGTGTCGGCCTCCTGCCAGCGGCGCCGCAACGTCAGCATGCCGGCCGCCCCGGTCAACGCCCCTGCGGCGAAAGCGAGCATCAGGGCCGATCGCCTGGTCGAGGGTCTCCTGCTTGCCATAACTACTCCCGGAAATCATCCTGCCTGATTAATACTTATTGTCCGACTGCGCCGTCGAATCGGCCCGTCGAATCGGCCCTTTTGTATAGCTTGGGCGGGTGAATCACGGGCGCGGACGTACCGATGACCACCCTCGGCGCCGCGAGGACAGCCGACCTCCGAGATGGCGCAATGGCGCCTTAGCGCACCGCGGCGTCGGTTCGAGGATCGGGGCTTCCCACCTCCCGCAGGTGGCGCAGCCCTTCCGCCCAGGAGCGGCCCAGACTGGTTTCGTGGTAGTCGACGTCGTGCTTGGCGCAGAACCGCTGGATCAGTGGCCGGGCGCGACGCAGATTGGGGCACGGCATGTTCGGGAACAGGTGATGTTCGATCTGGTAGTTCAAACCGCCGAACACGGTGTCGAGGAACCTCCCGCCCCGGACGTTGCGGGAGGTGACGACCTGCCGCCGCAGGTAGTCGAGGTTGTCCTCGGCGCCAAGGATCGGCATGCCCTTGTGGTTGGGGGCGAAGGAACAGCCGAGGTAGAGGCCCAGCACGCCCTGGTTGACGAGGATGAACACGACCGCCTGCGCGGGACTCAGGACCAGGAACACCGCGGCGAGGTAGCCGCCCAGATGCAGGGCCAGCAGCCCCGCCTCGGCGGGCCGACGCGCCAGGCGGCGCGGGCCGAGGACAGCCCGCAGGCTGATGGCGTGCAGGTGCAGGCCCTCCAGCAGAAGTAGTGGAAAGAAGAGGTACGCCTGGTGACGGACGAACAGTGCGCCGAGGCCGCGCCGCCGCCGGACCTGGTCGGCGGTGAATGACAGGGGCGCCACGGTGATATCGGGATCCTTGCCTTCGGTGTTCGGGTGGGCGTGGTGCCGGTTGTGTTTGTCCACCCACCAGCCGTAACTGATCCCGGTCAGGAGGTTGCCGTGCACGATGCCGATCAGGTCGTTCGCCCGGCGCGAGCGACCGATCTGCCGGTGCCCGGCATCGTGACCGATGAACCCGGCCTGCGCGATCACCACCGCGAGGGCCACCGCCACGCCGAGCTGCCACCAGGACTCACCGAGTCGCCCGAACAGCGCCCACAGCCCCGCGAAAGAACCGACGACGAGACTGATGCGTACGGTGTAGTAGCCGCGCCGCCGCTCGAGCAGACCCGCTTCGCGGACCTGCCGGGACAGGTCGGCGTAGTCACTGCCCCGCTGGCGGTCAACGCCGAAACTGATGTCGCTCACGATGACGGCTCCCACTGGCCCCTGTCCGCCGGATGTCTCAGCGGCGTCGGCTCGATCGGCCGGTCAGGCGGGCCATGAGCTGTTGAAGCTTCTGTTGCGTGCTGGGCTTGGCCGCTTGGCGGCGACCCCGCTGCATCAGGTCACGCCCCCGTGGGCTGTTCAGCAGGCCCTTGATCCGTTGGCTCATCGACCCCGACGTCACGGCGCACTCCCCTCTGGCCGGCCCCCGCCGACTGGCTTCCTACTGCCAGTTTCACCTGACCAGCCTGCCGGTCGGACGGGATTGGGCAGATCGCGCCGGAGCGGGACCGGGACGAGGCGGGCGAAGGAACCCGGACGGTGCAGCCCACGGCCGAAGACCCCGCGGGCGGAGGCCATGTCGCTTCCCACCGCTCCAGCATCCTGGTCAGGACAACAGCGGTTACGTCATGCTGTGCCGATGACCGTCGGAGATCGAGTGGACTCCTATTTCATCTGCGCTACCCCGCGCACCGGCAGTTCGCTGCTACTGGGGTTACTGGAGTCCACGGGCGTCGCCGGCCACCCGCAGGCGTACTTCCGCGCTCCGGACGAGCCGTTGTGGGCTGAGCGATGGCTGCTTCCCCGCACCGCTGACGGTGGGTTCGACCACGCGGCCTACGTACGTGCGGCACGTGACGCCGGCCGCACCGCCAACGGCGTGTTCGGGGCGAAGCTGATGTGGGGCACGCTCGACGAGCTGGTCGACAAGCTCGGCGGGGTCCACCCCGACCTCGCCGGCCAGGATGTCGCGTTGCTGGAGCGGGCATTCGGTCATACCCGGTTCGTGTATCTGCGGCGTGACGACGTGCTGGCACAGGCGGTGTCCTGGCTGCGGGCCGAGCAGACCCAGGTCTGGTACGTCGGTGGTAACGGCGAGATCAGCGGCGGCCGCAACGGGCAGGAGCCGGACTTCGACACGGACGGGATCGACGGCCTCATTCAGACGATCGAAGAGCACAACGCCGGATGGCAGGCGTGGTTCTCCGCGGCCGGTGTGCGCCCCCACGTCGTCCGCTACGAGGATCTCGATGAGGACATGGTTGCCGCCACGCGTGGGATCCTGGATTTCCTCGGCCTGGACATGCCGGACGTTCGCGCTGTCGTGCCCCGACACCAGCGGCAGGCCGACGACGTCAACCGCGAGTGGATCCAGCGATACCGGGCCGAGTCGCCGAACGCGACGGGTCAATCCGGTGCTCAACGCCCCCAGCGCCGACAGTTGCTGTGACCGTGGGTGATCGTGCGATGCCGAGCCGCAGCGCCGGACAGCGGCGGTCGGCGATCGAGGTTAGCCTGAGCGTCGACCACGGGGGAAGCGACGGCCAGGACATGGGTGAGACGCCGGCAACCGCGCAGGCAGCGTTCGCGCGGTTCGTCCGCGAGGCGGTCGAGGCCGCCCGCGACGAGCGCGGTTGGTCGGTCGCAGAAGTGGCGGCTCGCAGTGGCGTCAGCCGCTCCACCGTCTTTCGGTGGCTGTCGGGTGACTGGCAGCACCACCCGGAGCTCCCCAAGGTGCGCGCCTTCTGCGCGGTCCTGGCCGTACCTCTCGGCGTGGCGCTGCGCGCCCTCACCCCGCCGCCAGTGGACATACCGCAGCCCTCGCCGCCCCTGACGGATCCGGGTGTGGAGGCGCACATCGCGGCCATCCGTGATCGACTCGCCGACCCTCGCACCTCTGCCGTCGACAAGCAGCACATCCGCGCCACCCTGCAACTGCTCGCCCTCGCTGAGTCCCGCGCCAGCTGACCGCTCACGACGTCGGACGGCGGGGGCAGCCCAGCTGACCAGCGTGGTTGGATGGGCCGGTGCAGTTCACCGTGACAGACGCGCCGACGCGGGAGCGATTCGAGGCGCGCGACGAGGCGGGCGTGGTCGCCGGAGTGGTCACCTACCAGCTGACCGGCAGCATCATCGTCTACACCCACACCGAGGTCGATCCGGAGTTCGAGGGCAAGGGCGTCGGGTCGACCCTGGCTCGTGCGGTGATGGACGACGCGCGGGCCAGAGGCCGGACCGTCGTTCCGCTCTGCCCGTTCCTCAGCGAATGGCTGGTCAAGCACCCCCAGTACGAGGACATCGTGGCCCGATCAACTCGCAAGGTCAAATAGCGGTTCGTCAGCCTGAGCTGTCGACCAGGCCGGGCGGCAGGCCCGGCCGGGGCGTCGGCACCTCACAGGCGGGACTGTTTCCCCGTTCACCGTCATGGTGACCGCCGGTGCCGTCATCATGACCGCGTAGCCGCTTCGGTTGCCAGGCGGGCGTCGGTGGTGGAGGGGGTGCGGCGAACGTGCGGGAGATGTCGGTGGCGCCGGTGGTCACGGGGGCCGCCTCGCCGGGCCTGGCGGACATGGTGTGGGACAACGCGCGTCAGGATCCGGACGGGGTGCAGTTCCTGCGTCCGGTCCCGGTCTCCCCGGCCTGGCCGGCGGGACCATCGGCACGCGGGGCCGTACCCGTGACGTGCGCGCAGTTCCGCGGTGACGTGCTTGCTCTCGCCCGCGGCTTCATCGACGCCGGGATCGGGCACGGGGACCGGGTGGGGTTGATGAGCCGCACCCGCTACGAGTGGACGCTCGTCGACTATGCGCTGTGGTCGATCGGGGCCGTCACCGTACCGATCTACGACACGTCCAGCCCGGAGCAGTTGGAATGGATTCTCGCGGACTCCGGCGCGGTGGGGTGTGTGATCGAGGCCGACAAGCACGCCGCGATGCTCGCCGACGTGCGCGATGGCCTGCCCGCGGTGCGTCAGGTGTGGCGGATCGACGCCGGGGACCTGATCGCGCTGGCCGGTCAGGGTCGGGCCGTCGACGACGCCCAGGTGGACGTGCGCCGCACGGCGGTCACCGGCAGCGACATGGCGACGATCGTCTACACCAGCGGCACGACCGGCCGACCGAAGGGCTGCGTGCTGACGCACCGCAACATCTACTGCGACATCACCAACGCCACGGCGGTACTGCCGGAGCTGTTGCACTCGGGAGCGTCGACGGTGCTGTTCCTGCCGTTGGCGCACGCGTTCGCCCGCCTGATCCAGGTCGGCATGGTGCTGACCCGCGCCACCCTGGTGCACAGCTCCGACATGTCCGGCGTACTGAAGCAACTACAGCAGCACCGCCCCACCTTCATCCTCGCCGTGCCGAGGGTGTTCGAGAAGATGCACACCCAGACACGGCAGAAAGCCGCTGACGCACATCAGGGGTGGCTGTTCAGCATCGCGGACTCCGTCGCGGTCCGCTACAGCCACGCCATGGACACGCCACAGGGCCCAGGAGGACTGCTGCGGCTGGCGCGCAAGGTGTTCGACGTGATCGTCTATCGGAAACTGCGGGCCGCGCTGGGCGGACGCTGTCACACCGCGATCGTCGGTGGCGCCCCGCTCGGGGAGCGGCTCGGTCATTTCTTCCGCGGCGCGGGCCTGACCGCGCTCGAAGGGTACGGGTTGACCGAGACGTCACCGGCGTTGACGCTGAACCTGCCGTCCGCGATGCGGATCGGCACGGTCGGTCGTCCGATACCCGGCGTGGAGATCCGCATCGCCGACGACGCGGAGGTCATCGCTCGCGGCGAGATGGTGTTCGCCGGCTACTGGAACAACCCCGACGCCACCCTGGCCACGTTCACGGCGGACGGGTGGCTGCGCACCGGGGACCAGGGCAGCCTCGACGACGACGGCTTCCTGCGCATCACCGGCCGTACGAAAGAGATCATCGTGACGGCGGCGGGAACGAACCTCGCCCCCGCCCCGGTCGAGGAACGCATCCGCGCCCATCCCCTGGTCAGCCAGTGCGTCCTGGTCGGCGACGACCGGCCGTACGTCACCGCGCTGATCACCATCGACCCGCAGGAGTGGGGGAGGTGGACGGCCAGCCACGGCCATCCCCGCGGGTCGATAGCGGACCTACGAGAGAGCCCCGAGCTGCGCAAGGAGATCCAGGGAGCCGTCGATGAGGTCAACGAGACGGTGTCCCGGGCCGAAAGGGTCAAGATTTTCCGCATCCTGCCCCGGGACCTCACCGAGGCCGACGGTGAGCTCACCCCCACCCTCAAGATCAAGCGCGAGGTGGTCGAGTCACACTTCGCCGTCGACGTCGACGCCCTCTACCGCGGCCACTGACCCCGCCAGTCGCACGGAACGCCGGGGCGGCGGCCCGTCAGCTCGGGCCGCCGCCCCGGCGCCCTCCCTCGTTCCGGCGCAGGTGTCCCCGGCGCTACGGCTTGAGCACCACCTTCAGGCACTCGTCCTGCTTGTTCTTGAAGATGTCGAACCCGTGCGGGGCGTCGTCCAGCGGCATCGTGTGGGTGATGATGAAGCTCGGGTCGATCTCGCCCTTGCGGATCCGTTCCAGCAGCGGCCGCATGTAGCGTTGCACGTGCGCCTGCCCGGACCGCATGGTCAGCGACCGGTTCATGAACGAGCCCATCGGGAACTTGTCGATGAAACCGCCATAGGCGCCGATCACGGAGATCGTGCCACCGTTGCGGCAGCTCAGAACCGCCTCCCGCAGCGCGTGCGGCCGGTCGGTCTCCGTCTTCGTCGCCTGCTTGGCCCTGTCGTACGCGTGCAACGCGGGCGACGCGTGGTGCCCCTCCATGCCGACCGCGTCGATGCAGGCGTCCGGCCCACGACCGGCCGTCATCTCCCGTAGGGCGTCCAGGA
Organism: Micromonospora sp. U21; assembly: GCF_018070045.1. Taxonomy (GTDB): domain Bacteria; phylum Actinomycetota; class Actinomycetes; order Mycobacteriales; family Micromonosporaceae; genus Micromonospora. Next base: position 41,240 of record NZ_JAGPYK010000043.1, read on the forward strand.
CGTCGGTCTGCTCGTAGTTGATCGTCTCCACGCCGGTGTTCTCCCGGGCGATTCGCAGCCGGTAGGGGAACCGGTCGATGACGATGACCCGTTCCGCGCCGAGCATCAGGGCGCTGGCGGCGGCGAACTGGCCGACCGGCCCGGCACCCCAGATCGCGATGGTGTCGCCGCGCTTGATGTCACACATCTCGGCGGCCATGTAGCCGGTGGGCAGCACGTCGGACAGGAACAGCACCTGCTCGTCCGCCAGGTCGTCCTCGATCTTGATGGTCCCGACGTCGGCGTAGGGCACCCGGGCGTACTGAGCCTGGCCGCCCGCGTAGCCGCCGAGCAGGTGCGAGTAGCCGAAGATGCCCGCGGGCGAGTGGCCCATCACCTTCTCCGCTATCGCCGCGTTGGGGTTGGAGTTCTCGCAGATCGAATAGAGCCCGTCCGCGCAGGAAGCGCAGTTGCCGCAGGCGATCGGGAAGGCCACCACCACCCGGTCGCCGATGCTCAGACCGTCCCGTACGCCCGGTCCCAGCTCCACGACCTCGCCCATGAATTCGTGACCGAGCACGTCCCCCTTCGTCATGGCCGGGATGTACCCGTGGAGAAGATGCAGGTCCGAGCCGCAGATCGCCGACGAGGTGATGCGCACGATGGCGTCGCGTGGGTTGAGGATCTGCGGGTCGGGGACGTTCTTGACCGCCACGTTGTTGGGTGCGATCCAGCAGTTCGCTCTCATCGCTTCCCCCTACCTGCCGGACCCGCGCGTCGCCAGCGGCTGCGCCGGGCGCTGCTTCAGCTGTTGCTGCCTGTTGCTGCCGTCCGGGCTGCCGTCGGAGCGGGTGATCTCGCCGGTCTCGATCACCTGCTTGAACCTGCGCAGGTCGTCGCAGACCTGCTGCTGCGGGTTCTCGCCGAACACCTTGGCGATCCGCGCGCCGAACATGCCCCCGGGCACCCGGTAGCCAAGCTCCACCCGTACCTCGGTGCCGCGCCCCCCGGTCGCCGGGACGAAGCGCACCGAGCCGGAGTTGGGCACCCGCGCACCGTCGACAGAGCGCCACGTGATCAGCTCGCCCGGGCGGTCGTCGACGATCTCCGCGTCCCAGGTGACCTTCCGGCCGGCCGGCGCCTTCGCCGTCCAGCGCGACCGCCGGTCACCCGTGGTCCGCACCGACTGGAGGTGGGACATGAAGCGCGGCAGGTTCTCGAAGTCGTGCCAGAACCGGTAGGCGTCCGCGGCGCTGCGGTTGATGGTCACCGACCCGTACACCCGGTTGGCGTCCCGCCCCCGCCGTCCACGGGTGGCCCGCACCGCGGTGTACAGATCCACGGCGGTGATTCCGGCCAACGCCCAGGTCGTGTACGTCAAGCGCATCCGCCGTTCGCCACACCGACCCTTCATCGCCTGCCCGGCGGCGGCGAGGTCCAGCATGTCACCGGCGACCCGGGTCCACGCCCCCCACCCCGCACGCCGGGGGATCAACAGCGCGGCGGCATGGCCCAGCTCGCGGACCCCCGCCGCCGTCAACACCTGCCGCGCGGTGGGCGAGTCGTCGACCCCGGTCACCCGGCTCACCTGCTCCCGGCGCGCGAGGACGGTCACTCCCAGACTGAGACTGAGCCAGCCCAGGAACCGGGCCAGCCCCTCCGATCCGCGGTCCTGCCCGGCCCGCTCGATCCCCAGGCTGTCGGTCACCGACCGGACACCCATGGTGGTTCTTCCCATGATCACCCCTCGTGAGTTCCTCGTTGTCGGCCGCGCCGTACCGGACGGCCGTCGCCCGACGTCGAGCCGTTGAGGGGATCGGCCCGCACGCCTCCAGCAGATCAGGCGGACGCGGTCCGCGCCGGCCGACCGGGAAGATGAGGGTCGAAGAGAACGGACGGGACCGCGCCCACGCCCGGCGAGAATCAGGGTGGATCCAGATCGATGCGTACCGTCAGCGGGCTCGCGTTCACCGCCTTCGAGGTGCCCAGGCAGAGCCGGCGCATGAGATCGCTCCCCGCGAGGATCCGCTGGCGCTCGCGGGGGTCATCGTCCTCGACTAGCCGCGCGGTCCCGGCCCGCCAGCGTGCCCGCGGCCCGCTGCCCACCTTGACCCGGACGCGGGGCTCGGCCTCGACGTTCCGCACCCAGTCGGCACGGCGCCCCCGCTGCGAGACCAGCCAGAAGACGTCACCGTCCAGGCCGTCACAGACCGGTGTGTACCGCCGCCGTCCCGTACGCGATCCAGTCGTCTCCAACAGGGCATCGCCGGGGATCGGGAGCTTCCAGGCCCACGCGAGCCGGACGATCGGATTGATCAGGCGCTGCTGGAGCGCGTCAGGCATCCCGGCCAGCCAGGACACGTCAGGACCCGCTCTCAGCCCTGGCGGGCCTTCTGACGCCGGTCGGACTTATTGATCACGAATGTCCGGCCCCGGCGGCGTACCACGATCGAGTTCATCTTGTTCTTCAACCCGCGCAGTGAGTTCCTGACCTTCATCGCAGTAACCCTCTCCTCGTCGTATCCGGGTTCCGACCGGCGATCCGGCACCCCCATGGCGATCCACGCGAGATGCGACACTCGCCCCTTCACGGCCTCGTGCGTCACAGTCGCTCCGCCACGGCCCCGCTCGCGTACCCGACGGGTCGTCGCTCATTCGTCGCGTCGATGCCGGCCCCGGCCGGCATCAGCGGGCCCGGCGCGGCCCATGCGCGCGCCGCCATCGGGTATCGCAGGTGGCGCGACACTGGCACACGGCCGGGCCGTCCGGAGCCGTACGCGTCGAACCGGTGCCGCCCGTCATCCGGCAGGGAGGCACGACCATGAGGAAGACCGAGCTGACCGACGGTGGCCGACGCGTCGTGGTGGTCGCCGTGGACAAGGGTGAGGACGCCGTGGCGGCCATCCACGAGGCGGCAGCCGAGTGCGACATCCGCGGTGCGCGTCTCACCGCTGTCGGCGGGTTCCACTCGGCAGAGGTGGGCTACTTCGACCGCGAGAGGCGTGACTACGTCCGCATCCCCGTGGACGAGCAGGTCGAGGTCCTGTCGCTGCTGGGCGACATCGCCGACGACCGCGGCAAGGTCGCCGTGCACGCGCACACGGTCCTTGGCCGCCGGGACGGGACGACAGTCGGCGGGCACCTCATGCGGGGTGAGGTCTGGCCGACCCTCGAGGTCATCATCACCGAAGTCGGCGCCAATCTCACCAAGCAGGTCGATCCGGAGACCGGCCTCGCCCTGCTCCCGGCAACCACCAACCGGACACCATCCACTGCGCAGGATCGCACCGCTCGATGACGGTCCGACGACCCGCCCGGTTGGCGTCCCGGCTCCGGCCGCATGCCTCACAGCGCCGCGGGTAGATCGGAGCGCACCGGCACGAGGCGAGGCGGACGATGGCGGGATCGTGGTTGCTCGATGCACGTGGCCGACACCTCGGCCCCGGAGCCCTGGACCAGATCACCACCGTCCACGGGGTCCTGCACGAGATCGGCGCGGGTTCGGTTCGCGAGCTGCTGGTGCTCAACAAGATCGACGTGGCGCCACCGGAATCGGTGCTGGCGTTGCAGCGCGTCCATCCGGACGCGGTGGCGGTCTCGGCGGTGACCGGCGCCGGCATCAACGACCTGCGGGCCGCGCTGGCCGCCCGGCTGGCGCGTCGTTGATTTGCCTCAGACACGTCGACGGCTGCCAGCGCCAGTGTTCAGGGTCGACGGCTGCCAGCGCCGGTGTTCAGGAAGGCGGCTCATGCCGGTCGCCGGTAGACCGACACGTGGTCACGGCTGCCGTCGGTGAAGGGCCGGCCCGTCCAGTCCTCCCACCGGTGTTCCCGGGCCATCCCCGCCAGCTGCGCCATCAGGTCGAGTTCGGCAGGCCAGGCGTAGCGGTGATTGGCGGGAAGCAGGTCGACCCCCGCCCCGGTGAGCCGGACCTTGGTGGTGGTCATCCGCTGCTCTGCCGGGTGCAGCAGGGCCGCCTCGAGCATGACCGCGTCCTGCGCGACCCGGACCGGCCGCAGTGCCGCGCCGGCCCGGAACGCGGCCAGGTCCGGCACCCATGCCTCGACGACGAAGCGACCACCGGGACGCAGGTGCGCGGCGGCGTTGCGGAAGCACGCGACCTGCGCGGCCTGGTCCGGCAGCGCGAAGATCGTGTTGAACGCGAGCAGCACCAGAGCGAATTCGCCCGGCACCCGGGTATCGGCAAAGTCGCCGATGGCCACCTCGATCCGTTCCCCACCCGGCTTCTCCCGTAGTCGAGCAGCCATCACCGGGGACCCTTCCACAGCCGCGACGGTCAGCCCGCGTTCCTGCAGGGGCAGTGCCAGCCGGCCGGTGCCCACCCCGAACTCGCAGACCGGACCGCCGTCCGCGAGCTCCACGAGCCGCTCGACCGCCGACGTCGGATCCAGGTGCGCGAAGGCATCGTCGTAGACGTTGGCCGCTATGTGCCGGCCGTACTCGCTCGCGTCGAACGGCAACGGTGCCTCCCGGGCATGGTGGGGCCCGCAGGCCGACGGGCGCCGACACCAGATGCCCACGTTCGGCCCAATCAACCCGAAACGCCGCACATCGGGCACCCCCTGCCGCCGACGCCCAGGCCGCCGGCCGCCCCCTGCCGCCGCCGCCCCTGCCGCCTGACGCCCCCTGCCGCCGATCTAGGGCATATCGTGTCCCACGGAGATCAACTAGCGCTGATATGCCCTAGAT
>NZ_JAGPYK010000044.1 GCF_018070045.1 Micromonospora sp. U21
TCCGCGATGAAACGGAACGCCGCCCGCTTCCCCTCCGATGGATGCATCGCCATGGATCAGGCAAATCGTGCGAACAGTGCAGCAGACTAAACCGAAAAGTCGGGCACGACGTCATCGAATGCCCTCTTAGATCGCGGTTAACGACCGCGGCGAAGCGGCCACGGGCTGTCAGGATCAGGGCACGAACCCACCAGTTCCACCGGCCAGCGCACCACGCAGCCACGGCCGGTGGAGCCGCGCGCGCGGCGGGAGTCCAGGTCCCCCCACACCCACGCTCCCGCCGCGCGCCCTGCTCCACCGGAACGGCTCAGCCGGAGACGGTGGCGAGGTGGGCGTCGATCTCGGCGGTGATCCGCTGCTTGCCGGCCGTGTCGAGGAAGGACGCGGCCACCCCGTTGCGGGCCAGCCCGGCCAGCCCCTGCGGGCCCACCCCGAGCAGCCGGGCCGCCACCGCGTACTCGTCGTTGAGGGTGGTGCCGAACATCGGCGGGTCATCGGAGTTGATGGTGACCAGCAGCCCGGCCTCGACCAACCGGGGCAGCGGATGCTCGTCGAGGCTGGCCACCGCCCGGGTCCGCACGTTGGACGTCGGGCAGATCTCCATCCCGATCTGCCGCTCGGCCAGGTACGCGAGCAGCTCCGGGTCCTGTGCGGCGGAGATGCCGTGCCCGATCCGCTCGGCGCCCAGCTCGTTCAGCGCGTCCCAGATGGTCTGCGGGCCGGTGGTCTCCCCCGCGTGCGGCACCGACCGCAGCCCGGCCGCACGGGCCCGGTCGAAGTAGGGCCGGAACTGCGGCCGGGGTACGCCGATCTCCGGGCCGCCCAGGCCGAAGCTGATCAGCCCGTCCGGGCGTTCCTCCAGCGCGATGCGCAGCGTCTCCTCGGCCGCCGGCAGGCCCGCCTCGCCGGGGATGTCGAAGCACCAGCGCAGGTCGAGGCCGAAGTCGACCGAGGCGCGCTTGCGGGCGTCCTCGATCGCCTCGCAGAACGCCGGCGCGGGGATGCCCCGTCGCACGTGCGAGTACGGGGTGATGGTCAGCTCCGCGTACCGGACCTGCTGGCGGGCCAGCTCCCGGGCCACCTCGTGGGTGAGGATCCAGACGTCCTCGGGGTCGCGGATGAGGTCCACCACGCTCAGGTACACCTCGATGAAGTGCGCGAAGTCGCGGAACTCGAAGTAGTCGGCGAGCGCTTCCGGGTCGGCGGGCACCGGGGTGCGTCCCTCGTGCCGGGCGGCCAGCTCGGCGACGATGCGGGGCGAGGCGGAGCCGACGTGGTGCACGTGCAGCTCCACCTTGGGCAGTCCGGCGATGAAGGTGGGCAGGTCGGTCACAGGTTCTCCTCGGCACGGTCGCCGGTGCGGGCGACGACGAAGACGCGGCGGAACGGGAAGTACACCTGACCCTGCCGCACCGGGTACGCGGCGGCGAGTCGTACCCCCAGCTCGGCCCGGAAGGCGGACCAGCCGGCGGCGTCCAGGGCCGCCCGGACCGGGCGCAGCGCGGTGCCCTCCATCCAGGCCAGCACCGGGTGGTCGGCGGTGGGCCGGACCGGCAGCAGGTGCACGTAGGTAGTCTCCCAGGCGTCCACGGCGCAGCCCGCACCGGTCAGCAGCTCGGCGTAGTCGGCCGGGTCGGCGACCGGGTCGGCGCGCAGCAGCGGGACCAGCTCGGCATGCCAGGCGGGCCGGCCGGCGACCTCGCGCAGCGCCCGGTGTGAGGGGGCGGCGAAGTTGCCCGGGACCTGCATGGCGAGCCAGGCGCCGGTGGGCAGCTCGACGGCCCAGCGTCGCAGCAGCTCCTGGTGGCCCGGGACCCACTGGAGCGCGGCGTTGGTGATCACCACGTCCTCGTCGCCGGCCGGCCGCCAGTCACGCAGGTCGGCGACGGCGAAGTCGACCGGGGCGTCCAGCGCTGCGGCCCGGTCGATCATCTCCGGCGAGGAGTCGAGGCCGATCACCCGGCTCGCGGGCCAGCGCTCGGCGAGGGTGGCGGTGAGCTGGCCGGGGCCGCAGCCGAGGTCGACCACCGTGCGGGGCCGTTCGGCGGGGATCCGGGCGACCAGGTCGTGGAACGGCCGGGACCGCTCGTCGCCGTAGCGCAGGTACGTCGTCGGATCCCACATTGTCGCCTCCCAAACCGTACGTCCGTCTTGTTTACGGTACGGCTCGCGTGGCAGGCCGGCAACCCGATCACTAGGCTCGGGGCATGGAACAGCGCAGCTTCAACCGGCTCGGCCGGACCGTCGGAATGGTTGGCCTGGGCGCCTGGCAGCTCGGCGCGGACTGGGGCACCGTCAGCGAGGACGACGCGATGGCCGTGCTGGCCGCCGCCGTGGACGCCGGGGTCACCTTCCTGGACACCGCCGACGTGTACGGCGACGGCCGCAGCGAGCAGCTGATCGGCCGCTTCCTGCGCTCCCGGCCCGACGCCGGGCTGACCGTCGCCACCAAGATGGGTCGCCGGGTTGAGCAGCAGCCGGAGGCGTACACCCTGGCCAACTTCCGGCAGTGGACCGACCGGTCCCGGGCCAACCTGGGGATGGACACCCTGGACCTGGTCCAGCTGCACTGCCCGCCCACGGCCGTCTTCGCCGACGACGCGGTCTTCGACGCCCTGGACACCCTCGCCGCGGAGAAGGCCATCGCCGGGTACGGGGTCAGCGTGGAGACCTGCGACCAGGCGCTCACCACGATCGCCCGGCCCGGGGTGGCCAGCGTCCAGATCATCCTCAACGCGGTACGACACAAGCCGCTGGAGCAGGTGCTGCCCGCCGCGGCGGCGGCCGGGGTCGGCATCATCGCCCGGGTGCCGCTGGCCAGCGGTCTGCTCTCCGGCCGCTACGACGAGCACACCGAGTTCCCGGCCGACGACCACCGCAACTACAACCGGCACGGCGAGGCGTTCGACGTCGGCGAGACGTTCTCCGGCGTCGACTTCGAGCGGGGGTTGGCCGCCGTACGCCGGCTGGCGCCGCTGGTCGACGCGGACCGCACGATGGCGCAGTTCGCACTGCGGTGGGTGCTGGACCAGGCGGGCGTCACCGTCGTCATTCCCGGCGCCCGCGACGCCGATCAGGCCCGGCGCAACGCGGCCGCGGCCGACCTGCCGCCGCTTTCGCCCGGCCAGCTGGCCGGCGTGCGCGAGGTCTACGACGAGCTGATCCGCCCGCAGGTACACGACCGGTGGTGACCCGCGCGCCCTGGGTGCTCGCACCGCGTGCCCCGGCCGGCGATGCTGGGAGTGCGGGGCGGCGCGCCGCACGATCCGACGGAGAGGGGACGCGATGAGGGGTTGGCTTCCGCTCACCCTCGGCCTGCTGGCGGTCGTGATCGGTGCGGTGTGGACGGTGCAGGGCCTGGGCTACGTCAGCGGCAGTGTGATGACCGACCAACCGGTCTGGGCGGTGCTCGGCCCGGTCGTGGCCCTGGCCGGGCTGGTGCTGCTCTGGCTCGGCCTGCGCTCCCGCCGTCGACGCTGACCCGGAGGGTCGCCGGACTCCACAGTGGGGTCGGTGCGGACCGACCGCGCCCCGGGACGTGGAAAGCCCCGTATCCCGGACGGGATACGGGGCTGCACAACGACCCCTGGCCGGATCGTCCCACTGGCCGGCGGGGGCCGGCCGCATTACTCAGATGGGACGGACCTGCTCAGCCTGCGGGCCCTTCTGACCCTGAGCGATCTCGAACTCCACCCGCTGGTTCTCCTCCAGCGTGCGGTAGCCGCTGGTCTGGATGGCCGAGAAGTGGACGAACACGTCAGCACCCCCGCCGTCGACGGTGATGAAGCCGAAGCCCTTGTCAGCGTTGAACCACTTCACGGTTCCCTGCGCCATGTGTATCTCCTTCTAAAACTGGCGGCCGTGCACGCCGTGCGGCCGAATTGGCCGTTTTCGAGCAGCGGCGTTTGAGGCGGCCCCCACGAAGGAGACTTCTCTCAACCCACGCCATCTCGCAACAGCGGCAACAGCAAATCACGTACGCAAAAACTCCGCACGACCTCTCCGACGAATTTCTCCGACATGTGACCTGACGGATGCCCGAGATCGCTGGGCGGCGTGCGGTGCCATGCGAAAGGCCCCCCGCCCGTCGATGCGGGAAGGGGGCCGACGCTGCGCTGGTCAGTCCGGCCAGTGGCCGGTCATCCGGCGGACGCCGACCGCGCCGCCCCGGTCCACGGCGGCCCGGACCACCGCGAAGATGGCCCCCTGCAACGCCGCGGCGGCCAGGATCTCGCCCCAGCCGCGGTCCTCGTCGGTGGCGCTGGGCGCCTCGCCGTCGCCAGCGGTGACCTTCCAGACCTGCCGGAAGATCGCGCCAGCCACCGCACCGGCGGCGATACCCAGCAGCACGCCGGCCGGTCGGTACGCGGCCCTGCTGATGCCCTTGCTCACCTACGCCTCCCCCGCACGATCATCAGCACCACCACGGTGGCCACCGCACCGGCGGCGATGGCCGCCCATGGCACCGGGTTGCGCCGAACCAACTCGCCCTTGTCGTGGGCCTGCGTTCGCGCCACCTCGGCGCGGCGCACGGCCTGCCCGCGAACCCGGGCCACATTCTGCACGGTCTGCCCGCGAACGCGGGCCACATTCTGCACGGCCTGCCCGCGAACCCGGGCCACATTCTGCACGGCCTGCCCGCGAACCCGGGCCACCGTCTGCGCCGCCTGCTCGCGCACCCGCTCCCGCGCCTGCTCGGCGGACTCCTTCAGGCGCGCCTTGACGTCCGCCTTGGCGGCCAGCGCCTCCATCGTCTCGCCCAGCTCGACGCGGGTGCGACGGATCTCCTCGCGGAGCGCCTCCGTGTCGCCCGTCCCGTTTCCCGTCATGTCCGTCCCCTGTCCTTCACTGCGGCGGTGACGGTGTCCACGTCAGCGCGGAGGCTGCGGACCGCGGCCGCCGGAACGGGCGGGACCGCACGACTGACCTGCTTCTTGCCCACCAGGGCGAGGATGCCGGCCAGCAGGAAGAGGGCCACCGCCACGATCAACGCGGCGGCCCAGCCGGGCAGCACCAGGTCGAGCAGCAGGATCGCCGTGGCGACCAGGGCGCCCAGGCCGAAGAACGCGAGCGCGCCGCCGCCGCCGAACAAACCGATCCCGATGCCGGCGTGCTTGCCCTTCTGGGTCAACTCCGCCCGGGCCAGCGCCAGTTCGTCCCGCACCAAACGGGAGACCTGCTCGGTGGCCCGCTGCACCAACTCGGCGGTGGAGGGCTCGCTCCCGTTGTGGGATGTGCGGGCGTTCGCCACGTCAGCCATGCTGTCCTCCTTTCCTCATCACCGCGCTGTATGCCCGGAGTTGGCGCCGGTCAATCCTCAAGCGCGCCAACCCGGTCGCCGTTCCCCTCGTCCGGTTGCGCGCCTGCCGGCACGGCGTCCGGCCGCCCCGGTCACCGTAGAGACGTCCGGCAGCAGGTCCCCCGCCTAAGCCCGGTCAAACCTCCCGGAACGGACCGGACCTCACTCCCCCGCCCGACCAACGCCGCGCCCGCCCCCCTGGACACGCCCGGCCCCCCACCATCAACCCCGTTGATTATGAAGTTAGCGACGCGACACGCCGTCACGGGCGTCGCCAACTTCATGATCGACGGGGAAAGCGGCGGGCCCGGGGGGAGGGGAGGGGGGTCAGGGGCGGGGGGCTGGGGTTTCTTCGGGGCCGACGAAGGCTTCGCTGCGGGCGTCGCCGTCGTCGCTGCCGCCGAAGACGCGCGCGTCGTCGGGCACCTCGGTGTCGGTCAGCCGGCGCACCGGCCGCCGCGGCTGCACCCACTGCCAGGGCAGGTTGCTGCCGGCGTCGCCCAGCTCGGTGCGCAACCGGGGCATCGCGGTGGGGCGGTTGTCCCGGATCCAGGCCACCAGGTGCTCGCGAACCAGACAGCGCAGGTCCCACAGGCTGCCGGCGTCGGCGGCGCTGACCAGGGCGCGCACCCGGACCGTCCCGCCGGTCGCGTCGGTCACCTGCAGCACGCAGACCCGGCCGTCCCACAGCTCGGTGCCCTCCACCAGGCGGCGCAGCTCCTCCCGCATGGTCTGCACCGGCACCGCCCAGTCCACGTCGAACTCGGCCGTGCCGAGCACCGCCGCCTCGGTCCGCGTCCAGTTCTGGAACGGTTTGCTGGTGAAGTACGAGGTGGGCAGGATCAGTCGCCGGTCGTCCCAGATCTGCACCACCACGTAGCTGAGGGTCAACTCCTCGATCCGGCCCCACTCCCCCTCGACGACCACCACGTCGTCGAGCCGGACCGCATCGCTGAAGGCGAGCTGGAGGCCGGCGAACACGTTGCCAAGCAGGCTCTGCGCGGCCAGCGCGGCCACCACACCGACCACACCGGCGGAGGTCAGCACGCCGGCGCCGATGCCACGCACACTCGGGAACGTCATCAGCATCACGCCGACGGCCAGGATCACGATCACCGCGATGGTCAGCCGGCGCAGCATCACCACCTGGGTCCGTACCCGCCGGGCGTGCCGGTTGTCCGGCACGTCGACCCGGAACCGGGCCAGCGCGGTGTCCTCCACGACGACCAGCAGCGCCGCCACCAGCCAGGCCACGGTGGCGATGACGCCGAGGATGAGCAGGTGCAGCAGCATCCGGCGCCAGCCTTCGCCGACCGCGTACCCGGTGCTGAACCGGGCGGCGAACTGCACCGCGAGCACCGTCGCGGCGACCTGGAACGGGCGGTGGGCGTGGTCGGTCAGTTCGGTCATCAGCAGCGACCGGCGGCCGAAGCGCCGGGTGATCCGGTGGACGACCTGAACCAGGAACAGGGCGACCGCCGCGGCGGCGAGCGCGGCGACGGCCGTTTCGAGGTACCTCTGCACGTGCGTGGAACTCCCCTCCGGCCGGACGGCAGTGCTTCGGGCAAAAGCCCAACAATGCCCGACGTCTCCGGAATCGACCAGGTCAGACCTTGCGGTACCGGGACTGGAGGAAGCAGAAGAGGCCGAAGGCGGCGATGCCGAGGGCGACCAGGGTCAGCAGGAGCGTGCCGTACGACTGCTCGCGCAGCGTGTGCAGCGCGGCGTCCAACCCGCGGGCCTTCTCCGGGTCGTAGTTCACCGCCGCCACAATGATCAGCAGGCCGGCGATGCCGTACGCGACGCCCTTGGCGACGTACCCTGCGATGCCCAGCCGGCGGGCCAGCTTGCGGGTCCGGGGGCTCATCTCGCCGGTCTTCAGGTGCTTCTCGAACCGCTTGACCAAGCCGTAGATCACCAGGCCCACACCGATCGCGGCGAGCACCAGCCCGGCCAGGCCGACCAGCCAGCGACCACCGCTGGAGGTCATCAGCTTGCCGGTCAACGCCTCCTGCTGGTCGGCGCTGTTCGACGCGGCGTCCCTGAAGACCTTGAACGCGGTCCAGGCGAAGTAGAGGTAGACGATGGTCCGGCCGGCCGAGGCGAGCCGCTCCACGACCCGCTCCCTGCCCCGCTCGGAGCGGTGCCCCACCGCCGCCTCCAGCGCCTGCCAGATCGCCATGGCGAGCAGGCCCACCGCGGTGGCGATGACCAGGAACTTGCCCAGCGGCTGGGCGGCGAGGGTCCGCAGGGCGCCGGACTGGTCGCCGTCGTCGGACGACGTCCCGAACGCGATCTGCAACGCCAACCAGGCGAAGAGCAGGTGCACGATGCCGTAGCCGATGAAACCGGCCCGGGCGAGGAGTTCCAGCCACCGGCTGTCCGCCGTACGGGAGGCGGTGGCTTCGGCGCTACGGGTGAGTGACATGGCGCCACAATCTCCGATTCCGGAGATCCCCAAACGTCGGCCACCGCCGCCCGCCCAGGTCAGTTGCCCGGGTTGCGCGAAACGCGGATCTTGACCTGCTGGTCGGTGACGCTGTCCAGGGTGACCGCGAAGCCACCGGCCTCGGTGGCCTGCTGCCCGGTGGTGAGGGTGAGCTGCTCCCCAGCGACCTCGACGGTCACCTGGTCGCCCTCGGCGCCGACCAGCTTGGCCTCGACGCCCAGGATGCTGGCGCTGGCGTCGACACCCCGCTCGAAGGTGACCGTGCAGGCGTCCAGCCCACAGTCGGTGGAGGCGCCCTGCGAACTGCAACCGGCAAGTACGGCGAGGCCAAGCGCCAGACCGGCGAACAGGCCGGCGGCGCGGCGGACGGTGGGAATGGTGGCGGGTCGTTTCGTCACCTCGCCAAGAGTACGAGACGACCGCGAGAACGCCGCCGGCCGGTGACCATCGGCACGGGCCGCCCGGGCGCGCCGGCCCGGCACGGGCACCGGCTAGGGTCCGGGACATGCCCTTCGACATCGCCCGCACCCGGGCCGCCTACCCCGCCCTGACCGAGGGATTCGTCCACTTCGACGGGGCCGGCGGCACCCAGACCGCGGGCGGTGTTATCGACGCGGTCGCCGACGCCATGCGCAGCGCGGTCGGCAACCGCAGCGCCGCCTTCGTACCGGGTCGCCGGTCGTTGGAGCTGGTGGCCGCGGCCCGCTCGGCGGTGGCCGACCTGCTCGACGCCGACCCGGCCGGGGTGGTGCTGGGCCCGAGCGCCACCGCGCTGACGTACACCCTGGCCCGCACGCTCGGCGCGACCTGGCGTCCCGGCGACGAGGTGGTGGTGTCCCGGCTCGACCACGACGCCAACGTGCGGCCGTGGGTGCAGGCGGCCGAGGCGGCCGGCGCGACGGTGCGCTGGGCCGAGGTCGACCCGCAGACCGGCGAGCTGCCCGCCGGCCAGTACGCCGAACTGGTCGGCGAGCGCACCCGGATGGTCGCGGTGACCGCCGGCAGCAACGCCATCGGCACCGTGCCGGACGTGCCGGCGATCGCGAAGACCGCGCACGCCGTCGGCGCGCTGGTCTGCGTCGACGGGGTGCACTCGGTGCCGCACGGGCCGACCGACCTGGCCTCGCTCGGCGCCGACGTGCTGGTCACCAGCGCCTACAAGTGGTCCGGACCGCACCTGGCGGCGATGGTCGCCGACCCGTCCCGGTGGGCGGCGCTGCGCCCGGCGAAGCTGGTGCCCTCCTCCGACGCGGTGCCGGACCGGTTCGAGTACGGCACTCCCAGCTTCCCGCTGCTGGCCGGCGTTGCCGCCGCGGTGGACCACCTGGCCGGGCTGGACCCGGAGGCCGTGGGCGACCGGCGGGCGCGGCTGCGGGCCGGGCTGGCCGCCGCCCAGGCGCACGAGGAGGCACTGCTGGACCGGCTGCTCGCCGGGCTGGCCGAGCGGCCCGCGGTCACCGTCTACGGCTCCCCGGCCCGGCGCTGCCCGACGGTCTCCTTCCGGGTCGCCGGGATGTCGCCGACGGCCACCCAGGAGGCGCTGGGCGCTGCGGGATGCTGCCTCTCCGCCGGCGACTACTACGCCTACGAGTACTTCCAGATGATGGGCCTGCGGGACAGCGGCGGCGCGGTCCGGGCCAGCATCTACCACTACAACACGGCGGACGAGGTGGACCGGTTGCTCGCCGAACTGGATGTGCTGGTCGACGGCGCGGGGAGAATGGACCGGTGAGCAACCTGGTCGAGGACAACCCTGCCAAGCACCGTTTCGAGATCCTGGTCGACGACGCGCTGGCCGGCTTCACCGCGTACCTGCTCCGTGGCGACGTGCTGGTCTTCACCCACACCGAGGTGGACGCTCGCTTCCAGAACATGGGCGTGGGCGGGGCGCTGATCCGCGGCACCCTGGACCAGGTGCGGGCCCGTGGCGGCAGGGTGGTGCCGCAGTGCCCGTTCATGGCGGCCTACATCGACAAGCACCCCGAGTACGCCGACCTGGTCGCCGTGTACCCGTAACGCCCCGTCGGGTCAGCGGGCGCCGGTCAGCACCTCGGCGGCGGCCCGTCCGCTGGCCCGGGTGGCGCCGTGGGTGGCCAGGTGCACCTCGCCGGTGACCAGCTCGGGCACACCCAGCTCGACCACGACCGCGTCCGGCCGGGCGGCCAGCGCCCGCTGCACCGCGGCGCGCATCCAGTCGTGCCGGTGCAGGTCGCGGACCACCAGCACCAGGGGGCGGCCCTCTGCTCCGGCGCCCGGATCAGCCGGCACGTCGGGCTCGGCGTAGCGGACCGTGCTCGTGCCGGGCAGCAGCTCGCCCAGCGGCGCCCCGATCCCCCACGGCGTCTCCGCGCCGATGGCGATGTTGCGCGGCGGGTCGAACTCGACCACGTGCGCCGCGCGGGTCAGCGGCAGCGCGGTCCTGCCGGCATCCGCGGCGGTGACCCGGATGGCGCGGCGGGCGGCGACCAGCCCGACATCGGCGGCGTCGCGCGCCGCGGCCGAGCGGGCGGTGCGGGCGGCCACGGTCCAGGCGGCGAGCTGACCGACCCGCTTGGCCGCCTCGGCGAGGCGTTCCTCGGGCAGCTCACCGGAGACGACCGCGGCCACGATGGCGTCGCGCAGCTCCCGGGCCGCCTGCTCGTCGGCCCGTTCGCCGCCGATGCAGATCGCGTCGGCCCCGGCGGCGAGCGCGCGGACCGTCGCACCGGCGAAGCCGTACCGGTCGGCGACCGCGCGCATCTCCACCGCGTCGGTCACCACCACGCCGGAGAAGCCCAGCTCGTCGCGGAGCAGGCCGCCCAGGATGCGCGGGCTCAGCGTGGCCGGCAGCTGCGGGTCCAGGGCGGGCACCAGCAGGTGGCCGGTCATCACGGCCTGCACCCCGGCCGCCACGGCGGCCCGGAACGGGGCCAGCTCGCAGGCGTCCAGCCGGTCCCGGTCGGCGGTGATCCGCGGCAGGTCGTGGTGTGAGTCGATCCGGGTGTCGCCGTGCCCGGGGAAGTGCTTGGCGCAGGCGGCGACACCGCCGGCCTGGAGCCCGCGTACCCAGGCGGCGGTGTGCCGCGCGACCAGAGCCGGGTCGGCCCCGAACGAGCGGACTCCGATCACCGGGTTGGCCGGGTTGGAGTTGACGTCGGCGTCCGGTGCGTAGTCGAGGGTGATCCCGGCGGCCGCCAGCTCGACGCCGAGGTCCCGGGCGACCGCCTCGGTGAGCTCCGGATCGTCGACCGCGCCGAGGGCGTAGTTGCCGGGCCGGGAGCTGCCGTGGACCGACTCGATCCGGGTGACGTCGCCGGCCTCCTCGTCGATCGCCACGATGACGTCGGCCCGTTCGGCGCGCAGGGTCGCGGTGAGCGCCGCCACCTGGTCGGGGTCGACGACGTTGCGGGCGAAGAGCACCACCGAGCCGAGGCCCTCGCCGAGCCAGCGGCACACCCACGGTGGCGGGGTGGTGCCGACGAAGCCCGGTTGCAGGACGGCGGCGGCCAGCGCCGGGAGGTGCCCGGTGGGCGCGGTCACGCCGCCCCCTCGTGGCGGTCGGCGTCGGTCCCCGGTGCCGGCGCGCCCACGCCGACCCGCTGGTTGCGCTCGCTCATGCGGTCCCCGTACCCCATCTCTCGCGCGCCCTCGGCGCACCGCCACCGGCAGGCGGTGCTGCCATGGTCACACTGGGCGATTCAATAGTCAATAAACCTTACAGTTGCCGGACGGCACGGTCCCCGGGGAGAGTGCGGGGATGGACCCCGCCCTGCTGGCCGACGCGACGAGCCCGGCCGACATCCCCGGCGTACGCCTGCTCGGCCTGGTGGTCGGCGCCCTGCTGCTGCTCGCCGCGATCCGGGCGATGTTCGGCCGGCGCTGAGCGACCGCCCGGTCGAGCACCCGGCCCGGGTGTGGCCGGCCGTCACCGGGGTACGGCTTCCCCATCAGCGGGCACGCGCGCCGAGGGGGCACGATGAGGATCGGTTACTTTCTGTCCAGTGAGGAATTCACGCCGGCTGAGCTCCTGGAACAGGCGCGCGGTGCCGAGCGGGCCGGCTTCGAGGCGCTGTGGATCTCCGACCACTACCACCCGTGGACGGACGCGCAGGGGCAGAGCCCGTTCGTCTGGTCCATGATCGGCGCGCTCAGTCAGGTCTGTTCGCTGCCGGTGACCACCGCGGTGACCTGCCCAACCGTGCGGATCCACCCGGCCGTGATCGCCCAGGCGGCGGCGACCAGCGCGGTGCTGCACGGCGGCCGGTTCGTGCTCGGCGTCGGCAGCGGCGAGGCCCTCAACGAGCACATCTTCGGCGACGCCTGGCCGCAGACCGACGTCCGGCTGGAGATGCTGGAAGAGGCCGTCGAGGTGCTGCGGAAACTGTGGACGGGCGACTTCGTCAACCATCACGGGAAGCACTACACCGTCGAGCACGCCCGGATCTACACGCTGCCCGACACTCCCCCGCCGATCTACGTCTCCGGCTTCGGCCCGAAGTCCATCGACCTGGCCGCCCGGATCGGCGACGGCTACGTGAATACCAGTCCCGACGCCGAGGTGGTCCGGCGCTTCCGGGAGAACGGCGGCGGCGACAAGCCGTGCCAGGCCGGCTTCAAGGCGGCGTACGCGGCCAGCGAGGACGAGGGCATGCGGATCGCGTACGAGCGCTGGCCCAACGCCGGGGTGCCGGGTGAGCTGTCCCAGGTGCTTCCGTCGCCGCGTCACTTCGAGCAGGCCGCCGAGCTGGTCAAGCCGGAGATGATGAAGGAGGCGTTCGTCTGCGGCAACAGTGCCGGCGCGCACCTGGAGATGATCGACAAGTACGCCAAGGCCGGCTTCGACGAGCTGTACGTGGCGAACGTCGGCCCGCATCACCAGGGTCTGTTCGACCTCTACCAGCGCGAGGTCCTGCCCCGCCTGCGCTGAGCGGGCGGCGGTTGACGACCGCCACGGCCAGGGACGGTTTCGGCGGTGATCGGCTCGGGTACCTCCGGCCCTCGATGAAACTGTCCACGCACTCGATGACGTTGCGCCGCGCGGCGCGGAGCCTCTTCGGCTGGAGCGCGCTGCGGCCCAACCAGCTGGCCGCCATGCGCGCGGTGATGAAGCGACGGGACGCCCTGGTGGTGCTGCCCACCGGCGCCGGCAAGTCGGCCATCTACCAGATCCCGGCCAGCCTGATCCCCGGCCCGACCGTGGTGATCTCGCCGCTGCTGGCCCTCCAGCAGGACCAGATCGCGGCCCTCAACGAACGCCAACGCCCGGAGCTGCGGGCGGTGCGGATCAGCTCGAACGAGACGCCAACCCAGCAGGCCGAGGCGATCACCGAGATTCGCGAGGGTCGGGCGGAGTTCCTGTTCATCACGCCGGAGCAGCTGAGCAACCCCGACCGCATGGCCGAGGTCGCCTCGCTCAGGCCGGCGCTGGTGGCGATCGACGAGGCGCACTGCATCTCGGCCTGGGGGCACGACTTCCGTCCCGACTACCTGGCGCTCGGCCACCTGATCGAGGGCATCGGCCGGCCGCCGGTGGTCGCGCTGACCGCCACCGCGTCCCCGCCGGTACGCGACGACATCATCTCCCGGCTGCGGCTGCGCAAGCCGGAGGTGGTGGTCTCCGGGCTGGACCGGCCCAACCTGTTCCTGGAGGTGGCGCACTGCCCCACCGAGGACTACCGGTGGCGGCGCCTCGTCGCGCTGCTGCGCGACGACGAGCGGCCGGGAATCATCTACGTGCCGACCCGCCGCTCCGCCGAGGAGCTGTCCACCCGGTTGACCGACGCCGGTTTCCCGGCGCAGTGCTACCACGGCGGGATGTCGGCCGGTGCGCGTGCCGAGCTGCACGAGGCTTTCCTCGCCGACCAGGTGCCGATCATGGTGGCCACCTCGGCGTTCGGGATGGGCATCGACAAGCCGGACATCGCCTGGGTGGTGCACATGGCGCTGCCCGACTCGCCGGACAGCTACTTCCAGGAGATCGGTAGGGCCGGCCGCGACGGGCAACCGGCCCGGGTCCTGCTGCTCTGGCAGGCCGAGGATGTGGGCCTGCAACGGTTCTTCAGCGGTGGCCTGCCGGACGAGACCGAGCTGCGCGACCTGGCGGCGCTGCTGCGCCGCAGGCCGGCCACCAAGACCGAGCTGCGCGAGGCCACCGGCCTCGGGCCACGCAAGCTCGGCCAGTACCTCTCCCTGCTGGAGCAGGTCGGTGCCGCCGCGCCGCGCGCCCGGCAGCGCATCGGCGCTTCCCGCTACGCCCCGACGCCGGTGGACGCCGCCGCGGCGGCGCTGGCCGAGGCGGGACGCCAGCAGACCGTGACCCGGTCGCGGACCGACATGATGCGGGCCTTCGCCGAGACCACCGCCTGCCGTGGGCAGACCCTGCTGGCCTACTTCGGCGAGCAGATGACCGAGGTCTGCGGGCACTGCGACAACTGCCATTCCGGCACCAGCGTCGCCGACGACGGCGCGGTCGGGCCGTTCGCGGTGCACAGCCAGGTGCGCCATCCGGAGTGGGGGCACGGCCTGGTGCTCGGGTACGAGGAGGACAAGATGACGGTTCTGTTCGACGAGGTGGGGTACAAGACGCTGTCCGTGCGCGTGGTGTCCGAACAGGGCCTGCTGACGCTGGACTAGCCTGAGCCGGGCACCGGCGCGGGGCCCACCGATTGACCAAGCAGAGCAGGGCGGAAGGGGCGTTGCCGTGATCGAGCAGCCGGCGTACACCGGTTTCGGTTTCTCCGACGAGGAGTGGGGGCTGCTGGTCGGCCTGCCACAGTCGGTATTGACCGCCGCGAGCGCCGCCGAGTCCGACGGCACCCGCCGGACCATGGCGGAGAACGCGGCCGGGTTGGAGACCATCGCCGCCGGCCGGGAGTCGGCCAGCCCGCTGGTCGCCGCCGTGGCCGGCGAGGTCGTGACCCGGGTCGGCGACCCGGAGACCGGCGAGGAGCTGCCGGTCATCGCGCCGGCCGACCCCCGGGCGATGATCGACGACGTGCTGGTGCGGGCCGCCGAGGCCGCCGCGCTGCTGGCCGCCCGGGCCGACGAGGGTGCGGCCGGCGCGTACAAGCACTGGCTGGTGAAGATCGCCGAGCAGGTGGTCGGCGCCGCCTCCAGCGGCGGGCTGCTGGGGGTGGGCGGTGAGTCGGTCAGTGACTCCGAGCGGCGCTTCCGTGACCGCCTCGCACACGTGCTCAACGACTGACCGACGAGTCGTCGGACGACGACGCGTTAAGAAGGGCCCCCTGCTCTGCCTCAGGCGTTAACAGGGGGCCCTTCCTTGCGGTGCCGCGCAGCGTGGCCAGCGCGACCAGCGCGCCCAGCAGCATCGCCACCGTGGCGGCGATCGCGGCGAGGTGCAGTCCGTCAGCGAACGCGAGCCGGGCGGCGTGCAGCACGGCGTCGCCCAGATCGGCCGGCAGCCCCTCGGCCACCGCCAGCGCACCGCCCAACGTCTCCCGGGCCGCGTCGCGGGCGTCCGCCGGCAACCCGGGGGGCAGGCCGTCGAGGACCTCGCGGCGGTAGACCGCCGCGCCCACGCTGCCCAGGATCGCCATCCCCAGCGCGCCGCCCAGCTCACTGCTGGACTCGGTCAGCGCCGAGGCGACACCGGCCTGCTCCGGCGGCGCCGCACCGAGGACCAGCTCGGTGACCAACGACATCACCATCACCAACCCGGCGGCGTAGATGCTGGCGCCGAGCAGCAGCAGCCAGAGCGGCGACTCCGGCGTGACCCGGGTCAGCACCACGAATCCGAGCACGGCGATCCCGAAACCCGTCCCGATCAGGTACGCCCGCTCGACGCGCTGGGCGAGCGCGGCGGCGGCCGGGGCGATCCCGCCCACCGCCAGTGACGGCACCAGGCTCCACAGTGCCGCCCGCAGCGGGCTCAGGCCGAGCACCGACTGGAGGTGCTGGGTGGTGAAGATGGCGAAGCCGACCAGGGCGAACATCGCCAGCAGGTTGACCGCGAGCGACCCCGCGAAGCCACGGCGGCGAAACAACCCCAGGTCGATCATCGGGTACGCCCGGGTCCGCTGCCGGTGCAGGAACAGCGCCCCGACCAGCAGGCCGGCCACGATGGCCAGCACCCGCGCCGGGCTGACGCCGTCACGGGCCATCTCCTTGATGCCGTAGATCACCGGCAGCAGCGCGCCGAGCGACAGCAGCGCGCTGACCAGGTCGAACCGGCCGGCGCCCGGGTTGCGGAACTCGGGCACCAGGATCGGGACGAGCAGGAGCAGCAGCACCATCGCCGGAATGTTGATCAGGAAGATCGAGCCCCACCAGAAGTGCTCCAGCAGGACGCCGCTGAGCACCGGGCCGATCGCGATGCCACCGGTGAGCGTGGCGGTCCAGATGCCGATCGCGGTGCCACGCTGCTTGGCGTCGTGGAACATGTTGCGCACCAGGGCGAGCGTGGAGGGCATCAGGGTGGCCCCGCCGACGCCGAGCACGGCACGCGCGGCGATCAGCGTCTCGGCGCTGTCGGCGTACGCGGCCAGCAGGGACGCCGCGCCGAACGCGGCCGCGCCGAACAGCAGCAGCCGGCGTCGGCCGATCCGGTCACCCAGGGCGCCCATGGTGATCAGCAGCCCGGCCAGCACGAAACCGTAGATGTCGAAGATCCAGAGCTGCTGGGTGCCGGTGGGGCGCAACTCCTCGCTGATGAACGGGACGGCGAAGTAGAGCACCGACACGTCCATCGAGACCAGGAGCAGCGGCAGCATCAGCACCGTGAACCCGATCCACTCCCGCCGGCCAGCGCGGGGTGTGGTCGTCGCTGTCATGGAGGACTCCTTCTGCGTATGTCGTACGCTGTAATGCGTAGACCATACGCAGAACTAGGATGGCGAGGCAAGGAGGACATGTGGCGGCGAAGACAGACGACAGCGACCCGGCGATCCCGCCGGCCATCGAGAGCGCCTGGGGGTTGCGTGAGCGGCCACCCAAGGGGCCCCGGCCGGGGCTCACCGTGAGCGGCATCGTGGACGCCGCCGTGCGGGTGGCCGACGCCGACGGGCTGGCCGCCGTCTCGATGAGCCGGGTGGCCAAGGAGTTGGGCGCCGCCACCATGGCCCTCTACCGGTACGTCGGCTCGAAGGACGAGCTGCTCATGCTGATGGTGGACGCCGGGTACGGCCCGCCGCCCGGCCCCGCCGCACCCGACGCCGACTGGCGCACCAGCCTCACCCGCTGGGCCTGGGCCGAGCACGACGTGCTGCGGCAGCGGCCCTGGCTGCTGCACGTGCCGATCACCGGCCCGCCGATCACCCCCCAGCAGCTCGGCTGGCTGGAGGACGGGCTGCGCTGCCTCGACGGCACCACGCTGGCCGAGGGCGAGAGGATGTCGGCCCTCCTGCTGATCACCGGTTACGTCCGCAACGACGCCACGCTCACCACACAGATCACCGAGGGCAGCCGGGCCGCCGGCATCGAGCCGGGCGAGTTGATGCCGGCGTACGCCCGGATGGTGGGCCGGCTCATCGACCCGGCCCGTTTCCCGTCGCTGAGCCGGGTGCTCGCCTCCGGTGTGCTGAACCAGGACGACGACCCGGACGAGGAGTTCACCTTCGGCCTCGACCGGATCCTCGACGGCATCGAAGCCCTGATCCGGCGCCGAGCGGTCTGAGGGGGCGCGATGTTGCACAGGGACACCGTCGACACCACCGTCCTTCCGCCCGGTGAGCGGTTCGGGATGTGGCTGGACCTGGTGGCGCGCACCTCGGCGCCGATGCGGATCCAGTCCGCGCACGCCGACGACTTCGCCGCCCGGGCCGACTTCATCGATCTCGGCCCGATCCAGCTGATCAATTACCGCTATCCGTCGCTGGACGCCACCCGGACCCGCAAGCTCGTCCGCCAGTCGGATCCGGAGCTCTACATGCTCGCCCTCACGACCGGCGGTGTCGGCACCTCCAGCCAGGACGGTCGCCGCAGCGAGATCCTGGCCGGGGAGTTCACCTTCTACGACGCCTCCCGCCCGCACGACGTCGGCCACCACGCCACCGAGCCGGAGCGGGACCAGGCCAGCTCAGTCATCGTGATGGTCCCGCACGCGGCGCTGCCGCTCCCGCCGCAGCGGATGGCCGCGCTGTACGGCGGCCGGATGTCCGGCAGCGAGGGCGTCGGGGCGCTGCTGGCACAGTTCCTGCTCCAGGTCACCGGTCATCCGGAGCAGTACCATGCCGCCGACGCCGCCCGGCTCGGCGCGGTGGGGCTGGACCTGGCCACCACCATGCTCGGGCGGCACCTGGTCGCCGAGGACGCGGTGCCGACCGAGGTCCGCCGCCGCGCGCTGGTCACCCAGGTGCAGGCGTACGTCCACCGCCACCTCGGCGACGCGACGCTCAGCCCGCAGACCGTCGCGGACGCCCACCACATCTCGTTGCGCTCGCTGCACCGGTTGTTCGAGGCAGAGGAGGCCACCGTGGCGTCCTACATCCGGGACCTGCGGCTGGCCCGGTGCCGGCGCGACCTGACCGATCCCGTGCTGCGCACCCAGCCCGTGCAGATGATCGCCGCCCGCTGGGGGTTCGCCGACAAGGCGCACTTCAGCCGGGCGTTCCGGGCGGCGTACGGCATGAGCCCGCAGGCGTACCGGGAGAGCCATTCGGATCCGGCGCGGATCGTCAACCGCGCGGCGTCCATGGTCAACTCGTCGCAGGCAGACTGACGATCAACGCGGCCGACCCGCTGCCCGCCCGGCGGGCAGCGGGTCGTCGCCAACGGGGGCCGTGGCGAGGCGCCCGCCGCCAGACGCGGCGGGCGGCCGCCCGGTGCATTCCCGACCGCGTGCCGAGGATCCGGTCCCGTCACTCTCCCCCCCAGGACCGTCGGCGGGGCCGGTCAGGCCTTCTCCAGCAGCTTCAACACGACGCGTTCAGCCTCCTCACGCGGCGCCTCCGGGTCCACCGGCACCACCACCCCGTCGTGGTAGAGGTCCACCACGCGAGGGTCCACATAGGACGTCCGGGCCACGGTGGGGGTGTTGCCCAGCAGTTCGGCGACCTCACGCATCACCGCGACCACCGCCTTGCGCCGGGCGGTCATCGAGCGCCCCGGGCCGACGGTGGCCAACTCGGTCGCGGCGAGCACCGTGGCGTGCCAGGTGCGGAAGTCCTTGGCGGTCATCTCCCCGCCGCTGGCGTCGCGCAGGTACCCGTTGACCTCGTCGCTGCGCACGTCACGCCACTCCCGGCCGTCCCAGTAGCCGAACAGCCGCTCCGCCCGCCGCCGGCGGCGGCGCAGGTCGGTCAGCACCTGGCACAGCTCCGGGTCCTCGATCCGGCGCACCTGCTCGATGCCGCCCTTCGCCGGAAACTCGAAGACCACGCAGCCGCGCCGGGACCGGGCGTGCTCGGGGCGCAGGGTGGACACCCCGAACGTCGGCTCGTCGCCGGCCGCGTACTGGTCGCTGCCGACCCGGAACATCCCCATGTCCAGCAACCGGGCCACCGTGGCCAGCACCCGGTCCCGGCCCAGGCCCCGGCCGCCCAGGTCGCGCCCCACCCGCTCCCGCAGCGCCGGCAGCCGCCGGGCCACCTCCAGCATGTGGTCGAACTTCGCCTCGTCCTGCTTCTCCCGCCACAGCGGGTGGTAGAGGTACTGCTTGCGCCCGGCCGCGTCGATGCCGGTCGCCTGGATGTGCCCGTTCGGGTACGGCGAGATCCACACGTCCTGCCACGCCGGCGGGATGACCAGCTCCCGCAGCCGGGCCTGCTGATCGGGATCGCGGACCGGAGCGCCGGTCGGATCGAGGAAGAGCCAGCCCCTGCCACGCCGGCGACGGCCGTATCCCGGCCGACCCGGATCACTACGCCGCAACCGCACCGGAGACCCGCACCACCCGTTCCACCTCGTCCACGGCGGCCAGCACCTCGTCCAGGTGCAGGGCCGCCAATGTCGGATGGCTTCCTACCCCGTCCCACCTGGGCCAATCCACCTGTCCGGCCCAGAGCACCCGGTGCCGGGGGCGGTCCGGCGGCGGCCCCCAGTGGGCCGGCGGCACCGGCCCGAAGAGCACCACCGAGGCTGTGTCGTAGGCGGTGGCCAGGTGCGCCACGCCGGTGTCCCCGCTGACCACCAGCCGGGCGTTGGCGACCAGCGCGGCGAGCGCCCCGAGGTCGGTCCGGCCGGCCAGCACGGCGGTGGGTGGTAGGCCGGCCGCGTCGGCCACCCGGGCGGCCAGCGCCCGTTCGTCGGCCGAGCCGGTGAGCAGCACCCGGTGACCCCGTTCGGTGAGCGCCCGGGCCAGCGCGGCGAACCGCTCGGCGGGCCAGCGCTTGGCGGGGATGTTGCTGCCAGGATGCAGCACGGTGGCACCGGTGGGCAGCCCGGCCGGCGCGGGCCGGCGCAACGCGAGATCCCTACGGTCGGCGGGGATGCCGTACCAGGACAGCAGCCGGCACCACCGGTCCACCTCGTGCTCGTCGGCGGCCCACGGCGGGCCGTCGGCGAAACCGGCGTCGGTGTTGGCGAAGGCGAGCAGGCGTCCGGGGCGGGCGGCGGCGAGCAGCCGGTGCGACTGGGGGCCGCGCCCGTGCAGGTTGACCGCGACCTCCGGGGCCGGGCCGGGCCAGGCCGGGCGATCCAGTCCGGCGGTGTCCATCAGCCGGTCGACGCCGCCGACCAGGTCGACCAGCGGGGCCAGCCAGGCGGGCGCGGCGAGCGCCAGCTCCCGACCGGGGTACGCGGCCCGCAGCGCCCGCAGCGCGGGCACCGCGGTGACCAGGTCGCCGACGCCGAGGGCGCGCAGGACGAGGATCACGGGTACGAGGTCTCCTGCTCGGCGCAGACCACCATCTCGCGCACGGCGCAGCCGGGCGGCTGGTTGAGCGCGTACATGATCGCGGCGGCGGTGTCGGCGGGATCGTTGAGGTTGGCGTCCGGCCCCGGTTTGTACTGCGGGTCGCGCTCGTCGAAGAACGCGGTGCGCATCCCGCCGGGGATGAGCAGGGTGACGCCGACCTGGCCGGCGAGTTCGGCTGCGAGGGCGCGGGTGAAGCCGACCACGCCGAACTTCGCGGCGCAGTACGCGGTGGCGTCGCTGACCGCCTTGACGCCCAGGGTGGAGGCGACGGTGACGATGCGACCCCGGGACTCCTGAAGGAACGGCAGGGCGGCCCGGATCACCGCGGCGGTGGCCAGCAGGTCGACGGCGACGATCCGGTCCCAGGTCTCGCCGGGCACGTCGGTGAGTCGACCCGGCACGTCCATGCCGGCGGCGGTGACCACCGCGTCCAGGCCGCCCGCCTGCTCGGCGAGGTGGTTGGTGGCCACCTCCGCGGCCCGGGTGTCGGCCAGGTCGCACTCGGTCCACGACACCCCGTCGGCCGGCGGCTGCCGGTCCAGCACGAGCGGCCGGCCACCGGAGGCCGCCACCGCGGCCACCACCGCCGCTCCGAGGCCGCTGGAACCGCCGGTGACCAGCACGGTGGGCCCGGCACCGGGCGACGCGGCGCTCACCGGGTCCGCTCCCCGCCCGGCGTCACCGACGACGGCGCGCCGGCCCGGGCCGGCTCCGCCAGATGACCGGTCGTGCAGCACGCACCGGTGGCGTGCCCGCCGCCGGAGCGGGCGATCATGTCGGTGGTGGACCGGCCGTCCAGGTAGGGCACCACCACCGTGTGCCCGCCCCAGCGGCGCAGGACCTCCGCCTCGGGCAGCGTCCCGGCGTCGCCGCCGCCGGTGGCGTAGTCCCCACCCTTGACCCAGATGTCCGGGCGCAGCCAGGACAGCGCCGCGTCCGGGGTCGGCTCGTCGAAGATCATGACCGCGTCCACGCAGCTCAGCGCGGCCAGCAACCGGCTGCGGTCACCCTCGGACATCACCGGCCGGTCCGGCCCCTTCAGCCCGGCCACGCTGGCGTCGGAGTTGAGGCAGACGATCAGGCAGTCGCCGAGCTGCCGGGCGGCCTGGAGGGTGGCCACGTGCCCGGCGTGCAGAAGGTCGAAGCAACCTCCGGTGGCCACCACAGTGCCGCCGGCGGCGCGTACGTCGGCCAGCAGCGCGGCCACCGCCGCCACGCCCACCCGGTCACCGCCCGGACCGATCAGGCCGGTGGGCGCCGGACCACCTCTCGTTCGCGACTGCGGGGCTCGCAGGACCTGCTCACTCCTCGCGTGCACCGGGCGAACCGGCGGCGGCAGGGCTGCGGCCACTCCGCCGCCCGCCACGTACGCGGACGCCTCGGCGACCGCCGCCTGCACCGCCTCGGAGACCAGCGCGCCCCGGGCCAGCGCGAGACTGGCGGCGGCCGCGAACCGGTCGCCGGCGCCGCAGGTGTCCCCCTCGGCGCTGCCCGGGGTGGGCACCACCAGCGGCGTCGACCCGGCGTGGCAGAGCAGCGCGCCGTCCCCGCCCAGCGTCACCGCGACGGCGCCGGCCCGCCAGCGCCGGCGCAGGCCCTGCGCTCCCCGGGAGGCGGTCGCCAGGCGGGACGCCCCGGGCAGCGCGGGGACCAGCTCGCGCACCTCCGACTCGTTCGGGGTGGCCAGGTGCACGCCGGGCACCGCCGCCGGTCCGCGCGGATGCGGGTCCCACACCACGGGTGCGCGGGTGGCGGCCAGCGCGGCGCGCAGCGCGGGCTGACGGGCCACCCCCCGGCCGTAGTCGCTGACCAGCACCGCCGACGCCGCCCCGATCACCCGCAGCACCTCGTCGGAGGGCTGGCCCGGCTCACCGGACGCGCCGCCGCGGTCGTGGCGCAGCAGCACCCGGCCGCGGGCGCGCAGCCGGATCTTCTCCGGGGTCGCGCCGGACAGGGTCAACGGGTACACCTGCACGCCGGCGGCGGCGAGCAACGCGCTGAGCCGGGCGCCACCGGCGTCGTCGGCGAGCGCCGTCACCAGCACCACCTCGGCGCCCTGCGCGGCGGCGAAGACCGCCGCCAGGCCGGCGCCACCGGGCCGGTCGGTGGCCGCCGTCTCGTCGAGCACGGGCACCGGGGAGTCCGGGCAGAGCCGGTTCACGGCCCCTTCCACGTCCCGGTCGAGCAGGGTGTCCCCGACCACCACCACGGGTCCCCTCACGCTTTCCTCCTCATCCTCACGCGTCGACCTGCTGTCCGGTCCCGCCGTCGAGCACCACCTCGACCCCGGTACGCACCGACCCGGACGGAAGCCGACCGGCCGGTGCGGGCTCGGCCGGCGCGTGCTGGACGGAAGCGGCCAGCGCGGCGGGCAACTCCTGCTCGAGGTACTCGCAGAGCAGGTGGCTGGTGACGAGGTGCAGTTCCTGGACGACCTGGGAGTCCGCGGACGCGACGGCGAGGGCGTCGGCGCAGGCGTCGGCGAGGGGGTTCGGGGCGGGCCCGGTGAGCGCCCAGGTGGTGAGGCCGCCGTCCCGGGCGGCGTCCGCGGCGGTGAGCAGGTTGGCGCTGGTGCCGCTGGTGCTGAGCAGCAGCAGGATGTCGCCGGGCCGGCCATGGGCGCGGACCTGGCGGGCGAAGACGTCGGCGTAGCCGTAGTCGTTGGCGATGGCGGTCACTGCACTGGTCTCGGCGTGCAGGGCGATGGCGGACAGCGGCTGACGGTCGTGGTGGAGCTTGCCGACGAGTTCGGCGGTGAGATGTTGGGCTTCGGCCGCGCTGCCGCCGTTGCCGGCGACCAGCAACCGTGCGCCGGCCGCCAGCCGGTGCGCCAGCTCCGCACCCCAGCGAGCCAGCTGCGACTCGCACCGCCGGTACGGCACCAGAGCGGCGGCGAGGTTCGTCAGGTGGGTGTCGAGCGGGCTGCCCGCCGGCATCAGGCCACCACCCGGGTCGGCCGGCGCACGGCGGCCACCTCGCCGTAGAGCTCCGCCAGCCGCTCGGCCGTGGCCGCCCAGGAGTACCGCGACCGGGCCCGCTCGCGCGCGGCGGTGGCGTACCGGAAGCGCCGGATCCGGTCGTCGAGCAGCCGCTGGATCGCGGTGGCCAGAGCACGCGGGTCGCGGGCCGGCACCAGGTCACCGGTCGTCCCGTCGACCACGGTGTCCCGGATGCCGCCCACGGCGGTGCCGACCACCGGCACCCCGCACGCCATCGCCTCCAGCGGGGTCAACCCGAACGGCTCGTACCAGGGGGCGGCGACCAGCAGGTCCGCCGAGCGGTACCAGCGGCCCATCTCCTCCCGGGGCACCGCGCCGACCAGCCGTACCCGGTCGGCCACCCCGCACGACTCGGCCAGCGCCCGCAGCCGCCGGGCGTACGGGTCGGTCTCCAGCAGCCCCTCGGGCGGCCCGCCCACCACCACGCACTCGGCGTCCGGCACCAGCGCCATCGCGCGGACCACCGTCTGGAAGCCCTTGCGCTCGACCAACCGGCCCACGGTCAGGATCCGGGGCCGGCCCGGCTCGCGGTCCGCGGCCGGCCCGAGCGGGGCGAACGAGGCGAGGTTGACCCCGGAGGGAACGACGGTCATCCGGGACCGGGGCACCCCCATCCGCACCAGCTCGCCAACCTCGTCGCGGCACTGCGCGACCACCCGGTCCACCGAACGGCCCAGCTCCCGCTCGTAGGAGATCCGGCGGGCCGGGCTGGTGTCCTGCACGCCCTGGTAGCGGCGCTTCACGGTGCCCAGCGCGTGGTACGTCTGCACCACCGGCACGCCGGTCTGCCGGCCGGCGTTCAGCGCGGCCAGGCCACTCATCCAGAAGTGCGCGTGGATCACCTCGGGCATCCAGTCCCCGCCACGCCACCGCTCCACCAGCCACCGGCCGAACTCCCGCATGTGCGGCAGCAGCGCGTCCTTGGCCACCGGCTCGGCCGGACCGGCCGGCACGTGCACCACGTCGTACCCGTCCGGGCTGCGGACGGTCACCGGCAGGTCGAGCGCGTCCCGGCGGGTGTAGACCCGCACCTCGTGCCCGGCGTCGACGAGCGCGGCGGACAGCTCCGCGACGTGCGTGTTCTGGCCGCCGGCGTCCTCCCCTCCGAGGATGGCGAGCGGGCTGGCGTGCTCCGAGATCATCGCGATCCGCATACTTCCTCCTCCAGCAGCCGGTCCCAGTCAGCGAGGAAACGGTCGAGGCCGTACCTGTCACGCGCGGCCGACCGTGCCGCCGCGCCGGCCTGACGCGCGGCCGCCGGCTCTGCGATGAAATGACGGGCGGCGTCGAGCAGGGTGTCCATCCGGGTGGCGAGGGCCCCCGCCTCCGGCGGCACCGCCGTCACCGCCTCGGTGGTGGCGAGCGCGACGACCGGCATGCCGATCGCCATCGCCTCGATGAGGCTGAGCCCGAGCGAGGTCCACCGGCACAGGTGCAGGTACGCGCGCCGCCTGGCCAGTTCGGCGTGCATCCGCTCCTGGGGCACGTCGTCGTGGCTGGTGAGCCGGTCGGCGGGCAGGTCGAGGTGGTCGGCCAGGCCGGCGACGCCCATGCCGAACACGTCCAGCGGTGCGATCTCGGCGAATCGGGGCAGCAGGTCCGTGCCGGTGACCCGGCCCCGCCGGACCGGCTCGTTGATCACCACGGCGAGCCGGTCCAGCTCACCGGTGTACGACACGACGGGCGCGACGATCCCGTGGTCGACCACCGTGGTGCGGGTGGCGCCGGTGTCCCAGAAGATCTGGTTGAACCCGGTGACGTGGGCGATGAGCAGGTCCTCGCGTCCGGCCATCGGGTGCCGGGTGTTGGGCACGTCGCCCTTGGGCGTGTTGTGTTCGACGTAGATGGCCGGCACGTCGCGGCCGGGGCGGCGGCCCAGCCACTCCTCGGTGAGGTCGACCTCCTCGGGGCGTTGCATGATCACCAGGTCGACGTCGGCGCCGGGCAGGTCGGCGGGGGCGACCTCGACCGCGCTGTCCGGCCAGGGGTAGGTGCGGGCACGGCCGAGGCCGTAGGGGCCGCGGTCGGGCGTGGTGGGGATCAGGTAGCGGTGGCTGCCGTGCACGAACGACGTGGTCCAGGAGCCGTGCACGTGCCAGAGCAGGACGTTCATCGGCCGCCACCGCCGCCGCCGGCCAGCACTCGCACCGCCTCGACCACCTCGGCCGGGTCGATGCCGCTCAGGCAGGGATGACCGGGCACCGGGCAACTGGCCGCCCGGGTGTCCCGGCAGGGCGCACCGGCGTCGCCGAGCCGGACGGTGGGCACCCGGTAGGGCCCCCACTGTCCGAATGGGACGGTCGGCGCGAAGAGACTCACCACCGGCACCCCGGCCGCGGCGGCCAGGTGCGCCGGCCCGGTGTTGCCGACCACCACCGCGCCGGCGTCGGCGACGATCGCTGCCAACCCGGGCAGGTCGGTCCGGCCACCCAGGTCGGTGCCGCCGGCCGCCGCGACCCGGGCGGTGACGTCACGCTCGTCGGGGCCGCCGGTGATCAGCACCCGATGGCCGGCAGCGGTCAGCGAGCCGGCGATCCGGGCCGCCAGCTCGGGCGGGCAGGCCCGGCTCGACGCGTCGGAGCCGGGATGCAGCACCACGTAGCCGGGGTCACCGAGGTCGGCCGGGCGGGACGGCAGGGCGTCCTGCCGCAGCCGGAGCACGGGTTCGTCGTTGACGGGCAGCCGATGGCCGGCGGCGGCGGCGAGGGAGAGGGCACGTTCGGGTTCGGGGACGCCGACGGGTACCCGGTGGCGGACGTCCAGCAGGGCACCCGGGTAGTCGTCGCTGATCGCGGCGATCCGGCGGATCCCCGCCATCCGCAGCAGCAGCGCCAGTGGCAGGGCGGACTGGTGGAACGAGGTGAACACCACCGCCTCGTCCGCGCCGACCGCGGCGAGGCGCGCGGTCAGGGTCCGCATGGCGTCCGGGTCGACCGGCGCCGGAGCGGGGTCGATCCACGGCAGCGGATGCTCGATGATCTCGTCGACGCCGGGCAGCAGGTCGGCGGCGGCGCGTCCGCGTGGCCCGCAGAGCAGCACCACCCGTTGCGCGCCGGCCGCGACGGCACGGATCGCCGGCCCGGTGACCAGCACGTCCCCGGCCGAGTCCGACCGCACCACCAGCGTTGTCCCCACCCGTTCGCCGGCCGGAACCGACACGGCGTGCACCGCCTGCTGGCGGCGCAGGATCTCATCCACCGCCGCCGGAAGATCGTTGGCCAGCCACCCGGCGGCGGCGATCTCCTCCGGTCGGGTCACCGGGGTGGGCACCAGCACCCCCGCCGCCCCCGCCGCCATCGCGGCGGCCACGTCCCGGCCGATGTCGCCCACCAGCACGCAGCGCGACGCGCTCGTATCGAGCTCCCGCGCGGCGGCGTGCACCAGGCCGGGAGCGGGCTTGCGGCAGTCACAGCCGTCGGCGTCGTCGTGCGGGCAGACCAACCACGCGTCGAAGCGACCCAGCAACTCCTCGATCCGGGCGTGCACCGCCCGCATCTGCTCCTCGCTGAAGTAGCCCCGGGCCAGGCCGGACTGGTTCGTCACCACCGCCAGCCGCAGCCCCGCGGCCCGCAGCCGGTCCAGCGCCGCTCGCGCCCCCGGCACCGGCCGCACCTTCTCCGGATCACCGTTGTACGGCACGTCCTCGATCAGGGTGCCGTCCCGGTCCAGCAGCACCGCGTCGTACAGGACGGGGCGGGTGCCCTCGACAGGCCCGGAACCGGCCCGGCCAGCACCGGCGTACACCGGGGCTGACCTGCGCTGATCCGGATCCTCCTGGTCCTGTCGCACAGGCGGCGGGTTCCCTGCGCCCCGAGGAGTAAACGTGGTCGCCGGCGCGGTGGGCCAGCGCCACCGGCGGCGCCCCGCGTCGGCCTTACCCGCCGCCCCGGAGAAGCTAACCCGCCAGTCCGTTAGCCTCCGTGCCGACGGGGTATGGGAGCCCAGTGGCGATTGTGGAGAAAGTGATCGACGCTTCCCCCCAGCAGGTGTTCGACGTGCTGGCCGACGGGTGGACGTACAGCGACTGGGTGGTCGGCACCGCGCACGTCCGGGACGTGGACGACGCCTGGCCCCGGGTGGGCAGTCAGGTGCACCACCGGGCCGGGCCGTGGCCGTTCTCGTTGCAGGACGCCTCCACCGTGCTGGTCTGTGAGCCACCGCACCGGCTCGTGCTCCGGGCCGGTCTCTGGCCGGCCGGAGAGGCGATCGTGGCCTTCACCCTGGAACCGGTCGGCGAGGGCGCCACCCGGGTCCGCATCGGGGAGGACTTCGCCGCCGGTCCGCTGCGCTGGATCCGTAACAAGATCAATGATCTCGTGCTGCACCTGCGTAACCGGGAGACGCTGGATCGGCTCGCCGACATCGCCACCCGGCAGAAGGGTGCGCCGTGACGCAGACCGTGGTGGTGACCGGCGCGAGCGCCGGCGTCGGTCGGGCCGTCGCACACTCGTACGCGGCCCGGGGCGCCCGGCTGGCGCTGCTGGCCCGGGGCGAGGCGGGCCTGGCCGCCGCCGAGCGGGAGTGCCGGCGGCGCGGCGCCACCGACGTACGCGTGTACCGGGTCGACGTCGCCGACGCGGGTGCGGTGCAGCAGTCCGCCGACGACGTGGTGCACCGGTGGGGCCGCATCGATGTGTGGATCAACAACGCGATGGTGTCGGTGTTCGCGCCGGCATGGGAGATCCCGGCGCGCGAGTTCCGCCGGGTCACCGAGGTCACCTACCTGGGCACGGTGCACGGCACCTTGGCGGCGCTGCGGCACATGCGCGCGCACGGCCGCGGCGCGATCGTGCAGGTGGGCTCGGCGCTGGCCTACCGGGGGATCCCGCTGCAGTCGGCGTACTGCGCGAGCAAGCACGCCGTCCAGGGGTTCAACGACTCGCTGCGGGCCGAGCTGCTGCACGACTGCCCGGGAGTGAAGCTGTCGATGGTGCAGCTGCCCGCGGTGAACACGCCACAGTTCTCGTGGGTCCGCACCCGGCTGCCCCGGCATCCGCAGCCGGTGCCGCCGATCTTCGCGCCGGAGCTGGCCGCGCGGGCGATCGTCTGGGCCGCCGACCACGGCACCCGGGAGCTGAACGTGGGCGGCCCGACCTGGCGGGCCCGGCTGGGCGACATCCTGATCCCCGGCCTGCTGGACCGCAAGCTGGCCCGGGACGGGTACGAGAGCCAGCAGACCGGCGGGGAGATCGACCGGGCCACCTGGCGGGACAATCTCGACCACCCCGGCGACGAGGACCGGGACCGGGGCGCGGCGGGCGTCTTCACCGACCGGGCGCGCAGTCGCTCGGCGGCGCTCTGGGTCGGCACCCACAAGCCGGCGCTGTCCGGTGTCGCGCTCGCCGGCGCGGCGCTGGCCCTCGTCGCCGCCGCCCGGCGCCCGCGCTGACCTGGATCCGCAGCGGCGAGCAGGGCTCGCACGCTGCGGATGGACACCGTCCGCAACGCCCGGAAGGGGAGCCTTTTCAACCCGGATGTGGCAACTGGCTACCCTCTCAGGTAGCCCTGTCCGCAAACCGAGGATGTCCGACATGATCGAGCCCGTGCAGCTGCCGTCGCCGTGGCGGGACGCGCGCCTGACCGTCGTGGTGCCCACCTACAACGAGGCGGGCAACCTCCCGGCGCTGGTCGAGCGGCTGCTCGCACTGCCGCTGCCGGGTCTGCGCATCCTCGTTGCCGACGACAACTCTCCCGACGGCACGGGGGAGGTGGCCGACAAGTTGGCCATCGAGCACCCGGACCGGATCGAGGTGGTGCACCGGGCTGGCAAGGAGGGCCTGGGCCGGGCCTACGTGGACGGGATGAGCCGGGCGCTCGACGGCGGCGCCGAGTACGTGGCGCAGATGGACGCGGACCTGTCCCACCCGCCGGAGGCGCTGCCGGGGATGCTCGGCGCGCTGCTCTCCACCCAGGCCGGCGTGGTGATCGGTTCCCGGTACGTGCCCGGTGGCGAGCTGGACGAGAACTGGCCGCTGTACCGCCGGGCGCTCAGCGGTTGGGCGAACCTCTACGTGCACACGCTGCTGCGGGTGCGGATCCGGGACCTGACCGCCGGCTTCAAGATCTGGCGCGCCGACGCGCTGCGGGACATCGGCCTGGAGCGGGTGCAGTCCAACGGCTACAGCTTCCAGGTGGAGATGCATTACCTGGCCACCAAGCTGGGGCACACCATCCTGGAGGTGCCGATCCGCTTCGAGGAGCGGCGCGACGGTGAATCCAAGATGACCACCGCGACCAAGATCGAGAGTGCGCTGATGCCGTTCCGGCTGCGCAGCAAGCACCGCAACATCACCAGCTGACCCGTCCCCGACCCGCGCCCCGGCCGCCTGGGCCGGCCAGGGCGCGGCAGGTCAGTCGGGGTAGACGGCGCGGTGCGCGGCGGCGATGGCGGCGGCGTAGGCGCGGCCGGTGAGCGCGCGGTCGCGCGCGAGCGCCGCACGGGCCGCGTTCGCGCCGGGTGCGCCGTGCACCCCGGGACCGGGATGCGCTGACGCGCTGGCCAGGAAGAGTCGGTCCACCGGGGTGTCCGCGCGGCCCAGGCCGGGGATCGGGCGCAGGAACAGCTGCTGGTACGCGGCGGCGGTGCCACCGCCGAGCGCGCCGCCGACCAGGCTCGGGTCGCCCTTCTCCAGGTCGGCCGGACCGGCCACGTGCCGGCCGACGATGAGCTGCCGGAAACCGGGGGCCGCCGCCTCCAGCACGTCCTCCATCCGCTGGACGTGCCCGGCGATGTCCTCGGTCCGCCAGTCCCGACGGAACGGCAGGTGGGTGTACGACCAGAGCGACTCGGTGCCCGGCGGGGAGTGGCTCGGATCGGCCACCGACATCTGCCCGAGCAGCAGGAACGGGTCGCGCGGCAGCTCACCGCGGGCCAGCTCACCGGCATAGCGGGTCAGCCCGTTCAGGTCCGCGCCGAGGTGCACGGTGCCGGCGCCGGCCACCTCCCGGGTCGTCCAGGGCAGCGGCGCGGAGAGCGCCCAGTCGACCTTCAGCGTCGAGCCGTCCCAGCGGAAGTGCGCCAGATCCTCCACCAGGCGCGACGGCAGCGCCGCCGCGCCGACGAGGTCGAGGTAGAGCGCCGGCGCCGGCACGTCGGCGAGCACGGCCCGCCGGGCCCGCCAGAGCGCGCCGCCCACGGTGCGCACCCCCATCGCCCGGCCCCGGGCGGTGAGGACCCGGTCGACCCGGGCGCCGTAGAGGATCCGGCCGCCGCGTTCCTCCAGCCGGGCCACCAGCGCGTTGGTGATCTGCTGCGCGCCACCGTCGGGCA
Organism: Micromonospora sp. U21; assembly: GCF_018070045.1. Taxonomy (GTDB): domain Bacteria; phylum Actinomycetota; class Actinomycetes; order Mycobacteriales; family Micromonosporaceae; genus Micromonospora. The sequence goes on from NZ_JAGPYK010000044.1 coordinate 30,808, forward strand.
CCGGCCAGCCGACCTGCTGGCCGAGCATGGCCAGCAGCCAGCCGTACACCCCGGAGCCGGCCTCCTCCGGGGACAGGTCGGTGTGCAGGGCGCAGCCGGCCAGCAGCGCCGGCCCGCCGTCGCCGTCGAAGAGTTCGTCGCCGAGCTTGCGGACCGGCACCACCAGCCGCCGGGCCAACCGCAGCGCTCCGGCGATCCGCATCCGCCGCAGCAGGGCCAGCCCGCCCCGCACGGGCGGGAAGGGCCTGGTGATGGTTTCCAGCATCGGCTCGGCCACCTCGAGCCAGTCGGTGTACGCGTTCAGCCAGCGCTTGCCGTCGCCGGGGGCGAACCGCTCCAGCGAGGCGGCGGTGACGTCCGGGTCCCGGTTGATCACCGCGGCGCGGCCGTCCGGCAGCAGGTGCGCCAGCACGTCCGGTGAGTGCCGCCAGGACAGCCCGTACCGGTCCAGGTCGAGCCCCGCCAGCACGGGCGAGGCGTACCCGAGGGGGTAGAAGGAGCTGTAGAGGTCGCTGAGGTAGCCGGGCGCGGTCACCTCGGCGGAGCGGACCGCGCCGCCGGGCACGGCGGTCGCCTCCAGCACGACCACGTCCCATCCGGCGTCCGCCAGCAGGTTGGCCGCCACCAGGCCGTTGTGGCCGGCCCCGACGACGACGGCGTCAGCGCTCTCCGCGCCGGTGGTAGTCATCCGATCCGCCTACCCGGCGCGCAACCGGGCGAAACGCGTTTGCCTCGCCGGGGCCGGGGCATCCAGCGTCGCATGTACACGGTTGCGCAGTTGATAGGCGGGGTGTGGGGCGCGGGCGGCGGGGGCGGCGAGCTGGTCGTCCATGACCCGGCGGACGGTTCGCCGGTCAGTTCGGTGCCGGTGGCCACGGCCGACGAGGTCGGCAAGGCGGTGGAGGCGGCACGTGAATCGGCGGCGGAGTGGGCGGCGACCGCGCCGGCCGCGCGGGCGGCGGCGGTGCACCGGGCCGCGGACGCGGTGGCGGCGGTGACCGAGGAGCTGGCCGCGGCGGTCACCGCGGAGATGGGCAAGCCGCTGGCGGATGCGCGCGGCGGTGTCGAGGCGGGCATTGGCACCCTGCGACAGTACGCTGAGCTGGCCCCGCTGCGCGGCGGGCGGACGCTGCACGGCGAACCGGACGCGCTGGACTTCATGACCCCGCAGCCGCGTGGCGTGGTCGCCGCGATCACCCCGTGGAACGACCCGGTGGCGGTCTCCTGCGGGTTGCTGGGCGCGGCACTGGTCACCGGCAACGTGGTGCTCTACAAGCCCAGTGAACGGACCCCGGCGACGGGCTGGTTGCTGGCCCGCGCGCTGGACCAGGCGTTGCCGGCCGGCGTGCTGTCGCTGCTCACCGGCGGGCCGGAGGTCGGTGCGGCGCTGGCCGGCCAGGAGGTGGACGTCGTCGCGCACGTCGGCTCCACCGCGACCGGACGCGCGATCGCCGCCGCCGCGGCCCGCACCGGCGCGAAGGTGCTGCTGGAGAACGGCGGCAGCGATCCCCTGATCGTCGACGCGGGTGTCGACGCCAGCTGGGCGGCCGGTCAGGCCGCGCTCGGCGCGTTCGCCAACGCCGGGCAGATCTGTGTCGCGGTGGAGCGGATCTACGTGCACCGGGAGGTGGCCGAGGACTTCGTGGCGGCGCTCGTGCAACGGGCCGGCGCGCTGCGGGCCGGCCCGGGCCGCGACCCGGGCGCCGAGCTGGGCCCACTGGTCGACCGGCGGCACCGCGACCACGTGCACGGGCAGGTGACGGCGGCGGTGGCGGACGGCGCGCGGGTGCGTACCGGCGGGGAGCTGCCGGACGGGCCTGGGGCGTTCTACCCGGCCACGGTGGTCACCGACTGCCGGCACGACATGCCACTGGTGCGGGAGGAGACGTTCGGGCCGGTCGCGCCCGTGGTGGTGGTCGACTCGTTCGACGAGGCCCTGCGCTGCGCGGCCGACTCCCCGTACGGGCTGGCCGCGACGGTGCTGACCGCGTCGATGAGCCACGCGCAGCGGGCCTGGCGGGAGCTGCCGGTGGGCACCGTGAAGATCAACTCAGTGTTCGGCGGCGCACCGGGCGGCGCCGCGCACCCGCGCCGGGCCAGTGGGCAGGGCTTCGGGTACGGCCCGGAGCTGCTGGACGAGTTCACCGCCACGAAGGCCGTGCACATCGAGGCACCGGGCGGCGGGCAGTGGTGAACGGTACGGGCGGGCGCGGGGTCGCCGCGTCCGCCCGTACCGCAATCCGTGTGCCTCCGGTGCGGGCTGCGCACCGGAGTCGCGACCGTCAGTCGCCGCGGGCCTTGCGGGTGGCCCGATCGTTGGCCTTCTCGATCGCCTTGACCAGCTCCGGCTTGGTCATGCTGGACCGGCCGGCCACGTCCAGCTCACGGGCCACCGACATCAGGTGGTCCTTGCTGGCGTTGGCGTCCACCCCACCCGCGGTGGGGGCCCGCCGTTCCGGCCCACCGCCGGCTGCCTGACGATCGCTCGGGCCCTTGCGGCCCTTCGGCTCCCAGTGGTCGCCCACCTTCTCGAACTGGTGCTTCACCGCAGCGAAGGCGGTGCGGTGCGACCGCTCCCCCTCGCCGTAGGTCTCCACCGCCGAATCGTGCGTCTTCTCCCAGGTGCGCTGCGCCTTGTCCGGGGAGCGTCGCAGCGTGCTGGGCAGGTCCTCGCGCCCGGGCATCTCGTCCTCCTCCGTGTCGACAGGATCACCGTGACCGTTCCCCGGTTACGGGGCGGCAAACCCTACGCGGGGGTCGCCGGACGGCGGGCGGGTTTGTCGATTTCCCGGCGCGGGTACCGGCCGGGCCAGGCCCGACCGGATGACCGGTCATCCGGCGGCCGGGGCACAGGGAGCGTGCATGACGACCACGGAGCCCGGTACGACGCTCGGCGGCACACTCGGCACCCGGGTACCCCGGCGAATGCGGCAGCTGAGCTGGCGGACCTGGCGTGGGGTGGTGGTCCGCAGCGCACGCAACTTCGTCACCGACAACTGCTCCGACTGGGCCGCCGCGCTGACCTACTACGGTGTGCTCGCGCTCTTTCCGTCCGCCATCGTGGTGGTGGCCCTGGTCGGCCTGGTCTCCAACGGCGAACAGACCGTGGCAACGGTGGTCGACCTGGCCAGGCAGATGGGCGCCGGGTCGGTGGTGGCCGACGACGGCATCATCAAGGTGATCGGTGAGGTGGTGGACCAGGAGAGCTCCGCGAAGGTGCTGCTCAGCTTCGGTCTGCTCGGAGCGCTCTGGTCGGCGTCGGGCTTCATCGGGGCGTTCACCCGCGCCTCCAACGCCATCTACGGCGTGACCGAGGGCCGGCCGGTGTGGAAGCTGCGCCCGTTGCAGATCGGTCTGGCCGCGATCACGCTGGTGCTGCTCGCGGTCGTCGCCCTCGGGCTGATCGTCAGCGGTCCGGTCACCGACGCGGTCGGCGACCTGATCAACGCCGGTGGCCTGGCACGCACGGTGTGGAGCGTGGCGAAGTGGCCGATGCTCGCCCTGATCATGATGGTGCTGCTGTCACTGCTGTTCTGGATCGCCCCGAACGTGCGGCAGCCACGGTTCCGCTGGCTCACCCCGGGCGGTGCGGTGGCCCTGTCCGCCTGGGCAGTGGCCTCCTTCGGCTTCGGCCTCTACGTCGCCAACTTCGGCTCGTACGACGCCACCTACGGCAGCCTGGGGGCGGCCATCGCGTTCCTGGTCTGGCTCTACCTCTCCAATTCGGCGCTGATGCTGGGGGTGCAGATCAACGCCGAGGTGCAGCGCGGTCGGCGGTTGCAGGCCGGCGACCCGGACCCGGACGAGCCGGTGCTGCCGCCGCGGAAGCCGGCCGAGTCCTGAACGCCGGTACCGGGCCGTGTGTCCGATCCGGGGCCGGCCCGAGGGCCGGTTCGTGACCCGGTGCCGGTTTACCGGCCGGGGTGCCGGGTAGCGGAGAAGGCATGGAGCGTGGCAACAGCAAGCACGGACCGAGGATCGATGAGCAGATGAGCCAGGAGGTCAGCGGCCTCGTCCAGGGGCCGGGGACCGGCGGCTCCCGGGTCGACGAGTCCCGCGTGCCGGAACCGGCCGGTGAGGACCAGCCCGAGGCGACCACCGCCCCGGCCGGTGAACTGCGCACCGGGGCACCCAAGGGAATGAGCTCGCAGGACGTCGAGCAGCGCAGCCGGCTGGGCCGGTTCATCACGATGAGCGCCCTGCCCGGCGACCGGGAAACGCTGATCGCCAACGCGCGCGACAACGACGCGCCGGACGACATCGTCAGGGCGCTGGAGCGGCTGCCCGACGGCACCCGCTACCAGACGGTCTCCGAGGTCTGGGCCGCGCTCGGCAACAAGAACGAGACAACCCGCTGGTGACCGGATCGTCCCCCGATCCGGACGACCGGCGACCAAAGGAGGTTTCCTGATGAGTGGCGTTACCGAACACGTCGAGGTGTCCGTCCCCATTCGCACCGCCTACGACCAGTGGACGCAGTTCGAGGAGTTCCCCGAGTTCATGGAGGGCGTGCAGGAGGTTCGGCAGCTCTCCGACACGATGACCCACTGGACGGTGAACATCGCCGGGGTGAAGCGCGAGTTCGACGCGGAGATCACCGAGCAGCTCCCCGACGAGCGGGTCGCTTGGCGTTCCACCGGCGGCACCCAGCAGGCCGGCGTGGTGACCTTCCACCGGCTGGACGAGGACAAGACCCGCGTCACCCTCCAGCTCGAGTTCGAGCCGCACGGGGTGGTCGAGCAGGCCGGTGACAAGCTCGGCATCGTCGACCGGCGGGCCAAGGGCGACCTGGAGCGGTTCAAGACCTACATCGAGCGGCGCGGTCAGGAGACCGGCGCCTGGCGCGGCAAGGTGGACCGCCCGCAGCCGTGATGTGAGCATCGATGTCCGATGGCCGCCGGAGTCCCCGGCGGCCATCGCCGTGTCTCGGGCCGGCCACCACCCGTTTGCGATCATCGCGCCCGGGTACCGCTGTAGGCATGACCGACGACAACAGGGTGTGGCGCGACGAGGAACGGATTCCGCTGGAGGAACTGGAACGCGCCGTGGCGGGCTCAAGCATCGACGGGCAGGCCGACGACGTAACCGGCAACGACGCCGGCGAGGAGGCCGCCTTCGGGCACGGACCGGCGGCAGCGGACCGCGGCGGTCAGGCCCGGGGCGCCGGCCGGGAGCCGACCGACCCGGATCGCGCCTACCGCCCGTCCACGACCGGCAGGACCGGACCGGACACCGGCTGAGCCGCCGTGCCGGCCTGACCGGTCCCGGCCGGAACGGGCGACGTGGGCTGATCCGGCCCGGCCTCGGCGGGCAGCGGCCGCTCCGGGCCGGGCCGGCGGGCGCCCAGCTCGTACAGCACGACCAGCGCCAGCGCGAGCACCACCAGGGCCGGGCCGAGCGCCTGTACCGACGTGGTGCCGATCAGCACGCCGAGCCCGGCCGGAACGAGCGCCGCCCCCACGCCGGCGGCGCCGATCTGGAGCCCGATGGCCCGGTCCGCGTGCGCCGCACCGACCCGGTCGGCGGTGGTGAGGGTGAGCAGCGGGAACACCGGCGCGGCGGCGAACCCGACCACGACCAGACCGAGCACGGCCACGGCGGCCGACCCGGGTACGGCGATCAGCACCGCGCCGAAGGCCATCCCGGCCAGGCTGCCGCGCAGCACCAGCCGGGCCCCCAGCCGCTCGGCCACCACGCCCTGCACCACCCGGCCGACGAAGAGGCTGCCCCAGTAGGCGGAGACGCAGCCACCGGCCACCGCGGCGCTCAGCCCGCGTCCCTCGGTCAGCAGCAGGAACGCCCACAGCCCGGCGGACACCTCGATGGCCACGTACAGCGCGAAGGCGAGCGCCCCCGACCAGACCGCGGGCAGCCGCAGCGTGGCCCGGATCGAAACCTGTGCCGCCGGCGGGGCGGGCGACGTCGCGACGGCGGCGCCCGACTCGGCGGGGTCACGGCGCCGCCAGGCCCGTACGGTGAGCGCGAACGCGGTGGCGAGGGCGAGCTGGGCGGCGGCCACGATGCCGTACCCCCACCGCCAGGCCAGCCCAGCGCTCAGCGCCGCGGTCATGATCAGCGGGCCGATCGCCACACCCAGCCCGAAGAAGGCGTGCATCCAGTTCATGTGCCGCGGACCGAAGGCCCCCGCGGCGTACGCGTTGAGCCCGGAGTCGATCGCGCCGGAGCCCAGCCCGAGCAGCAGCGCGCAGCCCACCAGCACGACCAGCCCGGGGCTGGCGGCGTACCCGGTCAGCGCCAGGCTGGCCAGCAGGGTGCTGCCGGCGAGCAGCGCGCCCACCCCGACCCGGGCCAGGGTGAACCCGGCCAGCACGCTGGAGGTGAGGTAGCCGACCGTGCCCGCGGTGAGCAGCAGCCCGACGGCCTCGGTCGGTACGCCGAAGTCGGCACTGATCGAGGGCCAGCCGACACCGAGCAGGCCGTCGGGCAGGCCGAGACTCACGAAGGCGAGATAGGCCAGCAGGAGCAGCGAGGCGCGGGGCGGCGCGGGCGTGGTGGGCACGGAACACCATCCTGCCGCAGCGGCACCCTACCGCCAGCTCCGGGCGGTCGCTCGCGGCGGCAAGAAGTGCTGTCCGGACGGTCGAGAAAACGGACAGCTCATCCAGAATCGACCGATCGGAGGACGGCAGACCGACCAGTTCGCGTAAGAATTTCGGGATGCATCAAGGCTCCGGAATCCTCTCCCCGCGACAGCGCCGGCTCGCCTGGCTCGGCTTCCTGCTCGCCGCGCTGCAGGCGCCCGTCTCCGCCTGGCTCGTCTCGGACGAGTCCTGGCTGTTCAGCCTCTGCGTCGCGCTGATGGTGGCCACCGTGATCATGGCCGACGACGCGGCCCGGCGACGGCCGGCGGACGCGGCCCGCGACTAGCCTTCGCCGCCCGGCCGGGCCTCGTGCCCCGGCTGGCCCCGGCTGCGGCGTCGCTCCTTCATCTCCGCCTCGTAGAGGTGGCGCCGCCCGCCCACCAGCTCCTCGCGGGCCTGCCGGTCCAGCTCCCGGAACAGCGCGTGGTAGCCGTCGTCGAAGTCCTCGACGATCTGGAACGTCCACCGTCCGGCGATGACGTTACGGCCCAGCAGTTCGGTGTCGATCCGGTCGGCGAGCTGCGGATGCCCGGCGGCGCGGAACTGCTTCACCGCGTCGTCGAGCATCAGGTCGGCGTGCCCGATCAGCTGGTGCAGCGAGTACAGGTGCCCCCGGGCGCGCTCGACGCACTCCAGCGCCTCGCTGAGCTTGCCGAGCGCGGCGACCGTCGCGTCGCTCACCCCGGCCGGGCGGCGGTGCTGCTCGTCCGGTCCATCCGCCTGCTGTCCCATCCGTTCCTCCGTGCTCTGTGCCGCCCTGTGCCGTGATTCTCCTGCTGCCCCGTCTGTGCCGGATCAACCCTCGCGGTCAGCCCGGCTCGGCCGGTGGCGCAGCCGACACCCGCCGAGCGGCCGAGGTCGACCCGGTCACCGGTCGGTTAGCCTCGGTCACCATGCGTGTGCCGTTCAACCGGGTCGCCCCCCGTACCGCCGTCGACTCGGCGCGGTCCACCCTGGCCGCTCTCACCGTCTCCGTGGGCACCGCCGGGCTCGCCGCCGCCGCGGCGCGACCCGGCCTGCTGGCCCTGGTCGACCAGCACGCGGCCGCCGTGCGCGACAGCCTCGACGGGGACCGCCGCCCGCTGACCGCCGCGACGCTCGCCGGCTACGCCGAGGGGGTCCGCGCGGCCGCCGTCGAGCACGGGTGGGTGCCGCCGAGCGGCCCGGTGGACTGGAGCGAGCCGGATTGGCTGCTCACCCGGCTGGTCGCGGTCTGCGCGCTGGCTCGCGCGCTGGACCGGACCTGACCATCTGCCGAACGGTCGGACCGCCGCGGCCGGCCAGCGACCGGTAGCGCGCGGGGAGGGCGTCCGCGCCACACGCGGAACACCCTCCCCCACCGACTGTTCGCCGTTCCGCCCCGCTACGGGCGGTACTGCGTCGCCTGCTCCTCGACCTGCGGCATGGCCTGGGTGCGGTCGCCCCCACGGTCGGCCATCTGCCGCTCCACGTCGCCGCGACCGGCCGTGGTCGCCCGCCGGTTCTCCTGCACCGCCCGGGCTTCCTCGGCCGCCCGGTCCAGCCAGCGGTCCCACCGGTTCTGCATGGGCTTCACCAGACCGCCACCGACACCGATGATCAGGATGCCGGCCACCGTGGCGAGCACCGCGATCAGCACCGGCGTGGTCACCGTGGTGGCGATACCCACCTGGTTCAGCGCTGCGATCACGCCGAGCGCGATGATGAAGATCGCCGTCAGGTCGGCCAGGACCTTGCCGTACGAGAGACCGCCCAGCGCCCCGGAGACCAGATCCCGGACGGCGTTCGCGATCGCGGCCGCCACCACCACGATGATGATCGCCACGAACGCGCGCGGCAGCCAGGCCACCACGCCGCTGATCAGGTCACTGATCGCGTTGGGCCCCCAGATGCCGAACGCGAACTGCAGCGTGAACAGCAGTACCGCGTAGTACGCGAGTCTGGCCAGGATCCCGCTGGCGTCGTACTTAGTTCTCTCCAACGCACGTTTGATGCCTCCGCGTTCGACCGCCTGGTCGAAGTGCACCCGTTCGAGTGCCGCGTCCACGATCTTCAGGACCGCTCTGGCGATGAGCCAGCCGACCACGAGGATCACGATGAAGGCCACGGCCTTCGGGATGAAGAGCAGCACCGACCTCCAGGTGTCGGCGATGGCGTCACCGATGTCGGCCTGCCGGACCGCGAGGGTTTTCAGCATGATGTCCCTCCTGTCGCATGGACTGCGCCGGGCGCATACCCGGCCACCGCTGCGACAGTCCGCGCGGCTCGCCACGTTTTTTCCGACAAGTCGCCGAACAGGGGCCCTGAACTGCCCGAACAGCCACCGCGGCGGGGCTCGCGACGACCCGCGGCCATGATCGGATGCGGCTGTCCGGCGGCCGGCTAGGCTGCGAACATGCCAGGAACGGTCGGGCGAGTCCCCACGCCAGCAACCCCGCTCCCGGGCGCATCCAGCGCATCCACCGGACCGGGCGCTGGCGCCGTGCTCGCCCATGACTGGGCCGGCACCTCGCTCGGTCCGCCCGAGGGGTGGGACCCCGCGATCCGGGCCGTGGTCGATCTGATCCTCGCCTCCCCGATGCCGATGGCGCTGGCGTACGGCGACGACCTCGTCCTGCTCTACAACGACGGCTACGCCGACCTGCTGGGCAGCAAGCACCCGACGGCCCTCGGCCGCCCGTCCGCCGAGGTGTACGCCGAGATCTGGACCCTGCCCGCCGTCGGCGAGGTGATCGAGCGCGCCTACCGGCAGGGCGTGCCGTTCCTGGAGACGGAGAGCACGCTCCCGATGGTGCGCGGCCGCTCCGGCGTCGCCGAGCAGGCCGTCTTCACCCGGAGCCACTCCCCGGTCCGGGACAGCGCCGGGCAGATCGTCGGGATGCTGACGGTCGCCGCCGAAACCACCCACGTCACCGAGCAGTTGCAGAGCCTCAGCGAGGTCGCCGCCGCGCTCGCCGGCACCCTCACGCTCGACGACGTGGCCCGGGTGGCGCTGCGGTACGCGATCACCACCTTCGACGCCGACCAGGTCGCGTTCGCGGTCGACGAGGGCGGTGGCGGATGGCGGATGGTGCGCCGGGTGCGCGGTGAGTTGATGGACGAGGCCGACGAGCGCCTGCCGCCGCTCTGGCGGCGCGTCCCGGCGGACTGGTCGGCCCCGGTGGTGGACGCGGCCCGCTCCGGCGGGCCGTCGTTCATGCGGGACGGGCAGCCGCTGCGGGAGACCGCGGTGGACCGCCACGACCAGAAGATCCGCTCGCTGGCCGCGCTGCCGCTGGGCACCTCGGTGGTCCGCGGCGGGCTGGCCGTCGGCTACCAGGTTCCGCACACCTGGTCGGCCGCCGAGCGGGCGCTGCTGGCCGCCTCGGCCGAGCTGATCGGGCAGGCGGCGGAGCGGGCCCGCCGGTTCGAGACCCAGCACGGCACCGCCCAGCTGCTGCAACGCAGCATGCTGCCGGAGAACCTGCCGGACCTGCCCCGGCTGCGGATCGCGGCCCGCTACGACCCGGGGGTGGACGGCAACGCGGCCGGCGGGGATTTCTACGACGCGTTCCTGCTGCCCACCGGCGGGCTCGGCGTCGTGCTGGGCGACGTCGCCGGACACGACGTACAGGCCGCCGCACGGATGGGACAGGTCCGCGCGGCGCTGCGCGCGCTGGCCCTGGCCGACCCGGCCCCGGACGCGGTGCTGGCCGGGCTGGACCGGCTGGTGACCAGCCTGGGCGCGGAGGCCGGCACGCACGAACTGTTCGTCACCGTGGTGTTCGGGGTCATCGACGCCGACCGGCGCGAGTTCATCCTGGCCAGCGCCGGGCACCCGGCGCCGTTGATCCGCCGCTGCGCCCCGGACGGTCGCTCACACTCCGAGTACCTGACGATGCCGGTCGGCCCCCCGCTGGGGCTCGGTGGCCGGCCGGCCACCACCACCGTCGCGTTCCGCCCCGGCGACACCCTGCTGCTGTTCAGCGACGGCGTGGTGGAGCGCCGCAGGCAGAGCCTCACCGTCGGGCTGGACGCGCTCGGCGACGCGGTCGCCAAGGCCGGCAGCAGTGACCCCCGGGCGCTCTGCGCGGTGGCCACCGCCGCGGTGCCCGGCGGCACCGAGGACGACGTGGCCGTGCTGGCGGTCGAGCACGCGCTCATGCCGAGCCGCTCGGCGAGCATGGAGGTGCCGGCGGAGCCGACCGCCCCCGGCCGGGTCCGGCACTGGATGAGCGGCCAGCTCACCGAGTGGCAGGTGCCCGAGGCGGTGATCGGCGCGGCGGTGCTGTGCACCAGCGAGCTGACCACCAACGCGTTGCTGCACGCCGGCACCGCCGCCCGGGTGGAGATCGACCTCAGCCCCGAACGGTTACTGGTCTCGGTCGCCGATTCGGGCACCCGGGGGACCGTGACCCGGGCCCGCACCGACACGTTGAGCAGTCGCGGTCGGGGGCTCGGCCTGATCGAGCAGCTCAGTGACGCCTGGGGCACCGACCCGACGGTCCGCGGCTCCACGGTCTGGTTCGAGATCCTCATTCCGTCGGCCGAGCGCCGCTGAAACCGGCCGTGCACGCCGGGCCTGGATGGGTCAGCCGGCCACTGATCGGGTAGGAGGGACCCCATGCGCACCGACCGACCCGCCGGGGTCCTCTTCGACGTCGACGGCACCCTCGTCGACACCACGTACCTGCACACCGTGAGCTGGTGGGAGGCGCTGCGCCAGTCCGACCAGCCGGTGCCGATGGCGACCGTGCACCGGTCGATCGGGATGGGCTCGGACAAGCTCCTGGAACACCTGCTCGGCCCGGAACGGGACCGTGACGCGGACGCGAAGCTGCGCGACGCGCACGACACCCTGTACGCCGAGTACTGGGAACGGCTCACGCCGCTGCCCGGGGCGGCGGCCCTGTTGCGCGCCTGCGCCGAGCGGGGGCTGCGGGTGGTGCTCGCCACCTCCGCCTCCGAACACGAGGTCGGCGCACTGCGCCACGCGCTGGACGCCGACGACGTGGTCGACACGGTCACCTCGTCGGCGGACGCCCAGCAGAGCAAGCCGGCCCCGGACATCCTGGTCGCCGCGCTCGATCAGTCCGGGTTGGCCGCCGAGCGGGTGGTCTTCGTCGGCGACTCCGTCTGGGACGTCGCGGCGGCCGGCAAGCTGGACATCCCGTGCGTCGGGCTGACCTGCGGCGGCACCAGCCGGGGTGAGCTGGCCGGCGCCGGCGCGGTGGCGGTGTACGACGACCCGGCCGCGCTGCTGGCCACACTGGACGATTCGCCGGTCACCCGTCCACGCTGAGGCATCCTCCCCATCGCCGTGGCGCCGAGGCTTAGAGGGCGCGCAAATAGGTCAGCGGGGATGAGCCGGGTAGGAGGCGGGCACAGGCATCAGTGATCATGAAGGTTCCTACGCCTAGTGATCACTGGAACGCCTGTGCCCGCTGTCCCATCATGGCTGA
>NZ_JAGPYK010000045.1 GCF_018070045.1 Micromonospora sp. U21
GACCCGGCCCTGCCGGTGGTCAACCGGCGCGGCGGCACCCCACCCGCCGCGGAACGCCGTTCGGCGCCGCCCGCGGGCGCGGATCTCACCGGCGGTTCGCCCGGCCCGCTCGCCGTGCCGGACCCGGCCGCGGAGCGCGCCGCCGGCCGCCGGTCCGCCGGTCCGCCACCCGACCCGGGGGCGAAGGCTCCCACCGGTCGCCGGGCCGCTCGGCCCGGCACGCCGGAGTCCACCGGGGAGCAGCCGAGCGGTGGCCTGACCTACCCGCCGGCCGCCGGCGAGCGGCCCACCGGCCGCCGGGGGGCTCCGGCAAACACTCCGGACCCCAGCGGTCGACGACGCCGCCCCCCGGCGGCGCCCGGCAACGACGGGCCTGCCGGCCCGGGTCGACCCGGCGCGGCGGGCACCGCCCCCCCGACCGCCGGCCCCCCCCGCGGGGGCCCCCCCGCCGCCGGTGGCGGGCCCGCCGGTCCGGGCGCACCGGCCCGGGGCGCCGCCCGCACCACCCCGCCCGGCCGGGCCCGACCAGCCCTCGGCGACGCGCCGGTCTCGGGCGCCGGCCGGCGTGGCCCCGACGGGCCGCCCCGGCCCGCCCCCGGTGCCGAGGCTGCCGCCCGGGGCGCCGCCCGCCCGGACGGCCCGGCCCGCGCCGCGGTCGCACCGGGCGCTGGCCCGGACGGCCCACCCCGGCCGCGTCCCGACGGCCCAGCTCGCGCCGCTGTCCGCCCACCCGGCACCGCACAGCCGCCCGTTGGCGACGAGCGGGCCGGTGGCGAGTTCGGCAGCGGTCCCGCGGCGCCCGCGGTGGCCCGCGCGGGTGTGCCGGCCGTCCGGCCCACGCCGGCGGACCGCGCCGCCGGCCGGGCGCTGCCGCCGCACCGGGAGCCCGGCCGCCCCGAACCGACCGGCGTCGCGCCGGTGCCGCCGCCCGGCCGCGCGGGTGAGCCCGTCGGCGTGGCCCGGGCTGCCGCCGTGGTGCCCCCGCCGGCCGGACCGGTGGACCGACCGGTGCCCGAGCCGGCCGCCGAGCCCGCGCTGCGCGCGCCCGGCCGGGACGTGCCCGACGACGATGACGCGGCCCCGGGTGCCCGGTCCGAGCTGCGCCGGCAGTCGCGCGAGCGTCGCCGCCTACGTGCGGCGGTGCTGGCGTTGGTCAGCGTCGTGCTGCTCGGCGCGGTGCCGCTCTTCTTCGGCATCCGTACGCTGAGCAGGGACCCGGTCTTCGACAACCTGGACCAGCTGAACGTGCCGGGCTGGGCCGCCGCGAAAACGGTCGACGACGTCAGTGGCAGCCGCTGGTGCCTGCTCGACTGCCGGCTGCGCGAGCGCACCGTCACCTCGGAGAAGTCGCCGGAGGAGACGGCGCAGGTCTACGAGAGCGCGCTGCGCCAGGACGGCTGGCAACCCTGGAAGGTGGCCCGCTGCCCGGAGCCGGATACGAAGGGCAGCTACACCTGCTGGCGCCGCGACGAGCTCACCCTCGACCTCTGGGTACGCGAGCCGACCTGCGTGCCGCCGCCGGTCGACGGCGAGCCGGCGATCGTGCCGTCTCCCGAGCCGTCGGCCGCTGCGGCCGAGTGCGCCGGCTCGTTGGTGTCGGTGAAGGTACGCAACGCGATCGACGACGAGCGGACCAGGCCACAGCCGAGCACCGATCCGTCACTGACCGGAGAGGATCCGTTCCCGACGGTCAGCGAGGACCCGCTGGATGAATTGACGCCCTCACCGTCGTGAGCGGGTCTCCATCACGGACGGTAGGGTCTGGGGCTGGCGGGCCCGAGCCCGCTGCCGCTGGCCGGTGACGGCTCGGCGGGGCCCGGTACGGGTGCCACGGTTGTGTGTTCCGGGGACGGCGGGTCCTGAGGAACTCTGCTTGAGGAGGACAGGCGTGGGCGACATTGGAGAGGTTGCGGCGCTGGTCGCGGCGTGCGCGTTCGCGGTGCTGGTGCTGATCCTGACGCTGCCCATCCTGCGGCTGCGGCACACGGTGGACGCCACCACCCGGATGATCAACGACCTCAACGATCGGACCGCGCCGCTGATCGGTGACGTGAACACCACGGTGAAGAACGTCAACACCGCCCTGGAGCAGGTGCAGACCTCGCTCGACGGTGTGAACCTCCAGCTGGCGAAGGTCGACACGATGACCAGCCACGCGCAGAACGTCACCGCCAACATCGCCAACCTGGCCACCGTGGTCTCCGCCGCGGCCGCCAACCCGCTGGTCAAGGTGGCCGCGTTCGGCTACGGCGTGCGCAAGGCCGCCGCCGGCCGCCGGCACGCCGAGACCGAGCGCGAGGTGCGCGACACGATCAAGCAGCAGCGGCGGGCCGCCCGGCGCGGCAACCGCTGACCGGCCGGCCCACCAGGAGGTAGCGAGACATGAGGCGCTTGTTCTGGCTCGGCATCGGTCTGGCCGTCGGCGTGGTGGTGGTCCGCAAGGCGACCCGGACCGCGCAGGCGTACACCCCGGCCGGCGTGGCCAGCACGTTGTCGGAATCCGCTGGCGGGCTGGTCGAATCGCTGCGTAGCTTCGTGGAGGACGTCCGGATCGGGATGGCCGAGCGCGAGCAGGAGATCCACCAGGCGTTCGCCCAGGGCGAGGCGTTCGACGACCAGTTCGCCGAGTTGCGGGAGGACCCGCGGGTCGGCGATCGAGAAATCTTTCCGGAGGAACACCAGCGATGAAGACGGCGGAGATCAAGCGGCGGTACCTCGCGCACTTCGAGGCGAACGGCCACGCCGTGGTGCCGTCCGCTCCGCTGCCCGCCATCAGCGACCCGAACCTGCTGTTCGTCAACGCCGGTATGGTGCCGTTCGTCCCCTACTTCCTGGGCCAGCAGTCCGCGCCGTACCGGCGGGCGGTCAGCGTGCAGAAGTGCATCCGCACCCCGGACATCGACGAGGTCGGCAAGACCAGCCGGCACGGCACGTTCTTCCAGATGAACGGCAACTTCTCCTTCGGTGACTACTTCAAGGAGGGGGCGATCCCGCTCGCCTGGGAGCTGATCACCAAGCCGCAGGACCAGGGCGGGTACGGCCTCGACCCGGAGCGGATCTGGCCGACCATCTATCTCGACGACGACGAGGCGTTCCAGATCTGGCGCTCGATCGGCGTGCCGGCCAAGCGGATCATCCGCCGGGGCAAGGCGGACAACTTCTGGTCGATGGGCATTCCCGGGCCGTGCGGCCCGTCCTCGGAGCTGTTCTACGACCGGGGCCCGGAGTACGGCCGGGAGGGCGGCCCGGCGGTCGACGAGGACCGCTACATGGAGTTCTGGAACCTCGTCTTCATGCAGTTCGAGCGGGGCCCGGGCACCACCAAGGACGACTACCCGATCCTGGGCGACCTGCCGGCGAAGAACATCGACACCGGCATGGGCCTGGAGCGGATGGCCTCGATCCTGCAGGGCGTCGACAACCTCTACGAGATCGACGAGGTTCGGCCGATCCTGGACCGGGCGGCCGAGCTGACCGGCAAGCGCTACGGTGCGCACTCCGGCCACGTGGCCAGCGAGTCGCACCCGGACGACGTCCGGCTGCGGGTGATCGCCGACCACGTGCGGACCGCGCTGATGCTGATCGGCGACGGCGTGACCCCGAGCAACGAGGGGCGCGGCTACGTGCTGCGCCGGATCATGCGCCGGGCGATCCGGTCGATCCGGCTGCTCGGCTGGCAGGACCGGGCGCTGCCCGAGCTGCTGCCGGTGGCGCGGGACTGCATGTCGCCGTCGTACCCGGAGCTGGCGACCGACTTCGACCGTATCGCGCAGTACGCGTACGCCGAGGAGGAGGCCTTCCTGTCCACGCTGCGCGCCGGCACCACGATCCTGGACACGGCGATCGCCGAGACCCGCACCGCGGGCGGAACGGCGCTGTCCGGGGCGAAGGCGTTCCAGCTGCACGACACGTACGGCTTCCCGATCGACCTGACCCTGGAGATCGCCGCGGAGCAGGGCCTCGCGGTCGACGACGAGGGTTTCCGCCGGCTGATGGCCGACCAGCGGACCCGGGCGAAGGCCGACGCGCAGGCCCGTAAGACCGGGCACACCGACGTGTCGGCGTACCGGTCGGTGCTCGACTCGGGCGGCCCGGTGACGTTCACCGGGTACAGCGAGGTGGCTCGCGAGTCGCGGGTGCGGGCGCTGCTCGGCGAGGGCGGTCCGCGCCAGGCGGCGACCGAGGGCGACACCATCGAGCTGGTGCTCGACACGACTCCGTTCTACGCCGAGGGCGGTGGCCAGCAACCCGACCAGGGCATGATCACCGTGGGTGGTGGTCAGATCGAGGTGTTCGATGTGCAGCAGCCGGTGCCCGGCCTGATCGTGCACCGGGCCCGGGTGATCCGGGGTGAGGTGCGGGCCGGCGAGACCGGCTTCGCGGAGATCGACACCACCCGGCGCCGGGCGATCTCCCGGTCGCACACCGCCACCCACCTGGTGCACCAGACCATGCGCAACTTCCTGGGCGACTCGGCCACCCAGGCTGGTTCGCTGAACGCGCCTGGCCGCCTGCGGTTCGACTTCAACACCCCGACCGGTGTGTCGCCGAGTGTGCTGCACGACGTGGAGCAGCAGGTCAACGAGGTGCTCCTGGCCGACCTGGAGGTGCACGCCTTCATCACCTCGCTGGACGAGGCGCGGCGGATCGGGGCGATGGCGCTCTTCGGCGAGAAGTACGGCGAGGAGGTACGGGTCGTCGAGGTGGGCGACTATGCCCGGGAGCTGTGCGGCGGCACCCACGTGGCCCGCTCGGCCCAGCTCGGCCTGGTGAAGATCCTCTCCGAGTCGTCGATCGGCTCCGGCGTCCGTCGGGTCGAGGCGCTGGTCGGCATGGACGCCTTCGGCTTCCTGGCCCGTGAGCACCTGCTGGTCTCCCGGCTGGCTGAGCTGTACCGGGTGCCGAACGACCAGGTCGCCGACCGGGTGGAGCAGACCGTCACCCAGCTCCGGGACGCGGAGAAGGAGCTGGAGAAGCTGCGCGCCCAGCTGGTGCTGGGCGGGGCGGCTGCGCTCGCCGCCCAGGCCAAGGACGTGCGCGGGGTGGCGTACGTGGGCACCGAGGCGCCGGAGGGCGCGGCCGGCAACGATGTGCGGACGCTGGCCCAGGAGATCCGCGGCAAGATCGACCCGGCGCGGCCGGCGGTGGTCGCGGTGGCGGCTCGCGCGAACGGCAAGGCGTCCCTGGTGGTGGCGGTCAACCAGGCCGCCCGCGCTCGGGGCCTGGCCGCGTCGGATCTGGTGAAGGCGGCGTTCTCCGGGCGCGGCGGGGGCAGCCCCGATCTGGCCCAGGGTGGCGGCCTGCCGGCGACTGAGGCGCCGAAGCTGTTGCTGACCGTCGAGAAGGCGGTCACCGAGGCGTGATGGACCACCATCTTCGACCAGGGCGGGCCGATCGGTCCGCCCTGGTTCGTCCGTTCACAGGGGTGACCGTCGGTGACTGAGCTGACGCGCGGGGTACGGATCGGAGTGGATGTCGGCCAGGTCCGCGTGGGGGTGTCCCGCTCGGATCCGGACGGGGTGCTGGCAGTCCCGCTGGTCACCCTGGCCCGCGACCTCACCGCGGCGCCGGACGCGGTGCCGAGCGACCTCGCCGAGCTGGCAGCGCTGGTGGCGGAGTACGAGGCCGTCCAGGTTGTCGTCGGCCTTCCGGTCAATCTCGCCGGGAAGCACGGCCCCGCGGCTGTCCACGTGAAGGCGTACGCTGACCGACTGGTCGATGTGATAGCGCCCGTCCCGGTAGCGCTCACTGACGAGAGGATGTCGACCGTGGTCGCTTCTCGTAGGCTTGCCGAGCGTGGCGTTCGGGGCAAGCGTCAACGTGCGGTTGTCGACCAGGCGGCCGCGGTGGAGATCCTGCAGAGCTGGCTGGACGCGCAGCGGAGGCGGACGTAATGATCGACGATCTGGATCTTGGGTTCGACGAGGCGGAGCGGGGGGAGAAGGGCCGGCACCGGCGTGGCTTCGTCCGCAAACGCAAGGGCGGGTCCGGGGGCCGGGGCAAGACGTTCCTGGCCCTGCTGCTGGCCCTGTTCCTGCTGGGCGGCATCGGTGGCGGCGCGTTCTACGGCTTCGACCGGATCCAGAACTACTTCGTCACCCCGGACTACGACGGCGCCGGCACCGGTGAGATCACCGTCGAGATCAAGCAGGGCGCGCTGCTCGCCGACATGGCCGACGCACTGGTCACCGCCGACGTGGTCAAGAGCCAGAAGGCGTTCATCGAGGCCGCCGAGGCGAACTCGCGCAGCAAGAACATCCAGCCGGGCACGTACAAGCTGCGCAAGCAGATGAGCGGCGCGAGCGCCGTCACCGCGATGCTCGACCCGAAGAACAGGATCGTCAACGGGCTGACCATCCCCGAGGGTCGCACCAGCCTGAGCATCTACAAGCTGCTCTCCGAGAAGACCAAGATCCCGGTCAAGGACTTCCAGACGGCGGCGAAGGACCCGGAGGCGCTCGGCGTCCCGGAGTGGTGGTTCAAGCGCGACGACGGCAAGAAGGTCGTCAAGTCCGTCGAGGGCTTCCTCTTCCCGGACACGTACGAGATCCCGCCCAAGGCCACCGCGGAGAGCATCCTCAAGCTGATGGTGGACAACTTCCTCTCCGTGACCGGGGAGATGAAGTTCGCCGACCGGGTGCAGAAGGAACGCAAGGTCAGCCCGTACGAGGCGCTGATCGTGTCCTCGCTGGCCCAGGCCGAGGCGGGTAACAAGGACGACCTGGGCAAGGTCGCCCGGGTGGCCTACAACCGGGTCTACGGCGAGTTCAACTGCAACTGCCTGGAGATGGACGTCACGGTCAACTACTACCTGGAGTCGATCGGCAAACCGACCAAGACCTCCGCGCAGATGACGGTGGCCGAGCTGGACGACCCGAAGAACCCGTACAACCGTAAGCTGCCGGGCCTGGTCCCCACCCCGATCAACAACCCGGGGAAGCAGGCCCTGGAGGGGGCGATGGCCCCGCCGCCGGGCAAGTGGCTCTACTTCGTGGCGATCGACAAGGAGGGCCACTCCGCCTTCGCCGAGACGTACGAGGGTCACCAGCGCAACGAGGCCAAGGCCAGGGAGGCCGGCATCATCTGATGGCGCTCAGACGACGGGCCGCGGTGCTGGGCAAGCCGATCGCGCACTCCCTCTCCCCGGTGATCCACACCGCCGGGTACGCGGCGGCCGGGCTGGTCGGGTGGTCGTACACCCGGATCGAGTGCGCGGCGGCGGAGCTGCCGGATGTGGTCGCCGGTCTCGGCCCGGAGTGGGCCGGGCTGTCGGTGACGATGCCGGGCAAGGAGGCGGCGCTCGCGGTGGCCGCGGAGGCGTCGCCGGTCGCCGTCGCCGTCGGCGCGGCCAATACGCTGGTACGCCGGCCGGACGGCTCCTGGTACGCGGACAACACCGACGTCGCCGGCATGGTGCGGGTGCTCACCGACGCCGGGGTGGTGGCCGGTGCTGCCCTGACGGTGCTCGGCGCCGGTGGTACGGCCCGTGCCGCGCTGGCCGCCGCCGCTCGGCTGGCCTCGTCCTCGGTGACGGTGGTGGCCCGCCGGGCCGAGGCGGTCGACGACCTGCGGCCGGTGGCGGATGCGCTGGGGGTCCGGTTGAGCGCCGGCGCCTGGGCCGACGCGCCCCGGCACCTGGCCGCCGAGGTGGTCGTCTCCACCGTGCCGAAGGGGGTCGCCGATCCGCTGGTCGACACGGTGACCTGGTCGCCGGGCGCGGTGTTCTTCGACGCGCTATACGACCCGTGGCCGACGCCGTTGGCCGCCTCCGCCCTGGCGGCGGGCCTGCGGGTGGTGTCCGGTCTGGACCTGTTGCTGGCCCAGGCCGTCGGCCAGTTCGAGCAGTTCACCGGGGTGACCGCCCCGGTGAAGGCGATGCGGACGGCCCTGCGACAGGCGACCGGGGCGACTTCCTTTAGCTGACGGTTAAGACGCGCTTAGGGAAAACTGTCCTCCCTACGACATGGTGTGGTCGTCGATACGCTGCTCAGCGTCACCGCAGCAGACACAGGGAGTTCTCCTTGAGCAGGCACGGACTGCACCGCATCACCCGTTACCGCCCCGGCCCCCGGCGCAAGGCGATCGCCGTCGGCGTGGTCGGCGGCTCGGTGGTCGCCGGCATCGTGGTGACCATGATGCCGCTGCTGGCCATCGACGACTTCTCGATCCGGGCGACGGCGGACACCACCGCGACCGTGGTGACGCAGGACGGCGACAACGCCGCCAAGCCGACCCTCGCGACCTGCCCGGCGCGCTGCGACGGCAACCCGCGCGGTAACCGGGAGGCGGTCATCGAGTTCGCGGTGACCACTGTGCCGGCCGCCGCGGTCAACGTCCGCGCGACGCTGCGGGTGCACGCCTGGCAGCAGTTCGCCGCCACGGTGACGGCGCACGCCTCGCCGCTGAGCGCCCGCGAGACACGGCCCGCCCCGAAGCCGGCCGGCGCCACGCTGGACACCGTGACCGGGGTGTCCAAGGGCTTCAACGAGTGGGACATCTCCCGCCTGGTCACCGGCAACGGCACCTGGACGGTGTCACTGACCCAGGCCGGCCTGGACACCCGGATCTACTGGGCGTCGGCGGAGAACCGCGACCCGGAGCTGCGGCCGCGCCTGGTGATCAGCTACGACATCGGCGCCCGGCCGTCGCCGGTGACGACCACCCGCCCGGCGCCGCCGCCGACGCCGAGCGCGTCGCCGACCACCGCCGCGCCGAAGCCGTCGCCGACCATCGCCCCGACCCGGACGCCCACTCCGTCGGCGAGCCCCACGGTCGCGCCCGGCAGGTGCGGCGCGGTGTCGGACAAGCTCGTCCCGTCCTGCGGCGCCTGGTGGGGGATGTACTCGCCGTCCGGGGCGGGCAGCGGCTGGAACCACGGCAAGGCCGTCACCGACGTCGAGGCGCAGGTCGGCCGCAAGTTCGACATCGTGCACCGCTACCACGACTTCTCCAACGTCGGCAGCAACGGCGCCTTCCCGGACGCCTACGAGCAGCAGCAGATGCGCGAGGGCCGGCTGATGTTCTTCGCCTGGGAGTCGCGCAACTTCTCTGCGGGCACCAGCCTGACCTGGGCCGACGTCTACAGTGGCCGGCAGGACGAGACCATCGACGCGGTCGCCGGCCGGATCCGGGACGCCAAGGTGCCGGTCTTCATGGGCTTCGACCACGAGCCGGAGGACGAACCGGCCAAGGGCAGTGACGCCGACTTCGCCCGGGCCTGGCGCTACGTGCACGAGCGGTTCGCCCAGGCCGGCGCGGACAACGCGGTCTGGGTCTGGACGATGATGGGCTGGTCCGGCCACTACTCCCGGTACGCCGGCCTGTACCCCGGCGACCGCTACGTGGACTGGGTGGCCTACGACCCGTACAACTTCCACGTCTGCAACGGCAGCACGGTGTGGAAGAGCCCGAGCACCACCGTCGGCGGCTTCTACCGGTGGCTGGACGAGAACGGCATCGGCGCCGGCAAGCCGCGGATGCTCGCCGAGTTCGGCACCAACTTCAATCCCGCTGACCGGGGCGCCAAGCAGCGCTGGTTCCAGGACTTCCCGGCGGCGCTGAAGGCCCACCCGAAGATCAAGGCCGCCGTCTACTTCAACTCGTCGGGCATGACCACCCGCACGACGACCTGCGACATGACGATGAACCACGATGCCGCGGCAGTGGCCGGCTTCGCTGAGGCCGGCCGTGACCCGTACCTGCGGCAGCCCACCGGGGGGAGCCGCTGACGACCGCTCGAGTGGTGGCAGCATTTCGTCCAGATCCGCCCCGGGCCGGGTGCTGCCGCCGAGCGTCGCCTCTGTCGTGATTGCGACTCGACCCCAATGGTTGGAGTTCGGCCAGTTGCACGGCAACGACGATTGTCGAAACCACGACAGGTGGTGGACGGAGAGCGGACGGACTGGCGGCTATCGCGCAGCGTCCAAGTCCCTTAACGTGTCACCTCGAATGCCATGTGGTGGTGCCGGCGGACCCTGAACGGGGTGGTTGCTCGGTGGCCCGGGTGAAGGGGGACCGATGACGTCGGCGGACACCAGGTGGTTGCGTGCCACGGACGTGGCGGGGTCAGCCGCTGGTCGACCGGACGGCGGTGACCGGCTGTGGTTCTGATCTACGCTCTGGGGGCACTGTCGGTGCTGGTGCCGGCCGCTCTGATCCCTCTGATGGCGACCCGTTGGGCGCCGGCCGTGCGGGAGAGTCGGGCGGCGGACCGACTGCGCGTCGCAGTGGCTGGGCTCACCGAGGCTCTCGGCCGGATCGGGGCCGCTCTTGTCGTCCTGCTCGCCGGGTCCGCGGCGGTGGTGACGATCTGCTGGCCCCTCGGCGAACTGCTGTCCAGATTGGAACCGTCCGTCGACCATCCGGTTTTCGACTACGTGCATGCCCGTCGTGTCGACGTGTGGGCCGACATCAACTCGTTCGTCACCGCGATTGGGGACCGATACCCGCTCAAGTGGGTGACGGTGGTCGCGGCGGTCGGCTTCGCCATCGCCTGGCGACGCCGCCGATGGTGGATCCCGCTGGTCGCGATGCCGTTGCAGTTCGTCATCGAGCAGTACATCCAGCAGATCCTGGCGTTGACCGTGGACCGCGGCCATCCACCCACCGACCTCGGCACCTATCCCTCCGGCGGTTGTGCCCGGGTCATGCTCACCTTCGGCACCATCGCGGTGCTGGCGGGGCTGACCTGGAACATCCCGAGACGCGGCCGAATTGCCATCGCGACCGCGCTGGCCGTGCTGGTCGCCGTGGAGGGGTATACCCGGATCTATGCCGAGCGGCACTGGCTCACCGACGTGATCGGTGGATGGATCTTCGCCACCCTGCTGCTCAGCGTGATGGTGCTGACGGTACTCGTGGCCGAGGGCCGGGTGCGTCCACCCATCCGGCCCGCGGACGCGGTGCCCGTTGAGGTCACGACCACAGCCTGACCTGTTGCTGCATCGCTGCTCGACCGGGGCGTGCTGACGTGAGTCTGATACCCGACAGGGATACCACCCACCGTCGTCGCGTGGGGCCGGCGACCGCCCAATCGGCGGATATCGCGAATCATGATCGACGAGGCACGCTACGCGGGATCTCGTCCAACTTGGAGGCGTAGCGTGCCCATAGTTTCGCTTTCTCGGCGATCTGCCGGGTCCCGTATCCGTGCGGCCGCAGTCGGCCTGGTGACCCTCGCCGCGGTGTTGACCGTCCCGTCCGTCACCTCGGCCGCCGTGGTGCCAGCTCCTGAGACGGCGACCGTGGTGTCGACCAACCCGGCCGACAACACCCCGCACGGCCGCGACGGCGAGAGCCGCGCCTTCGCGCAGGTCGGCTCTCAGGTGTACGTGGGCGGCAGCTTCACCCAGATCCGGCAGAACGCCAGCGCGGCGTGGATCACGCAGAGTTACCTGTTCGCGTACGACCGGACCAGCGGAACCATCTCGACCACGTTCCTGCCGGTTCTCGACGGCCCGGTCAACACCCTGCTCGCCGGCCCGAATGGCACGCTCATCGTCGGCGGCGGCTTCAAGACCGTCAACGGCGTTTCCCGGAAAAACCTGGTGGCGCTGGATCCCACGACCGGAGCGACCATCAGCAGCTGGGTCGGCCGCTCCGACGGCGGCATGATCCGGGACATGGTGCTGCGTGGCAACTGGCTCTACCTTGCCGGCGCGTTCAACTGGGTGAACGGTGCCGCGCACTCCGGTCTGGCTCGGCTGAACGCCACCACCGGCGCGATCGACCCGACCTTCAACATCAACGCCACCGTCGGGCGGCACGGGACCGGCTCGTACGGCTGGACGATCGATGTCACCCCGGACGGGCAGACCATGATCGCCGGTGGCAACTTCACACTGGTGAACGGACTGTCCCGGAACCAGATGGCGATGATCGACCTTACTGGTACGCCAACCGTGCTGGACTGGAGCACTGAGAAGTTCGCCGCGCCGTGTGCGGCGCCCGAGACCTTCGTGCACTACGTGCAGGACCTGAAGTTCGGTGCGGACGGGAGTTGGTTCGTCGTCGGCACCAACGGCGGCGCTGGCTGGCCGGCTGCGTACTGCGACGCGCTGATCCGGTTCGAGACCGCAGACCGGGGTAGCGGCCAGCTCGGCACCTGGGTCGACTACACCGGCAACGACACCATCACCTCGGTGGAGGTGGCCGACAACGTCATCTACCTGGGCGGGCACTTCCGTTGGCTGAACAACCCGAACGCCAGCGACGCGCCCGGCAACGGCGCGATCGACCGACTCGGCATCGCCGCCGTCACCCCGGCGACCGGCCTGCCGGTCGCGTGGAACCCCGGCCGCCGCGGCAGCGCGTCCATGCCGGCCGGCACCAGCAACTGGGGCTCGCAGGTCCCCGTGCTCTGGCGGGGCAGCGACGGGCTGTACTTCGGGCACAACTCCGACGGCATGGGCAGCGAGTACCACGGCCGGCTCGGCATGTTCCCGCTCGCGGGCGGTCGCACCTTCGCCCCGAAGAACCCACCGACCGCGACCACTGGCAACCTCTACCTCGGCACCGGCCAGGGTCAGCTGGCCAAGACTCCGTTCGACGGCGCGAGTGTCGGTGCTCCCACCACGGTCAGCCAGCCCAACTACACGAACGCCGGCGCGACCTGGCGGGTGAGCGACCGCATCTACTGGGCACACACGGTGGCCGGCGCCCCCACCGGCAGCCGGATCGACGTCTCGATGTTCAACGGCGGCGCCATCGGCGTTCCCTGGGAGTCGTCGGGGTTCAACGACTGGTTCAACGCTGCCGGCATGACCGGCGCGTTCTACCTCAACGGCCGGTTGTACTACACCCGCAGCGGCGCCAACGCGCTCTACTACCGCTACTTCGAGATCGACGGCAACTATCTGGGCGCGACCGAGTTCGCCCTTCCGACGACCGGCGTCACCTGGTCGTCGGTGCGGGGCATGGCCTGGGTCAGCGGCCGCATCGTGTACGGCGGGACCGACGGCACGCTGCGCAGCGTGCCGTTCGATCCGACGGCCGCCCCGGTTGTCGACGGCGCGACCAGCACGGTGATCGCGCCGGCGGGCGGGGGCTTGACCTGGTCCACCCCGAGGATTTTTTTCTCGGTGCAGTGACGACTGATCCGTTCGACACAGAGAATCGATAGATCACGTCGGGCCGGTGGCGGACCACGTCGCCGGCCCGACGCCTCACAGGGGAAAGTACGGCGGGTACGGGCGTCGTTTCGTCCGGACAATCCATAACAGACGGTGAAGTTCATGGCTGATGCATCTCCCGGTTCCTGGTCCGCCGATCCGCTCGGCGGTGGGGGCACGCCGGCCCGGACAGTCACCCTGACCGACCTGCTCCGCGTCCCCCTGCACCGGATCCGGCTGGTGGGGGCGGTCGCCGCTTTCGGCCTGCTCGCCGCACTCGGGTACGTCCTCCTCATGCCGGGCGCGGTCACCGCGAGCGCCGTGGTGGCGGTACGCCCGGTTGTCACCGACGCGTTCACCCCGAGTGGCGCCGCCGCCGACCGGGCGGTGAACATGAACGTGGAGAGCGGCATCGCCACCGGGACCGAAGTGGTGCAACGGCTCGCGGCAGAGGGTGGCGATGACCAGCGCGACGTGCGGGACGCCCTCGAGGTGGAGGTGCCGACCGGCGGGCAGATTCTCCGTTTCTCCTACACCGGCCGCTCCGCCGACGAAGCGGTACGCAACGTCAACCTCGCCGCGCAGACCTACCTCGACGTGCGCCGGACGATGTACGAGAAGCAGCGAGCCGAGATGCTGAAGCGGTACGACGAGAGCATCGTGGAGGTGGACAAGCAGCGGGAGGCCTTGCAGCGGCGGATCGCGAGCGCACGGGACGGCTCGCTGGACGCCGCTATTGCCGAACTTGGCGGAACCAACAATCAGCTGACCCAGTTGAATTCAGCCCGGACGGAGATCGCGGCGGTCGATGTCAACCCGGGCTGGATCACTCAGAGCGCCGAGAACGTCCTGGTCTCCTCCGGCGGGCACATCCTGCTATACGTGCTGGCCGGGCTACTCGGTGGCGCACTGCTGGGGGTGGTGCTGGCGTACGGCTGGGAGTCGGGGGACCGCCGGGTCCGATCGGTCCACGACGGATTGGACGTGACCGGCTTGCCGCTGCTCGGCACCGTGCGCGGCCGGTTGTTCCGGGGCCGGGGGAAGGCGGTGGATGCCGATATCCGATATGCGGCCATGGCGATCGCCGAGCGGGTTCGCGAGCCGGCCCGGGTGGCGGTGCTGACCACTCGCGAGGACCAGACGTCCATCACCGCCGGTCTGGCGGTTGCGCTCGCCGCGACTGGCCGGGACGTCTACGTGGCCGACGACAGCGGCCGCCTCGACCACCTGCGTGCCGCTGTGCTGGCGGACCGGGACCGGCTGCCCGCGACGGCCAACACGGTCCGTCCACTCGTCCCGAAGCCCCGCACGGCCGATTCGGCCGGCGGCAACAGCGTCACCGAGCAGAGTCCCGCCCGCCGTCCGTCCCCATACCCGGTCGGCAGCTACCCGTCGACAGACCCGGACGCCACCCTGACCCTGCCGCGAACGAGCCTGAGCGCGACTGTGAGCGGCATGAGTACTGTCGGGAACGGCGCGGAGGAGGTGCCTGTGGGCGCCGGCGGAGTGCGTTTCGGCACGTGGCGGCAGCGCACCGCCAACGGGGTCGTGCTCTTCAACGCGCCGCCCTCCGAGGCCGACGAGCGCGGCGTCGCGGCGGCCCGCCAGGGCACCGCGGTGGTGGTGGTCGAACAGGACAGGACCCGCCAGGGCGACCTGCGCCGGCTCGCGGAGCGGCTGCGCGCGGCCGGCGTCACCCCGCTGGGTTTCGTGCTCACCCGCAGCGGCCGGGGCTGACGGTGCCCGTCGCCGTTGCCCTGGCCAGCAGCGAGCCGGACGGGGGCGGTCCGCCGGTCATCGCCGCACCGCTTTCACCCCGGCTGCCCCGCTGGCCGCTGCTGATCATGTTCGGTCTGGTTCCGCTGTGGTGGCTGGCCGGCGCGTTCTACCTGATCTGGCCACTGTTCGGCGCGGTGCTGCTGGCGTTGCTGATCGTCCGGGGGCGGGTGCCGCTGCCACCGGCGACCGGCATCTGGCTGCTGTTTCTGGCCTTGGTGCTGCTCAGCGCCACCCAACTACCCTCGCCGGTTTCGCTGCTTCCCTTCGGTCTGCGGCTGGGCGACTACGTCACTGCCCTCGTGGTTGGCGTGTACGTGTATGTCTACGCCCGGGAGCGAGCCGACCCGGCGGCGGCACTGGTGCCGATCTGCGCGTTCTGGATCGGGCTGGTGGCGTTGGGCTGGCTGGGAGTGCTGGCGCCGCGATTCGAGCTGACGACCCCGATGGAGATGTTGCTGCCCGGCGGCGTGGCTGGCCACCCGTACATGCAGGATCTGGTGCACGTCACCGCCACCGAGTACAGCGAACTTGCGCTCAATCCGATCTACCGGCCGGCGGCGCCGTTCCCGTACACCAACAACTACGGCAGCGCGTACGCGATGATGCTGCCCTGCGTCGTGGCGTACACCATGTTGCGTCGTCGCGGGATACTCCGCTGGGCACTGCTCGTGTCGCTGCCGCTGTCCCTGGCGCCGGCCTTCCTCACCCTGAACCGGGTCATGTTCGCGAGCCTCGGGGTGGGCCTGGCCGTGCTCGGCGTGCGAGCCGCGCTTCGCGGCAACGTCCGGGTGGGCGCGTCCGTTGTCGGAGTGCTGGTCATCGGCGGGCTCACCACCCTGTTGATCCCGGTCGCCGACCTGATCAACAGTCGGGTCGAGTCGAGCGACACGAACAGTGACCGGTTCTCCCTCTACGCCGAGGTCATCCGCCGCATCGCGGACTCACCGTGGCTCGGGTACGGCGCACCCGTCACCGTGGACACGGTCACGGCCGAGGTGCCGGTCGGCACCCAGGGGCAGCTCTGGACCGTGCTGTTCAGCCACGGCGTACCGGCGTTGCTCTGCTTCCTGGCCTGGTTCGTGATCGTCACGCTGAAGATCGCCCGGGCCCGCTCGGCACCCGGGCAGTGGCTGGCGGTGGTCCCGGTGATCTGCCTGGTGCAGATTCCGTTCTACGGTATGGCCGACCCCACCATCACGATCGCCTACTTCGGGGTCGCCGTCGCGATGGCGCTCGTCGAGCGGGAGGCGGGACCCAGAGGTGCCCGTCCGGCGCACCCTGTCCGCAGCCCGAAGGCGGCGGCGGTATGACCGCCGGGACCCGCCCAGCCGTCGGCTCCGGCTCCGAGGCGTTCGTCGCCGACGGTACGACCGAGGCGCGGCGCAGCGCCCGTACCGGCCTCGCGGGGCTTGCCGGGGCCGCGACCAACGGGCTCTTCGGTTTCCTGCTCGCGGTGGTGATCACCCGCGGCTACGGCACCGTCGGCTCGGGCGCGTTCTTCGCGGCGATCGGAGTCGTCACGGTGACCGCCGCCATCTGCACCATGGGTGCGGAGACCGGACTCATCTGGACGCTGCCTCGCCGGCGTGCCGGCCGAGGAGGCGACGCGGCACGGGTGCTCCCGGTGGCGCTGCTGCCTCCGCTGGTAGCCGCGGTCGTCGTCGCCGTCGGCGGGGTGTTCGCCGCGGACGCGCTCGCACCCCGCCTGCTGGACGCGCACAGCGGTACCGACACGGCCCTGATCGCGGCCAGCTTCGCCGCGGTGCCGCTGGTGGTGGCGATGACGCTTCTGCTGGCCGTGCTGCGTTGCATCCGTCCGATCCGGGCGTACGTCGGCGTGCAGTCCGTCCTGGTGCCGGTCGCGCGGCCGGTGCTGGTTGGTGCGGCGGCCGTTGCCAGCGGTGGCGTGCTCGTCGGCATGATCGGCTGGGTGGTCCCGGCGGCGATCGCCATCCTGGCCTGCCTCGTGTTGGTGACTGGCCCGCTGGGCGTCGGCCGGGGTGCAGCGCTGCGCCCCGAGCGGGCCGACTGGTCGGCGTTCTGGCGTTTCGCGCTGCCCCGTGCCGCCTCCGCCGCGATCGACGCCAGCGCCGTGTGGGTGGGCGTGCTGCTCACCTCGGTGCTCGCCGGGCAGGCCGACGCCGGCGTGTTCGGCGCGGTCGGCCGATACATCCTGGCCGGGCAACTGGCCATGCAGGGCTTGCGGGTGGCGGTGTCGCCCCAGCTTTCCCGGCTGCTCGGTGGTGGTGAGCGGGCCGCGGCCGCGGCGGTGCATCGGCAGATGACCACCTGGGCACTGGTGTTGTCGTGGCCGGTCTACCTCCTGCTCGCGGTGTTCGGGCTGGCGTTCCTGCAACTCTTCGGGCCCGGGTTCACCGCGGGAGCCACCGCGATCACCGTGCTGGCCCTGGCCATGCTGGTCAACACCGGCGTGGGAAACGTACAGACCCTCCTGCTGATGAGCGGTCGCAGTGGCCTGCACCTGGCCGCGACGGTGGCCGGACTGGTGGTCACCGTCTCCCTCGGACTGTGGCTGATCCCGCAGCACGGGGTGACGGGTGCCGCGCTTGCCTGGGCGGCCGGCATCGCCACCGAGAACCTGATCTCTTTCGTCTGCGCCCGGGTAGTGATCGGCCAGCCACTGGTTGACGCGGCGCTGGTACGGGCGGCGGCCGCGGTCATCGTCGGGGTGGGGATCGCGGCCCTGGCCGGCGTGCTCACCGGCGGTCGGGGGATCGCCGGCCTGGTGGTGGCACTGAGCGTGCTGGCCACCGGCTGCGTCGGCTTGTTGACGGTGCCCCGGGTACGAGGGCGCATCCGGGTGACCATGAGGCAGTTCCGTCGCGGTCAGACGGCGGCGCCGGTCGCCGCCGATGCCGCCGCGACCTCGACGAAGGGCAGGTGAGACCGCTGTGTCGTCCATCCGAGATCGGGTGAAGCAGCTCGTGCCGACCCAGGTGACCAACCGGTTGAAGGAGTCCCTGGTCGACTACGCGGTGCGGACCAGCGACCGGCGAGCGCTGCCGGACTTCCTGATCATCGGCACCAAACGGGGCGGCACCACCTCCCTGTGGAACTACCTCATCCAGCACCCGCTGGTGCCCCGGCTCTTTCCCGCCTGGAACACCAAGTCGGCGCACTACTTCGAGGAGCACTGGGGACGCGGCGAGGCGTGGTACCGCTCGCACTTCCCGACCGAGCGGCAGCGGGAGGCGCTGACCAAGCGGTACGGCGGGCCGGTCCGGGTCGGCGAGGCCGCCCCGCTGTACATGTTCCACCCCCTCGCAGCGCAGCGGGTCGCCGCGCTGATGCCGGCCGTGAAGCTGATCGTGCTGCTGCGCGATCCGGTGGAGCGGGCGTACTCGCACTGGAAGGAGCGCCGTACGCACGGCATCGAGCCGCTGGACTTCGCCGCGGCGCTGGCCGCCGAACCGGAGCGCACGGCGGGGGAGCGGGAGCGGCTGATCGCCGAGCCGGAGTCCTTCAGCGAGCCGTACGACTGGTACACGTACCGGGCCCGGGGGCGCTACCTGGAGCACCTGGAGCCGTGGCTGGAGCGCTTCGCCCGGGAGCAGATCCTCTTCCTGCCCAGTGAAGAGCTCTACCGGGACTCCCGCGCGACCTACCGGCGCACCCTGGACTTCCTCGGGTTGCCGCCGCACGACCTGCCGAGTTTCAAGGTCTACAACGACCGGCGTTCGGCGCCGCTGGAGCCGGCGGTGCGGGCCGAGCTGACCGACTACTACCGGCCGCACAACGACGCGCTGCGCCAGCGGCTGGGTCTGGCCCTCGACTGGGCGGACCGGACGGCGTGACCACGCGGGTCGGCGCGGCGGCCACCGACCTCCGGTCCCGGGTGGACGGGCTGGGTTGGGTGAGCCGCGCCGTCTTCCCGGACGCGCGGGTCGGCCTGACCGTGGGTGGCGCCCCGCCGCCGGGTCACCGGGCGGTCGCCCGGTACGCCGTGGTGCCGTCGGTGGCCAGGGCGCGGTTCCTGGTGCCGTTGGGCGCGCCCCGGGCCGGGGCGGCGTCGCTGCTGGCGTACAACGCGCTGCGGCCACCGAAGGTGCGTGCGGTGCGGGCGATGCTCGGCGGGCTGGCCCGGTTCGGCCCGGCCGGGCTGGCGCCCTTTCCGACGTTGACCGTCTCGGTGCCGGCCGGGGTGCCCGCGGCCGACCTGCTGCTGACCGAGCGGCTCGCCGACGCGCTCGGCGGTACGCCGCTGCTCGCCGCCTGCGGGGTCCGCCCACCGGACCCGAACGGCAAGCCCACCCTGCAACTGTTCACCGCCGACGGTCGCCCGCGCGGCTACGCGAAGATCGGCTGGAACGACGCGACCCGCGCGCTGGTCACCGCCGAGGCGGCGGCGCTGCGGGCGTTGCGCGCGGTGGCCGGCGTCGCCGACCACCCGTTGCCGCCGGGGCTGCTCACCGAGACGGCGTGGGCCGGCCAGGTGGTCGCGGTGATCGAGCCGCTGCCGCCGGCGGTACGCGGCGTTCCGGTCGACGACCCGCCGCGCATCGCGGCGCTGCTCGCGGTGGCCCGTCGCGGCGGCCCGGCCGGCGCGCCCCGACCGCTGGCCGGATCCACGTTCCTGACCCGGCTGGCCGCGCAGGCCGACCGGGCCGCCGTGGCCGAGCCGGCCGGCGCGCGAGCGGTCGCCGCGGTCGCAGCGCTGGCCCGCCGACACGGCGACACCGACGTCGAGTTCGGCCACTGGCACGGCGACTGGGTGCCGTGGAACCTGGGCCGGCACGCCGGCCAGCTGGTCGCCTGGGACTGGGAGCACAGCGGGCCGGACGTGCCGGTCGGCTTCGACCTGGCGCACGATGCCTTCCAACGAGCCCTGGTGCTGCGCGGGGAGCCGGCCACCGTCGCCGCGGCGGACGTCGACGGGCGCCTGGGCCGGCACGGCGACCGGCTGGGCCTGGGCCCGGCGCAGCGCCGGCTGGTGGCCGATGCGTACCTGGTGGAGATGTGGCTGCGGACCTGGCGGCTGGCCGACGCCGGCGCCGGCTGGAACGCAGCGCTGCATCCCGCACTGTTGGACGTCATCGAGAAACGACATAGCGATTGATCCGGGCACGTCGCCGCGCCGGTGGACATTGACCATCGCCGGAGCGTGACGGAAGAATTGCTGCTTGCGATGGACGTCGATGGCTGGCGGAGGGCCGATGGCAACGGCCGGTCCCCGTTGGAGATCGGCTGATCAACCGGTCGCCCTATTCAACGGTCGGGCAACCTGTGATCTGCTGCTGCGTGGTGTGGCCCGAAATTCCAAGCGAACTTGTGGGGAGTCGCGTGGACAGGAACAACAACGACGACGGCGGACCGCCCGTGCTGCTGCTGGTCGGCTCCAGCGGCGGCCACCTGGCCCAGCTGCTCGCCCTGCGGCCCTGGTACGAGAGTTGGCGGCGCTGCTGGGTCACCTTCGACACTCCGGAGGCGGTGTCGCTGCTGGCCGGCGAGGACCTGGTGCCGGCGCACCACCCGACCACCCGCAACGTGCCGAACCTGCTGCGCAACGCGCTGCTGGCGTGGCGGGTGCTACGGGGTCGGCGGGTCGCCGCGGTGGTCACCACCGGCGCCGGGGTGGCCGTGCCGTTCGTGGTGCTGGCCCGGCTGCGGCGCATCCCGACCGTCTACATCGAGGTGTACGACCGGATCGACACCCCGACGCTGACCGCCCGGCTCTGCCGGCCGTTCCTGTCCGCGATGCTCGTGCAGTGGGACGAGCAGCGGCGGCAGTACCCCGAGGCCACCGTCGTCGGGACGCTGCTGTGAGCGGGGAGACCGGCACCGCCCGGCGTCCACAGCCGCCACGGTCCGTTCCCGCGCCGGAGCCGGCCCGGCTGCCGCGCCAGCGCGACGCCGCGCCGGCCACCCAGGTCGGGCTGCTGATCGCGGTCGGCACCGACAAGCACCCGTTCGACCGGCTCGTCGACTGGCTGGCGCAGTGGCACACGCAGGCGAGCGACCGGGTCCGTCTCACCGTGCAGCACGGGCACACCCCGGCACCGCAGGTGCCCGGCGCGGTGCCGTTCCTCGGTCACGACGCGTTGCAGCGCGCGATGGCCGACGCCGACCTGGTGGTCTGCCACGGTGGCCCGGCGACCATCCTGGAGGCTCGCCGGCACGGCCACCTGCCCATCGTGGTGCCCCGCGACCCGGCGCGCGGCGAGCACGTCGACGACCACCAACAGCTCTTCGCCCGCCGGCTCGGCGCCGCCGGGCTGGTGGCGCTCTGCGAGACCCGGGAGGCGCTGCACTGCGCGCTGGCCGCCGGGCTGGCCGACCCGTCGCGGTACGCGGTGGCCGCCGACCCGGGCGCGCACGAGGCGAGACGGGCGGCGGTGGCCCGCGTCGGGCGGATCGTGGAGGACCTGGTGGCTCAGTCGGCCCGGCGCCAACCCTGGTGGCGGGCCTGGACGCGGTCCGGCCGTGGGGCGGAGGAGGACCGATGACCCGGCAGCCGAACGTCAGCGTCGTGGTGCCCACCCGCGACCGCCCGGAGCTGCTGCGCGCCGCGGTGCGGGCGATCCTGGCCCAGGAGTACCCGGGCCAGATCGAGGTCGTCGTGGTGTTCGACCAGTCCACGCCGGACGAGTCGCTGACCGGGTTGTCCGGCCCGGACCGCCCGGTGCGGGTGATCCGCAACGAGCGCACGCCGGGGTTGGCCGGGGCGCGCAACAGCGGCACCGTGGCCGCCGAGGGTGAGCTGGTCGCGTTCTGCGACGACGACGACGAGTGGTTGCCCGGCAAGCTGACAACCCAGGTCGACGCGCTGGTCGCCGACCCGGCGGCCGAGTTCGTCTGTTGCGGCATCCGGGTCAGCTACGACGGGCACACCGTGGACCGGGTGCTGGACCGGGACCGGATCACCCTGGACGACCTGCTGCGGGACCGGCTGACGGAGCTGCACCCGTCCACCTTCCTGATCCGCGCCGCCGCGCTGCGTGACGGGTTCAGGCTGGTCGACGAGGAGATCCCGGGCAGCTACGCCGAGGACTACGAGTTCCTGCTCCGGGCCGCGCGCAGCGCGCCGCTGATCAACCTGCGCACCCCGTCGGTGCTGGTCCGCTGGCACAAGCGCTCGTACTTCGCGCAGCGCTGGGACACCATCTCCGAGGCGTTGCAGTGGCTGCTGCAGCGCTACCCGGAGTTCGCCGGCCAACCGGCCGGCGAGGCCCGGGTGACCGGACAGATCGCGTTCGCCCGCGCCGCGTCCGGCGACCGCCGGGGCGCGCTGCGCTGGGCCCGGCGCACCCTGCGGCGCAATCCCCGCGAGCCGCGTGCCTACCTGGCGCTCGCGGTCGCCGGTCGGGTGGTGCGGGCCGACGCGGTGCTGCGCTCGCTGCACAAGCGCGGCCGGGGCATCTGACCGAATCGGGGACGGCGCAACCCACTCCACAAACGACGCGATCAGCAGATCGAAGGATAATAATCAATGGGACTCCACTCGCTCAGGTTCCGTCTTGTTGACTCGCCGACCTCGCTCGGAGCGAAACGGCGGGCGCGGCGCGCAGCCTGGCTGTCGGACACATTTCCGAACCTGGCCGACATGACTGTCCTCGACCTGGGCGGCCGAGTGGAGAGTTGGGCGCGCGTCCCCGTCCGGCCGGCGCACGTTCACGTGGTCAACCTGGAGCCGCTGCCCTCGGAACTGCCCGACTGGGCCGAGGCTGACCATGCCGATGCCTGCGAGCTGCCCAGGAGCATCCTGAGCCGCAAGTATGACCTCGTCTTCAGCAACAGCGTGCTGGAGCATGTCGGTGGTCACGAGCGTCGCCAGCGGATGGCCGAGGCGATCCGTGAGTTGGGGCGCGCGTACTGGGTGCAGACGCCGTACCGGTACTTCCCGATCGAGCCGCACTGGGTGGCCCCGGGAATGCAGTTCCTGCCGGTTTCGGCTCGGGTGGTGATGGCGCGCAGATGGCCGCTCGCCTATAACCCTGGCAAGTCGTACGAGGCGGCGATGAGGCAGGTGCTCACGACCGAACTGATCGGCCGCGCCGAACTTCGGTACCTGTTTCCGGACGCCACCATCCGCAACGAACGCCTGGCGGGTCTGACAAAGTCGATCATCGCGATCCGAAGTAACTGAACGAGTCGGCCGAGGACCACCAAGGGGGGGCCGGCATGTCGACCTTGACGATGAGCGCAATTCGGACCCCACGCCGTAGGTGATTGGGTCAACGGGGCGGTGCGGGGAAGAGTTGGCTCGGGTCACGCCAACCCTGCCCGGCCGGATTTGTTCGTAGTCCGCCAGCGTCGCATTGTGCGTTCTGCCGGCCCTACCGATCTGAGTTCATTCTCTTTCGCTGAATCCACAGCGTGAGCGCGGCAAGGCCTTTAAATGCGCAGGACGATTGGCCGGCAGGTCGGTTGGCCTGGCGGCACGCTGGAGCGAGACCGGAAGCGGTACTTGCTGTTGAACAACTTATGACCATGCCTCGATGGAAAAACAAGTGCAGATCGCACTTGCTCGGAATCGATTTCGCGTCCGCAGGGCGGGACGCTCCGGGCAGCGCGGCGGGGCGGCCACCGGCCGTGACAGACTGACCGCTGTGTTGCGCTGGTTGACTGCAGGTGAATCGCATGGTCCCGCCCTCGTCGCGCTGCTGGAGGGGGTGCCGGCCGGCATCGAGGTGAGCACCACCGAGATCGCCGACGAGCTGGCCCGCCGTCGGCTGGGCTACGGCCGTGGCGCCCGGATGTCGTTCGAGCGGGACGAGGTCGAGGTGCTCGGCGGCCTGCGGCACGGCGTCACACTCGGCAGCCCGGTCGCGATCCGGGTGGGCAACTCCGAGTGGCCGAAGTGGCGCACCGTCATGGCCGCCGACCCGGTGGACCCCGACGAACTCGCCCGGCAGGCCCGCAACGCACCGCTGACCCGCCCCCGGCCGGGCCACGCCGACCTGGCCGGCATGCAGAAGTACGGCCACACCGACGCCCGGCCGATCCTGGAGCGGGCCAGCGCCCGGGAGACCGCCGCCCGGGTGGCCGTCGGCGCGGTCGCCAAGGCGCTGATCCGGCAGGCGCTCGGCATCGAGATCGTCTCGCACGTCGTCGAGCTGGGTCCGGTGGCCGCGAAGCCCGGGCTGCGGCCGAGCCCGCAGGACGCCGCCCGGATCGACGCCGACCCGCTGCGCTGCCTCGACCCGGAGGCCAGCGCCCTGATGGTCGCCGAGGTGGACGCCGCGAAGAAGGCGGCGGACACCCTCGGCGGCGTGGTCGAGGTGCTGGCGTACGGAGTGCCGCCGGGGCTGGGCAGCCACGTGCAGTGGGACCGCAAGCTCGACGCGCGACTGGCCACCGCGCTGATGTCGATCCAGGCGATCAAGGGTGTGGAGATCGGTGACGGCTGGCAGCAGGCCCGGTCCCGTGGCTCCGAGGCGCACGACGAGATCATCCCGTCGGCGACCGGCGTCCGCCGGGTCACCGACCGGGCCGGTGGGCTCGAGGGCGGCATCACCACCGGTGAGCCGCTGCGGGTCCGGGCCGCGATGAAGCCGATCTCGTCGCTGAACCGGGCGCTGGCCACCGTGGACGTCACGACCGGCGAGCCGGCCACGGCGATCAACCAGCGCTCGGACGTCTGCGCGGTGCCCGCCGCCGCGGTGGTCGCCGAGGCGATGGTCGCGCTGGTGCTGGCCGAGGCGGCCACCGAGAAGTTCGGCGGGGACTCGGTCGCCGAGATCCGCCGCAACGTGGCCGGCTACCTCGACGCGCTGGTCATCCGCTGATGGCGCCGGTCGTCGTCCTGGTCGGTGCGCCCGGCTGCGGCAAGACCACGGTCGGGGAGGCGCTCGCCACGGCACTCGGGGTGGAGTTCCGCGACACCGACGCCGACATCGAGCGGATGGCCGGCAAGCCCATCCCGGAGATCTTCATCGACGAGGGTGAGGCGCACTTCCGTACCCTCGAACGGGCCGCGGTGGCCGCGGCGCTGGCGGCCAGTTCGGGGGTGCTCGCCCTCGGCGGTGGCGCGGTGCTGGCCGAGGAGACGCGGGCCGCCCTGGTCGGGCACCGGGTGGTGCACCTCTCGGTCGAGCTGCCCGACGCGGTGAAGCGGGTCGGGCTGGGCGCCGGCCGCCCGCTGCTGGCGATCAACCCGCGGGCCACCCTCAAGCACCTGATGGACCAGCGCCGGCCGCTCTACGCCGAGGTGGCCACCGCGACGGTGACCACCGACGGTCGGACCCCGGAGGAGATCGTCGCCGAGATCGCCGCGTTGCTGCCCCGCTGACGCCGGCCCGGCCGGTGAGCTACCGGCCGGGCCGGCGGGCGGGGCGGTCGCCGACGACGTTGCGAACCGCCGTCGGAGCCCACGCTTGGCCTTTCTCAGCCTCGGGCGGCGGCGTCGAGCACGTCGGCCAGGGCCTTCGGCTCGCTGAGCATCGGCCAGTGCCCGGTTGGCACCTCGAACAGCTGGCCACCGGCCAGCCCGGTGAAGAAGGGGTGCCCCTCGCCGATCATCTGCCGCACCACCGCCAGCGGGAAGGTGCTGGCGACCAGCGCGGTCGGGACCGGACGACCGCCGGCGCGTCGCACCGGGTCGGTGGCGGCCCGCAGCGGCTGCGGGGTGGCCCGGGCCCGCAGCAGGGCCAGCGTCGGTTCGTCCAGCCCGGCCAGGTTGGTCGGGTCGGCCGCCGGGTCGAAGGCCGGCGGCGGCAGCAGGTGACCGGTGCCGATCGCGGCCCGAAGGTGTTCCTGCTCCTCCGGTGGCACGGTGTCGAACTGCGTGACGCCGTCCGGCAGCGGCCCGCTCTCCACGTAGACCACCCGGGCGATCCGGTCCGGGACACGGTCCGCCGCCTGGGCGACCGGCATCCCGCCGCCGGAGTGCCCGACCAGCAGCACCTCGCGCAGGTCCTCGACCTCGATCAGCCGGACGATGTCGGCGGTGTGCGTCTCCAGGCCGACCTCCGGCCCGGCCAGGTGGTCCCGTTCGGCCAACCCGGTCAGCGTCATCGGGTACACCTCGTGCCCCTGCGCGCGCAGCGCCGAGGTCACCTCCCGCCAC
Source organism: Micromonospora sp. U21 (assembly GCF_018070045.1). Taxonomy (GTDB): domain Bacteria; phylum Actinomycetota; class Actinomycetes; order Mycobacteriales; family Micromonosporaceae; genus Micromonospora. Next base: position 25,915 of record NZ_JAGPYK010000045.1, read on the forward strand.
GCCCAGGCACCCAACCAGAACCCCGGAACCAGCACGAACGTCGCCATCTGTCGCTCCTTCTCTCGGTTACCGAATGACCGTACGATCGAAACCGGACAGAATCCGCCCGGTTTTGAGGAGTGGTCCGTGTCACATCCCGCCGGTCGCGTGCTGGCAATGCTCGAACTGCTGCAGGCCCGGCACCGCTCGACGGCCGTCGAGCTCGCGGGCCGGCTCGGCGTGGACGAGCGGACCGTGCGCCGGTACGCGACCACCCTCGTCGAGCTGGGCATCCCCGTCATCGCCGACCGGGGCCGCTACGGCGGCTACCGGCTGCACCCCGGGTACAAGCTGCCGCCGCTGATGCTCACCGACGACGAGGCGGTGGCCGTGCTGCTCGGCCTGGTCGTCGCCGAACGGGTCGGGCTCGCCACCGAACTGCCGGCCACCGCCACCGCGCTGGCGAAGATCCGCCGGGTGCTGCCGGCGGCGCTCGCCGACCGGCTGACCGCCGTGCAGGAACACCTCGGCTTCACCCTGCGGCGCACGGAGCCGGAGCAGGCCCCGGCGTCCGGCACCCTGCTCACCCTGGCCGCAGCCGCCCGGCACCGGCAGCGGGTGGCGCTGGACTACCGCTCGTGGCGGGGTGAGCAGTCGCACCGTGAGCTCGACCCGTACGGGCTGGTCTTCCACGCCGGCCGCTGGTACGTCATCGGCCACGACCACCGGCGCGGGGAGGTCCGCACCTTCCGGCTGGACCGGATCGGCGCCGTGACGCCCGGCGTGGCGACGTTCACCGTGCCGGACGGCTTCGACCCGGTGGCCCGGGTGACCCGGTCGCTTGCCGGCGTGCCCTACACGCACGAGGTCGAGGTGCTGCTGGAGACCGACCTGGTCGCCGCCCGGCGCCGCGTCCCGCCCAGCGTGGCCGAGCTGACCGCCACCACCGACGGGGTGCTGCTGCGGGCCCGGGCGGAGAGCCTGCCCGGTATGGCCGCGCTGCTCGCCGGGCTGGGCTGCGCGTTCACCGTGCGGCACCCGGACGCGTTGCGCACCGCGGTGGCCGAGCACGCGCGCCTGCTGGCGGACTGGGCCGCCCGGCCAGCAGGTGGGCGGACGCGGTCACCGCGCCGCCCGCTGGACTAGGCTGCCGGCGATGGACGAGGTGACCCGGATCGCGGTCGGCGGCGAACGGCCGTACGACGTGCTGGTCGGACGCGACCTGTTGGACACGCTGCCCGGGCTGCTGCCCGGCGCGACCCGGGCGGCGGTGCTGCACGCGCCTCCGCTCAAGGGGCTCGCCGACGCGCTCGGCGAGCGGCTGCGCGCGGCCGGCGTCGAGCCGCTGCCGATCGAGGTGCCCGACGCCGAGGCGGGCAAGCAGATCGACGTGGCGGCCGCCTGCTGGGCCCAACTCGGCGCGGCCGGCTTCACCCGTACCGACGCGGTGGTCGGTGTCGGCGGCGGCGCGGTGACCGACCTGGCCGGCTTCGTCGCCGCCTGCTGGCTGCGCGGGGTGCGGTGGGTGCCGGTGGCCACCTCACTGCTGGGCATGGTGGACGCCGCGGTGGGCGGCAAGACCGGGATCAACACCGCCGCCGGCAAGAACCTGGTGGGCGCGTTCCACCCGCCGGTCGGCGTGCTGGCCGACCTGGCCACCCTGGACAGCCTGCCCGCGGTCGACCTTGCGGCCGGGCTGGCCGAGGTGGTCAAGTGCGGCTTCATCGCCGATCCGGCGATCCTGGATCTGGTCGAACGTGAGCCGGCGGCGGCCACCGACCCGCGCGGTGCGGTCACCCGGGAGCTGATCGAGCGGGCGATCCGGGTCAAGGCCGACGTGGTCGCCGGTGACCTGCGTGAGTCGGGCCTGCGGGAGGTGCTCAACTACGGCCATACGCTGGCCCACGCGATCGAGCAGGTCGAGGGCTACCGCTGGCGGCACGGCCATGCCGTCGCCGTCGGCCTGGTGTACGCCGCTGCGCTGGCCCGGCTCGCCGGCCGGCTGGACGCGCCGACCGCCGACCGGCACCGGGTCGTCCTGACCGCGCTCGGCCTGCCGGTGAGCTACCCGGCCGACGCCTGGGCGCAGCTGCTGGCCGCGATGCGGGTGGACAAGAAGGCCCGGGGCAGTCGGCTGCGGTTCGTGGTGCTGGACGGGCTGGCCCGCCCGGCGATGCTCGAGGGCCCGGACGACGCGCTGCTCGCGGCCGCGTACCGGGAGGTGGGCACCCAGTGAGGGTGTACGTGTTGAACGGGCCGAACCTGGGCCGGCTGGGCACCCGCGAGCCCGCGGTGTACGGCGCGACCAGCTACGCCGACCTGGTGGCGCTCTGCGAGCGGACCGGCCGGGAGTTGGGGCTCGACGTGACGGTCCGGCAGACCGACGCCGAGTACGAGTTGCTCGGCTGGCTGCACGCCGCTGCCGACGAGGCCGCCGCGGTGGTGCTCAACCCGGCGGCCTGGTCGCACTACTCGTACGCCGTGCGGGACGCCTGCGCCATGCTGCGTGGGCCGTTGGTCGAGGTGCACATCTCCAACATCCACGCCCGGGAGGAGTTCCGGCACCACTCGGTGATCTCCGCGGTGGCGACCGGGGTGATCTGCGGGCTCGGCATCGACGGCTATCGTCTCGCCCTGCACTACCTCGCCGCTTCGACAAACTGACGGGCACACGCATCACCGACCGTAACCGTCACTGACGGCAACCCTGCTCTCCCCGACCCGGCGGCGCGGCACCATCCAGGCGCGTCCTTTGCTCTGCTTCAACGGACGCAACACAGGCTGTGAGCTGCCAATACGCGCTGAGCGTCGGGGCGGGGAAGCCTGTACACCCGATACGCGGCGTGACTGTTGCGCCGGTTGAAGCAGAGTAAAGGGCGCAAGGGGTACGGGTGGCAGGGGTCTGAAGGTTACGAAACGTGATCGTCGCCCGGTTCGACCTGTGGGCGCGGGATCGGCGGCCGTGACATGGCGGGCAACCTGCCTCGACGCAGCTAGTAGACTCGTCAGGTCTGTCCGCCAATTGATGATCAAGGCAGGAAATGGCCTCCACCAACGACCTCAAAAACGGCCTGGTACTCAACCTTGACGGCGAGCTCTGGGCCGTCGTCGAGTTCCAGCACGTCAAGCCCGGTAAGGGTGGTGCGTTCGTGCGCACCACGCTGAAGAACGTGCTGTCCGGGAAGGTGGTCGACAAGACCTTCAACGCGGGCACCAAGGTCGAGACCGCGACCGTGGACAAGCGCACGATGCAGTACCTGTACGCCGACGGCGAAGACTACGTCTTCATGGATCTGGAGACGTTCGACCAGATCACGGTCCCCGGCGGCACCGTCGGTGAGGCGGCCAACTACCTCCTCCCCGAGGCCGAGGCGACCGTCGCCACGCACGAGAGCGTCCCGCTCTACATCGAGCTGCCGACCAGCGTGGTGCTGGAGGTGACCTACACCGAGCCGGGTCTGCAGGGCGACCGGTCGACCGGCGGCAACAAGCCGGCCACCGTCGAGACCGGCGCGACCGTGCAGGTGCCGCTGTTCATCACCACCGGCGAGAAGATCAAGGTCGACACGCGCGACGGCCGTTACCTCGGCCGCTCCTGATGGCAGAGGGTCCCAAGCAGCAGATGCCGGCGCGCCGCAAGGCGCGCAAGCGGGCGCTGGATGTCCTCTACGAGGCCGACCTACGGGACCGGCCCCCGGTCGAGGTGCTCGCCGGCTACGTGCAGCGGATCGAGCAGCCCCGACCGGAGCACCTGGGCTACGCGGTGGGCCTGGTCGAGGGGGTCGCCGAGCACCTCAACCGGATCGACGAGCTGATCGCCAGCTATGCCGAGGGTTGGACGCTGGAGCGGATGCCGGTGGTGGACCGCAACCTGGCCCGGATCGCGGTCTACGAGCTGCTCTACGTCGACGAGATCGACGACGCGGTGGCGATCAGCGAGGCCGTGGAGCTGGCCCGCCAGATGTCCACCGACGACTCGCCGCGCTTCCTCAACGGCATCCTCGGCCGGATCGCCGAGTACGCCACCCGCTGAGCGCGCCCGCTCAGCGCCCGTACCACGAAAAAGGGCCCGTGCCGGATGGCACGGGCCCTTTCGGTGGTTCGGTGGTTCAGGAGGCGAAGAACGCCCGGGGGTCGGCGACCAGCACACCGTGCTCGGTGAGCCGCTCGATCAGACCCGACGGCGAGGCGTCGTAGACGATCGCGAGCGCCCGCAGGTCGTCGGCGCGGATGGAGAGCACCCGGCCGTTGTAGTCGCCGCGCTGCTGCTGGATGGCGCGAGCGTACCGCGCGACGTAGGCCAGATCCTCGGAGGCTTCGTCGTAGAGCCGCTCCAGGTCCAGGACAATCTTGCTGGTGGGCTCATGACGGACCCCGCTGCCGTCGGGCAGCAGCTCCGAGACGGGGACACGGTAGAACTCGGCAAGCTCGGCCAGGCGGGACACCGTCACGGCACGGTCGCCACGCTCGTACGACCCGACCACCACGGCCTTCCACCGCCCGTTCGACTTCTCCTCCACGCCCTGCAGGGAGAGGCCCTGCTGTTGGCGGATGGAGCGCAGGCGGGCGCCCAGAGACTTGGCGTATTCAGAGGGCATTCGGACACTCCCAGTGCTGCTCGGGGTTCTCCCGTCGATCGCTACGGAGCGTGACGGTACGGGGAATGCGACACCTGGTCAAGTGGTCGTGACCCTACCGTTGGGGAGCACCGGGGGAGTTATCCCCATTTCGTCGGCCTGATCCGATGGTCAGCGGCCGCCGTCCATCGGCCCGGTGACCACTGGTAACGTGGCGTGAAGCCCCGGCCCAGGTCCGCCCGCGGTCCGGCCGGAGGTGCCCGACATCCTTTAACGACCCGTCCCGTGAGGCGGGGAAGGAGGTCCGCCGTGGCATACCCACCGGCTGCCCGCTCGTCACCACCGCGACAACCCTCGGTGAAGGTGATCCTCGCCAGCGCCGACGTGCAACGCGTGGTCGACCGCATCGCCCACCAGATCCTGGAGAAGACCCAGGGCGCCGCCGAGACGGTGCTGCTGGGGATTCCCACCCGGGGCGCCCCCCTCGCCCGGCGGCTCGCCTCCCGGATCAGCACCTTCGAGGACGTCGCCGTCCCGGTCGGTGTGCTCGACATCACCCTGTACCGCGACGACCTGCGCCGGCACGCCACCCGCGCGATCGGCCCCACCGAGCTGCCGCCCGGCGGCATCGACGGCAGGAGGGTCATCCTCGTCGACGACGTGCTCTTCTCCGGCCGCACCGTCCGGGCCGCGCTCGACGCGCTCAACGACGTGGGCCGTCCGGCGTCCGTGCAGCTCGCCGTCCTGGTCGACCGCGGCCACCGGGAGCTGCCGATCCGCGCCGACTACGTCGGCAAGAACATCCCGACCTCGCTCGCCGAGAGCGTCAAGGTGACGCTCGCCGAGACCGACGGGACGGACGAGGTCAAGCTGTACGGGGGGACCACCTCATGATCAGGCACCTGCTCTCCGGCGCGGACCTGGACGCCGACACCGCCACCGAGATCCTGGACACCGCCGCCGAGATGGCCACGGTCGCCGGCCGCGAGATCAAGAAGCTGCCCGCGCTGCGCGGCCGGACGGTGGTGAACCTCTTCTACGAGGACTCGACCCGCACCCGGATCTCCTTCGAGGCGGCCGCCAAGCGGCTCAGCGCCGACGTGATCAACTTTTCGGCGAAGGGGTCCAGCGTCACCAAGGGCGAGAGCCTGAAGGACACGGCGCTGACCCTGCAGGCCATGGGCGCCGACGCGGTGGTCGTCCGGCACCCCGCCTCCGGCGCGCCGCACCGGCTGGCCAACTGGGTGGACGGGTCGGTGGTCAACGCCGGTGACGGCACCCACGAGCACCCCACCCAGGCGTTGCTGGACGCGTACACCATGCGGGCCCGGCTGGGCCGGCTGGCCGGCCTGTCGGTCGCGGTGGTCGGGGACGTGCTGCACTCCCGGGTGGCCCGCTCCAACGTGCTGCTGCTCTCCACCCTCGGCGCCAAGGTCACCCTGGTCGGCCCGCCCACCCTCATCCCGGTGGACATCGCCGCGGCGCTCGCGCCGGGCACCGACGTCTCCTACGACCTCGACTCCGTGCTGCCCAACGTGGACGTGGTGATGATGCTGCGGGTGCAGCGGGAGCGGATGAACGACTCCTACTTCCCGTCCGCCCGCGAGTACGCCCGCCGCTACGGCCTGGACGGGCCGCGGATGCGCCGGCTGCCCGAGCACGCGATCGTCATGCACCCCGGCCCGATGAACCGGGGGATGGAGATCACCCCCGAGGTGGCCGACTCACCCCGCTCCACCATCGTCGAACAGGTCACCAACGGGGTTTCCGTGCGGATGGCCGTCCTCTACCTGCTGCTCGGAGGGAACAACCGGTGACCGCGTACCTGATCACCAGCGTGAGCGTCGTCGGCGCCGCGCCGACCGACCTGCTGATCCGCGACGGCGTGGTCGCCGAGGTCGGCCCGGGGCTGTCCGCGCCGGACGCCACCGTCATCGACGGCACCGGGCTGGTCGCCCTGCCCGGCCTGGTCGATCTGCACACCCACCTGCGCGAGCCCGGCCGGGAGGACGCCGAGACCGTCGAGTCCGGCTCCCGCGCGGCGGCGCTGGGCGGCTACACCGCGGTCTGCGCGATGGCCAACACCTCCCCGGTCGCGGACACCGCCGGCGTCGTCGAGCAGGTCTGGCGGCTCGGCCGGGAGGCCGGGCTGGCCGACGTGCAGCCGATCGGCGCCGTCACCGTCGGGCTGGCCGGTGAGCGCCTCGCCGAACTGGGCGCGATGGCCGACTCCGCGGCCCGGGTGCGGATCTTCTCCGACGACGGGCACTGCGTCGCCGACCCGAAGCTGATGCGCCGGGCCCTGGAGTACGTCAAGGCGTTCGACGGGATCATCGCCCAGCACGCCGAGGAGCCCCGGCTCACCGAGGGCGCCCAGATGCACGAGGGTGAGGTCTCCACCCGGCTCGGCCTGATCGGCTGGCCGGCGGTCGCCGAGGAGGCGATCATCGCCCGGGACGTGCTGCTCGCCGAGCACGTGGGCAGCCGGCTGCACGTCTGCCACGTCTCCACGGCCGGCAGCGTCGAGGTGCTGCGCCACGCCAAGGCGCGCGGGGTGCGGGTCACCGCCGAGGTCACGCCGCACCACCTGCTGCTCACCGACGAGGTCGTGAGCGGGAGGAGTGAGCTTGCGAGCCCCGCACTCGCGAACAACTGGAGCCCAGCCGGAGCCTACGATCCCGTCTTCAAGGTCAACCCGCCGCTGCGCACCGCCGCGGACGTCGCCGCCCTGCGTGCCGCGCTCGCCGACGGGGTGCTCGACGTGATCGCCACCGACCACGCCCCGCACGCCGTGGAGGACAAGGAGTGCGAGTGGGCGTACGCCCGGCCGGGGATGCTCGGCCTGGAGACGGCGCTCTCGATCGCGCTCGACGTGCTCGGCCCGCAGTGGGACCTGATCGCCGAGCGGATGTCGCGCGCCCCGGCCCGGATCGCCGGCCTGGCCGGGCACGGCGTCGACCCGGCGCCCGGTGTGCCGGCCAACCTGACCCTGATCGACCCGGCCGCCCGCCGCACCATCGAGCCGGCGGAGCTGGCCAGTCGCAGTCGCAACACCCCGTACGCCCGCATGACGCTGCCGGGTCGCATCGTGGCGACCTTCCTGCGTGGCGAGCCGACGGTCCTGGACGGAAAGGCAGTCAAGTAATGGCCAAGCGCAGGCCCGCGATCCTCGTGCTCGAGGACGGGCGCACGTTCCCCGGCGAGGCGTACGGCAGCGTCGGGGAGACGTTCGGCGAGGCGGTCTTCACCACCGGCATGACCGGCTACCAGGAGACCCTTACCGACCCGTCCTACCACCGGCAGGTCGTGGTGCAGACCGCGCCGCACATCGGCAACACGGGTGTCAACGGCGAGGACGACGAGTCCGGCCGCATCTGGGTGGCCGGGTACGTGGTGCGCGACCCGGCCCGCATCGGCTCGAACTGGCGGGCCACCGGCAGCCTCGAGGACCGGCTCGCGACCGAGGGCGTGGTCGGCATCAGCGGGGTGGACACCCGCGCGTTGACCCGTCACCTGCGCGAGCGGGGCGCCATGCGGGTCGGCATCTCCAGCGTGGACAACGACCCGCAGAGCCTGCTGGCCCGGGTCCGGCAGGCGCCGCAGATGGTCGGCGCGGACCTCTCCACCGAGGTGACCACCCCCGAGCCGTACGTCGTCGAGGCGGTCGGCGAGCACCGGTTCACCGTGGCCGCGCTGGATCTCGGCATCAAGCGCAACGTCCCGCGCCGGCTCGCCGCCCGCGGGGTGACCACCCACGTGCTGCCGGCGGGGTCGACCATCGACGACCTGCTCGCCACCGGCGCCGACGCGATCTTCCTGTCGCCCGGCCCCGGCGACCCGGCCACCGCCGACGGCCCGGTGGCGCTGGCCCGGGAGGCGCTGCAGCGGCGGGTGCCCCTGTTCGGCATCTGCTTCGGCAGCCAGATCCTCGGCCGGGCGCTCGGCTTCGGCACCTACAAGCTGGGCTACGGCCACCGGGGGATCAACCAGCCGGTGCTAGACCGGGCCACCGGCAAGGTCGAGGTGACCAGCCACAACCACGGCTTCGCCGTCCAGCTGCCCGGCGCGGGGCACGGCGCGGTGGTCCCCGATCAGGTGATCGACACCGACTTCGGCGGCGTCCGGGTGTCACACGTCTGCCTCAATGACAACGTCGTCGAGGGGCTGCGGGCCGTGGACGTGCCCGCCTTCACCGTTCAGTACCACCCGGAGGCGGCGGCCGGCCCGCACGACGCGGACTACCTCTTCGACCGCTTCGCCGAGCTCATCGAGGGCCGGACCCACAGCGAGGGGCGCACGAATGCCTAAGCGGACCGATCTCAAGCACATCCTGGTGATCGGCTCCGGGCCGATCGTCATCGGGCAGGCCTGCGAGTTCGACTACTCCGGCACCCAGGCCTGCCGGGTGCTGCGCAGCGAGGGGATCCGGGTCAGCCTGGTCAACTCCAACCCGGCGACGATCATGACCGACCCGGAGTTCGCCGACGCCACGTACGTCGAGCCGATCACCCCGGAGTTCGTGGAGCTGGTCATCGCCAAGGAGCGCCCGGACGCCATCCTGGCCACCCTCGGCGGGCAGACCGCGCTGAACACCGCGGTCGCCCTGCACGAGGCCGGCGTGCTGGACAAGTACGGCGTGGAGCTGATCGGCGCGAACATCGACGCGATCAACCGCGGCGAGGACCGCCAGCTGTTCAAGGAGATCGTGGCCAAGGCCGGGGTCCGCCTCGGCGTCGAGGACCCGGCCGCGCTGGTGCCCCGCTCCCGGGTGTGCCACTCGATGGACGAGGTCGAGGCGACCGTCGCCGAGCTGGGCCTGCCGGTGGTGATCCGGCCGTCGTTCACCATGGGCGGCCTGGGCTCCGGCATGGCGCACACCCCGGAGGACCTGGCCCGCATCGCCGGCGAAGGCCTGTCCGCCAGCCCGGTGCACGAGGTGCTCATCGAGGAGAGCGTGCTCGGCTGGAAGGAGTACGAGCTCGAGCTGATGCGCGACCGGCACGACAACGTGGTGGTGGTCTGCTCGATCGAGAACGTCGACCCGATGGGTGTGCACACCGGCGACAGCGTCACCGTGGCCCCGGCCATGACGCTCACCGACCGGGAGTACCAGCGCCTGCGTGACCTGGGCATCGCGGTGCTGCGTGAGGTCGGGGTGGACACCGGCGGCTGCAACATCCAGTTCGCGGTCAACCCGGTCGATGGCCGGATCGTCGTGATCGAGATGAACCCCCGGGTGTCGCGGTCCTCGGCACTGGCGTCCAAGGCGACCGGCTTCCCGATCGCCAAGATCGCGGCCAAGCTGGCGATCGGCTACACCCTCGACGAGATTCCCAACGACATCACGTTGAAGACCCCGGCGGCGTTCGAGCCGTCCCTGGACTACGTGGTGGTGAAGATTCCCCGGTTCGCGTTCGAGAAGTTCCCCGGCGCGGACCCGGAACTGACCACCACGATGAAGTCGGTCGGCGAGGCGATGAGCCTCGGGCGCAACTTCAGCGAGGCGCTGAACAAGGCCATGCGCTCGATGGAAACCAAGTCAGCCGGTTTCTGGAGTGTGCCGGACCCGGCGGGCGTCACCCTGGCGGACACCCTCGCCGCGCTGCGGATCCCGCACGACGGCCGGCTGTACACCGTCGAGCGGGCGCTGCGGCTCGGCGCGTCGATCGCCGAGGTCGCCGAGGCGTCCGGCGGGATCGACCCGTGGTTCCTGGACCAGATCGCCGCGCTGATCGAGCTGCGCGCCGAGATCGTGGACGCACCGGTGCTCGACGCCGAACTGCTGCGCCGGGCCAAGCGGGCCGGCCTCTCCGACCGGCAGCTCGCCGCCCTGCGGCCGGAGCTGGCCGCCGAGGACGGCGTGCGAACGCTGCGGCACCGTCTCGACGTGCGCCCGGTCTACAAGACCGTGGACACCTGCGCGGCCGAGTTCGAGGCCACCACGCCGTACCACTACTCGACGTACGACTCGGAGACCGAGGTCGTGCCGTCGGATCGGCCCAAGGTGCTGATCCTGGGCTCCGGCCCGAACCGGATCGGGCAGGGCATCGAGTTCGACTACTCGTGCGTGCACGCGGTTCAGGCGCTGCGGAGCGCGCCGATCGGCGGAGCCGCCGCGTCCGTCTCCGGTGCCGTGGGCACCGGCTACGAGACGGTCATGGTCAACTGCAACCCGGAGACGGTCTCCACCGACTACGACACCGCCGACCGGCTCTACTTCGAGCCGTTGACCTTCGAGGACGTGCTGGAGGTCTGGCACGCCGAGGACTCCTCCGGCCGGGCGGCCGGCGGGCCGGGCGTGGTCGGTGTGATCGTGCAGCTGGGCGGGCAGACCCCGCTGGGGCTGGCGCAGCGGCTCAAGAACGCCGGTGTGCCGGTGGTCGGCACCTCCCCGGAGTCGATCCACCTGGCCGAGGAGCGGGGCGCGTTCGGCGCGGTGCTGGCCCGGGCCGGGCTGCGCGCGCCGGCGCACGGCATGGCCACCTCGTACGACGAGGCCAAGACGATCGCCGACGAGATCGGTTACCCGGTGCTGGTCCGGCCGTCGTACGTGCTGGGCGGGCGGGGCATGGAGATCGTCTACGACGACCCGACGCTGCGCGACTACATCGGCCGGGCCACCGAAATCTCCCCGGACCACCCGGTGCTGGTGGACCGCTTCCTCGACGACGCCATCGAGATCGACGTGGACGCGCTGTGCGACGCCGACGGCGAGGTCTACGTCGGCGGGGTGATGGAGCACATCGAGGAGGCCGGCATCCACTCCGGCGACTCGTCCTGCGCGCTGCCGCCGATCACCCTCGCGGGTTCGCACCTGGCCGAGGTTCGTCGCTACACCGAGGCGATCGCCCGCGGTGTCGGCGTCCGCGGCCTGCTCAACGTGCAGTACGCCCTCAAGGACGACGTGCTCTACGTGCTGGAGGCCAACCCGCGGGCGTCGCGGACGGTCCCGTTCGTCTCCAAGGCGACCGCAGTGCCGCTGGCGAAGGCGGCGGCCCGGATCGCGCTCGGGGCGAGCATCGCCGAGCTGCGCGCCGAGGGTCTGCTCCCGGCGGCCGGGGACGGCGGCACCATGCCCGCCGACGCGCCGATCGCGGTGAAGGAGGCGGTGCTGCCGTTCAAGCGCTTCCGCACCCGCTCGGGCAAGGGGATCGACTCGCTGCTCGGGCCGGAGATGAAGTCGACCGGCGAGGTGATGGGCATCGACACCAACTTCGGGCACGCCTTCGCCAAGAGCCAGTCGGCCGCGTACGGCTCGCTGCCGACCGCCGGGAAGATCTTCGTCTCGGTGGCCAACCGGGACAAGCGCGGCATGATCTTCCCGATCAAGCGCCTGGCTGATCTCGGCTTCGAGATCGTCGCGACCACCGGCACGGCCGAGGTGCTGCGCCGGCACGGCATCGCCTGCGAGCAGATCCGCAAGCACTACCAGGCTGGCGAGGGGGACGACGCGGTGTCCCTGATCCTCGGCGGCGCCGTGGCGCTGGTGATCAACACGCCGCAGGGTTCGGGCGCCAGCGCCCGCTCGGACGGCTACGAGATCCGCAGCGCCGCGGTCACCGCGGACATCCCCTGCATCACCACGGTCCCCGGTGCCGCCGCCGCGGTGATGGGCATCGAGGCCAGGATCCGCGGCGACATGCAGGTCCGTCCCCTCCAGGACCTGCACGCCACCCTCCGGGCCGCCCAGTGACCCTGTTCGAGCGCGCGGTGCGGCCCTGGCTGTTCCGGATCGGAAACGGGGACGCGGAGGCGGCGCACGAGTGGACGTTGCGGCGGTTGACCGCGCTGTCCCGGCGGCCGGCCGCACTGGCGGCGCTGCGTGCCCGGTACGCGGTCCGGGCACCGCGCACGGTGTTCGGTGTCGATTTCCCCAACCCGGTCGGGTTGGCCGCCGGGATGGACAAGGACGGGGCGGCGTTGCCGGCCTGGCCGGCGCTCGGCTTCGGTTTCGTCGAAGTCGGCACGGTCACCGCGCACGCCCAGCCGGGCAACCCCCGGCCGCGGCTGTTCCGGCTGCCGGCCAGCGAGGCGGTGGTCAACCGGATGGGCTTCAACAACGCCGGCGCCGCCGCGCTGGCCGCCCGGCTGGCCGCGCTGCGGCGCCCGATCGGCGTACCGCTCGGCATCTCGCTGGGCAAGTCCAAGGTGACCCCGCTCGACGAGGCGGTCGAGGACTACCTCGCCTCGTACCGGGCGCTGCGCGGGCACGGCGACTACTTCGCGGTGAACGTCTCCTCACCGAACACCCCGGGGCTGCGCTCGTTGCAGGACCGCGCGCACCTGGACGCGCTGCTCGCCGCGCTGGTCGGGGAGAAGCCGGTGCTGGTCAAGATTGCACCTGATCTGACCGAGGCGGCGATCGCCGAGTTGCTGGAGGTCTGCCTGGCCCGCGGCGCGGCCGGGGTGATCGCCACCAACACCACCCTGGCCCGGGGTGGTCTCGCCCCAATGGACGCCGAGCGCGGCGCGCAGGCCGGCGGCCTCTCCGGCCGGCCGCTCACCGGCCGGGCGCGAGAGGTGGTCGCCTTCGTGCACCGGGAGACCGGCGGCCGACTACCGATCATCGGGGTCGGCGGTGTGCTGGACCCGGACGACGCGGCCCGGATGTTCGACGCCGGCGCCGCCCTGGTGCAGCTCTACACCGGCTTCATCTACCGAGGTCCCGCCCTGGTCCGAGCCGCCGCCCGCGCCACGGCCACAGT
>NZ_JAGPYK010000046.1 GCF_018070045.1 Micromonospora sp. U21
GGGGTCACCGGCAAGTGCCGGTGACCCCCGTCCTGGTGGTCGTGCTCAGTGCTTGTCGTCCTGCTCCGGGTGGGCGAAGTTGAGGTGCTCCGGAGGCAGCGGGAAGGTCACGTCGTCACCGAACGGCGACGGCGCGGCGGCCCGGTCGAAGGTGAGCTCGGTCAGCGGCAGCCGGCCCCGGTCGTCGACCGCAGGCGCGGTCGGGTGCGGCACCTCCCGGTGCCAGTTGACGCCGCTCTGCGCCTGCGCCTCGGCCTGCGGGTCGTGCGAACCACCCGCGTGCGAGTGCGTACCGCCCCGGCTCGTACCCGGCGGCGTCGCCGAGCCCTGACGGGCGGTGGTCACGCTGGTCTGGGGCGTCTCGCCCCGGCGGAAGATCTTGCTACCAAGCCACACAAGGGGATCGTACCTGCGGTCGACGACCCGCTCCTTCATGGGGATGATCCCGTTGTCAGTGATCTTGATGTGCTCGGGGCAGACCTCCGTGCAGCACTTGGTGATGTTGCACAAGCCGAGGCCCTGTTCGGCCTGCGCGTACTCCTTGCGGTCGGTCCGGGTGTCCAGCGGGTGCATGTCCAGCTCGGCGGCCCGGATGAAGTACCTCGGCCCGGAGAACGCCTGCTTGTTCTCCTCGTGGTCGCGGATCACGTGGCAGACGGTCTGGCACAGGAAGCACTCGATGCACTTGCGGAACTCCTGCGAGCGCTCGACGTCGACCTGCTGCATCCGGTAGTCGCCCGGGGCCACGTCGGCCGGCGGGGTGAACGCCGGCGTCTCCCGGGCCTTCTCGTAGTTGAACGAGACGTCGGTGACCAGGTCCCGGATCACCGGAAAGGTGCGCAGCGGGGTGACCGTGACGGTCTCCTCGTCACCGAAGGTCGACATCCGGGTCATGCAGCCCAGCCGCGGCTTGCCGTTGATCTCCATGGAGCAGGAGCCGCACTTGCCGGCCTTGCAGTTCCACCGGCACGCCAGGTCGGGCGCGTCGGTGGCCTGCAAGCGGTGGATGACGTCGAGGACGACCTCGCCCTCGTTCACCTCGACCATGTAGTCCTGCAGGTCCCCGCCGGTCTCGTCGCCCCGCCAGATCCGGAACTGACGCTTCGCGCTCATCGGTTGTCCGCCTCTCCAGCGTCGGCGACGAGGGCGTCGAAATCGGCGAGCTCCTCGTCGGTGAGGTACTTGGCCAGCTCCGCCCGGTCGAAGAGGCTGATCAGCTCCGGCCGCATCTTCGGCAGCGGCTTGCGGGTCAGCTGCACGGTGTCACCGTTCAGCGCGCAGACCAGGTTCACCTGCCGCCACTTCGGCTCCATCGCCGGATAGTCCTCCCGGGTGTGCCCGCCGCGCGACTCCTGCCGCTCCAGCGCCGCCTTCGCGGTGCACTCCGAGACCACCAGCATGTTGCGCAGGTCCAGTGCCAGGTGCCACCCGGGGTTGTAGCGCCGGCCGCCGGCCGCGCTCACCTTGGCCACCCGCTCGCGCAGCTCCGCCAGCCGGGCCAGTGCGTCGGCCAGCTCGCCCTCCCGGCGGATGATCCCGACCAGATCCCCCATCACCGCCTGGAGATCCTGCTGCAGGGTGTACGGGTTTTCGCCGGTGTCCCGCTGGAGCGGGGCCAGGGCGGTCTCCACCGCGGCCTCGACCGCGTCCACGGCCACCTTCGGCCGGGCAGCCAGCCCGTCGGCGTAGCTGGCCGCGTGCCCACCTGACCGCTTGCCGAAGACCAGCAGGTCGGACAGGGAGTTGCCGCCCAGCCGGTTTGAGCCGTGCATACCGCCGGAGACCTCACCGGCGGCGAAGAGCCCGCGTACGTGGCCGAAGGCGGCACCGGAGTCCGGGTCCACCTCGACGCCGCCCATCACGTAGTGGCAGGTCGGGCCGACCTCCATCGGCTCGGCGGTGATGTCGACGTCGGCCAGTTCCTTGAACTGGTGGTACATCGAGGGCAGCCGCCGCCGGATCTCGTCGGCCGAGCGCCGGCTGGCAATGTCCAGGAAGACGCCGCCGGCGGGGGAACCCCGGCCGGCCTTGACCTCGCTGTTGATCGCGCGGGCCACCTCGTCGCGCGGCAGCAGCTCCGGCGGACGCCGGTTGTTGTCCGGGTCGGTGTACCAGCGGTCCGCCTCCTCCTCGGTCTCCGCGTACTGCTTGCGGAAGACGTCGGGGACGTAGTCGAACATGAACCGCTTGCCGTCGGAGTTCTTCAGCACGCCGCCGTCGCCGCGTACCGATTCGGTGACCAGGATGCCCTTCACCGAGGGCGGCCAGACCATGCCGGTCGGGTGGAACTGGAGGAACTCCATGTTGATCAGGGTCGCCCCGGCGCGCAGCGCCAGCGCGTGCCCGTCTCCGGTGTACTCCCACGAGTTCGAGGTGACCTTGTAGGAGCGCCCGACGCCGCCGGTCGCCAGCACCACGGCCGGTGCCTCGAAGAGAACGAACTCGCCGGACTCCCGGTAGTAGCCGAACGCGCCGGCGATCCGGTCGCCGTCCAGCAGCAGCTCGGTGATGGTGGTCTCGGAGAACACCTTGATCCGGGCGTCGTACGAGCCGAACTCCCGGTGGTCCTCCTGCTGGAGCGAGACGATCTTCTGCTGGAGGGTGCGGATCAGCTCCAGACCGGTCCGGTCGCCGACGTGCGCCAGCCGGGGGTACTCGTGGCCGCCGAAGTTGCGCTGAGAGATCTTGCCGTCCTTGGTGCGGTCGAACAGCGCACCGTACGTCTCCAGCTCCCAGATCCGCTGCGGCGACTCCTTCGCGTGCAGCTCGGCCATCCGGAAGTTGTTGAGGAACTTGCCGCCGCGCATGGTGTCGCGGAAGTGCACCTGCCAGCTGTCCCGGCTGTTCACGTTGCCCATCGCGGCGGCGGCGCCGCCCTCGGCCATCACCGTGTGCGCCTTGCCGAAGAGCGACTTGGAGATGATCGCGGTCTTCTTGCCGGCGAGCCGGGCCTCGATCGCCGCGCGCAGGCCGGCGCCGCCGGCCCCGATCACGACGACGTCGTAGTGGTGTCGTTCGATTCGCGTGGTAGTGGTCATGTCGGGGGCCCTTTAGTTGATGAACCGCAGGTCGGGGAACCAGTCCGCGGCGATCGCCATGATGTAGAAGTCCGTCAGCGCGAGCGTGCCGAGGGTGATCCAGGCGAGCTGCATGTGCCGGACGTTCAACGCCGAGATGAAGGTCCAGGCCCGGTAGCGCACTGGATGCTTGGAGAAGTGCTTGAGCCGCCCGCCGATGATGTGCCGGCAGGAGTGGCAGGAGATTGTGTACGCCCAGAGCATCACCACGTTGACCAGCAGGACGATGTTGCCCAGCCCGAAGCCGAAGCCCTTCGGCGAGTGGAAGGCGAGGATCGCGTCCCAGGTGTTGATCAGCGAGATGATCGCGGCGGCGTAGAAGAAGTAGCGGTGCAGGTTCTGGCCGAGCAGCGGGAACCGGGTCTCACCGCCGTACTCGGCGTGACCGTCCGGCACGGCGCAGGCCGGCGGGGACAGCCAGAACGACCGGTAGTACGCCTTGCGGTAGTAGTAGCACGTGAGCCGGAACAGCAGCAGGAACGGCAGGGTCAGCGCGGCGTCCGGGATGATCCACCAACCGGGCAGGAACCGGCCGAAGTGCGCGGCGCCCTCGACGCACCGCTCCGTGATGCACGGCGAGTAGAACGGCGTCAGGTAGTGATACTCCGGCACCCAGTAGTTGTTGTGCATGAACACCCGGACCGTCGCGTACGCGACCCAGGCGCTGAGCCCGATCACGGTGATCAGCGGGGCGAACCACCAGCGGTCGGTACGCAACGTCTTCGCCGCGATGGCGGCGCGCGCCCGCGCTCCCCGCGGCCTCGTTGCCGTTGATGTCATTCGAGTCGTCTCCTCGACGGGCCCGTACGGGCGGGCTGATCTTCTCCGGTCGGCACGCGGACCGGCGAACCCGCACCCGCTGCCACGTCATGCGCACACCAACAACCCCGCCGGATCGACCGGCGCAGCTAAGTGACACACGTTACGCCGATCTCTACGAGCCGTCCGCGCAAGGGACCGTCCCGTGTGTCCGACCTGCGGAAAAGCCCTGGTACGCGGGTCATTGACGCGGTTGTTGAGAACGTCACTGTCCGCCCGCCCGCTCAGCCGGAGGCGCCCCCGGTGAAGTGCCAGGACGCCAGTCGCACCGGCGGCGCCGCCCACCAGGCACCGTCCACCCGGTCCGGTTGGCGTACCGGCCGCGCGCCCAGCCCGAGCACCGCGCCCGGCCCGAGCGCCCGCGGGTACGACTCGGTGAACCGCAGATCGCGGACCGCCCGCACGACCGTGCCGTCCTCGACCAGCCACACGCCGTTGCGGGTCAACCCGGTGACGACGAGGCTCTTCGGGTCGAGCACGCGGGTGTACCAGAGGTCGGTGACGAGAAGCCCTCGGCGTACGCCCGCGACCAGCGCGGCGGTGTCCGAGTCGACCACGGCGCCGGCCGCCGCGCCGGTGGTGCTCCGGCCCACCGCGCTGGCCGGGCCGGCCGCCGCACCGGACAGGCGCAGGTTGCGGGCCATCGGCCCCCACGTGGCACCGCCCGCGACCGCGTGCCCGGTGGACTCAGCGCCCGCCTCGCCGGCGGTGCGCCGGTCGTGCGCCACCGCGCGGGTGGTGCCCGCCTCCACCAGGGTCAGCGCCCGCCGGCCGGTGCCCTCGGCGTCGAACGGCAGCCCCGACGCGCCCAGCGGGTCGTCCACCAGGGTCACCGCCCGGTCGAACTGGTCCGCCCCCGGCTCGGCGAAGGACTGCCGCTCGGCGTACCGCTTGCCGTTGAAGCCGTACCAGGAGAAGTTCTGCAGCAGGTCCGCCACGGCGGCCGGCTCGAACACCACCTCGTAGCGCCCCGGCGGCAGCTCGATCGGGTCGGCCGCAGCCTGGGCCTTCGCCGCGGCGTGCCCGCCCAGCTCGGCTCCGTCGATGTCGGACAGCCGGTCGGCGCAGCGCCGGGCCACCCCGTCCGCGCCGGCCTGGCGGGCGATGCCGTCCATCGCCGCCTCCACCGAGCGGCCGTGAGCGGTGTGCCCAGCCGAGTTGGCGAACGCCGACGAGCGGTGCGCGGTGCGGCAGTAGCCAGCCGTGCTGAGACCCCCGGCGGCGGCCACGAACGCGCGGACCCGGTCGGCCCGCTGATCCGGCTCGGCGTGCGCGGTGGCCTCGTCGACGGGCGGGGCGGGCGGCGTGGGCGTGGGCGGGCCCAGCCCTGGCCACGCTGGGTCGGGCGGGCAGAGCCGTGCCGCGGCGAGGGTGCGCTCGACCAGCGCGCCCAGCCCGTCGGCGGTGACGACGCTGCCGCTGCCAGCGGCGGTCCGTCCGTCGACGTGCACCCGCAGCCGGATTCCGACGGTCGACTCGGCGACGTTCTGGTGGATGGCCGAGTTGGCGAACCGGGTCAGCGCCAGGTCGGCGCGGGTCACCACCGCCTCGGCCTGCGCGGCCCGGCCGCCGAGGCGCCGGACCAACTCGATGACCTGCCCGGCCAGCTCCAGCTCCGTCGGCTCACTCCTCGCGCTCACGCCGGCACCTCTTCCGTTCGCGACTGCGGGGCTCGCAAACCCGGCTCACTCCTCGCGCTCACGCCGGCACCTCTTCCGTTCGCGACTGCGGGGCTCGCAAACCCGGCTCACTCCTCGCACTCACGCCGACACCCCCACCCGGACGTTGCGGAAGCGCGCCGGCGCGGCCGGATGGCCGGTGTGCCCGGTCTGGCCGGGCTGACCCTTGCCGCAGTTGGGCGTCCCCCAGGGCACCGTCTCGCCGGAGAGCATGTCCATCGAGCGCCAGAAGAGCGGGCCGATGCCGGTGTAGGTGGGGTTGCGCAGCATCCGCCCCCGCCGACCCTTCTTGATCTCCCAGCCGATCTCGCAGCCGAACTGGAAGTTGAGGCGCTTGTCGTCGATCGACCAGGACCGGTTGAGGTCCATCAGCACCCCGTCGTCGGTGGCCGCGATGATCTCGTCCAGGGTGTGCGGGCCGGGTTCCAGGCCCACGTTGGTCATCCGCACCATCGGCAGCCGGGCCCACCCGTCGGCGCGTACGCTGCCGCCGTAGTCGAGGCTGGCCATGGCGGCCGAGTCCCGGCCGGCGAGCACTCCCACCCACCGCCCGTCGCGGACCGCGTCCCGCTTGACCGCCGGGGAGCCCTCGTCGTCGAAGCCGAAGCTGCCCAGCGCGCCCGGGATGGTCGGGTCGATGGTGATGTTCATCAGCTCGGAGCCGTAGCGCAGCGAACCGAGCTGGGCCAGGTCCAGCCAGGACGTGCCGGCGAAGGCGGCCTCCCAGCCGAGGATCCGGTCCAGCTCGATGGCGTGCCCGACCGACTCGTGGATCTGCAGGGCCAACTGCTCGCCGCCGAGGATCAGATCCGTCTCGCCAGCGGGGCAGGGCGGCGCGGTGAGCAGCGCCCGGGACTCCTCGGCGATCTGCGCGGCGTGGGCCGCCAGGTCGAGCGACTCGACCAGCTCCCAACCGGTGGTGCCGTACTGCCCCCGGTAGCTGGGCCAGGAGCGGCGCTGCGTCTCGCCGTCACCGATCGAGGTGGCCGAGATGCCGCCGCCACACTCGCGGATCCGCTGGTCGATCCGGTGGCCCTCGCTGGACACGAACCACTTGGCGGTGTCCCAGATCTGGTAGAGCCCCTCGGCCAGGTCGGCGCCGTGCTCGGCCATCGTGCGGGTCGCGCCGACCAGCAGGTCGCCCTTGTCCGACAGGGGCACCCCGAGCGGATCGATCTGGCAGCCCGAGGCCCAGCTCGCGGTGACCGCCTCGACCGGCACCAGGTCGACCGGCGGGCCGGGCACCCGCGCGCTCGCCGTGGCGATCCGGGCCGCGCGCCGGCCGGCGTCCCGGGCGGCGGCGGCCGAGAGATCGGGTACGGCGTGGAAGCCCCAGCTCGCCCCGACCAGCGCCCGGACGCCGATCCCGATGCTCTCGTCCTGGGTCAGCTCCTCCACGTCGCCGTTGCGCGCGGTCATCGACTCGTAGCGGCGGTGCATCACCCGCGCGTCGGCGTACCGCGCGCCCGCGTCGAGGGCGGCCTGCACAGCGGCGGTGGCCGCGTCGAACTCGGTCATGCGACCGACCCTAGGCCAGCCCACCGACGTCCGTCAGGCGAGAAGTTCCTCGGGCCGGAGGGTGGCCCGCACCGGCTCGGTCAGCTCGAGCGCCTCGCCAGCCTTGGTCGTAGACCGCTCTACGTAGTGGGCACCCTGCCGTTGATAGAGGTGCAGGGTCAGGATTTCCTGCTCGATGAGCAGGTACCACTCGATTCCTGCGGCGGCGTAGAGGTGCGGCTTCAGCAGCGATCTGCCGCTGCGCATCCGGGCTCCAAGGCCGCTGCCAGGGCACCGACGATCACCTGGTGCCGGACGGCCGGCGGCGGGCCGATGAGCAGTCCGCCGTCGAGGAGTTCGATCCGGCACGCCGTGACACCGAGGGCGAGGTAATCCGACTCGGTCCAGGACAGCGGGTGGCCAAGAATTCCGGCAGGCATCACCTGCCCATTGCAGCTGGCGTCCCGCCACCGACGTCGCACGCGACGTGTGAGCGCGACATGAATGGCCGTGGATGGCGAGGTGAGGGGTGTTCAGGGCCGATGCCGACTCGTTACGCTCGGGCCCGCTGACAGGTGCCGACTTTGTAGCTTATTTTCACCCTCGGGACTTTCCTGTAAGTTCTCTTCGTCACTGAGGGAGGCGGCCGTGGACAGCTCGGATCCGGCGCCGTCCGGGGAGCCGGACGACCGTCCCACCGTGCCGGGGCAGCGTTCCGACCAGGGCGCCTACCTGCGGGTGACCGACCTGCGGGTGCGGTTCGACACCGAGGACGGCGTGGTGCGTGCGGTCGACGGGGTGTCGTTCGCCGTCGAGCGGGGTCGCACCCTCGGCATCGTCGGCGAGTCCGGCTCCGGCAAGAGCGTCACCTCGCTGGCCATCCTCGGCCTGCACGACGCCAAGCGGACGACCATCACCGGCGAGATCTCCGTCGGCGGCCGGCAGGTGGTGGGCCTCGGAGACGAGGAGGTGCGCCGGCTGCGCGGCCGCGACATGGCGATGATCTTCCAGGACCCGCTCTCCGCGCTGCACCCGTACTACACGGTCGGCCGGCAGATCGCCGAGGCGTACCGGGTGCACCACCCGGAGGTCAGCCGGCGAGAGGCCCGCCAGCGGGCGGTGGACATGCTGGACCGGGTCGGCATCCCGCAGCCGGTGCGCCGCTTCGACCAGTACCCGCACGAGTTCTCCGGCGGCATGCGCCAGCGGGCGATGATCGCCATGGCGCTGGTCAACGACCCGGCCCTGCTGATCGCCGACGAGCCGACCACCGCGCTGGACGTCACCGTGCAGGCGCAGATCCTGGACCTGCTCGCCGACCTTCAGGCCGAGTTCCACTCCGCGATCATCCTGATCACGCACGACCTCGGCGTGGTCGGCCAGGTCGCCGACGAGGTGCTGGTGATGTACGGCGGTCGAGCCGTGGAGCGGGGCAGCGTCGAGCAGGTGCTCCGCTCGCCGCAGCACCCGTACACCTGGGGGTTGCTCTCCAGCGTGCCGTCGCTGCACGGCGACGCGGACGCGGACCTCCTGCCGATTCGGGGCAACCCGCCCAGCCTGATCAACCTGCCGTCCGGCTGCGCCTTCCACCCGCGCTGCCGGTACGCGGAGCGCCCCGGCGGCCGGGCCCGCACCGAGGTGCCCGAGCTGCGCCCGGCGGGCGCAGCCGGCGAAGCCGGCACGAACGGCCACCTGGTCGCCTGCCACCTGACCGCCGAGGAGCGCACCACGCTCTACGCCGAGGACATCGCATCCGTGGGGGTGGCCCGATGAGCGATCAGCCGCTGCTGCGGGTACGCGGCCTGACGAAGCACTTCCCGGTACGCCAGGGGTTGCGCGCCACCGGTCTGGTGCAGGCGGTGGACGGGCTCGACTTCGACGTGCGCCCGGGCGAGACGCTCGGCCTGGTGGGGGAGTCCGGCTGCGGCAAGACCACCACCGGTCGAATGCTGGTGCGGCTGCTGGAGCCGACCGCCGGCAGCATCGAGTTCGCCGGGCGGGACATCACGCACGCCGGCCGGCGCGAGCTGCGTCCGCTGCGCCAGGACCTTCAGATCATCTTCCAGGACCCGTACGCCTCCCTGAACCCCCGGCACACCGTGGGCCGCATCGTGGCGATGCCCCTGCAGGTCAACGGGATCAAGCCGCCGGGCGGGATCAAGGCCCGGGTGCAGGAGCTGCTGGAACTGGTCGGGCTGAACCCGGAGCACTACAACCGGTACCCGCACGAGTTCTCCGGTGGCCAGCGCCAGCGCATCGGCATCGCCCGGGCGCTGGCCCTGCGGCCCAAACTGATCGTCGCCGACGAGCCGGTCTCCGCGCTGGACGTCTCGATCCAGGCGCAGGTGGTCAACCTGCTGCGGGACCTGCAACGGGACCTCGGCCTGGCGTTCGTTTTCATCGCCCACGACCTGGCCGTGGTCCGGCACTTCTGTCAGCGGGTCGCGGTGATGTACCTGGGGCGGATCGTGGAGATCGGTGACCGGGCGGACATCTACGAGCGCCCGCAGCACCCGTACACCCGGGCGTTGCTCTCGGCGATCCCGGACGTCACCCGGCTCGGCCCCGGCGGCCGGATCCGGTTGACCGGCGACGTGCCCACCCCGCTCGACCCGCCGTCGGGCTGCCGGTTCCGCACCCGGTGCTGGAAGGCGCAGGACATCTGCGCCACCCAGGAGCCGGCGCTGGTGCCGCGCGACGGCGGCAACCAGGCCACCGCGTGTCACTTCCCGGAAGCCGTGGGCGCGAGCCCGGAAGCGGAAGGGGCACCCGGAGGGGATGCTGCAGGCGCGATCGTCGAGGAGGTGTCGCCGTGAGCCTGTCCCCGGTGGAGGGTGTGGCGCTGGCCGACATCGAGTCCAGCGTGGACGCGGGCGGGCCCGCGGTGAAGGGTGTCGTCGGTCGCTCGCCCGGCCAGCTCGCCTGGCTCCGGCTGCGGCGCGACCGGACGGCCATGGTCAGCGGGATGCTGCTGATCTTCTTCATGCTGCTGGGGCTCGCCGCTCCGCTGATCGAGATGGTCTACGGGATCGGCCCACGTGAGCAGTTCCAGAACCTGCTCGACGGCTTCGGCATGCCGCTGGGCTACGCCGGCGGCGTCACCGGGGAGCACTGGTTCGGCCTGGAGCCGAACCTGGGTCGGGACATCTTCATCCGGTTGATCTACGGCTTACGGACCTCGCTGTTCATCGCGTTCGCTGCGGCCCTGATCACCGCGACGATCGGCATCGTGCTCGGCGCGCTCGCCGGCTACCTGGGTGGCTGGCTCGACGCGGTGGTCACCTGGATCACCGACCTGACCCTGGCCATGCCGTTCCTGATCATCGCGTTGGCGCTCACCCCCACCCTGGCGCTGCGCTTCTACGGCGAGCGGGGGCAGGTGTCCGCCGCCTTCGGGGTGGGTGTGCTGATCGCCGTCTTCGCCATCTTCGGCTGGACCAGCACCGCTCGGCTGGTGCGCGGGCAGGTGATCGCGCTGCGCGAGCGTGAGTTCGTGGAGGCGGCCAAGGCCAGCGGCGCCGGGCTGGGGCACATTGTCTTCCGGCAGTTGCTGCCGAACATCTGGGCGCCGATCCTGGTCTCGTTCTCGCTGGCGGTGCCGCAATTCATCACCAGCGAGGCCGCGCTCTCGTTCATCGGTGTCGGCCTCAGCGACGAGACCCCGAGCTTCGGCCGGATGATCTACGACAGTCTGGACTTCCTCCAGACCGACCCGGCGTACGTGTTCTTCCCGGGCATCATGATCTTCGCTCTGGTGTTCGCCTTCAACCTCTTCGGCGACGCGTTGCGTGACGCGCTCGACCCGAAGTCGTCCCGGTAGGGGTTTCCCATGGCGCGATTCCTGATCAAGCGGCTCTTCTCGGCCACGCTGACGCTCTTCGCGGTGAGCGTGCTGACCTTCCTGATGTTCTTCGCCCTGCCGCGTGACCCGGTCACCGGCATGTGCCCGAAGAACTGCAATCCGGAGCGGCTGGAGCGGGTCCGGACCGAGTTGGGCCTCAACGACCCGCTGATCAGCCAGTACGCCGGCTACATGAAGGGCATCGTGGCCGGGCGGGACCTGGGCAGCGCCCAGGGCGGCCGGTGTGACGCGCCCTGCCTGGGCTGGTCGTACGTCACCAACGAGGCGGTCTCGGACACCATCGCCCGGGTGCTGCCGGTGACGCTGAGCATCGTGATCCCGGCGGCCATCCTCTGGCTGCTGCTCGGGGTGGGTCTGGGCATGGTCTCGGCGCTGCGGCGGGGCACCTGGCTGGACCGGATGGCGATCGGCTTCTCGCTGACCGGCGCCTCGTTGCAGCTCTACTTCGTGGGCGCGGTGCTGCTGCTGGTGTTCGTCTACAACCTGCGGTTGCTGCCGGTGCCGAGCTACACCTCGATCTTCGACAGTCCGGCGAAGTGGGCCAGTGGGTTGGTGCTGGCCTGGGTCGCGCTCGCCTTCCTCTTCTCGGCCATCTACGCCCGACTGTCCCGGGCGCAGATGCTGGAGACGCTGTCGGAGGACTTCGTCCGTACCGCGCGGGCCAAGGGCCTGGCCAAACGCACGGTGTACGGGCGACACGCGCTGCGCGCGGCGATCACGCCGGTGATCACGATCGCCGGCCTGGACGTCGGCGGCGCGCTCGGTGGCACCGTCATCACCGAGACCACCTTCGGCATTCAGGGGCTGGGTCGCACGGCGGTGGACGCGGTGCGCTCCGGCGACCTGCCCACCATCATGGCCACCGTGCTGATCGCGGCCGTCTTCGTGGTGCTGGCGAACGTGCTGGTGGACCTGCTCTACGCGGCCATCGACCCGCGGGTCCGGCTGCGCTGAACCAGCGGCCGACCGGGGTGTCGACCACCCCGGGTCAGCGGCGAAATTTATCGACAACTGTTACACAATTCGTAGGTTTTCTTCTTTACGATCCTCGAGACGTCGGCGGTTCTCGCCCCGACGGACCGCACGGCACATTGATGAAGGAGGTACTTCATGCGACCACGCGTGGCGGCCGCCGCAGGCGGCGCGATCGCTCTGGTTGTGGCATTGGGTGCGTGCTCGGAGAACACGGGCGAGGGCACCACGGTGGACACCACCCGGCAGCAGACCGGGGTCATCGCGACCGACCCGAAGGACTCCCAGGGCCCGGCGGCAGAGGTGAGCGGCGCCCAGAAAGGCGGCACGTTCACCATCATCCGGGAGACGCCCATCTCCCACCTGGACCCGCAGCGGACGTACTCGTTCGCCGGTCTGATGGCGAATCCGCTCTTCGCCCGCTACCTGACCACCTGGAAGGACGACGGCAAGGGCGGCCTGGTTCTCGTCGGCGACCTGGCCGAGACGCCGGGCACCAACGTCAACTCCGACTGCAAGGTCTGGGAATTCAAGATCAAGGATGGGGTGAAGTTCGAGGACGGTCGCCCGATCACCTCCAAGGAGATCGCGTACGGCATCGCCCGCTCGTTCGACCCGGACCTCTCCGGCGGCCCGACATACATCCAGGAGTGGCTGGCCGACACCCCGCAGTTCGACACCAAGTGGGACTTCAAGAAGAACAAAACGTCGCTGCCGCCCGGGTTGACCACGCCGGACGACAAGACGCTGCGCTTCGAGTTCGCCAAGCCCCGCTGTGACCTGCCGTTCGCGGTCTCGCTGCCGACCACCGCGCCGCTCCCCGCGGACAAGGACACCGGCGTCGACCTGGACAAGCAGCCGTTCTCGTCCGGCCCATACAAGATCGCCAAGAACCAGACCGGCGTACAGCTCACCCTGGACCGCAACCCCAACTGGGACGCGAAGACCGACCCGGTGCGGCACCAGTATCCGGACCAGTTCGTGTGGAGCTTCGGCCCGACGGCGGACGCCGCCAACAACCGGGTGATCGCCGACAACGGCGCCGACCAGAGCGCGCTCGCCTTCAACGCCGTGCCCGCCTCGCTGGTCGCCAAGGTGGCCGGGGACGCGGCGCTGAAGTCCCGCACCATCCTCTCGCCGACGCCGAGCGCCAACCAGCTCGTGATCAACAACCAGCGGGTCAAGGACCTGAAGGTCCGCCAGGCGCTCAACTACGCCATCGACCGGGAGGGGATGGTCAAGGCGCTCGGCGGTCAGACCGTCGCCGCACCGCTGACCACGCTGATGCCGCCGGCCACCATCGGCTACAAGGCGTACGAGGCGTACCCGGCGGGCCCCAACGGCAACGTCGACAAGGCCAAGGAACTGCTCGGTGGGCAGACGCCCGAGCTGGTCCTCGGTGTCGCCGACAACTCGACCGAGCAGCAGCAGGGCGCCCAGCTCAAGGCCAACCTGGAGCGGGCCGGTTTCAAGATCACGCTGCGGAACATCTCGGACGACGCGAAGCTCGACGAGATCAAGAAGAAGGACAACCCCTGGGACCTGTACCTCGGTAACTGGGCGGCCGACTGGCCGAGCGGGGCGTCGATCCTGCCCGTGCTCTACGACGGCCGCACCATCAAGGCCGAGGGCAACAGCAACCAGTCCTACTTCAACGACCCGACGATCAACGCCGAGATGGATCGCATCCTGGCACTGCCCGCGGGCGACCAGGGCCCGGAGTGGGCCAAGCTCGACGAGCGGATCATGAAGGAGCACGCACCGGTGGTGCCGCTCTTCGTCGACGTGGCCTACAACGTGCACGGGTCCAAGGCTGGCGGGGTCTTCATCTCCAGCGTCTTCGGCTACCCGTCGTTCGTGAACGCGCACGTCAAGCCGTAAGTCGCGTCGCAGCCAAGCAGGGTCCCCTCCCGACAGTGTCGTCGGGAGGGGACCCTTGTGTTCCTGCTGAACAGTCAGCGCATGAGCCCGTGTACAACCTTCTGTTGGCTCTACGCTTGTAGTAGACGTGTTGGTGAAGTGCCCTACTCCGGCGAAGTGTTGTACTGGTCGAGCGTGGCCTTGGACGTGGAAGCATCTCGGAAGGTCAGCTCCCACGGGCCGGTGTTGACGTCCATGTCCTTGCCGAATCCGACCCATTTCCCGGCCATCCGTCGGCTGGTCGGCTCCACCAGTAGCTGGATTGCGCCGTGGTACCGGGCTCCCCGGTAGTAGCCGGCGTGATCGGTCTGCTCCACCCAGGTGCCGGTGACCACGGCACCGTCCACGGTGAGATCCAGCGACAGCGACGATGCCGCCGAGCCGGGCAGGCTGCGCACGGTCAGTCGGTCGCCGTGCTGAAGCACGACCACGAAGTGCTGGCCGGCGAATGACTTTCCCCGGCCGCTGGAATGGTATTGGTAGCGGCTGAGCCAGACGCCCTCGTACGACCCGTGGACCGCGAGCGGCTTCGGCGTTGGCGTAGCCAGGCTGGACATGGGTGAGGTCAGGTCGTGACCACCGTGTTGGTCATCGACGACATGGCCGTCGGGTATCGCGGCGAAGCCGAGCAGCGAGACCGGCAGGCCGGTGACGACCTCCAAGGCGCGGGCGTACACGGGCCGCGGTGCGGCTATCGCGCCAGACTCCCAGCGCTGGATGAGTCTCTTGTTGGCGTCGTTGGGCTCGCCGACGCGACGGCCAGCGGCTTGGAGCGCGCGGGCGAAGTCGTCCTGGCTCATGCGCATCCCGGTGCGGACCGCGCGTAGGGCGGTGTTCGGGGCATTCATGTTCGCCACAATAGCGATGTGTCGCCTCAATGTCGCCATGAATGTGCTCGGAATGTCGCACTCTGTGCCGTCGCGAATGGCGACAGCTCGGCGGCATTGTGGACAGCACGCGACGGCTGAGCCTGCCGATGCGCCGCAGCAGCGGAGGTGATGATGCCAATTCTGACGACAAGCCGGTCAGTCAGGGCGAGCAGCTCGACGCCGTCGAACGGGAGACAGCCAAGCGCCGGTTGCTCGCGCAGGCCGAGGCGGAGCGGATACCGGTGGAGGAGACGACTCGGGCACTGCCGGATCGGCGGTGGCGTGGTGAGCGGTGATCCGGTGCCGATCGGTCGGCGGGTGGCCTACCTGCGGGTGCGGCGGAGGTTGTCGCAGCAGTCGTTCGCGGATCGGTTGGGCAAGTCGAAGAGTTGGGTGGACAAAATCGAACGCGGGGTCCGTTCCCTGGAGCGGGTGTCGACCATCCGGGAAATCGCGGCGGTGCTGAGGGTTGACGCCGCAGCGCTGCTCGGTCGTGATGTCCAGCCTGCCGGGGTGGCCGAGCGTCGCGAGGGCGTCGCGCGGATTCGGGCGGCGCTGTCGGCGTACGAGATGGCTTTTGGTCGCCCGACGGGCCGGGAGGTGATGTCGCCCGATCGGTTGGCTCGGGAGGTGCGGCACGCGTGGATGACCTTCCAGCATGCCCGGTATCCGCGTCTGGTCGAGCTGCTGCCCGCGTTGGTGACCGAGGTTCATCGCGCCCATGCGCAGAACCCGGAGACCGGGCGGGCAGCGGTGGTGGAGGCGTATCGGGTGACGGCCGGGCTGCTGGTCAAGCTGGACGAGGGGAGCCTCGCCTGGTTGGCCGCTGACCGGGCGATGTCCGCCGCCGCCGGTGACCCGGTGCTGCTGGCCTGCGCGGCGGTGCAGCTGGGCCAGGTGCTGCGGGCATCCGCGCGGGCACGACCGGTGATGCTGGCCGCCGCCTCCCAAATCGGCCCGTCCGATCCGGGCGCTGGCACGCCGCAGGAATTGTCGCTGCGCGGATCGCTGCTCGTGCAGGCCGCCCTGATCGCGGCCAGGGCGGGTGACGACCGGATGGTCGAAAATCTGCTGGACGAGGCCGTCGAGCTGGCCGCTCGGGTGGGCGACGGGCACGACCATCACCGGACAGCGTTCGGGCCGACGGCCGTCGAGCTGGCGCGGGTCGCCGCCGCAGTAGAGCTGGGCGACGGGCCGCAGGCGGTCGCCCGGCACGAGGAGGCGATCGGGCGGGACGGGTGGCGGTGGCTGCCGGTCGAGCACCGCGCCGCGCATCTGATCGACGCGGCGCGCGCCTACCTCCAGACGAGCGACCCCGCCAACGCGGCCCGGGTCCTGTTACGGGCCCACAGCATCGCACCCGCCGAGATCCGCCACCGGCCAGCGGCACGGGACGTGGTCGCCCAGGTCGCCCGTGAACCGGACGCCCCACCGACGATCACCCCACTCGCCATCAACCTCGGGTTGTTGTGAGCATGGTCGTGCGCGAGCGGCATGCTCGCGGTGGAATGAGCCGAGCTTTCGCTGCGAATCAGGGGACGATCACCACGCCGCCGCGCACGCCGCCTCGGGCCAGCCTGTCGTGGGCGGCCGCCGCGTCGGCGAAGGGGTACACGTCGGCAACCCGGAGCGGGATGTCGCCGCTGGTGACGAGTTTGACCAGTTCCCCCAGCCGGGATCCGTCCGGTAGCACCTCCAGCGCGAAGGTCCGGATTCCGCGCACCGGCTCCGGGCGAAGTGGGGGTGACGCGGCCACGTAGCCGCCGCCATCCCGAATGAGGTCCAGCAGCGAGGAGCCGATCACCGCCAGGTCGACGACCGCGTCGAACGTCCCCGTCGGATCGTCGGTGCGCGACAGGAACGCCGCGCCCAGCGACTCGACGAACTCGCGGTCGTTGGCTCCGGCGAGTCCCGTGGCGTGCAGACCGGTCGCTCGGGCCAGCGCCAGAACGAACCCACCGACCTGCCCGGCGGCGCCGGTGACGAGCACGGTGGAACCCGCCGGGAGCGCGAGCAGGTCGAGTGCCTGGGCGGCGGCGAGGCCGTTGGTCGGCAGGGTCGCCGCCTCGGGGGCGGGGACGCCGGCGGGCGCGGAGGTCAGCCAGGCGGCGTCGAGGACTACGTACTCGGCGTGGGCGCCGGCCGTGGTTTGCAACCATGGCGAGAAGCCGATGACCTCGTCGCCGATCGTGAACTCGTCGACCGACGGGCCGACCGCGTCGACGCTGCCGGCAACGTCCCAACCGGGCGTGTACGGCAGACCGGTCGGCAACGGGGCGGGGAACCGACCGGAGCGGACCATCAGATCGACCGGATGGACAACCGACGCCGCGACCCGCGCCCGCACCTGCCCCGGCCCGGGCTCGGGCACCGGCACCTCGGCCACGTGCAGGACCTCCGGCCCTCCGAACTGTGCATAGCTGACTGCGCGCATCGCCGTCTCCTTCGTGGGATTTCGTGATCACCACGACCGTACGAATCGCCGGCACTGTGAGAAAGTAGGTACCTTAAAGTGCCTAGGGCACCAAAGGAGGGAAGAATGGCGACGTCGACCGCAGCGCAACGCCGCGAACAGGCCAAACGCGACTACGACGCGTTCCTTGAACAGTGCCCGACCCGTGAGCTGCTGAGCAGGCTCACCGACAAGTGGGTCGCCCTGGTGATCCCAGCGCTCGTCGACGGCCCGCAGCGGCACGGCGAACTCGCCCAGCGCATCGCCGGCGTCAGCCAGAAGATGCTCACCCAGACCCTGCGCACCCTGGAGCGCGACGGCCTGGTCACCCGCACGGTCACTGCCTCGGTACCGGTCCGCGTCGACTACGAGCTCACCCCGCTCGGCCATGAACTGTTCCCGGTCATGATCGCGATCAAGGACTGGGCGGAGACGCACATGGACCGCGTCTTCGAAGCCCGGACCCAATACGACGCACGCCCCTGAGAACCTGCGACGTCGATTACGTCAGAGTCCGTCACAATCCGTCGTGGAGCGTTGGTGATCGTCAGCTTGCCGCAGCGGGCCAGGTGCTGCGGACATGACGGTTCACCCCAGATGGGTACGGAGGAAGTCGAGTTCCAGGGCGGCTCTACCTGGCGCTTCCCACGGGTGCCTCGGAGCCGACGGGGCGCGGCAGCACCAACGCTTGAGCGGCGATGACGCGTTCGCCGTCGAACGTCAGCGCAGGAGACCCATGCAGCTGATAGCCCTGATCGAGAAGCCCGCTGACGCGGGCGCAGAATTCGGCATCGTCGGGTCCGGTGATGAGGCGGTAGCCGAGCGGCTTCGTGAAATCCGACACCGCTGCATTGTCCCCGCTCGGATGCCCCCCCCGCTTCGTCCAAGGTCACGCTCGATCCTGGATCGAGTGGCTAACTGGCACCGGAATACCACTCGATCCTGGATCGAGCGCGATCTTGGGAGTGCAGGCGACGTGTACGTCGGCTAGATGACGGCGGCACCGCTCGTGTGGCGCGCGCTCTGTGCCAACAGGCGGCGGACTGGCCGAGCCGTCCCCTGCCGTCAGGAACGACCAATGGAGCGATCGAGAAAATCGTGAATCATCGGCGCAGCGATGTCGAGCTTGTCCTCCAGCACAAAGTGGCCGGTGTCGAGCAGATGGAACTCGGCCGACGGCAGGTCGCGCCGATAGGGGTGGGCGCCATCGGGCGGGAAAATGGAGTCGTTCTGGCCCCAGATGACCAGCGTCGGTGGCTGGTGGTCGCGGAAGAAGGCCTGGAATTCCGGGTACAGCGTGACGTTGCTGCCGTAGTCGTAGAACAGGTCCAGCTGGATGTCCGCGTTGCCGGGGCGGGAGAGCTGCGTGTCGTCGTGGGTCCACATGTCGGGGTCGAGCCGGGTGAGGTCGTGCACCCCCTGCGTGTACTGCAACTTCACCGTCTCGGGCTTGAGAATGAACGCGATGGCCTGGCGGTGCTCGTCGGTCTTCTCCGCCCAGTAGGCCTTGATCGGATCCCAGAACTCGCTCAGGCCCTCTTCGTACGCGTTGCCGTTCTGCACGATGAGCGCACTGACCCGCTCGGGCCCCTTGAGAGCCAGTCGGTATGCGGTCGGTGCTCCGTAGTCGAAGCAGTAGAGCGCGCAGCGATCCACGCCGAGCTGGCCGATCAGACCGTCCATCAGGTCGGCGAAGTTGGCGAATGTGTAGTCGAATGTCGACCGGTCCGGGCTGGCGCTGTGGCCGAAATTCGGGAAGTCCGGCGCGATCACCCGGTAGCGGTCCGCGAGCAGGGGGATCAGGTGCCGGAACTGCGAGGACGACGTGGGAAATCCGTGCAGCAGCAGGACTGCGGGGCCATCGACCGGCCCGGCCTCGCGGTAGATGGGTACCGAGGAAGTCGAGCTTCAGGGGCAGCAGCCGCTCGGCGGTGCCGTTCGCGGCCAGGCGCGTAGGCCCGGGCAACGGCAGCCCTATCGACAACGCCGTCGGGAGGGGCCCTTCCGTTTCTGCTGGACAGGTCACTGGTGCACCTAGGGGCGGTGACCGCACGCAGCAGGCTCAGCGTCGGCACATCGGCGCCGAAGTCGTCGAGCGGGCACACTGGTGGGGTGCGAGGGCGTCAAGGGGGCTTCGATGCGCTGTGACAGGTGGAACGGTGCCGTTCTGAGCACGGTGGCGGTCCTGGCCGCGATGCTGTTCACCGGCTGCGACGCGGGCGGGCAGAGCGAGCCGCAGCGGATCGACGGGTCGATGAGAGAGGTGCTCAAGGAGTACCAGCCCCGCTTCGAGCAACGGCGCGCGGCGCTCGCCGCCGCGGTGGCGAAGGTTCCAAAGAAGGGCGTCGGCAAGGCATCGTGCGCCCGGACGCTGGACCCGCGGCCGGAGTTCATCTGGTTCGACCACACCAGCCGAGTCCTGGACAGCTACAACAGCCCGGACAAGGGCGGAAACGTCGACATCGCGGCGACGATCGAGGCCGGAGCGCCGGAGCGGATAGTGGACAATCCCGGGTCGACCCTCAGCAGGTTCGCCGTGCCGCCGGGCTGGCTCGTCCGCGGCCTGTGGATTACCGGCCTGCAGGGACCATTCGGCACCAACGAATTCAAGGTGACCAGCCAGTACGGCTACGAGCCATACCTCGGGGTCGAGAAAGACCCGGTCCAGAGGCTTCGGAAAATCCTCGACCTCGGGCTGCACAAGCGCTACATGCTGCTGTACCGCGTGACGACCTTCACCTTCCCCGACGCTGAGGGCCGGGACATTGTGCGGGCCGACGTGTTCCTCGCCGACCTGGAAAAGGGCGACCTGCCCTGCCAGTTGGTCGCGGACGGCCATCGCTACGACACGAGGGGTGGACCGGTGGGCTGGGTCTCACTCACCCCGTACGAAGACATGCAGATCACTTTCCAAATCGACATCAGCGACAAGCTGAGGTCCCTGACCCGCCCTTGACTGACGATCAGTCGGACAAGGCCACGCGATGGCATCGACGACTGATCACCGTAGGTGGGTGCGGAGGAAGTCGAGCTCCAGGGGAAGCAGTCGCTCGGCGGTGCCGTTCGCGGCCAGGTGGGTGGCCCCGGTCAGCGGCAGCACGGCGTGTGGCCGGCCGGTGCTCAGCAGGGCGGCGGAGAGCCGGAGCGTGTGCGCGGCCACCACATTGTCGTCGGCCATGCCGTGCACCAGCAGCAACGGGCGGGCCTGGTCCGGGCTGGTGACCGGCTCGGCGGCCAACTCGACGAGCGAATGGTGCGCGTAGATGTCCTGGCCGTCTTCCGGCAACCCCAG
This sequence comes from Micromonospora sp. U21, assembly GCF_018070045.1. Classification (GTDB taxonomy): domain Bacteria; phylum Actinomycetota; class Actinomycetes; order Mycobacteriales; family Micromonosporaceae; genus Micromonospora. The sequence continues at coordinate 20,440 of NZ_JAGPYK010000046.1, forward strand.
ATAACGCTCGGTGTACGCGGTGTCGTACAGCGCCCAGTCGGTCACCGGGGCGCCCGCGATCCCGCAGCGGAACAGCTCCGGGTGGCGCAGCACCGCCAACCCGGCCAGCCACCCGCCGAACGACCAACCGCGCACCCCCACCCGGCCCAGGTCCAGGTCTGGGTGCTTGCCGGCGAGCGCGGTCAGCGCGTCGATCTGGTCGGTCAGGATCACGTCGGCGACCCGCCGGTGGATCGCCTTCTCGAACGACGGCGCCACGCCCGGCGTACCCCGATTGTCGATGGTGACCACCGCGAACCCGGCGTCGGCCCACCACTGCCGTTCCAGCCACGCGGCCCGCGCCGCCACGACCTCCTGGTGCCCCGGGCCGCCGTAGATGTCCAGCAGCACCGGCAGCCGCCGGCCCGTCACGTGGTTGTCCGGGTAGAGCACCGCCGCCGGCAGCCGCCGGTCGGTCACCCGCTCCAGCAGCGGCAACGGGGAGTAAGGCGGGGCGGCGGCGAACGAGCGCAGTTCGGCGATCTCCTGATTGCCACGGCGCACCGTCCAGCGCACCCCGGCGTGATCCAGCGACGCGACGCCGACGGCCAGCACGTCCCCGCCCACCGCGGCGGTGTACCAGCCGGAGTCGGTGGTGAGCCGACGCGCGTCCACCCCACCGCCGATGGTGGTGCGGACCCGGAACAGGTGCCGCTCGCTCGGCTCGCCATCGCTCGCCTCCACCAGCAGGTCGGCCGGGCCGGTGGCGGCCGGCAGCCGACCCACCACCCGTCGTACGTACAGCGACGGCGGGGTGAGCAGGGTGCCGTCCGCGAACAGGCACCGGGCGTCGTACCCGTCGTGGGCCAGCTCCCCACCGACCAGCACCCGGCCGTCCGGCAGGTGGGCCGGGGTGCCGGCGATCGGCTCGACCCAGCGCGGATCGGCCAGCTCGGCGTGCACCTGCGTCTCACCCGTCCGCGGGTCCACCGCCAGCACCAGCCCGTGCTGCTGCGAGCGGCGCAGCACGGTGATCAGCGGGCTGCCCTCGGCCCAGCTGACCCCGGTCAGGTACGGGTAGGTCTCCCGGTCCCAGTGCACGTCGACCCAGCCGTCGTCCAGGTCCAGCAGGTGCAGGCTGACCTCGGCGTTCGGCCCACCCGCCCGGGGGTACGCGACGGCGGTCGGTGTGCTCGCCGGCTCGGCCGGGTCGTGCAGGTGCCAGCGGTCCAGCCGGGACTCGTCGACCCGGGCCGCGAGCACCGAGCCGCCGTCCGGCGCCCACCAGTAGCCCCGGAACCGCCCGAACTCCTCGGCCGCGATGTGCTCGGCCAACCCCCAGCTCACACCGGCGTCCTCGCCGGCCAGCAGGGTGTCGGTGCCGTCGGCGTCGATCACCCGCAGCTCGCCCCGGCGGACGCCCTCGGCCGCGTCGGTCACGTACGCCAGCCGCTGCCCGGTCGGGTCCGGCCGGGGGTCGAGCACCGGCCCGACGGTGGCCACCTCGACCACGTCGCCGTGCACCAGGTCGGCCCGGAACAGCCGGCCGGCGAGCGCGAACACCGCCACCCGACCGGCGGCGTCCAGCGCGTACGAGCCGATGCCAGCGGCGCTGAGCCGCAGCCGCTCACGCAGCGCCCGCTCGCCGGGGGAGAGCGCCCGGGAGTCACCGTCGGCGCCCAGCAGGGTGGCCGGGTCGGCGACCAGCCGCTCCTCGGCGGTGGCCACGTCCAGCAGCCAGAGCGCGTCCGCCGGGTCCTCCGGGCCGCCGGAGCGCAGGAAGATCACGCGGGAGCCGTCCTCCGCCACGGAGACAGCACGCGGCGCGCCGTGGCTGAACCGGCGGGTGCGGGCGGCCAGCTCCGGAAAGTCCACAGCCCAAATCGTAGAGCCGTGCCGGGCGTGATGTGGCCGACCTGGGCGGACGCGTCAGCGGCTGCCGGCCGGAACCGCCAGTTAGAGTGACCGTCGTGACGACGCTGCCCGACCGCCGCCTGCTGCTGGTCCACGCGCACCCCGACGACGAGTCGATCGGCACCGGCGCGACGATGGCGCACTACGCCGCCACCGGTGCGCACGTCACGCTGGTGACCTGCACCCTCGGCGAGGAGGGCGAGATCCACGTACCGGCGCTGGCCCAGCTCGCCGCCGCCGAGGCCGACCAGCTCGGCGGGTACCGGATCGCCGAGCTGGCCGCCGCGTGCGCCGCGCTCGGCGTCACCGACCACCGCTTCCTCGGCGGCGCCGGCCGCTACCGCGACTCGGGGATGATGGGGCTCGCGACCAACGAGAACCCCCGCGCGTTCTGGCAGGCCGACCTGGACGAGGCCGCCGGCCACCTGGTGGAGATCATGCGGGAGGTCCGCCCGCAGGTCCTGATCACGTACGACCCGAACGGCTTCTACGGTCACCCCGACCACATCCAGGCGCACCGGGTGGCGATGCGCGCTGTCGAGCTGGCCGCCGCGGAGGGCTGCGCCCCCGCCAAGGTCTACTGGACGGCCATGCCGCGCAGTGTGCTGGAGGCCGGCATGACGCACTTCGCCGAGTCCTCGGACAACCCGTTCGCCGGCATCGAGGACATCGCCGATCTGCCCTTCGGCACCCCGGACGACCAGATCGCCGCCCGGATGGACGCGACGGACCGGCACACCGCGAAGGAGGCCGCGATGCGGGCGCACGCCACGCAGATCCCGGCCAGCTCCTGGCTCTACTCGATCGCCGGCAACTTCGGAGGCGAGTTCATGGGCGTGGAGTACTTCACGCTCGCGGTCGGCGACAAGGGCCCCGGCGCGGGCCCGTACGGCTGGGAGGACGACCTCTTCGCCGGGCTGCCCGAGGAGAGCGCCCCGGACCGGCTGTCGGTCGCCGGGGCCGGTCTCCGGTGACCCTGCCCGCCGCTCCGATGTCGGTCATGGAAGGCCAGGACGGCCCACCCCCGGCGGGGCCGCCGCCGCGCCTGCTGGACCTGGGCCTGCGGTTGGCCGGCGCGATCGTCGTGGTGGTGGCCGGGGTGCTGACCGGGGTGCTGGAGCTGCTGCTCTCCACGGCCCGGGTCGGCGGGCAGTTGATCGGCGTGTCGGCGCTGCTCGCCGTCGGGGCCAACATCGCGCTGAGCTGGTTCGCGCACGAGGTGGTCGGTCGCCGGTGGGCGGTGGCGCTGCCCGCGGTGCCGTGGTTCGCGCTGATGGCGGTGGCCGCCATCCGGACCAGCGAGGGCGACCTGCTGCTGGCCGGCGACAACTGGGTCGGCCTGGTCATGATCGTGGCCGGCGCGATGACCTTCGCGGTGATGGGCTTCCGGCAGGTCCTCGCCCCTCCGCCCACACTCGGCGGCTGATGACGCCACACAGGTAGGGGTGGTAGATATTCCTGCCATGGATGGAGCCCCGCAACGGGGCGTACGGCAGGAGGTCGTGCGATGGACGGACGGTGGCGTGACGTCGGGGTGCTCGCGGGAGCGCTGTTCGCGGTCAACGTGGTCGCCCGGCTGATCATCCGGCTCGGCTTCGACGGTGACGACACCGTCGCCGACCGGGTGTCGCTGGCGATGTTCGTGGTGATCGGGCTGATCCTGGCCGTGGTCGCCTTCCGCTGGGGGCGCCGTCGGCCGCTGGCCGGGTGGGCGGCCGACGTGACCGTCGCGGTGCTGGTGGCGATGGCCCTGACCGTGCTGGTCGGGCCGCTGCTGGTCGGCAACAACCCGTTCGCCGGCGGGGCGGGCACGTTCTTCGCCCAGATCTGGCTCTACCTGCTCGCCAGCGGCGCCGGGGTGCTGATCGGGTACCTGGTGCTCACCGCGCTCGGGCTCGACCACCGCTCCCAGCAGCTCAAGCGGTACGCCGAGGTCAAGGCCTCCAAGCCGCGCCGGGTCGTCCGCCGCTGACCCGTCCGCGCGGGCGTTCGGCGGTCCGCGTCCGGGCGCCGGCGATGATCGATTCGATGTCCAGGAAGTCGCGGTTTCCGGCCGAGGCGGACGGCCCCGTTTCCTGGAATTCGAGTGGATCACGTCCGCCGGCTCAGTGCGGAGCGACCCGGGTCAGGTAGGCGTGGTGGGTCGTGAAGCCGAGCCGCTGGTAGAGCGCCACCGCACCGGTGTTGTGCTGCTCCACCTGAAGGAAGGCGTGCGTCGCCCCGGCCGAGGCGCCCCAGTCGGCCAGCGCCGCGAGCACCGCCCGCGCCAGCCCCTGACGGCGCGCCTCCGGCAGCACCTCGATCAGGCTCAGCCCGAGCCAGCGGCCCTGCCCGGTCACCGTGCCCCGGCCGATCGCCACCAGCGTGCCGTCGGCGTACGCGTGGGCGAAGCGGACCTGGTCCACGGCGGTGAGCACGTGCCGGGCGGCGTCCGGCAGGCCACCCTTGCGCCCGGCGGCGACCGTCAGCCACGCGGCGGACGGCGCGGCCACCAGCTCGACGCCGGTTCCGGCGACCGCCGTGCCGGCCCCGGGGGCGGCCAGGGGCAGTGGCGCGGTCTGCACCAGCGTCGGCGGCCGGCTGCCCCAGCCCCGGGTGTCCAGCTCGGCACCGACCGGCGCGGCGAGCGGCAGCGGCGTGTTGATCAGCGCCGGTTGGCCCTGCTCGGCGTACCAGCGCTCGACCGCGTCCACCGCGGCGGGCAGCGGCCGGTCCGGATCGCCGATCGGCAGTGCCGAGTTGGCCCGTCCGGTCCAGCCGTCGGCGGCCCGGAGCAGCCAGTCACCGAGCAGGCCCCGCGTCGGTGCCGGCCAGGCTTCGTCGGCGGCCCGTTCGAGCGCCACCACCGCGGCGGCGGTCGGTCGGCGGGTCGGCGGCACCCGCTTGGCCCGGTGCACCTGCGCCACCGGGACCCGCAGCTGGCCCTGCGCGGTGGCCAGCGTGAGATGAGTCTCGCTCAGCTCCACCAGCTCGCCGAGGGCGTCCGAGAAGAGCGGGCGGCCTTCGCGAATCCCCACAATCCGGCGGACCACGATCCGGTGTCCCACATCCTGCTGTCGGAGCACGATCGACCCCCTCCCCGGCGAGATACTAGGCTCTAACCGTCGCGGGAGATCGCGGCGTGTCTTGCGGAGGAGAAGACCGGTGACCTACATCATCGCCGAGCCGTGCGTGGATGTGCTCGACAAGGCATGTATCGAGGAGTGCCCGGTCGACTGCATTTACGAGGGCAACCGGATGCTCTACATCCACCCCGACGAGTGCGTCGACTGTGGTGCCTGTGAGCCTGTCTGCCCGGTGGAGGCGATCTTCTACGAGGACGACGTCCCGGAGCAGTGGAAGGACTACACCGGCGCCAACTACGAGTTCTTCGAGGACCTGGGCTCGCCCGGGGGCGCCTCGAAGATCGGCAAGGTGGAGAAGGACGCCACATTCGTCGCCGCGCAGCCGCCGCGCGGCGAGGGCCACTGAACAGGCCCGCGCCGGTCTCGTCGCGGCTGCCCGAATACACCTGGGACACCCTGGCCGCCGCGGCCACCCTGGCCGCGGCGCACCCGGAGGGCCTGATCAACCTTTCCATGGGCACGCCGGTCGACCCGGTGCCCGAGGTGATCCGGCGGGCGCTGGCCGACGCGTCCGACGCTCCCGGCTACCCGTTGACCGCCGGCACCCCGGCGTTGCGGGACGCGATCGCGGCGTGGGTCGCCCGGGCCTGTGGCGCCGGGGTCGATGGTCTCGGTGTGCTGCCGACCATCGGCTCCAAGGAGTTGGTCGCCTGGCTGCCCACCCTGCTCGGCATCGGTCCGGGTGACGTGGTGGTGGTGCCGTCGGTCGCGTACCCCACGTACGAGGCAGGGGCCCGGCTGGCCGGGGCCACCGTGGTCCGCGCCGACTCGCTCACCGCGGTCGGGCCGACCTCCCGGGTCCGGCTGGTCTGGGTCAACTCGCCCGGCAACCCGACCGGCCGGGTGTTGCCCGCGGCGCACCTGCGCAAAGTGGTCGACTGGGCCCGGGAACGCGGCGCGGTGGTGGCCAGCGACGAGTGCTACCTGCCGCTCGGCTGGTCCGCCGAGCCGGTCTCGGTGCTGTCCCCGCAGGTGTGCGGCGGGAGCTACGACGGGGTGCTCGCCGTGCACTCGCTCTCCAAGCGGTCCAACCTCGCCGGCTACCGGGCCGGGTTCGTGGCCGGCGACCCGGCGCTCGTCGCCGAGCTGCTGAAGGTCCGTAAGCACGCTGGCATGATCGTGCCCGCCCCCGTGCAGGCGGCCATGGTGGCCGCCCTTCAGGACCAGCGGCACGCCGACGAGCAGCGGGAGCGCTACCGCGCCCGGCGTGAGGTGCTGACCGCCGCGTTCACCGGCGCCGGCTTCACGGTCGAGCACTCGGAGGCCGGCCTCTACCTCTGGCTCACCCGCGGTGAGGACTGCTGGCAGACGGTCGACTGGCTGGCCCGGCGCGGCATCCTGGTCGCCGCCGGGGTCTTCTACGGTCCGAGCGCGAACCAGCACGTCCGGGTGGCGCTCACCGAGTCCGACGAGCACGTCGCCGCGGTCGCCGGCCGGCTGCGGGCCTGACCCCGGGGCCCGGCGATGACCGGCGAGGCGACCGGGCGGTACGCCGGAGTGCGGGCGGCCGTGGTCGGCACCGGCCTGATCGGCGGCTCGGTGCTGCTGCGCCTGGCCGACGCCGGCCTGGACGTGGCGGGTTGGGATCCCGATCCGGCGACCCGCGAGCGGGCCCGGGCTGGGGGGCTGGTTGCGCCGGACACCATCGAGGAGGCCGTGGCCGGCCGGGACGTGGTCTTTCTCAGCGGGCCGCTGCCCACCCTGCCCGGGACGCTGGCCCGGGTCGCCGCCGCGACCGCGCCGGGCTGCGTGCTCACCGACGTCGGCAGCACCAAGGTCGAGGTGACCGAGGCGGCCGACCGGCTCGGGCTCACCGACCGGTTCGTGCCCGGGCACCCGATGGCCGGTGCGGAGTCCGCCGGCCTGACCGCCGCCTCCACGACGCTGCTGGCGGGCGCCGCCTGGGTGCTCTGCCCGGCACCGGGCGCGGCGACGCCCGCCTTCCGCTGGCTGGCCGGGCTGCTGGTGGAGCTGTTCGGCGCCCGGGTCGTGCCGATGTCCGCGCCGGCGCACGACTCGGCGGCCGCGCTCGCCTCGCACGTGCCGCACCTGCTGGCCGGGGCGCTGGCCGGGGCGGTGCAGCGGGCGCCGCTGCGCGACGCGGTGCTGGCGCTCGCCGCGGGCAGCTTCCGGGACGGCACCCGGGTCGCCGGCACCCCCGCCGAGCGGACCGCGAACATGCTGCTCGGCAACCAGACCCGGGTGCTGCACGAGCTGGCCGAGGTGAGCGCATTCCTGGACGAGCTGGCGGCCGCGCTGCGGGCCGGTGACGCGGCGGCGCTCACCGCTCGGTACGCGGAGGCCGCCGCGGCCCGGTCGGCGCTGCTCGACCCCCGGTACGCCGGACGGGACCGGGAGTTCCCGACCGACGGCGACCATGCCGCCGAGGTGACCTGGCTGCGAGGGCTGGGCGAGGCGGGCGGGCACCTGACCGGGTGCCGGGTTGGCGCGACAGCGGTCTCCTACACGGCATGGCGCCCGCTGGCTGACTAGGCTCAGGGGTATGGCAGTGGATGGCCCGGTCGTGCAGGTGCGCGGTGAGGCGTACCGGGAGGTGCCGCCCGAGCTGGCCCGGTTCGCGGTCACCGCGAAGGCCCGGGACCGGGACCGGGAGGCCACGCTGACCCGGCTGGCCGAGCGGGCCGCCGCCGTCCGGGTGCTGCTGGACAGCTCCGAGCCGGTCGTGGCCCGGCGGGAGACCGGCGACCTGCGGGTCCGGCCGGAGACCCGGCGTTCGGGCGAGCGGGTGGTGGCCTGGCACGGCAGCGTGACGACCACGGTCACCGTCACCGACTTCACCGCCCTCGGTGAGCTGATGCTCCGGCTGGCCGACCAGGACCAGGTCGAGGTGGCCGGTCCCTGGTGGGAGCTGCGCCCGGACAGCCCCGCGCACCGCGAGGCGCGGCACGCCGCGATCACCGACGCGCTGCTGCGCGCCCGGGAGTACGCCGAGGCGCTGGGCGCCCGGGTGACCTCGCTGATCGAGCTGGCCGACGCCGGCCCCGGCGACCGGCCGGTGTTCGCCCGTGCGGCGTACGACGGGGGCGGCGGCGCGCCGGAGCTGGAGTTGGACCCGCAGCCACAGACGGTCCAGGCGGCCGTGCAGGCGCGGTTCACCATCAGCGACCCGGTTCTGGGCTGATGCCGCCGGCCCGGGTGCTCTCCGTCGACGAGCTGGTCGCACGGGCGCGGGCGCTGGCTGAGGCCGGTCCTCGGCAACTGCTCGGCATCGCCGGCGCGCCGGGCGCGGGGAAGTCCACGTTGGCCGAGCAGGTCGTTGCCGGGGTCGGTCCGACCGCCCGGCTGGTGCCGATGGACGGCTTCCACCTGGCGCAGTCGCAGCTGGCTCGGCTGGGCCGCGCCGATCGCAAGGGCGCGGTGGACACCTTCGACGCCAACGGGTACGTCTCGCTGCTGCGCCGGTTGCACCGGTTGGAGCCGACCTCGGTCTACGCGCCGGAGTTCCGCCGGGACCTGGAGGAGCCGGTGGCCGGGGCGATCGAGGTGCCGCCATCGGTCCGGCTGGTGGTGACGGAGGGCAACTACCTGCTGCTGCCGGACTTCCCGTGGCAGGAGATCCGGTCGTTGCTGCACGAGGCCTGGTTCCTCGATCTGGACGCCGAGCTGCGGCAGCGCCGGCTGACCGCCCGGCACGAGGCGTTCGGGCGGTCGCCGGTGCAGGCGCAGGCCTGGGCGCTGGGCAGCGACGAGGCCAACGCCTCTCTGGTCACCGGCACCGCCGGCACCGCCGACCTGGTGGTCCGCCTGCCCGAGCCGCCTTCACCCTGACCCGAGCGCCGGGCCGTGTCGATCAGTCCAGCTGGCGGACCGGCCGGGCCGGGTTGCCGACCGCGACCACGTTGGGGGGCAGGTCCCGGGTCACCACCGCGCCGGCGCCGACGACGGTGTTCGCACCGATCGTCACCCCGGCCAGCACGATCGCGCCGCCGCCGAGCCAGACGTTGTCGCCGATGGTGATCGGCTTGGCCGCCTCCCACTTGTCGCGGCGTGGCCCGGGTTCCACCGGGTGCGTCGGAGTGAGCAGCTGCACGTTCGGTCCGACCTGGACGTCCGCGCCGAGGGTGATCAGGGCGACGTCGAGGAAGACCGCGTGGTAGTTGACGAAGCTGCGTGGCCCGATCCGGATCTGCCAGCCGTAGTCGCAGTAGAACGGTGGGCGGACCCAGGTGCCCTCGCCCAGCTCGCCGAGCAGGTCGCGCAGCGCCGCCAGGCGGGCCACCTCGTCCGCCGCGGAGCTGGTGTTGAAGCGTTCCATCAGCCGGGCGGCCCGGTCCAGGTCAGCGACGATTTCGGGATCGTCGGCGAGGTACGGCTCACCGGCGAGCATTCGGTCCTTCATGGAGGTCACCCGGTCGATGATGCCGTTCCGGCCGGGTACGGGTTGGTTGGTCCGTCATTTTTTCGACTTCCCTATGCATACGCGGTATGCAACTCTGACGGTGGTCAATGCGTCTCTAGTCGTAACGACGCTCCATCGAGGAGGATCCGTTGCATCGAAGTAGCAGAATGGCCGCCGCAGTCGTAGTCGCCCTCGGGCTGGGCAGTCCGGCAGTCGCCGTGGCAGCCCCGTCGACCACCGCCGCCACCCCGGACGCCGTCGGGCGCACCTCGACCAACGCCGCGTCTCCGACCACCACCGTCACCCTGCTCACCGGGGACCGGGTCACCGTCACCGCGTCCGGGTCCGCCGTCGTACGTCCGGGTGCCGGGCGTACCGACATCCGCTTCCTCACCACCCGCGACGACGGTCACCTCACGGTGCTGCCGCAGGACGCCCTGCCACTGGTCCGCGCCGGCCGGGTCGACCGGCGGCTGTTCGACGTGACCGGGCTGATCGCCGCCGGCTACGACGATGCCCGCCGCGACCACCTGCCGGTGCTGGTGACCGGCGACGCGGGCGCCAACCGGAGAGCCGCCGCTCCCGCCGGGCTGACCGTCACCACACAACTGCCGGCCATCGGCGGTGTCGCCGCGAGGGCGGACAAGCAGCGAGCCGCGACGGTCTGGACGGCGCTCACCGGCGCCGGCGCCCGGGTCGGCACGGCGGGGGGCGCCGACCGGATCTGGCTCGACGGCCGCCGGCAGATCACCCTTGACCACAGCGTGCCGCAGATCGGCGCACCGGCCGCGCACCAGGCGGGCTTCACCGGCCAGGGCGTACGCGTCGCCGTGCTGGACACCGGCGTCGACGCCAACCACCCCGACCTGACCGGCCGGATCGCCGAGTCGCAGAACTTCACCGAGGCCCCCGATGCCGGTGACACCGTCGGGCACGGCACCCACGTCGCCTCGATCATCGCCGGCAGCGGCGCCGCCTCCGGCGGTAGGTACCGGGGCGTCGCCCCGGACGCCATGCTGCTCAACGGCAAGGTCTGCGAGGACGCGGGCTGCCCGGAGTCGGCGATTCTGGCCGGCATGCAGTGGGCCGCCGTCGACCAGCACGCCGACGTGATCAACATGAGCCTGGGTGGTCGCGACACGCCCGCCGTCGACCCGCTGGAGGCCGCGGTCGAGTCGCTGACCGCGCAGACCGGCGCGCTCTTCGTGATCTCCGCCGGCAACGACGGCACCGACGGCTCGGTCGGCTCGCCGAGCACGGCGGACGCCGCCCTCGCCGTGGGCGCGGTGGACCGCGACGACGCGCTGGCCGACTTCTCCAGCCGGGGGCCCCGGGTGGGCGACGCCGGGCTGAAGCCGGACCTGACCGCGCCCGGCGTGGAGATCGTCGCCGCCCGCGGCGACGGCACGCTGCTCGGCGAGCCGGTGGGGGAGAAGTACGTCTCGCTCTCCGGCACCTCGATGGCCGCGCCGCACGTCACCGGCGCGGTGGCGCTGCTCGCCCAGCAGCACACCGGCTGGGAGGCAGCCCAGCTCAAGGCCACCCTGATGGCCTCGGCGAAGCCGCACCCGGCGCAGACCGCCTTTCAGCAGGGCGCCGGCCGGGTCGACGTGGCCCGGGCGATCACCCAGCGGGTGGTCAGTGACCCGGTCAGCGTCTCCTTCGGCCAGCCGGCCTGGCCGCACAGCGACGACACCCCGGTCACCAGGGAAGTCGGCTGGCGCAACGACGGCCCGGACCCGCTCACCCTGGACCTGACCCTCGAGGTGACCGGCCCGAACGGCCAGCCGGCACCCGCCGGAATGTTCGCCCTCGGCGCGAGCCAGGTCACCGTGCCGGCCGGCGGCACCGCCGGCACCACCGTCACCGCGGACACCCGACTCGGAACGGACGGCCACTGGACCGGGCGGATCGTGGCCCGCTCCGGGTCGGCCGTGGCGGTCACCCCGGTCGCGGTGAACCGGGAGGTGGAGAGCTACCAGCTCACCGTGCGGCACCTGGACACCACCGGTGCGGCCGCCACCGACCACATCACCGCTCTCGTCGACCTGGACACCTTCGCCACCTACGACCTGTACGACCCGGACGGCACCGTCGACACCCGGGTGCCCAAGGGCCGCTACGGACTCGTCAGCCTCCTCTTCGCCGCGGACGGGGTCGCGCAGCTGGCCCAGCCGGAGCTGGTCATCGACGGCGACACCACCCGCACCGTCGACGCCCGGAAGGCCCGGCCGGTGCGCACCGCCGTTCCGGAGCGCTCGGCCGCGCCGGCGCTGGTGGACATCGGGGCGAACTGGGTCACCGACGACCGCGCGTACGGGTTCGGCGTGATCTCGCCCGACTTCACCGGGCTGGCCACCGGGCACCTCGGTCGTGCGGTCTCCGGTGACCGGTTCTTCGCCACGGTGAGCAGCCAGTGGGCGCAGCCCGAGGTCGCCAACAGCCCCTACCCGTACGCGCTGAGCGAGAAGTTCTCCGGCCGGATGCCGACCGGCTTCGACAAGACCTACCGCAGCCGGGACCTGGCCAGCGTCACGCACCGGTTCCGGGGCGGCTATCCGGGCCTGACCGCCGAGCGGGTGGTCTTCCCACACCTCGATCCGGATCTGGGCGGTTGGGCGGTCGGCCTGACCACCGTGGTGCCGGGGCAGCGGGTCGAGCACTACAACACCCGCGGGCTGCGCTGGTCCTCCGAGCTGATGTTCGGGGTACCCACCGACGAGGGGTGGCCGGATCTGAAGGCGTCGCTGACCGCCGAACCACGGGTGTACCGGCCCGGCCGGCACACCCGGGAGAGCTGGAACAGCGCACCGTACGGACCGTCGTTCCCGGCGCCGCGCTGGCCCGGCCAGGGAGTCACCCGGCTCGGTGACGAGATCCAGGTGGACGTTCCCCTGCACAGCGACGCCGAGGGGCACGCGGGCGGTTCCGTCGCCGACAGCGCCCGGACGGCCCTGTACCGCGACGGCGTACTGGTCGGCGAGCTGCCCCAGCCCGCCTTCGGGCAGTTCACGGTGCCGCCCGGTGCCGCTCGCTACCGGCTGGAGGTCTCGTCGAAGCGGAGCTTCACCGATCTCAGCACCGAGGTCAGCACGGCGTGGACCTTCCGGTCCCGGCACGTGCCGGGCGAGGACCACCGGCCGCTGCCGGTGTCCGCCATCCGGTTCACGCCGCCGCTCGACGAGGCCAATGCCGCCCCGGCCGGCCGGAGCCTGGCCATCCCGGTGCAGGTGCACCGGCAGCCCGCCGCCACCGGCTCGCGGGTGACCGGGTTGACCGTCGACGTCTCGTACGACGGCGGCCAGAGCTGGCGACCCGCCCAGGTCCGGCACGGCGGGCACGGCTGGACGGCCACCGTCCGGCATCCCGCCGGTGCCGGATACGCGTCCCTGCGGGCCACCGCCCGGGATGCCGCCGGCAACACGGTGACCGAACGGATCATCCAGGCGTACCGCCTGCGGTGAGGCGTACCCCGTCCGGGTCCGCGGCCGAGCGCCGCGGACCCGGACGGGCCGTCAGTCGTTGGCGTGCAGAGCGGTGTTCAGCTCGATGCCCCGGCCGGTGCGCGGGCGGGCCTCCAGCGCGCCGTTGACCGAGTTCCGCCAGAACAGCAGGCCGTCGACGCCGGACAGTTCCCGGGCCTTGACCACCCGGCCGTCCGGCAGAGTGATCTTCGAGGCGGCGGTGATGTAGCAGCCGGCCTCGACCACGCAGTCGTCGCCGAGCGAGATGCCGACGCCGGCGTTCGCGCCGATCAGGCTCCGCTCACCGATGCTCACCTTCTCGGTGCCGCCACCGGAGAGGGTGCCCATGATCGAGGCGCCGCCACCGACGTCGGAGCCGTCGCCGACCAGCACGCCCTGCACGATCCGACCCTCCACCATCGAGGTGCCCACGGTGCCGGCGTTGAAGTTGACGAAGCCCTCGTGCATCACGGTGGTGCCGGCGGCCAGGTGCGCGCCGAGCCGGACCCGGTCCGCGTCGGCGATCCGTACACCGGCGGGCACCACGTAGTCGGTCATCCGGGGGAACTTGTCCACCCCGTACACCGCCAGGTGGCGGCCGGCGGCCCGCTCGATCACCCGCAGCTCGTCCACCCGCTCCGGCGGGCACGGCCCGGCGGAGGTCCACGCCACGTTGGCCAGTTTGCCGAAGATGCCGTCCAGGTTGAGCTGGTTGGGCCGGACCAGGCGGTGCGAGAGCAGGTGCAGCCGGAGGTACGCGTCCGGAGCGTCCTTGATCGGGTCGTCCAGCGAGCCGATCACGGTGACCACCTGGACGGTACGCAGACCAGGCAGCGACCGGTCGCCGAGCGCGGCCGGCGGCAGGTCGAGCACGTCCGTCTCGTCCTCGCCGGCGACCAGCGGCAGCTCACCCAGGCCCAGCTTGCCGGTCGGGTACCAGGTGTCGAGCACCTGCTCGTCGGCCGTGACGGTGGCCAGGCCGATGCCCCAGGCGGAATCTGCGGACGTCACTGTTGCACCTCTCGGTCGCGGCCGGACCGGCCTCTGCTCACGACGGCGAGGCTCGCAAGCTCACTCCTCCCGCTCCCCGCAGGGGCCCGCAAGCTCGCTCCTCGCGCTGACAGACCTGAAGGTACCGTGCGAACCATGGAGAACCCGCTGACCCCCGAGGTCCTCGCCGATCCGGTGGCGCTGACCCGTGCTCTGGTCGACATCGAGTCCGTGTCGCTCGACGAGAAGGCGATCGCCGACTGTGTTGAAGAGGTGCTGCGGGGCGTACCGCACCTGACCACCCACCGACACGGCAACACGGTGATGGCGCGCACCGACCTGGGTCGCTCGCTGCGCGTCGTGCTGGCCGGGCACCTGGACACGGTTCCGTTGAACAACAACTTCCCGTCGACCATGCGCGGCGACCTGATGTACGGCTGCGGCACCTCGGACATGAAGTCCGGCGTCGCGTACGCGCTGCACCTCGCCGTGACCCTGCCCGAGCCGCGCTACGACGTGACGTACTTCTTCTACGAGGCCGAGGAGATCGAGTCCCGGTACAACGGGCTGAACCTGGTCGCGCAGGCGTACCCGGAGTGGCTGGAGGCGGACTTCGCCGTCCTGCTGGAGCCGACGTACGGCATCGTCGAGGCGGGCTGCCAGGGCACCATGCGGTCGACGGTCACCACCACCGGGGTGCGGGCCCACTCGGCGCGCTCCTGGCACGGCGTGAACGCCATCCACGCCGCCGGCGAGGTGCTCCGCCGGCTTCAGACGTACGAGGCCCGCCGGGTCACGATCGACGGCTGCGACTACCGCGAGGGCATGAACGCGGTGCGGATCCACGGCGGGGTGGCCGGCAACGTGGTCCCGGACCGGTGTGAGATCGAGGTCAACTACCGGTTCGCCCCGGACCGCACCCCGGCCGAGGCGGAGGCGCATCTGCGGGAGGTCTTCGCGGGCTTCGAGTTGGCCGTGACCGACGTGGCGGCCGGTGCCCTGCCCGGGCTGGAGGCGGCTCCGGCGAAGGAGTTCCTGGCGGCGGTCGGCGCGGCGCCGATCGGCAAGCTGGGCTGGACGGACGTGGCCCGGTTCGCGGCCATGGGCATCCCCGCGCTGAACTTCGGCCCGGGTGACCCCAACCTGGCCCACCACCCGGACGAGCACGTCGAGATCACCAAGATCCGCGACGGCGCCGCGACCCTGCACCGCTGGCTGGCCCCAGCCTGACCCGCCCCGCTGCCGGTGATCAAGAGGTTTGCGTCAGCCGGGCCCGTTGTCGGTGACGCAAACCTCTTGATCAGCTCCGGACGGGGTGGGGGAGAGGGGCTGGGGTTCGTCCAGTTGGCGGGTGCGGCGGCGCTCGGCCACCACGTCTCGGATCCGTCGCTGCATCTGGCGACGGATCCGGATCATCTCGTTGTTGCTGATCACGCTGTCTCCTCCCCCGAAGGCGCGCGCCCGGGCATACCCGGTATGTGAATAGTAAGACGTACGAGCGAGCCGAATAGTTGCCCAAGATCTCGAACTATTTCTCGGCGTCCCCGCCCCGCACCCCCGACAGCTGCCGCTCCACTACGGTTGCTCCCATGAGCCAGAGCAACGGGCGGGAGGCCGGCCGCGGTCCCGGACAGGAGCGGCATCGGGGCCCGGTGACGCTGCGCCGGGGCGCGATTCCGAGCAGCACCGCTGACCAGCGGCTGCTGGACTCACGCGGGCGGGGTGACTGGAAGACCAGGGACGCCTGGCGGGCGCTGCGCATCCTCTCCGAGTTCGTCGAGGGCTTCGACACACTTGCCGACCTGCCGCCGGCGGTCAGTGTCTTCGGCTCGGCGCGCAGCGGCCCGGACACCGTCGAGTGCCGCCTGGCCGAGCAGCTGGGCGGCGCGCTGGCCCGGGCCGGCTACGCGGTGATCACCGGTGGTGGGCCGGGGGTGATGGAGGCCGCCAACCGGGGGGCCAGTGAGGCCGGCGGGCTCTCCGTCGGGCTCGGCATCGAGCTCCCGTTCGAGCAGGGCATCAACGAATGGGTCGACCTCGCCATCGACTTCCGCTACTTCTTCGCCCGCAAGACGATGTTCGTCAAGTACGCGCAGGCGTTCGTGGTGCTGCCCGGCGGATTCGGCACCATGGACGAGCTGTTCGAGGCGCTCACCCTGGTGCAGACCGGCAAGGTCACCCGGTTCCCGGTGGTGCTGATGGGGGTCGCCTACTGGCAGGGGCTGCTCGACTGGATGCGCGACACGATGGCCGCCGGCGGCAAGATCGGGCCCGTCGACCTGGAGCTGATCTGCCTCACCGACGACGTCAACGCGGCGGTCCGGCACATCATCCAGGCCGAGGCGACGCTCTCCGCCGAGCAGGAGGCGGTCCGTGACGAGGCCGTCGCCCGTACCGGTGCCGACCAGCGGGCCGCCGCAGAGCAGGCGGCCGACCAGCCGCGGGAGAGCTGATGGCGGCGATCTGCGTCTTCTGCGCCTCCTCCCGTACCCTCGACCAGCGCTGGCTCGACCTGGCCGCCGAGACCGGCGCGGAGCTGGCCCGGCGTGGGCACACGCTGGTCAGCGGCGGCGGCTGCGTCGGCATGATGGGCGCGCTGGCGGACGGCGCGCGGGCCGCCGGTGGCCGCACCCTGGGCGTGATCCCGCAGGCGCTGGTGGACCTGGAAGTCGCCGACCTGGCCTCGGACGAGCTGTTGGTGACCGACTCGATGGCCACCCGCAAGACCGTGATGATCGACAAGTCGGACGCGTTCCTCACCCTGCCCGGCGGGCTGGGCACCCTGGACGAGCTGTTCGAGGTCTGGACCACCGCCACCCTCGCCCTGCACACCAAGCCGATGGTGCTGATCGACACCGACGGTTTCTACCGGCCGCTGCTGGACTGGCTCGGCACGCTCGGCGACCAGCACTTCCTCAAGCCGGCCGGTCTCAACCTCCTCACCGTCGCCAACTCCATCCCCACCGCCCTGGACGCCCTGGAATCCCACCTAACCTGACCCACCCCCACCCCCACACCCACCCCACCCGGCCCTCTCCCCGGCCCCGCGCCCGGGCCCTCCCCACCCCGTCG
>NZ_JAGPYK010000047.1 GCF_018070045.1 Micromonospora sp. U21
GGCCAGCTCCGAAGCCATGATCCACATCGCGATGATCGACAACATCAGCCGCCGCATAACGGGCGAAACCACACCTACCTGGCGAGGCACCTACTAGTAGATCAAGAACAAATCGAATGCCCTCTGACATGTCGCACCGCCCGCCGAACCCGAGTGGGCGCGTGACGTCGGCGAAGATCGTTATCGCCGGTGGATTCGGCGTCGGTAAAACGACGCTGGTCGGCTCGGTCTCGGAGATCACGCCGCTGACCACCGAGGCCATCATGACCTCCGCTGGCGTGGGCGTCGACGACACCCGGCAGGTGCCGGGCAAGACGACGACCACGGTGGCCATGGACTTCGGCCGGATCTCGATCGACCGTGACCTGATCCTGTACCTGTTCGGTACGCCGGGTCAGACCCGATTCTGGTTCATGTGGGACGAACTGGTTCGGGGCGCCATCGGTGCGGTCGTGCTGGTGGACACTCGCCGGCTGGCCGACTGCTTCGCGGCGATCGACTTCTTCGAGCACCGGCGGCTGCCGTACCTGGTGGCCATCAACTGCTTCGACGGGATGCAGTACCACGACCCGCAGGACGTTCGGGACGCGTTGGCGATCTCGAGCGACGTGCCGGTGGTGGCCTGCGACGCCCGCAACCGGGAGTCGACGAAGCACGTGCTGATCTCGCTGGTCGAGTACGTGCTCACCATGCGGCGTACGCGCGCCGTCGCCCCGGCCTGACCGGGCGATCCGCGCCCGGTGGTGGCTCCGGCCGCCACCGGGCGCTGAGTGCTGTCCGGGTCCGCCACTGTGGGCACCCTGCGGCTCGCGCACCGGTGCGACGTCCGGGAGGAGCGGGCACGGGCGCCCTCGTTGAGCGGTGGACACGACCCGGCCAGCCTCTCGGTGGCCTGGCGCTGCCGGTCAGTCCGCAGCGGGACGGCCGGCGTCGGCCCGCACCTCGAAAACGCTCAGCGCGCCCCTCAACGGCCCCGTACGCCGACGTCGGCGTGCAGCCCCTGTCACGGGCACCCGCACCACCCGGCGAGCCGCTGTGCGGCGATCAGGCGGGCCGGCCGGGAGCCACAACGCTGCGCCACCGGAACGACCCGCCATCGCCGTCCCGGCCCGGGTGCCGCCGATCAGGGCGTGCACCCGGGGTAGGAGGCCGGTCGGCCGTTGGTCAGGACTGGTAGCCGGCGGAGCGGTACTCGTATTCCCGGTCGTCGTCGCGGTCCCCGTGGTCACGGCTGAAGTCCCAGCCGCCAGCGGCCTCGCGACCCGGCCGGCCGCCCACCGCGAACCCGCCGATCTCCTGCCCCCGACGCCAGCCACGGAAGTAGCCGGTGGTGTTCTCCGCGAGGCTCGCCGCATCACGCACTATCCGCAACGGACGCTCCTCGCGCAACGGGGAACCTGGGACCAGGTTGGCCTGCGGCACGCGCTTCGGCAGACCGGCCGTCGTCTCGGCACCCACCGCGGGACGGGCTGCCTGCTCGGCTGCCTGCCACCCGGTGTCGGCCGTGGTCGACCACTCCAGGTCGGACTCCTCGGTCTGCCCGACGAACCAGGCCGACTTGGCCTGCGCGAAGATCAGCAGGTCCCCGTCGCCCTCGTCCGCCACCGGCGGCGGCCGGTGCTCGACCGGGGGCGACGGCCGGTGCTCGACGGGACGTTCCACGCGGGGCGCCGGACGGCCGTTGCGCGCGGCCTGTTCCCGATCGACCAGCCGCAACGGCGGCGTCTCGAGACGCGGGTCGGTGGGCGGGTTGAGACTGCCCTCGCGCAGCGCCCGGTCGGCCAGCGGCGGCGGCTCCACCAGCCGCAGCATGGGTGGCTCCTGCGGCAGGTCGTCCGCCAGCCAGGGTGGAGTGACGCGCCCGTCGGCGCGGCCCGGGTCGGTCGGGGCGTCGATGCCACGGCCGCCGCCGTACGAGTAGGCGGCCGGGTTGTTCGGCGAGCTGTCGGCCGGGTCCTCCGGGTTGTTGACCAGCGGCCAGTTGGCCCGGGAGCCCGGCGGTGCCGACTCCTGGCCCGGCCGGGGAATGGGCACCGGGATGCTGAGGTCGGTGGCGCTGAACCCGCCGGTGGGAGTCTCGTCGACCGGGCGTTGCTGGTGGCTCGGCCGGGGCTCGCCGTTGGTCTTGGGACGGGGCGGGATGACCGTGCGCTGCCGCTCGGCCCGCGCGTTGTTGATCGCCGCGGTGGTCAGCGTCGGCCGGAACGGCTCGCCCGCCTCCGCCGGTGGCACCGCGCCGCGCTGCGCTGGCGCGATCGGGGTGATCCCGGGTGGCGGGGGCGGTGGCGAGGAGACCGGCCGGTTGGTCGGGCCGTCGATGCGGCTCGGGAGAGGCTCGCCGCGCCCCGGCGGGGCGGACACCGGCGGGCCGACGACCGCTGCGGGGGCGACCGGAGCGGGTGCGACCGGCGGCGGGGTGATCGGAGCCGGGGCGACCGGCGGTGGCCCGAGCGGGCGCGGCGACGCGAGCGGGGCACCGCCCGGGGCCGGTTCGGGGCGACTGCGCCGGCCTCCGGTGGGTGCGGGCTCGGCGGCGGCCGGGGTCGGCCGGACCGCGCGCAGTCCGCTGCTGGTGTTGGACAGGCCGGCCAGCTCGCCGACCGACTCGCCACGGCGGGCGGCGGCGCGGCGACCGGGCGCCGGCGCGGGCGTGGTGGCGCGGGCGCTGAGCGCGCTGACCAGCGCCTCGCATCCGGCGTCGCAGGCCCGCACGGAGGCGACCGCCTGCCGGACCGTCTCGGCCACCGCGGAGGTGAGCGCCCGGTTCACCGCGGCGCGGCGGGGCGTCTCGGAGATGGCGACCCGCAACGCGGTGACGGCCTCGTTGATCTCTTCGGCGTCGGCCACGCCGTCCGCGGCGAGGTGCGCGGCGATGGCGTCCGCCGCCACCGAGACCTCGCGACCCCGGGCCACGGTGCCGCCCAGCATGCCCGGTTCGGGCAGCGCGTCCAGCACCGCCAGCGAGACCGGCTCGGCCGGGTCCGGGTACGCGCGCAGCGCCGCCGGGTAGAGCTCGCGCAGCACCTCGCGCAGCGCCACGGCGGCGGAGTGCCGCCCGCTGGCCAGCGCGGCGTGCGCGGAGAGCACCTGCTTGTAGCCGGCGAGATCCCGGGGCGCCGGCAGGGTGACCGCGGAGAGCGCGCCAGCCTGCAACGCGCGGGCCAGACCGACTGCCCGCCGTTCTGCTGGCGGCGACTGCATCTCCTCCAGGGAGTCGTCGTCGGCGAACCGCTCGGCGAAGTCGTCCACCGAGTCGTCGTCCGCGATCGCCAGCGGCCGACCCGCCGCGCTCAGCAGCGAGGTGACCGTGTGGTCGTCGCTGTCGGCGGCGATGGCCGCACCGCTCGGCCCGCCCGACCGCTCCACGAGCAGCGCGACGAGCTGGGCGTAGCCAGCCGCGTCGTCGCCGATCTCGCAGACATGCAGCAGACGGCCTGCGTCGTCGACCACAGCGGACGTCAGCGTCGAACCGGCCGAGGCCGGTCGGTCAGCCGGATCCGCCGAGGCCAGACCGCAGTACACGCGCACGAGCGCCACGGCGTCGTCCTCCTCCCGGGACAGGTCTTTCCTCTGCCAGCAACTGATGCTCCCCGGTACGGGTCAGTCGCGCCAGTCCACGACCGCAGAGATCTTGCCGACAATGGTGCGCCAACCCAAACTTGCGGTTTGTGCCCCGATTTTCTTCAGCCGCCGCCGACCCATGAAGCCGCCGATCCCGCCGTTGGCGG
Source organism: Micromonospora sp. U21 (assembly GCF_018070045.1). GTDB lineage: Bacteria > Actinomycetota > Actinomycetes > Mycobacteriales > Micromonosporaceae > Micromonospora. The sequence continues at coordinate 3,729 of NZ_JAGPYK010000047.1, forward strand.
TCGCCCGCAGCGCCTCGTCCAGGTCGTCGAGGCTGGAGCCGGAGGAGAGCATGTCCAGCACCGCAGGCAGCCGCAACCCGTACGACAGGTCACGTGCGGCCTCGCCGGCCTTGATCAGCAGGGTCGAGTCCCAGGTGTCGTGCCCGCCGCGCAGGTTCTCCACGACGAGGTCGAGCTCGTAGGTGTCCTCGTCGAGCGGCGCGATGTCGTCCGGCTCCACCCGTTCGGACAATTCATTCCAGCTGTCCAGTTGGGACAGATCATTTGGCGCACCGGAGCGGATGAAACTGACCAACGACTCGGGGGTCTTGAACAGCAGCAGCTTGCCCCGGTGGCTGAGGAAGACCGGCACCTCCTCGTCGTCCGCCTTGTCGGTGGCGTTTTCGTCGTCCGCCTCGTCGGCGGCAGTGGCCCTGTCGCGGCGACGGCGCGACGCCGCATCCTCGTCGCTCTCGGCGAACTCCTCGGCCAGCTCCTTGTCGAGGATGACGACGGTCTCGTCGTCCTCCTCCTCCTCGATCACCTGACGGCGGGCGAGGAACGGGTCGTCCTGGTCGCGCTCGGTCACGTCGGTCGGGGTCAGCGCCCTGGCCGGCCGGTACGCCCGCAGCGTGAAACCAGCGCCGGCAGGCAGCGCGATCTCCACCGGGTCGATTCGCAGCTCGTCCCAGAGCGACCGGTCGACCGACGTCGACGCGCGGCCCGTCTCCTCGGCCTCGTCGGCCTGATCTGGCTCGGCCGGGCCGGTGCTGGCGTCGAGCTCGGGCTCGTCGGCGTCGGGCCGTTGGGGCGACTGGCGGGCCACGCTGACCTCCGTGTGCTTCGGGTTGCCCACCCGCCGGCGTCTCGGACGGCGAGTGACTCTGGGCACATACCCTAGTCGGCGGTCCTGGGCGGCCGGTGCCCGCACCCCGGTGGCCGGGTGGCGCACGGGGTCGGGCCTGCGGGTCATCGGGGGTGGTCGCCGGTGGCGTACCGGCGATTTGACAAGTAGCGTAGCTACGCATGAAGGCCCAGGAGTTGCACGGCCATCTCGACGCGCTGCTGCTCGCCGTGCTCGAACAGGGCGCGCTGCACGGGTACGCCATCATCGAGGCGCTGCGGGCGCGCAGCGACGGCAGCCTCGACCTGCCCACCGGCACCATCTATCCGGCGCTGCGCCGGCTCGAACGCGCCGGGCACGTGGCGAGCACCTGGAGCACGGTCAACGGCCGGGAACGGCGGACGTACCAGCTCACCGACTCCGGTCGGCGGGCGCTTGCCGGGGAGCGCGCGGGTTGGCACGAGTTCCGCGTGACGGTCGGCCGGTTCCTCGACCCCGGCAGCCCACCCAGCACCCCGGCCTGAGCCGCTCGGCGGCCGTGGCCACTCGGACCGGGTACGCCCACCGGCCCGGCGTCACCACCGTCGGACGCCCAACCTCGCGCCGGCGGGCGGGTGTGCGGCGGGTCGCCGTGCTTCAGCGGGCGGCGGCCAGCAGCCAGCCGCGCGCCGCGCGGGCGAGCGAGAAGTAGGCGCCGCCGACCAGCACCGCGCCGATGATCATCGGCGGCCAGCTCAGCGCCGCGTCCCAGAGCCCGAGCGACCAGGCGAAGAGGGCGGTGCCGGCCAGCATGCCGAGGACCAGGATGCCGGTCAGGCCGGCGCCCACCGCGCGCTGAGCCATGGCCAGACCCGGCCACGGGGACCGGGCGCTCGCCGCCACCACCAGCAGACCCGCCACCGCGAGCAGCAGCGCGCCGCCCCAGATCCAGTTGACCGAGGTGGAGAGCAGCAGGTAGACCGCCGGCGGGTGCGGGCCGTCGCTCCAGCTCGCCCCGCGCCAGGTCAGGTCGCCGGCCACCACCAGCACTCCGGCGACCGCCAGCATCCGCAGGGACAGCCCGCGCAGCGCAGCCACCGCCAGCTCGGCCTGCCAGGAGGGAAGCAGCTGCGCCGGCGAGCCGAACTCGGCCACCGCCCGCCGCTGCGCCTCGGTGGGCGGCACGCCGTCCTCGCGGTACGCGTCGACGGCGTCCAGCAGGCCGTGCCGGGCTTCGGTGAGCAGGTCGGACTTCAGTCGGGCCGGCCCCTGCAACCGGGCGGCAAGCTCCCGCAGGTGCTCCTCCACCAACACGTCCTCACAGCGCGGCATGGCACCACCCTGCCACGGACGCCGGTGCGCCGACGTCCGGGAGAACCCTGGTCCGTCCCGGAGCCCGGTCAGGGGGTGAGAGCCAGGTACCCGCGTTCGGCCGCCGCCTGGAGCAGCCACTGGTCCCGGTACCAACCGGGGGCGGTGACCAGCTCGGCGTGCCGACCGCGCTGGATCACCCGGCCACCGTCGAGGACGACGATCTCGTCCAGCTCGGCCAGCCCGCTGAGCCGGTGGCTGATCAGCAGTACCGAGTGCCCGGCGGGGGTGGCGGCGAGGGCGGAGGCGAGCACGGCGTCCGCGGCGGTCGGATCCAGCCCCTCGGTGGGCTCGTCGAGCACCAGCACCGGCGGCGCGGCGAGCAGGGCCCGGGCGAGCGCGAGACGTTGTCGCTGGCCCCCGGAGAGCTGGCCGCCCTCCTCGCCGACCAGCGTGTCCCACCCTGCCGGCTGGGCGTGCACCCACTCCAGCAGGCCGGCGGCCGCGGTCGCCGCGATCAGTTCCTCCTCGCCGGCCCCGGCACGGCCGAGCAGCAGGTTCTCCCGCACCGTGGCATGGAAGACGTACGCCTCGGCGAGCAGCCCGCCGACCGCGCGGGGCAGCTCCTCCGCGGCGTACGCCGACAGGTCGCGACCGTCCAGCGTGACCCGACCGGACGCGGGCCGGACCGCGCCGGTCAGCACGGCGGCCAGCGTGCTCTTGCCGGCGCCGCTCGGGCCGACCACCGCGATCCGCCGCCCGGCGGGCAGGGCCAGGCTCACCCGGTCCAGCGCGGGCGCGGCACCGGCCCGGTACCGCACGGTCACCTCGTCGAAGCGCAGCTCGTGCGCGCCGCCTCGCTCCGGGCCACCGGTGCCGTTCGCGCTGGGGTCCACGGCGGCGCTCGGGGGAATCGGCTGGTCCGCGTCGAGCAGGGCGGCCACCCGGGCCAGGCCGGGCCGCAGCTGGGTCCACTGCCGGGCGGCCGAGACCAGGGCCAGCGCCACCTCGACGGCGGCCAGGGTGCCGACGGCCAGTACGCCGACCAGCACCCCCGGCACGTCCGCGGCAAGGGCCGCCAGCACCACCGCGGCGGCGGTCAGCCCGGCGACCAGCACCCCGGCAGCGTCGACCGCGAACCCGGCGGCGGCCAGGCGGCGCTCCAGCCGGGCCAGTCGGCCGGCCCGCTGCTCGGCGGCGCGCAGGGCGGCGCCGGTGGCGCCGAACGCGGCCAGGTCGGCGGCGCCGTGGGTGAGGTCGATCGCGTCGGTGGCCAGCGCGCCGCGCAGGGGGGCCACCTCCGCCGCGTTGCGCCGGGTGACCGCGGTGGCCAGGGCAGGCAGCGCCACCCCGGCGATCAGCAGCCCGGCGGCGAGCGCACCGGCGGCCGGCAGCGAGATCAGCGCCGCCCCGGCCACCGCGAGCACCCCGACCAGTGCCGCCGCCGAGCCCGGCACCAGCACCCGCAGCAGGAGATCCTGCACCGCCTCGACGTCGGAGACCAGCCGGCTGAGCACGTCCCCGGAGCGGTGCGCGGCGGTGCGGCGGGCGGCGAGGGTGGCGAAGACCCGGGTCCGGACGTCGGTGATCATGCGAAGGACCGCGTCGTGCCCGGCTAGCCGTTCGGTGTAGCGGAACACGCCCCGGCTGATCGCCAACGCCCGGACCGCGACGATCGCCACGGTGAGCCGGTCCAGCGGCGGCCGGCCGGCGGCGCTCATCAACAGCCAGGTCGCGGTGGCCATCAGAGCGAGCCCGGCGAACTCGGTGGCGGCGGCGAGCAGCCCCGCGCCCGCCAGCCGGCGCAGGTACGGCCGGGCCAGGCGCAGCACGGTGCGCTCGGCGGTCGTCCGCCCGGCCGGGGCCGCGTCGACCACCGGCTCCGGTGGCTCGTGCAGCGGGCCCGGCCCGCCGGCCGACGGCTCGGGTGCCGCGTTCATCGGGTCACCTTCCCGGTCGGCTCGGGCGTCAGCTCGGTGACCCGGCCGTCCTCGATCCGCAGGATCCGGTCGGCGTCGGCCAGCAGTGCCGGCCGGTGCGCGACCAGCAGCGCGGTCCGCCCGGCGACCAGCCGGCGGGTGGCGTCGAGCACCACCGCCTCGGCCGCGGTGTCCAGTCGGGCGGTGGGCTCGTCGAGCAGCACCACCGGGGCGTCCCGGAGGAACGCCCGGGCCAGGGCCACGCGTTGCCGCTGCCCGCTGGACAACCCGTGCCCACGCTCGCCGAGCAGCGTCTCCAGGCCGTCCGGCAGGCCGGCCACCACGTCGTCCAGGGCCGCGTCGCGCACCGCGGTGGCGAGCGCGTCCGGCGCGGTGTCCGGCGCGCCGAGCCGGATGTTGTCGGCCAGCGAGGCGGCGAAGAGATGGGCCCGCTGCGGCACCCAGGCGAGCTGGCGGCGCCAGGCGTCCGGGTCGGCGGCGGCGAGGTCGACCCCGTCCACGGTGACCCGGCCGCTGGTCGGGGCCACGAAGCCGAGCAGCAGGCCGAGCAGGGTGCTCTTGCCGGCGCCGCTGGGCCCGATGATGGCGATCCGCTCACCGGGCCGGACGGTCAGCGTCACGTCGCGCAGCGCGGTGGTCCGCTCGTACGCCACGGTCACCGACTCGAAGCGGATCTCGCCCCGGCCGTCCGGGGTGGCCGCGCCCTCGGCGGCCCGGGGTGCGGCGGGCGCGGCGGAGATGGTGAGCGCCTCGTCCAGCGCGGTGAGCCCCTCCATGCTGGCGTGGAAGCGGCTGCCGGCGGCGCGCAGCGGCAGGTACGCCTCCGGGGTGAGCAGCAGCACCAGCAGCGCGGTCTGCAGGGCCAGCCCGCCGCCGAGCAGGCGGATGCCGACCGGCACCGCGACCAGGGCCACGGAGAGGGTGGCGACCAGTTCCAGCACCAGCGCGGAGAGGAACGCGATCCGCAGCGTCTTCATGGTGGCGACCCGGTGCCCGTCGGCCATCCGGCGGACCACCTCGGTCTGCGCCCGGGCCCGGCCGAACGCGCGCAGCGTGGGCAGCCCGGCGACCATGTCCAGGAAGTGCCCGCCCAGCAGGGAGAGCCGGCGCCACTGCCGTTCCGTGGCGGCCTGCGCCTGCCAGCCGAGCAGCGCGCCGAAGACCGGGATCAGCGGCAGGGTCAGCGCGATGATCACTGCCGAGCCCCAGTCGGCGAAGACGACCCGGGCCAGCACCGCCACCGGCACCGTCACGCTGAGCACCAGCTGGGGCAGGTACCCGGTGAAGTACGCGTCCAGCGCGTCCAGCCCGCGCCCGGCCAGCGTGGCGAGCTGGCCGGCCCGTTGGCCGGCGACCCAACCCGGCCCGTGCCGGCCCACCGCGCCGAGCAGGTCGGCCCGCAGCGCGGCCTTGACCGTGGCGGCGACCCGCGCCGAGACCGTGCCCTGGGCCCAGACCAGCGCCGAACGGGCGGCGACCGCCACCGCGAAGCCGGCCAGCGCAGGCCGGTCCAGGCGGCCGTCGACGGCGGTGGCCAGCACCGCCGCCAGCGCGGTGGCCTGCGCAACGATCAACCCGGCGGCGAGCACCCCGAGCAGAGCGAGCACGGCAAGATCACGCCGGGCCGCGGGGACCCGGCGCAGCAGACGCGGGTCGAAGGGACGGCGGTTCACCAGTACACCGGTGCCCTGCCGTCGGTCCGTCCCCGGAAAACCCACCAGCACATCGCCTGGAAGCCTAGTAGGGCCGGCAGCAGCGGCAGCGCCACCCAGCCGAGTAGCCGCAGCGTCGGCGCGCTGGCGGCGGCGTCGGCCACCGTCAGCGAGGCGCCCGGGTCCGTCGTGGACACCAGCACGTAGGGCCAGACAGCCGCGCCGACCAGCGCCACCGGCAGCGCCAGAGCCGCGCCGGTGGCGACCAGCGCCCATCCCGGCCGCCCTCGGGCCAGCGCCGCGCGGGCCACCAGCAGCGCCGCCGCCAGCAGCACCGGCAGCAGTACGGCCACCGCCGGCTGCTGGACGGCGTCGCGTACCCGGGTGGAGAGCAGCCCCACGACGGTGGCCAGGGCGACCGCGGTGAGCGCCACCGGCACCAGCCGGCGGGCCGACCGGCCGACGACGGCGGCGTCGGCGGCGGGCAGTCGCAGGGTGAGGAAGGTCGCACCGTGCACCGCGATCAGGGCGACCATGGCCAGCCCGGCGGCGGCCGCGAACGGGGTGGCCAGATGCGACACCCCGACGACGTGCCCGTCGGCCTCGCGGGGCACGCCCTGCAGCAGTGCGGCGAGCAGCACTCCCCAGCCCAGCGCGGCGAGCACGCTGCCCACCACCACGACCCGGTCCCAGCGCGCCCGGATCCGCTCGTCGGTGTGCCGACTGCGCAGCTGCACCCCCGCGGTCACCAGGACCACACCGGCCAGCGCTCCGGCGACCGCCGGATAGCACCCGGACAGCAGTTCGCCCTCGAGCACCGGAAAGGCTCCGAAGAGGATGCCGACGGCGGCCACCAGCCAGACCTCGTTGCCGAGGAAGAACGGGCCGAGTGCGGTGAGCGCGGCCCGTCGACCGGCCGGGCCGCCGCCGCGGGCGAGCAGCAGCCCGACGCCGTAGTCGTAGCCGGCGAGCACCAGGTAGGCGCCGAAGAAGAGGCCGAGCAGGGCGTACCAGGCGAGGTCCACGGTGATCTCCTCAGGCGAGGGCGGGTTCGGGGTGAGCCGGCTCGTTCGGCGGTGCCGGCGGGCGGCCGAGCGGCGGGTCGCCCGCGCCGCGGGCCGCGTGCCGGGCGAGAAGCACCCAGTTGGTGACGGCGAGGGTGCCCAGCAGCAGGCTGAAGCCGATCAGCGAGGCGAGCATCACCGGTGCGCCGACCGGGGAGACCGCCTGGTCGGTGGGGAGCAGCCCGTACGCCACCCAGGGCTGGCGGCCGACCTCCCGGGCGATCCAACCGAGGATCACCGCGACGAACGGCAGCGGCAGGGCGAGCAGGACCAGCCAGAGCGGGAAGCGCAGCCGGATGATCCAGTCCCGGAAGAGCAGCGGGAGCAGCAGCCAGACGCAGCCGAGCGTGAAGCCGATCAGAATCATGAAGCCCAGCCCGACGCTGGCCAGCACGGGTGGCGTGTAGTCGCCGGGGCCGAACCGCGCCGTCCACTCGGTGATCAGCGCCTGGGCTTCCGGGCCCTGGCCGAACTTGGTCGGCTGCACCTCTGCGACCGGCCCGAACTGGGCGAACCCGAAGCCCTGCACCAGGGTGATCGCCAGCGCCGCGGTGACCAGGCCGATCCGCAGCGAGGTGCGGAAGAGCGCGTGGTCGGGAGTGCGCCGGATCAGGTGCCAGGCGCTGACGGCCGCCATCAGCATGCCGCCGACCAGCAGCGCGGCCGAGACCACGTGCCCGAACGCCATGCCGAGGCTGGGATTGGTGAGCAGCGCGCCGAAGTCGGTGAGGTGGGCGATGCCGTCGCGCACCTCGTACCCCACCGGGTGCTGCAGCCAGGAGTTCGCCACCATGATCCAGAACGCCGAGGCGTACGCGGTGAGCGCCACGCCCCAGAGCAGCGCGAGGTGGACGCCCTTGCGGAGCCGGTGCCAGCCGAAGATCCACATCCCGAGGAACGTGGACTCCAGGAAGAACGCCACCAGCGTCTCGATGGCCAGTGGCGCGCCGAAGACGTTGCCGACGTAACGCGACAGGCCGCTCCAGTTCAGCCCGAACTGGAACTCCATCACGATGCCGGTGGCGATGCCGAGCACGTAGTTGATCACGTAGAGCTGGCCCCAGTACCGGGTGAGCCGCTCCCACGCCGGGTTGCCGGTGAGCACCCAGGCGGTCTGCATCCCGACCAGCAGGGTGACCAGCCCGAGCGTGACGACCACGAACAGGAAGTGGATCGAGGTGGTGGTGGCGAACTGCAGGCGGGCGAGGAGCAGGGTGTCCATGACCGGCTCTCCGTAGCGTTGGCTGCCTTGTCGTAGCCACCCTACACGTAGCTTGCCTACACGTCGGTTACTACGCCTTGTCGTAGACGACTCTACGACAAGGCGTAGTAGTTGTGGGGAACGTGCCTGATCCGCAGCGTGGTCGTGGGATCAGGAGCGCGCGCAGCACCCGCGCCGGACCCGGCGGGGCGCTGTTGCTGAGACGGCGGACCGACTTCCTCGGGTCAGCTCAGAAAGAGAGTGATCGGGAGAGCGACCAACGTGGTGGCGACCGCGAGGGCGGTGGCCCCGAGCACCCGGGGCGGCCGGTCGCTGACCAGCAGCCGCTGTACGCGTACGTCCAGGTCGCGGTCGCCCATGCCCAGCGCGCCAGCCGGAGTGATCCGGTGACCCGCGGCGGCGAACCGGCGCAGCGCGCCCGCCAGCGGCGCCTCGGCGTGCAGCTCACGCGCCTTGTCGTCGGCGCGCATCTCGACCAGCAGAGCGACCCGCTCGTGCGCGTCGCGGACCCAGCGGAACCACGGCAACGCGCGGCAGAGCGCGGTGAACGGCAACAGCACCAGGTCGTGCCGCTCGTGGGCGTGCGCGCGCTCATGGCTGAGCACCGCGGCGAGCTCGGCCCGGTCCAGCAGGCTCAGCGTGCCCGCGCTGACCACCACCTGCGGCTTCACGCCAGGCAGGCAGTACGCCGCCGCGCTCGGATGGTCCAGCACCAGCGCGCCGGGCGCGGCCGGGTCGTTCCGGGCGACCAGGGTGAGCAGGTCCCGGTGCCGGCGCTGGGCGCGTAGCGTGCCGTGGATGCTGCGCACGGTCGTGGTGACCAGCACCGCGCCGATGCCGAAGCCCACCCCCACGCCGGCCAGGTGGAAGGCGGTCACCCCGACCGGCAGCGTGCCGTGGCCGAGGTCGGTGGCCAGGGCGAACAGTGCGCTCCCGGTCGGCAGGTCGTAGGCGGTCAACCCGAGCGCCATCGGCAGGCCCATCGCCGAGAGGCCCAGCGCCAACCCGACCGCCTGCCAGCAGACGATCGCCACCCGAGGGCTGCGCCACGTCCAGGTGGAGCTGGCCAACACCTGAGCGGTCAGATAGCACGCCAGCATGGTGGCGGCGAAGTGCACGGCGTAGGCCATGGCGCGCGCCCTACCGCTCCGCTGCCTCGTCGGCCGGCCGTCGGCCCGCCGGCCCGTCCACGCGGTCGGTCAACTCGGCACCGGCTCCGGCGGAGCCCTGCCCGGTCAGCCCGGCCTCGCTTCCCAGAGCCGCGCGCAGCACCTCGGCCTCGGTGCCGGTCACCGAGTGGGCGAAGCGCACCAGCGCGGCGTCGCGGCTGCCGCCCAGATCGAGGGCGTCGAGCATGAGCTGGGCGATGTGCGCCTCACGGCTGGCCGCCGGCCGGTACCGCCAGGCCCGGCCCTCCCGCTCCCGCTGCACCATGCCCTTGCCGGCGAGCCGGTCCAGCACGGTCATCACCGTGGTGTACGCCAGCTCGCGGCCGTCGAGCGCGTCGGCCACCTCGCGCACGGTCACCCCGTCCGACGTGCCCGGGACCACGTCCCACAGCACGTCCATCACCGCACGCTCAAGATCGCCCAACCGAGTCACCCCGCAATCCTACCCCCGGTAGTAGACCTCTCGCCGAGCCGGCCAGGATCCGCGCAAGAACGCTGACACTGCTGCCTCAGGCGCCCCGCTGGCCGGCGACCCGACCGAGGGCGCCAGCCAGCAAGACAAAACAGCCGGACGGACCCGGCGGAGCGAAGGGTTTCGGGGGGAGCCCGCCCGCGGAGGGATCAAGCCTGACCGCCCGGAGCGGGCGGGCTCCCCCCGAAACCCCCACGGCCGGGACCAACCAATCACACCCCCTTGGGGTGCCACACCGTCTTGGTCTCCAGCAGGGTGGTCATCCGCGCCACCCCGGGGTCGGCGGACCAGTCGTGGTCGGCCGGGGCCGGACGGAGCACCCGCTTCAGGTTCTCCGCCGCCTTGACCTCCAGGTCGGCCGCCAACTCGGCGTCGGTCACCCCGCTGAGGTCGACCGCGTTGACGTCCATGTGCGCGGCCAGCGTCGGCGCGGTCTCGGTGATCCTGCCGGTGAGGATGTTGACCACACCGCCCGGCAGGTCGGAGGTGGCCAGCACCTCGGCCAGCGTCACCGCCGCCAGCGGCTCGGTCGGGGAGGCCGCCACCACCACCGTGTTGCCGGTGACGATCGCCGGGGCGATCACGCTGACCAGGCCGAGCAGCGCCGGGCGCTCCGGGGCGACCACCGCCACCACGCCGGTCGGCTCGGGCGTGGAGATGTTGAAGTACGGCCCGGCGACCGGGTTGGCGCCGCCGTACACCTGGGACAGCTTGTCGGCCCAGCCGGCGTACCAGACCCAGCGGTCCACCGCGGCGTCCACCTCGTCGCCCGGCACGCCGAGGGCGACGAACTGCTCGCGGCGGCCCTCCAGCATCTCGGCGGCCCGGTAGAGGATCTGACCCCGGTTGTACGCGGTCGCCCCGGCCCAGCCCTTCACGGCGGCGCGGGCGGCGACCACCGCGTCCCGGGCGTCCTTGCGGGAGGCCAGTGACACATTCGAGGACTGCACGAGATACGACCGTCCCGACTCGCTGCGCGGGAACTTCCCGCCGATGAAGAGCTTGTACGTCTTGCGTACCGCGACCCGCTCAGACATTGAGGTAGCCCTCCAGCCCGTGCCGGCCGCCCTCGCGACCGTAGCCCGACTCCTTGTAGCCGCCGAACGGCGAGGTGGGGTCGAACTTGTTGAACGTGTTGGCCCAGACGACACCGGCGCGCAGCCGGTCGGCCGTCCAGAGGATGCGGGAACCCTTGTCGGTCCAGATCCCCGCCGACAGCCCGTACGGCGTGTTGTTGGCCTTCTCCACGGCCTCGGCCGGGGTGCGGAAGGTGAGCACCGACAGCACCGGGCCGAAGATCTCCTCGCGGGCGATCCGGTGCGCCTGGGTGACGCCGGTGAAGATGGTCGGCGCGAACCAGAAGCCGCGGTCGGGCAGCTCGCACGGCGGCGACCAGCGCTCGGCGCCCTCGGCCGAGCCGGCGTCGGACAGCTCGCGGATCCGCTCCAACTGGGCGGCGGAGTTGATCGCGCCGATGTCGGTGTTCTTGTCCAGCGGGTCGCCGACCCGAAGCTGGGCCATCCGCCGCTTCAGGGACTCCAGCACCCGGTCGGCCACGTTCTCCTGGACCAGCAGGCGGGAGCCGGCGCAGCAGACGTGCCCCTGGTTGAAGAAGATGCCGTTGACGATCCCCTCGACCGCCTGGTCGATCGGTGCGTCGTCGAAGACGATGTTGGCGGCCTTGCCGCCCAGCTCCAGTGTGAGCTTCTTGCGGGTGCCGGCGACCGACCGGGCGATGGCCCGCCCGACGTCGGTGGAGCCGGTGAAGGCGACCTTGTCCACGCCGGGGTGCTCGACCAGCGTCCGGCCGGTGTCGCCGGCGCCGGTGATGATGTTGACCACGCCGGCCGGCAGCTCGGCCTGCTGGCAGATCTCGGCGAAGAGCAGCGCGGTCAGCGGGGTGGTCTCGGCCGGCTTCAGCACCACCGTGTTACCCGCCGCGAGCGCTGGGGCGATCTTCCAGGCCAGCATCAGCAGCGGGAAGTTCCACGGGATGACCTGCGCGGCGACCCCGATCGGCTTCGGGTCGGCGCCGAAGCCGGCGTGCTCCAGCTTGTCGGCCCAACCGGCGTAGTAGAAGAAGTGCGCGGCGACCAGCGGCAGGTCGACGTCGCGGGACTCCTTGATCGGCTTGCCGTTGTCCAGCGACTCCAGCACGGCCAGCTCGCGGGAACGCTCCTGGATCAGCCGGGCGATCCGGAACAGGTACTTGGCCCGGTCCCGGCCCGACATCGGACCCCAGACCTTCTCGTACGCCTTCCGGGCGGCGCGCACCGCGCGCTCCACGTCCTGCGCGCCGGCCTCAGCGACCTCGGCCAGCACCTCCTCGGACGCGGGGTTGATCGACTTGAAGCTGCCGCCGTCGGTCGGGTCGACGAACGCGCCGTCGATGAACAGCCCGTACGTGGGCTTGAGGTCCACCACCGAGCGGGACTCGGGGGCGGGTGCGTATTCGAACATCGGCTCTCAGTCCAGGGTGAAGTAGTCGGGACCGGAGTAGGTGCCGGTCGTCAGCTTGGTGCGCTGCATCAGCAGGTCGTTGAGCAGGCTGGACGCGCCGAAGCGGAACCAGTCCGGGTCGAGCCAGTCCGCGCCGACGGTCTCGTTGACCATCACCAGGTACTTGATCGCGTCCTTGGTGGTCTTGATGCCGCCGGCGGGTTTCACGCCGACCTGCCGCCCGGTGGCGGCCCGGAAGTCGCGGACCGCCTCCAGCATCACCAGACTCACCGGCAGCGTCGCGGCGACCGGGACCTTGCCGGTGGAGGTCTTGATGAAGTCGCCGCCGCCCAGCATGGCCAGCCAGGAGGCCCGGCGTACGTTGTCGTAGGTGGCCAGCTCGCCGGTCTCCAGGATCACCTTGAGGTGGGCGTCCCCGACGGCTTCCCTGGTGGCCACGATCTCGTCGTAGACCTCCTTGTAGCGGCCGGCCAGGAACGCGCCACGGTTGATCACCATGTCGATCTCGTCGGCCCCGGCCGCGACGGCGGCCCGGGTGTCGGCGAGCTTGATCTCCAGCGGCACCTGGCCCGAAGGGAAGGCGGTCGCCACACTGGCCAGGTGCACGCCGCTGCCGCGCAGCACCTCCGCCACGTACGGGACCATCGCCGGGTAGACACAGACGGCGCCGACGTGCGGGCAGGACGGGTCGGCCGGGTCCGGGCGGATCGCCTTCGCGGCCAGCGCACGTACCTTGCCCGGGGTGTCCGCCCCCTCCAGGGTGGTCAGGTCCACCATCCGGATCGCCAGGTCGATCGCCTGTGCCTTGGCGGTGGTCTTGATGGAGCGGGTGCCGAGCTGCGCCGCCCGCTGCTCCGCGCCGACCTGGTCCACGCCGGGCAGGCCGTGCAGGAAGGTCCGCAGAGCGGTTTCGGATCGTCCCAGCTCGGAGAGCTCCGACCGGGCCGACGTCGTTGTCGCCGTCATGCGCCGAAGTCTACGCGCCGGACCGCTGAGTGATCTTGCTCACGCGGTCGCTCCGGGACGGGTCCGGCGTGAGCGGCGTCGCTGGTCCGACCGCACCCGCACCATCCCGCGGGACGGACCGGTAGGTTGAGCGATCGTGGATGTACACGTCATTGACCACCCGCTGGCACAGTCCCGGCTGACCGCCATGCGGGACGCGCGCACCGATTCCTCGACGTTCCGGGCGGCGCTGCACGAACTGACCACCATGTTGGTGTACGAAGCGGCACGCTCCTTCCCCGTCGAGCGGTACCCGGTGCAGACGCCGGTCACCGGCACCGTCGGCACCCGGCTGGCCAACCCGCCGCTGCTGGTGCCGGTGCTGCGGGCCGGCCTGGGCATGGCGGACGCCGCGCTCGGCCTGCTGCCCGAGTCCTCGATGGGCTTCGTCGGCCTGGCCCGCGACGAGGAGACGTACGAGCCGCGCGCGTACATGGAGTCGCTGCCCCGGGACCTGGCCGGCCAGCCGGTGCTGGTGCTCGACCCGATGCTGGCCACCGGTGGTTCGCTCGAGCACTCCTGCCGGCTGCTGGCCGACCGGGGCTGCACCGACATCACCGTGCTCTGCGTGCTCGCCGCACCGGTCGGCATCGAGCGGCTGGAACGCTCCGGCCTGCCGTTGCGCCTGGTCACGGCCTCGATCGACGAGGGGCTCAACGACCGGATGTTCATCGTCCCGGGCCTCGGCGACGCTGGCGACCGCCAGTTCGGCGGCATGCCCCGGTTCTGACTCTCCACCCAGGTGGGTGCCGGGTCCGGCGGGTCCGCACGCGGTGGTGCGTGGACCCGCTACCGTCTCCGGCCATGACTGGTGTTGCGCTCGCCGAGGAGCTGCTCCTCCTCGCCTACGACGACACGACCGGTAAGGCGACCATGCCGCGGATCAGCCTGGACCTGGGCATGGCCGCCGCGGTGCTGGTCGAGCTGGCCCTGGCCGGCCGGATCGCGTACGCCGACGGTTCCCTGACCGTGGTCGACCCGACACCCACCGGAGAGCCGGTGACCGACGAGGTGCTCGGCCGGATCGCCGCGGACACCCCGCACACCCCGGCCTCGTGGGTGCAGCGCCTGCGGCACGGCCTGCGCGACCGGATCCTCGGTGACCTGTGCCAGCAGGGCGTTGTCCGGGACGTCGACGAGACCGAACTGGGCTTCATCCACGTGCACCGCTACCCGGTGGTGGACACCTCGGTGGAGGCGGACACCCGGCAGCGGCTGGCCGAGGCGCTCACCGGGGCAGTGGCGCCGGACGAGCGGACCGCCGCGCTGGCCACCCTCGTCGTGGTGCTGCGGATGGAATCCGCCCTCGGGATGAGCGGCGAGGCCGCCGCCGACGCGCGTCGCCGGCTCGAGGAGATCGCCACCGGCGCAGGGTTCTCCGGCGAGGTGAGCATCGACGACTCGGTGGTCCGCCCCTCGGTCGGCCTGGTCGTCGCCGCCCTGGCAAAGGCCGTCGACCAGGCCCTCGGCAAACGCCACTGACCTGTTAGGAAGGGCCCCTTCCTCTACACGAGGCGGTAATAAGGGGCCCTTCCTTGCACTAGAGGCCGAGGGCGGCGGCGATCTCGGTGCGGAGCTGCGCGATCGCCGCAGCGGCGCGGGCACGGGCGGCGGCGACATCGCCGTCGGGCACCGGCTCGACCACCTCCAGGTACGCCTTGAGCTTTGGCTCCGTCCCGGACGGGCGGATCACCACCCGCGCCGCCCCGGTACGCAGGATCACCACGTCCGCGTCGGGGAGCAGATCCTGGGTGCTGTCGACCGGGTGTCCGAGCAGCGTGGTCGGGGTGGCCGCCCGGATTCGGGCCATCGCGTCGGCGATCTCCCGCAGGTCGTCCACCCGGACGGAGAGCTGGTCGGTGTGGTGCACACCGAACTCGGCGGCCAGCTCGTCCAGCCGGTCCGTCAGCGTGTGGCCCTGCGCCTTGAGGCCGGCGGCCAGCTCGGCCACGGTCAGCGCGGCGGTGATGCCGTCCTTGTCCCGGACGTGGTCCGGGGCGACGCAGTAGCCGAGCGCCTCCTCGTACCCGTAGACCAGCGGCGCGCTCCCGCCGCCGGCCCGGACGATCCACTTGAAGCCGGTCAGCGTCTCGTCGTAGGGCAGGCCCCGGGCCGCGCACATCGCCCGCAGCAGGGACGACGAGACGATGGTGGTGGCGTAGAGCCCGGTCACCCCGCGGCGCATCAGGTGGTCGGCCAGCAGTGCGCCCACCTCGTCGCCGCGCAGCATCCGCCAGCCGGTGGCGCCCTCGCGGACCACCACCGCGCAGCGGTCCGCGTCCGGGTCGTTGGCGATGGCGAGGTCCGCGCCGGTGGAGTCGGCCAGCGCGATCAGCAGGTCCACCGCCCCCGGCTCCTCCGGGTTGGGGAACGACACGGTGGGGAACGCCGGGTCCGGCTCCGCCTGCTCGGGCACCACCCCGGGCACCGGGAAGCCGGCCCGCGCGAAGGCGGCGGTGAGCACCGCGGCACCCACCCCGTGCAGCGGGGTGTACGCCACCGTCAGGTCCCGCGGCCCGTCCGGCGCGATCACCGCGGTGGCCCGCTCGACGTACGAGGCGACCAGGTCGTCACCCAGCACCTCACCGGGCGGGCCCAGGGGCACCTCGGTCACCGGGCCGACCGCCCGGATGGCGGCCTCGATGCCGGCGTCGGCCGGTGGCACGATCTGCGCTCCGGCGCCCAGCTCCCCGCCCAGCTCCGCACCGAGGTAGACCTTGTAGCCGTTGTCCTGCGGCGGGTTGTGGCTGGCCGTGACCATCACCCCGGCGACCGCGCCGAGCTTGCGCACCGCGTACGCCAGCACCGGGGTGGGCAGCGGGCGGGGCAGCAGCAGCGCCGGCCGGCCGGCCCCGGTGGCCACCTGGGCGGTCCGCTCGGCGAACTGGCGGGAGCCGTACCGGGCGTCGTACCCGATCACCAGGGGGCCGGTGCCGCCCTGGGCGGTGAGCCAGCCCACCAGGCCGGCGGCGGCCTGGGTGACCACGGCGAGGTTCATCCCGTTCGGGCCGGCGCGCAACGGGCCGCGCAGGCCCGCGGTGCCGAAGGTCAGCGGCCCGGCGAACCGGTCGGCCAGGTCCGAGGCGCTCGTCGGTAGCCGGTCCAGCACCGCCGTCAGCTCGTCCCGGCTGACCGGGTCGGGGTCGTCGGCGAGCCAGCGCCGGGCTTGCTCGCGAATGTCGTCGATGTCAGTGGTGTCCGCCGCCATGCCTCTTGATAGCACGGCGGCGATCACCGCTGTCGGTTCCCTCCGGCTCAGCCGTTTCCGGTGAGCTGGAACGTCCGCACCATCTCGTCGAAGATCGGCTTGCTCTCCGCGAACTTGGCGTCGGTCGAGGTGAGGTAGAACGAGTACGCCTTGCCCTCGTGCACCACCCCGCGCCACACGCCGTGCCGCTTGGCGTCGCCCTCGCCGCAGGTGTACTCGAACTCGGCCGCGGACTCGCCGGCCAGCTCCTGCTCGGTCATGGCCAGCCGGTTGTACGGCTTGACGCAGGAACTCTTCGGCTTCTTGAGGCCGCCCTCGGCGACCTCGGCCCAGCGCACCGAGCTGGTGCTGAACTTCTCGGTGATGAGGCGCACCTTCCGGCCGTCGTCCGCCGGGTCGAAGTAGTCGGTGTAGCTGCCGCCGGTGGCCTTCCGCCAGCCCTTCGGCACCATCACCTGGATGCCCCGGGCCGCGTGCTCCTGCGTCTCCAGAGCTGCACCGGCTGCGGCGGACTCGGTGGGCTGCGCCTGCGGGGTGGTCGGGGCGGGGTCGTCGCCGCCGCTCGACAGCGCCACCACGCTGATCAGCAGCACCAGAGCCAGACCGCCGGCCGCGGCGAGCTGCACCTTGCGCGGCCAACCCTTGACCGTGGTGACCAGTTGGCCTCCGGTGGCGCGGACCTTGTCCAGAGCCCCGGCACCGCCGGACGTCGCGGGCGTGGCCCAGGGCTGGCCGGTGCCCGGCACCGACCACTGGTTGCCGCCGCCGTACGTGCCGCCGATGCGCTGGGTGGCCTCCGGCGCGCTGCCATAGCCGACCTGCTGGGTGGCGTCGGGCCGGCTGCCGTAGCTGACCCGCTGGGTGGCGTCCGGGTGCCCGCCGGCGTCCACCCGCTGGGTGGCGTCCGCGGCGCCGCCGTAGGTGCGCCCGGTGCCGGGCCGGCCGGGGACGGGCATCGCGCCGGTGGGCGTGTGCAGTGGGCCGGCCAGCGCGTCGGCGCTGGTCTCGTCGAAACCGGTGGCGCCGGCCGCGTTGGCGGGCTGCGGGCGTTCGCCCCGGCGCAGCGACGCCAGGCGGTCGGTCAGGGACTCGCCCGGGGCCAGCATCGCCGGGCCGCCGATCTGGCTGTCCGGCTTCGGCTCGGGCTGGGCCGGCGGGAGGACGGGGATGGGGCGCTGCTGCACCGGCACCACGGCGTACGGGTCGGTCACCGAGTGCACTGCGGTGGCGGTGCTGCCCAGGGGGCCGGCGAGCAGCTCGCGCAGCATGGCCCGGGAGGTGTGCACGTCCAGCCGGCGGGCCGGGTCCTTCTCGAGCAGGCCCATCAGCACCCGGGTCAGGGGGCCGCTGCGCTGGGGCGGGGCGGGCGGGTCCTCGACCACGGCGTGCATGGTCTCGATCGGGTCACCCTTGTCGAACGGAGGCCGCCCCTCGACCGCCGTGTAGAGCGTCACACCCAGCGAGAACAGGTCGCTCGGCGGGCCGAACTCCTGGCCCATGGCCCGCTCGGGGGAGATGAAGTGCGGCGAGCCGAGCACCATGCCGGGCGTGGTGAGCTGCACGTCGGTGGGCATCCGGGCGACGCCGAAGTCGGTCAGCACGCAGCGCCCGTCGGTGCAGATCAGCACGTTGGCCGGTTTGACGTCACGGTGCAGCACGCCGATCGCGTGCGCGACCTCCAGCGCGCCGAGCAGCGCGATGCCGATCTTGGCGACCGCGCGGGGCGCGACCGGCCCGTCCTCGATCACCATGTCGGCGAGGCTGCGGGCGTCCAGCAGCTCCATCACGATCCAGGGCCGACCGGCCTCGGTGACCACGTCGTACACCTGCACGACCGCGGGGTGCTGGATGGCGGCGGCGGCGCGCGCCTCGCGCAGTGTGCGCTCGTACATGGCGTCGCGGTCGCTGGGGGCCAGCCCCGGGGGCAGGACGACCTCCTTCACCGCCACGTCGCGGCGCAGCAGTGTGTCTGTGGCGCGCCACACCGTGCCCATGCCGCCGTTGCCCACCGAGGACCGCAGCGAGTACCGGCCACCAATGGTGGTGCCGGGCGCCGCACGTCCGTTGGCGGGACTTACCTGTCCGCCGCTCCACGTCGGGATCTGAGTCACAGAAAAGCCACCGGGGGAAATCGAGGGGGGCTGGGACACAACCCCCCTATCTTGCTGGTTCCGACGCCCGATGCGAAAGCCGACGCGACGGACGTTTATCGAAGTCGACAGAACGTGCTCTGCCGTTCACCTTCTGTCGACCGGTCGGGACGCACTGTGCGGTATCCCTCACCCGACGACACGCCCACGCGTCCTACCATCCGGGGATGAACGAACGGCGGTCAAGCGAGTCCGGTTTCCCGATCGAGGGCGTCTACACGGCGGCCGACCTTCCGGAGGACCTCGACTCCCGGCTGGGCGCACCCGGCGAGTTCCCGTACACCCGGGGGGTCTACCCCACGATGTACACCTCCCGTCCGTGGACCATGCGCCAGTACGCCGGCTTCGGCACCGCCACCGAGTCCAACGCGCGGTACCACCAGTTGTTGCGGGCCGGCACGATGGGCCTCTCCGTCGCCTTCGACCTGCCGACCCAGATGGGCTACGACTCGGACGAGCCGATCGCCCACGGCGAGGTCGGCAAGGTGGGCGTGGCCATCGACTCCATCGAGGACATGCGGCTGCTCTTCGCCGACATCCCGTTGGACAAGGTCTCCACCTCGATGACCATCAACGCCCCCGGATCGGTGCTGCTGCTGCTCTACCAGCTCGTCGCCGAGGAGAACGGGGTGCCGGGCTCGGCGCTGAACGGCACCATCCAGAACGACATCCTCAAGGAGTACATCGCCCGGGGGACGTACATCTTCCCGCCGAAGCCGTCGCTGCGCCTGGTGGCCGACACGTTCGCGTACTGCCGCAAGGAGGTGCCGAAGTGGAACACCATCTCCATCTCCGGCTACCACATGGCCGAGGCCGGCGCGACGCCCGCGCAGGAGATCGCGTTCACCCTGGCCAACGGCGTGGAGTACGTCCGGGCCGCGCTGGCCGCCGGGCTCGCGGTGGACGACTTCGCGCCCCGGCTGTCGTTCTTCTTCGTGGCCCGCACGACGCTGCTGGAGGAGGTGGCGAAGTTCCGCGCCGCCCGCAGGATCTGGGCCCGGTTGATGCGTGACGAATTCGGCGCCAAGGATCCGAAGTCGATGATGCTGCGCTTCCACACCCAGACCGCCGGCGTGCAGCTCACCGCCCAGCAGCCGGAGGTTAACCTGGTGCGGGTCGCGGTGCAGGGTCTCGGTGCGGTGCTCGGTGGCACCCAGTCGCTGCACACCAACAGCTTCGACGAGGCGATCGCGCTGCCCACCGAGAAGGCCGCCCGGCTCGCGCTGCGTACCCAGCAGGTGCTGGCGTACGAGACGGACCTGACCGCCACCGTCGACCCGTTCGCCGGCTCGTACGTGGTGGAGGCGATGACGGCCGAGATCGAGGCCGTCGCCGTCGAGTTGATGGAGCGGGTCGCGGATCACGGCTCGGCGGTGGACGCGATCGAGGCCGGCTTCCAGAAGCGCGAGATCGAGCAGTCCGCGTACCGGATCGCCCAGGAGATCGACTCGGGTGAGCGGGTGGTGGTCGGTCTCAACCGGTTCGCGGTCGACGAGGAGGAGCCGTACGAGCCGCTGCGGGTCGACCCGACGATCGAGGCGGCCCAGGCCGACCGGCTGGCCCGGCTGCGCGCCGAGCGGGACGCCAACGCGGTGGCGCGCACCCTGGCCGAGCTGCGGGCCGCCGCCGACGGCACGGAGAACGTGCTGTACCCGATGAGGGAGGCGCTGCGGGCCCGCGCCACGGTCGGTGAGGTCTGCGGGACGCTGCGCGAGGCGTGGGGGCTGTACCGGCCCACCGATCGGTTCTGATCGGCCGACCGGCCGTTCTCCCAGGTCAGAGCGGGTTTGTTCGGCCCGGGCAGAGCTACAGTCGGAAGCGGATCCTCCACCGGACGGGCCGAGGGCGGCGTGGCCCCCGACGGCGTCCGGGGTGTGTCCACCAGGTTTGGGGGTACCCCGACCGGGTGAACGGGGACGCACACCGTGTGCGGTCATGGCGGACGGGCGCGTGTGAGCGTCTTTTCCGGCTCGTTGCGGAGCGTGGTCGGCTTATTGTCGGAGTGTCAGTTCATCACCCCGACTAATGCGACAATTCGCAACGTGGGCCCGCTAGTGGCGCCGGATTCGTGACCGCTGAGATCGGTTACGCGTTGTAGGAGGTGAGGGGCAGATGACGGCGTTCGACCGTGATCTACCTGCTGTCCCGCGCATCTCCGAGCGCCCTCAGCAGGGCATACGTGACGCTGTGCGCTCTGATCATCACCGTAACGAGGTTGCGCAGCGTCACCGCCGGAGGTCTAGGCTGTCTGCTGTCCCCGATGATCCATCCATCTCTAGTGATCGAGAATTCGACGTGACGAGTGCGTTGACGCTGCCCACCGGCAGCCTGCTGGCGTCGTCCTGGCCGGAGCTGCGGCCCGGGTCCCAGCCCCTGCCCCGCGACCTGGACCACCTCCTCGCGCTCCGGGTACCCGGGCTGATCGCCACCCGCCGTCACATCCACTCGCACCCCGAGCTCTCCGGCACCGAGTTCGAGACGGCCGCCCTGATCGCCCGGGAACTCTCCCTGGCCGGATTGAACCCGCGACTGCTGCCCAAGGGCAACGGCGTGATCTGTGACGTCAACGGCCGGCCGGACGGCCCGGTCATCGCGCTGCGCGCCGACATCGACGCCCTGCCGCTGGACGACCCCAAGGACGTGCCCTACCGGTCCACGGTGGCAGGCGTCTGCCACGCCTGCGGGCACGACGTGCACACCTCGATCCTGCTCGGCGTCGGCATGCTGCTGGCCCAGCTCGCCGACCTCGGCGAGCTCGACGGCCGGGTCCGGCTCATCTTCCAGCCGGCCGAGGAGATCCTGCCCTGCGGCTCGCTGGAGGTCATCGAGGCCGGCGGCCTGGACGACGTGGTGCAGATCTTCGCGCTGCACTGCGACCCGAACCTGCCGGTGGGCCAGGTCGGCCTGCGGGTCGGCCCGATCACCGCGGCGGCCGACAACGTCACCGTCCGGCTCAGCGGCCCGGGTGGGCACACCGCCCGCCCGCACCTGACCGTCGACCTGGTCGACGCGCTCGGCCGGCTGATCACCGAGGTGCCCGCCCTGGTCAGCCGTCGGGTGCCGGCCAACAGCGGTCTGCTGCTGGTCTTCGGCCACGCATCGGCCGGCACCCGCTACAACGTCATCCCCTCCGAGGCGTCCGCCTCCGGCACCCTGCGGGTGATGGATCGCGACACCTGGGAACAGGCTCCCAAGATCGTGGCTCAGGTCGTCCGGGACGTGATCGCGCCGACCGGCGCGACGGTCGACCTGGAATACCTGCGTGGCCGGCCGCCGGTGTGCAACGACGCGCGGGCCATCCAGGTGCTGACCGGCGCCACCGCCGCCGCTCTCGGCCCGGACGGGATCGCCGAGACGCCGCAGAGCATGGGCGGCGAGGACTTCTCCTGGTACCTGGAGTACGTCCCCGGCGCCCTCGCCCGGCTCGGCGTGGGCCGTTCCGGGCCCAACGTCGACCTGCACCGCGCGTCCTTCGACGTCGACGAGGGGGCCATCCCGGCCGGCGTACGCGTCATGGTGCAGACCGCGCTGCGGGCACTGGCGGCGGTGCGCTGACCGGAGCGACCAGGGCCGGGGCCTTCTTCCGTCTGCGCAGCACCAGCAGCAGCACCGCCACCGGTACGCCGAGCGCCACCAGCCAGGGCAGCAGCGCGCCCAGCACGGTGAGCAGGACGGTCAGCGAGGCGACGAACGCCTTCCAGCCGCCCTTCAGCCCGACCAGGAAGCCGGTCTCGGTCTTCTCCTCGGTGCTCTTCGCCGCCGGCCCGGCCAGCGACACGGTGATCGTGGAGAGGGCGGTCAGGTCGGCCAGCCGCCGCTTCTTGGCCTCCAGCGACGCCAGGTCGGCCTCGCGGCGACCCAGCTCGTTTTCCAGCGACACCAGGTCGGTGATCGAGGTGGCTCGGGCGAGCAGCCGGCGAGCGCTGTCCACCCGGGCCCGCTGACTGGTGATCCGGGCGTCCAGGTCGATGGTCTCCTCGGTGACGTCCTGGGTGCTGATCTCCCGGCTCTCCTGCTTGCCGAGCTTCGCGATCTCCTCCACCACGCCGGCGAACTTCGCTGCCGGCACCCGCAGCTGCAACTCCGCCACCGCGTCTGCCTCTGCGCTGCGCCGCTGGTCGCCGCCGATGAAGCCACCCGACCGGGTGACCGCGGCGGCGACCTCACGGGCGGCGGCGTCCACATCGTCCACCTGTACTCGCATGGTTCCGGTGTAGATGATGGCCCGCTGGTCGACCCGCAGGTCCGGAGCGCCGGCCCCGCCCGCCTCCGGTGCCCCGGCGGCGCTGTCCTTGTCCGCCCCGCCGCCGTTGGCCGCCGGCGCCTCGGCCGCCGAGCCTGCCGTGTCCCGTGCCCCGCTGTCGCCGGCACCGCACCCTGTCAACGCCAGCACCGCCGCCAGTACCGTTGCCGCCAGCAGAGCGCCGCGCCGCCGTCCTGTCCGTCCGTCCATCCCCGCTCCCATCGTCGTCAGCCGGTGTGGCGATACCTCGGACGCGGCGCGCTCGTCGGCTGGTTCCGGCAGACTGCGCTGAGGACGTCACGATTCGATAATCGAGGAGTCACGATGCGGCTCACCAAGTACGCCCACTCCTGCATCCGCGTGGAACACGACGGGGGAGTGATCGTCGTCGACCCCGGAATGTTCAGCGACCCAGCGGCATTGGACGGTGCGGACGCGGTGCTGATCACCCACGAACATCCCGACCACCTCGATGTGGCGGCGGTGCGTATGCAACTCGACCGGCGACCGTTTCCGATCCACGGGCCCGCCTCGCTCGCCGGCACCCTGGGTGACGCGGCCGAGGCGTTGCGTCCGGTGACGGCCGGTGAGTCGTTCACCGCCGCCGGGGTGGCCGTCCGCGCCTACGGCGGGAAACACGCGGTGATCCACCCCGACCTCCCGGTGTTGGACAATCTCGGCTTCCTGATCAACGACGTGGTCTACCACCCGGGCGATGCCCTGGTGGTGCCGGAGGAGACGCCGGTCGACACGCTCTTCGCGCCGATCCACGCTCCCTGGTCGAAGTTCTCCGAGGTACTCGACTTCATCCGGGCGGTCGCCCCGCGCCGCGCGTACGCGCTGCACGACGGGCTGCTCAACGACAACGGGCTGGGCCTGCTCAATCGCCAGTACTCCGCGCTGTCCGGCACCGAGTACCAGCGCCTGGAGCCCGGTAGCCGGGTGGACGTCTGAGTCCATGCCCGGCCCCTCCCCCGAGCTGGTGCAGCAGCTCTACCGCACCCCACCGGAGCGGTTCGTGGCCGCCCGGGACGCCGCCGTGGCCGAGGCCCGCCGCGCCGGCGACCCGACCACCGCCCGGCAGCTGGCTCGGCTGCGCCGCCCCACGGTCGCCGCCTGGTTGGTGAACCTGCTCGCCATCCACCGTCCCGAGCTGGTCGCCGACCTGGTCCAGCTCGCCGACGCGCTGCGGACCGCCCAGCGGGAGCTGCGCGGGCCCCGACTCCGGGAGCTGTCCGGACAGCGCCGGGCGGTGGTCGGCGCCCTGGTGGCCGAGGTTCGCAAGCTCGCCGCGGCGGAGCCGGACGCGCCGCCGGCCGGCAAGCTGCCGTTGGCCGAGGTGGAGGCGACCCTGAACGCGGCGCTCTCCGATGCTGACGTCGCCGAGCAGGTCCGGTCCGGGCGGCTGCTGCGGTCGGCCACCTACGCCGGCTTCGGCGAGGTGCCCCGACCGCAGCTGCGGCTGGTCACCGGCGATGACGAGGAGCGGGCAGCGGAACGCCCGGCCCGCCGTCCGGGCGCCCAGCGGGCGGGTCCCGAAGCGGCCCCCCGTACCGACCGGGCCGCGGAGCGTGCCGAGCGGGCGGCCCGGGCCGAGCGGGCGCGGCAGCGCCGGGCACTGGACCGGGAACTGGCCAGGGCGCGGACCGACCAGGAGCGGGCCGAGGCCGGGTTGGCCGAGGCGACCGGGCAGGAGCGGGACGGCGCCGCCCTGCTCGACGAGATAGAGACCGAGCTGGCCGAGCTGGAGCGGCGGCGGGCGGTGGCGGAGCAGGATCTCAGCCGGGCCAAGCTGGCCCGGCGTGCGGCGGAGCGGGCCGTCACCGTGGCCCGGCGGCGCGCTGGCGAGGTGGAGGCGGCGGTTGAGGCGCTGGCGGCCGAAGAGGGGGATGCGAACTCGGGCGGTGGCCCGGCAGACTGACCATCGATGGACGACGACGAGTGGCCGGACCGTCCCGCGCCGGTGGTGCCGGATCGGGAGGCCGTCGTGGTCGGACGGTCGGTGTCCTGGTTGCCCGCGCTGACCGGGCCGGGGCGTCAAAGGGTGGCGCTCGGATGACACCGGAGCAGGTCGCCGCAGCCAGCAAGCCTGTCGCGCTCGACCTAGGCGACGTATTCAGTCGGTGCCCGACCACGCTGCGCCGGGCACGGCTGCTCGGCATCTCCGGCTGGGCCTTCTACATCAGCGGACGGGCCGGTGCGCTCGGCGACGTACGGGCCGAGACGGCCGCCGCGGCCCTCGGCTTCATCGCCCCGGACGCGGTCGCCGACGGCTGGGACGCGGCGGCCCGTGTCGTCCGGCCGGCCGAGGTCGCCGCCGCCAGCCTCGCCGAATGCTGCCGGTGGGGGGCGCAGCGGTTGGGCGCGTTGCCCGGCGTCGAGCGCCTGGCCGGGCTGGTCGAGCGGGCGGTGGCGGCGGCGGACTCCAGCGGCATGCCGCTCTTCGCCGCATGGCGGGCCATGCCACTGCCGGATGTCTCCCCGGGCGCCCGGAGCGCCGCCGGGCTGCGGCTGCTCCGCGAACACTTCACCGGCGCCTACCTGCTGGCCGTACGCGCCGCCGGGATGACCCCGCTCGAGGCCGTACTGGCCGGGCCGGAGGGGGAGGCCGGTGCGGTGGCCTGTGGCTGGCCGCCGCCGTACCCGCCGGTCGGGCCGCTGGTGCGTCGGCGGCTCTGGGCGGAGGCGGTCACCGACCGGCTGGCCGCACCGGCGTTCGCGGCGCTCGGCCCCGCCGACGGCATCGAGCTGGTGGAGCTGCTGCACCAGACCCGCGCTGACCTCATCCATCGGTGAAAGGAAGGGCCCCTTGTTGACGCCAGGCGTTAACAAGGGGCCCTTCCTTAAAAATGGGCGGCGTTCGCGGCGCCCGGCTGCCAGGATCACCTGCCGTGACCCTTCCCGCTGGCTGGACCATGCGCCGGCCCACCCTCGACGACGTGTCGGCGATCCTCTCGGTGGTGCACGCCGCCGACACCTTCGCCATCGGCCATCCCGACTTCGACGCCGAGGACGTCGCCGAGTCGCTGACCGCCCCCTTCTTCGACCCGGCCCGCGACTCCTGGCTGGCGGTGGACCCGGACGACACCGTGGTGGGCTGGGCGACCGTCGACAACCCGACCGGGGTGGGCAGGGAGTTCGTCGAGGTCTACGTCGATCCGGAGCGGGCCGCCGCGGTCCGGGCGCCGCTGCTGGCCCGGCAACTGGACCGGGTCGCCGAGCGGGCGGCCGAGCGGGTGCTGCCGGCACTCACCGTCCGCTGCGCGGTCTTCGCGCCGGAACGCGACTGGGAACGCGACCTGCGTGCCGTCGGGTTCACCCTGGCCAAGCGGTACGTCCGGATGCGCCGCACACTGGCCGATCTGCCCGCCGAGCTGCCATCGCCGCCCGGGGTGACGGTACGGCCGGTCCGTCCGGACGACGAGGCCGAGCTGCGGGAGTTCCACCGGATCCAGGACACCGCCTTCGGCGACACCCCGGATCACGAGCCGCTGTCGTACGAGCGGTGGCGGGCCCGGATCGGTGACGTGACCGCCTGGGACGAGTGGTTCGTCGCCGAGGTCGACGGGGTGGTGGCGGGCGTGTTGCAGTCCTCGGATCAGGCGCTCGACCAGCAGGAGGGCTTCGTGCGGAGCCTGGCGGTGCTGCCCGCGTACCGCCGGCGGGGGGTGGGCGCCGCGCTGCTGCGCCGCGCCTTCGCCCGCTACGCCGAGAAGGGCCGGCAGGCGGCCGGGCTGGGCGTGGACCTCACGAACCCGACCGCCCCGCTGTCGCTCTACCGGTCCGTGGGTCTGCGGGAGACCCGGTGGACCGACATGTACCAGCTGCTCGTCCCGGCCGCCGGTGTGTGATTGACGACGCCGGTCGGGCCCGACGGACGGTCCGGCCGGCGTTGGTAGCAGACTGGCAGCGTGCGACAGCCTCTAGGCCGACGCGGTGCCGGTGGGGCGGGACCGCAGCTCGGTGACGTAGTCGTCCGGCGCGCCCGCCTGCTCGGCGGCGGTCGCGATCTCGGAGAGATACCACGAGGTCGGCAGCCCGCCCTCGTAACCGTCGAAGACGTAGATCCACGCGGTCACGTCGCCGTCGAGGGTGGAGACCCGGACGTGCAGCTTGCGGTACGTGCCGGCGGTCACCCCCTCGATCTCGTCGAGCTGGGCGGCGTCGTACGGGTGGATGTCGTAGAGCGCCACGAAGACCCGGTCACCGGGGGACTCGACCAGGGTGCTCACCGCGCCCTCCCAGCCGATCACGTCCGCTCCGGCGAAGGTCAGCCGCCACCCCTCCAGCCAGCCGACACCCACCATCGGCGAATGCGGGCAGTAGGCGCGCATCCGGGCGGGATCCAGGTTTGAGCCGTAGGCGGCGTGAAGACGCACGGCGATGACGATAGCCGGACAGGCGGGTGGGGGAGAATACGACTGTGCGTGTCGGGTGCGTTCGGGAGAAGAAAGTCACTGTGAGCATCGACGAAGGGCAGACGCTGTGAGCCGGATCGTGATCATCGGCGGGGGGCCGGCCGGGTATGAGGCGGCGCTGGTCGCCGCTCAGCTGGACGCCGATGTCACCGTGGTGGAGGCCGACGGTGCGGGCGGGGCCTGCGTGCTCTCTGACTGCGTTCCGTCGAAGACCTTCATCGCCAGCTCGGAGGTGGTCACCGGCTACCGGGACACCGAAGAGTTCGGGGTGCACTCGGACGGCCTGGAGGCGGTCACCGTCGACGCGCGGGCGGTGCACGAGCGGGTCAAGCGGCTGGCGCTGGCGCAGTCCGCCGACATCCACGCCAAGCTGCTCAAGGCGGGGGTCGCCTTCGTGGCCGGCACGGCCCGGCTGGGCGAGGACACCCTGGGCCACACCCACCGGGTCATCGTCACCCCCGCCGACGGCGGCGAGGAATACTCGATCGCCGCGTCCACCGTGCTGGTGGCCACCGGCTCGACGCCCCGCCAGCTGCCCACCGCCGTACCGGACGGTGAGCGCATCCTGACCTGGCGCCAGGTGTACGACCTGCCCGAGCTGCCCGAGCATCTGATCGTGGTCGGCTCCGGCGTGACCGGTGCCGAGTTCGCCAGCGCGTACCTGGCGATGGGGGTCCAGGTCACCCTGGTCTCCAGCCGCGACCGGGTCATGCCGCACGAGGACGCCGACGCGGCGTCGGCCATCGAGCGGGTGTTCCGCAACCGGGGCATGAGCATCCTCAACAACTCCCGGGCCGACGCGGTCCGGCGTACGGCCGACGGCGTCGAGGTGGAGCTCTCCGACGGCCGCAAGGTCTCCGGCTCGCACGCCCTGATCGCGGTCGGTTCGATTCCGAACACCGCCAACCTGGGCCTCGCCGAGTACGGCGTGGAGCTGGGCCGGGGCGGCTACGTCACGGTCGACCGGGTGTCCCGGACCAATGTGCCCGGCATCTACGCCGCCGGTGACTGCACCGGCGTCCTGCTGCTGGCCAGCGTCGCCGCCATGCAGGGCCGGATCGCGATGTGGCACGCCCTCGGCGAGGCGGTCCGCCCGCTGCGGCTGCGGACCGTCGCGGCGAACGTCTTCACCGACCCGGAGTTGGCCACCGTGGGCGTCTCGCAGGACGAGGTGGATGCCGGCAAGGTGCCGGCCCGGCAGGTGATGCTGCCGCTGTCGGGCAACGCCCGGGCGAAGATGGACGACCTCTCCGACGGCTTCGTGAAGTTGTTCTGCCGGCCGGCAAGCGGTCAGGTCGTCGGCGGCGTGGTGGTCGCCCCGAAGGCCAGCGAGCTGATCCTGCCGATCACCATGGCGGTGGAGAACAACCTCACCGTCAACGAGCTGGCCCAGACCATCACCATCTACCCGAGCCTCTCCGGCTCGATCACCGAGGCGGCCCGTCAGCTCATGCTCCACGAGTTGGAGTGACGACCCACCGGGCGACGGGCGTCCGGGCCAGGGCCACCGCGACGGTACCGAGCACGGCGACCTCGGCGAGGATGAGCAGGCGTTCGGCCAGGCCGATCAGCAGGCGGTCGCCGGGGTAGGCGGACCAGATCATCGCCGCCGCCAGGGCCAGGCTGAGCACGACGAGGGTGCGCAGCATCCGGGCGGCGGGCGCCAGGTCGGGCCGGCGGGCGAGCAGCCAGCCGGCGGCCGGCAGCGCCAGGAAGGCGACCACCGAGGCGTACCGGTGCAGGTAGGCGGCGGTGGTCATGTCGGTGCCCGGTTCGTTCGTCGGCACGACCGCGGCCAGCACCAGCCCGGCCACCCACGCGCCGAGCAGCAGCTCGGCCGACCGACCGGGGGTCGGTTGGGGTGGGCCGGTGCGACGCAGCCCGTACAGCAGCGCCACGGTGGCGAGCGCGAGCACCACCATCGCGACGTCGATGACGCCACCCCGGTCGGAGACCGCGAAGTCGCTGATGGTCAGCGCCCACGGGTTGAGGTCGTCGTTGACTTCGAGGTGGCCGATCACGGTCAGCAGCGCCGCCAGGGCGATCCCGCCGAGGGCGAGCAGGCCGGTGCTCCGGGTTGCAGGCATGACTCAGCCTGTCGCTCCGGAGGCCCGAGGCGGATCCGGGACGGCCACCGAAATCGTCCCGGGGGACCACCCCTAGAGGCACCCGGGGTGCTTCAGTCGATGGGGATGTCGGCTGCGGCTGCGGCCCGGGCGTGCCGTGCGCTGACCAGCGTCATCGCCCACCCGGCGGCGGCGAAGCCGGCCGCCGCGGCGGTGGCGATGATGGCCAACCGCCAGGCCGACTCGGTGAGCGCGGTGCCGCCCAGGTGGCCGACCAGCGCGCCGTAGGTGGCCCAGCCCAGCGCGGCGACCGCCTCGTAGAGCACGAACAGCCGGTACGGGTAGCGGCTGCGGCCGGCTGAGAAGCAGGCCGCCATCCGCCCACCGGGCACGAACCGGCAGAGCAGAATGACCAGCGGCCCGGGTTGCCGCAACCCCTGGGTGACCCGGCTGGCGACCCGTCGCGCCCGGCTCGGTTCGGCGTGCCGGGGGGCCCGCCGGTCCGGTGCGCCGCGACCCAGCAGGTAGCAGGCCAGGTCGCCGGCGAAGACGCCGAGCGCGCCGACGGCGATGGTGACCGGCAGGCTGAGCCCACCGTAGACGGTGAGTGCACCGCTGGTGATCATGACGATCTGCGTGGGAATCACCGGGACGAAGGCGTCCGCGATCAGCAGGCCGAGCAGCACGAGGTACGCCCACGTCGGCGATGCGACGTCAGTCAGTAGTTCGGGCACGCGTGCCACCTCGCCGAATGCGGCCGATTGGGTGTCTCGAGCCTGACGGCGTGTCCGGCGTCACCGTGGACGGCCCCACCCCGCCGTGACCGTCGACACGACTGGGCCACCCAGGTACAACGAGGCGAACCGTCCTCGGGTGACGGTTCGCAGCCGTCCGCCCGGCCCGCGCCGGTCGGCGGATCGGCGTGCGTCGGCGTACCGTTGTCGGCGCGGCCCCGGCACCGTCGGGTCCCCCGTTCCTGACGTTCCGGGCCGCCCAGGGGCCGCCGGCGGGTCCCGCGCCGGCGGCCCGCCCTCCCCTCCGCCACGCCAAATCCGGGTGCGTCCCCGATGGCCCGACGGGTACGGTCGCCCCATGTGCAGCGCGGTAGTGGTGACCACGACGCCGGGTGTTCCCGGCGTGCCGCTCTGACGTAACCACCGTCGACCAGGCCCCGGGGCGATCCGCCCCCGAGGGCCGCGCGGCGTTCGGAGTCCAGGTCGCCTCCGGGTCGTACCCGATCCAGGAGCACGACATGATCGACCACCGTAAGCTCGGCAGGGAGCTGGACCTCTTCGTCTCCGACCCGCTGGCCGGCGCCGGCCTGCCGATCTGGCTGCCGGCCGGCGCCGCCGCCCGGCACGCCGTCGAGGAGTACGTCCGGGAGCTGGAGCGCCGATCCGGCCACCAGCACGTCTACTCGCCGCCGCTCGGCAAGCGCGAACTCTTCGAACTCTCCGGTCACCTCGGCTACTTCGCCGACGACATGTTCCCGCCGATGCGGCTGAGCGCCGACGACGAGTTCGTGCTCCGGCCCGCGCTCTGCCCGCACCACGCGCTGGTCTTCCGGGCCCGGGGCCGCTCCTACCGGGAGTTGCCGCTGCGGATCGCCGAGCTGGGCGGGATGTACCGCCCGGAGCGTTCCGGAGTGCTCGGCGGGCTGTCCCGGGTGCGTGCCATCTCGCTCAACGACGCGCACACCTTCTGTGCTCCGGACCAGGTGGGCGAGGAGGTCGTGGAGATCATGCGGCTGATCCAAGCCGCGCACGCCGCGCTCGGCGTCCGCCCGGCCGGCTTCCGGCTGTCGCTGCGCGGGCCGGGCGAGAAGTACGTAGGCGACGACGCGCAGTGGGCCCGAGCCGAGGAACTGCTCCGGGGCGCGCTGGCCGGGGTGGCGTACGTGGAGGCGCCCGGGGAGGCCGCGTTCTACGGCCCGAAGATCGATATCCAGATCGTCGACGCGGCCGGCCGGGAGTCGACCATCTCCACCATTCAGCTGGACTTCGACAAGCCGGAACGGTTCGACCTGTCGTACACCGACTCCGACGGCAGCCGGCGCCGGCCGGTGATGGTGCACCGCAGCCTGGTCGGCAGCATGGAGCGGCTGTTCGCGTACCTCATCGAGGTGCACCAGGGCGCCTTCCCGGCCTGGTACGCGCCGGTCCAGCTGGTGCTGCTGCCGGTGGACGACGGGCAGGCCGACGCGGCGGCCGAGCTGGCCCGGCGCGCCGTCGCCGCCGGGCTGCGGGTCGAGGTCGACGCTGCCGGCTCGTTGGGCGCCCGGATCCGGGACGCGGCCCGCCGCCGCGTCCCGTACCTCGGGGTGCTGGGTTCCCGGGAGGCGGCCGACGGGCACCTCGCCCTGCGCCTGCGCGGCGGCCGCACCCTGGATCCGATGCCCGCCGACGCCGCGCTCACCCTGATCGCCGATCAGGTCGCGACCCACGCAACCGACCTCCTCCCACCCCCACCC
>NZ_JAGPYK010000048.1 GCF_018070045.1 Micromonospora sp. U21
GTACGCGTGGCTCAACGCCTCCTGGCCATGACCGCCGCGATCTGGCACAACAACAAGACCAGCGCACCCGTCACCCGATCACTGATCGCCTACGACCACTGACCGGAATTCGGAACAACTCGTCTAGCGGTCCGCCGCCGCGGCGTCGCCGGGGAAATCGCTTTCGGCGCGTCGGCGCGCGCCCTACCGTCAGCGGCATACGCGGCACCGGGACGTCGGACGGAGGTGGTGATCATGCCGGACGTGGCACGTGTGTTCCGCCATCACCAGCTTCGACACCGATGAGGAAGCCATGACGATCGATCTGACCGCCCTCGGCTGGGACGCCGAGCGGGCGGCGTACGCCGCGCGGCGAGGCGACCACCACCCGGGCCGGGTGGCCCGGGTGGACCGGGGGGTCTGCACGGTGCTCACCGCGGCCGGCCCGGTCCGGGCCAGCCTGGGTGGGGCGGTGCTGACCGTCGCCGTGCGGGACCCCTCCGCGCTGCCCTGCGCGGGCGACTGGGTGCTGCTCGCGCACTGGCCGGATCGCCGCACCACCGTGGAGGCGGTGCTGCCCCGACGGGCCGCGCTGATCCGCCGTACCGCGGGAAAGGACGCCAGCGGCCAGGTGCTGGCCGCCAACCTCGACGCGGCCGCCGTGGTGGAGCCGGTGCACCCGGAGCCGGACGTCGGCCGGATCGAGCGGCTGCTCTCCCTGGCCCACGAGTCCGGGGCCCGGCCGCTGGTCGTGCTGACCAAGGCCGACCTCGCGGCCGACCCGGACGCGCTGGCCCGCCAGCTGGCCGCGGTCGCCCCCGGTGTGCCGGTGCTGCCGGTCAGCGCCGAGCGTGGCCTCGGCCTGGAACCGCTGCGCGCCGAGGTGGCGCCCGGACGCACGCTCGGCCTGCTCGGGCCGTCCGGCGCCGGCAAGTCGAGCCTGGTCAACGCGCTGGCCGGCGCGGTGATGATGCCGACCCAGGCGATCCGGCGGGTCGACGGCAAGGGCCGGCACACCACCACCTGGCGGGCACTGGTGCCGATCCCCGGCGGCGGCGCGGTGATCGACACGCCCGGCGTGCGGGCGGTCGGCCTGCTGGACGGCGTGGTCGGGCTCGACCGTGCGTTCGCCGACATCGCCGGGTTGGCCGAGGGCTGCCGGTACGCCGACTGCGGGCACGACGGCGAGCCCGCCTGCGCGGTGCGCGACGCGCTGCGTACCGGGGAGCTCTCCACCCGCCGCTGGGAGAGCTGGCGGCGGCTGCAGGGGGAGGTGGCCCAGGAGAGCAGGCGGCGCGAGGCGCGGCTGGCCGCGGAGCGACGTGGCGGGTGGCGTTCCGCCCGGCGCCGGGCGACCCGGCCACCGACGCCAGGAGGCTACTGACCGGGGCTGGTGACCGGCCCGGCCGACCGGGCTGAGCGGGGGAATGTGCGGGCGGGGGAAACTGTCATACCTCGGGGCTAGAGTTGCCGAGGCGTGTTTTCCGCGCCCGCACGACCGCTCAGATCACCCCAGAGCTGGACACATCCTTCGCTTCGTCTTCTCCCGGGAGTACACGCACCGTGGCCGACCGACTGATCATCCGTGGCGCGCGCGAGCACAATCTGCGTGACGTCAGTCTCGACCTGCCCCGGGACGCACTCATCGTGTTCACCGGGCTGTCCGGGTCGGGCAAGTCGAGCCTGGCCTTCGACACGATCTTCGCCGAGGGGCAGCGGCGCTACGTCGAGTCGCTCTCGTCGTACGCGCGGCAGTTCCTCGGCCAGATGGACAAGCCCGACGTCGACTTCATCGAGGGCCTGAGCCCGGCCGTCTCGATCGACCAGAAGTCGACCTCGCGCAACCCGCGTTCGACCGTCGGCACCATCACCGAGGTCTACGACTACCTGCGCCTGCTCTACGCCCGCATCGGTGAGCCGCACTGCCCGGTCTGCGGCGAGCGGATCTCCCGGCAGAGCCCGCAGCAGATCGTCGACCGGGTCCTCGCCATGG
The DNA here is from genome assembly GCF_018070045.1 of Micromonospora sp. U21. Classification (GTDB taxonomy): domain Bacteria; phylum Actinomycetota; class Actinomycetes; order Mycobacteriales; family Micromonosporaceae; genus Micromonospora. The sequence goes on from NZ_JAGPYK010000048.1 coordinate 1,973, forward strand.
CCGAGGGCACCAAGTTCATGGTGCTCGCCCCGGTCATCCGCGGCCGCAAGGGCGAATATGTCGACCTCTTCGCCGAGCTGCAGGCCAAGGGCTACGCCCGGGCCCGGGTCGACGGAGTGGTACACCCGCTGACCGAGCCGCCCAAGCTCAAGAAGCAGGAGAAGCACACCATCGAGGTGGTGATCGACCGGCTCACCGTCAAGCCGAGCGCCAAGCAGCGGCTGACCGACTCGGTCGAGGCCGCCCTGGGCCTCTCCAGCGGCCTGGTGCTGCTCGACTTCGTCGACCTGCCCGAGGACGACCCGGACCGGGAGCGTCGCTACTCGGAGCACCTGGCCTGCCCCAACGACCACCCGCTCGCCATCGAGGACCTTGAGCCCCGGGTCTTCTCCTTCAACGCGCCGTACGGCGCCTGCCCGGAGTGCACCGGCCTGGGCACCAAGAAGGAGGTCGACCCGGAGCTGCTGGTGCCCGACCCGGAGCGCTCCCTGCGCGAGGGCGCCATCCAGCCCTGGTCCACCGGCCACAACCTGGAATACTTCCTGCGCCTGCTGGAGGCGCTCGGCGAGGCCCAGCACTTCGACGTCGACACCCCGTGGCGGGCGCTGCCGGCGCGGGCGCAGAAGACGATCCTGCACGGCTCCGACGACCAGGTGCACGTGCGCTACCGCAACAAGTACGGCCGCGAGCGCTCCTACTACACCGGCTTCGAGGGTGTGGTGCAGTGGATCGAGCGCCGGCACTCCGACACCGAGTCCGAGTGGTCCCGCGACAAGTACGAGGGCTACATGCGCGACGTGCCGTGCGCGGCGTGCGGCGGTGCCCGGCTCAAGCCCGAGGTGCTCGCGGTCACGCTGGCCGGCAAGAGCATCGCCGAGGTCTGCAACCTGTCCGTGGGGGAGTGCGCCGACCTGCTGGCGGGCATCGAGCTCACCGACCGGCAGAAGATGATCGCCGAGCGGGTGCTCAAGGAGATCAACGCCCGGCTGCGCTTCCTGCTCGACGTCGGCCTGGACTACCTCTCCCTGGACCGGCCGGCCGGCACCCTCTCCGGCGGCGAGGCGCAGCGCATCCGGCTGGCCACCCAGATCGGCTCCGGGCTGGTGGGCGTGCTGTATGTGCTCGACGAGCCGTCGATCGGTCTGCACCAGCGCGACAACCACCGGCTGATCGAGACCCTGATCCGGCTGCGGGGCCTGGGCAACACGCTGATCGTGGTGGAGCACGACGAGGACACCATCCGCACCGCCGACTGGATCGTCGACATCGGGCCCGGCGCCGGTGAGCACGGCGGCAAGATCGTGCACAGCGGCTCGGTGCCGGCGCTGCTGGAGAACCCGGAGTCGGTCACCGGGGCGTACCTGTCCGGGCGCCGGTCGATCCCGACGCCGCAGAAGCGCCGCCCGCAGACCAAGGACCGGGAGCTGGTGGTGCACGGGGCGCGCGAGCACAACCTGCGCAACCTGACCGTCTCCTTCCCGCTGGGCCAGCTGATCGCGGTAACCGGGGTCAGCGGCTCGGGCAAGTCGACGCTGGTCAACGACATCCTGTACGCGGTGCTGGCCAATCAGATCAACGGTGCCCGGCTGGTGCCCGGCCGGCACACCCGGGTCGGCGGCCTGGAGCACGTGGACAAGGTCGTCGGCGTGGACCAGTCGCCGATCGGCCGGACGCCGCGCTCCAACCCGGCCACCTACACCGGGGTCTGGGACCACGTCCGCAAGCTCTTCGCCGAGACCACCGAAGCCAAGGTGCGCGGGTACGGTCCGGGCAGGTTCTCGTTCAACGTCAAGGGCGGGCGCTGCGAGGCGTGCTCCGGTGACGGCACGATCAAGATCGAGATGAACTTCCTGCCCGACGTGTACGTCCCGTGCGAGGTCTGCAAGGGCGCCCGGTACAACCGGGAGACCCTCGAGGTGCACTACAAGGGCAAGACCGTCTCGGACGTGCTGGAGATGCCGATCGAGGAGGCCGCCGAGTTCTTCTCGGCCATCCCGGCCATCCACCGTCACCTCAAGACGCTGGTCGACGTCGGTCTCGGCTACGTCCGCCTCGGCCAGCCCGCGCCAACCCTCTCCGGTGGTGAGGCCCAGCGGGTCAAGCTCGCCTCCGAGCTGCAGAAGCGCTCCACGGGGCGGACGGTCTACGTGCTCGACGAGCCGACCACCGGCCTGCACTTCGAGGACATCCGCAAGCTGCTGATGGTGCTGGAGGGGCTGGTCGACAAGGGCAACACGGTGATCACCATCGAGCACAACCTCGACGTGATCAAGACGGCCGACTGGCTGATCGACATGGGCCCGGAGGGCGGCCACCGGGGCGGCATGGTGCTCGCCACCGGCACTCCCGAAGAGGTCGCCGAGGTGCCCGAGAGCCACACCGGCCAGTTCCTGCGCCAGGTGCTCAAGCTCGATGGCGAGGCCAAGGGCGCGGCGGCCGCCACCACCCGGGCCGCCAAGGCCAACGGGGTCACCAAGACGCGGGTGAGCCGCAAGGTGGCGGCGGCCGGCGCGCGCTGACCCCGCTACCTGTGGGGCGGGTCCGGCCCGTTTCGCGCGCTGACTGCGGTGCGCGAAACGCGGTCCGGCCCGCCCCGTCCCATTTCCTGGGTCGGACGGGTGCCACCGTGAACCATCCGGCACAGTTGCCCGTGTGGAGAGGTGTGGCCGGCTCTTGACCGGCGCAGTGGCCGAGAGAGAGGCGAGGCATGAGTGACGATCAGGCGCTGACCGGTCCGGGTACGCAGACCCGTCGGGCTCTGCTCACCGGCGTCGGGGCGGTCGGCGCGGCCGTCGTACTGGCCGCCTGTGGCAGTGACGACGCCGGCAGTGGCGACGGCACCGCCCCCACCAGCGGCGGCCCGGCGGTGCCCAGCACCGGTGACGCTGGCGGCGGCGACCGGCAGGGCGCCCAGTCGTTGGCCACCACCGCCGGCATCCCGGTCGGCGGCGGCAAGGTCCTCGCCGCCGAGGGTGTGGTCATCACTCAGCCCACCGCCGGTCAGTTCAAGGGCTTCAGCCCGATCTGCACGCACCAGAACTGCCCGGTCACGAACGTCGACGGCGGCACCATCAACTGCACCTGCCACGGCAGCAAGTTCTCGATCGAGGACGGCTCGGTGAAGGCCGGTCCGGCCACCAAGCCGCTGCCGGCGAAGGACATCAAGGTCACCGGCGACCAGATTTCGCTGGCCTGACAGCCCGCGCCCAGGCCGGGACACCGGCGCTGGATCGACTCGTCTTCCGGGAAGTCGGTGTGCCCGGCCCCCGTCGACGCCCCGATCTCCTGAAGGCCGAGTCGATCTAGCGCTTCCGGTGGCCTGTCGGTGCCGCGGGCTAGGCTTGCTGGCGTGGCTGACCCCTCGACCTACCGTCCCGCACCCGGCACCATCCCGGAGTCCCCGGGGGTCTACCGCTTCCGAGACGGCACCGGTCGGGTGATCTACGTCGGCAAGGCGAGGAACCTACGCAGCCGGCTCAACTCCTACTTCGGCGACATCTGGAATCTGCACGAGCGCACCCGGCAGATGGTCACCACGGCCGAGTCGGTGGACTGGATCACCGTCGGCAGCGAGGTCGAGGCACTCCAGCAGGAGTTCACCGAGATCAAGCAGTATGACCCCCGGTTCAACGTCCGCTACCGCGACGACAAGTCGTACCCCTACCTGGCCGTCACCCTCGACGAGGAGTACCCGCGACTCCAGGTGATGCGCGGCGCGAAACGCAAGGGCGTGCGCTACTTCGGGCCGTACTCGCACGCCTGGGCGATCCGGGAGACCCTCGACCTGCTGCTGCGGGTGTTCCCGGCCCGCACGTGCTCCGCCGGGGTGTTCAAGCGGGCCGGCCAGGTCGGCCGGCCCTGCCTCCTCGGCTACATCGGCAAGTGTTCGGCGCCCTGCGTCGGCAGCGTCTCCGCCGACGAGCACCGGGCCATCGTCGACGGCTTCTGCGACTTCATGGCCGGGCGCACCGACACCATGGTCCGCAAGATCGAACGCGAGATGACCGAGGCGAGCGAGCAGCTGGAGTTCGAGCGGGCCGCCCGGCTGCGCGACGACGTGGCCGCGCTGCGCCGGGCGATGGAGAAGCAGACCGTGGTGTTGGGCGACGGCACCGACGCCGACGTGGTCGCGTTCGCCGACGACCCGCTCGAGGCGGCCGTGCAGGTCTTCCACGTCCGCGACGGCCGGGTCCGCGGCCAGCGCGGTTGGGTGGTGGAGAAGACCGAGGAGCTGACCACCGGCGACCTGGTGCACCACTTCTGCACCCAGGTGTACGGCGGCGAGCACGGTGAGGCCGACGTGCCCCGCGAGCTGCTGGTGCCGGAGCTGCCCGCGGACGCCGACGCGCTGGCCGAGTGGCTCTCCACCCACCGGGGCAGCCGCGTGTCGCTGCGGGTGCCGCAGCGGGGCGACAAGCGTTCGCTGATGGAGACGGTGGAGCGCAACGCCAAGGACGCGCTGGCCCGGCACAAGCTCAAGCGGTCCGGTGACCTGACCACCCGGGGCAAGGCGCTGGACGAGATCAGCGAGGCGCTGGGCATGCGCACCTCGCCACTGCGCATCGAGTGCTTCGACATCTCGCAGATCCAGGGCACCGACGTGGTGGCCAGCATGGTGGTCTTCGAGGACGGGCTGCCCCGCAAGAGCGAGTACCGGCGGTTCATCGTTCGGGGCGCGACGGACGACCTCTCCGCGATGTCCGAGGTGCTGCGCCGCCGCTTCGCCCGCTACCTTGACGCGCGGGCGGAGACGGGCGAGGTCGGGGTCGAGCCGGCCGACGATCCGGCCGCCCCGGGTGGCCTTGGTGAAGCCGACGAGCCGCAGGTCGGCATCCTGGTCGATCCGACCACCGGCCGGCCGCGCAAGTTCGCGTACCCGCCGCAGCTGGTGGTCGTCGACGGCGGCGCGCCGCAGGTCGCGGCGGCCGCCCAGGCCCTCGCCGAGCTCGGCATCGACGATGTCGCGCTGTGCGGGCTGGCCAAGCGGCTGGAGGAGGTCTGGCTCCCGGACGACGAGTTCCCGGTCATCCTGCCGCGCACCTCGGAAGGGCTCTACCTGCTGCAACGGGTTCGCGACGAGGCGCACCGGTTCGCCATCACCTTCCACCGGCAGCGCCGCTCCAAGCGGATGACCGAGTCGGCGCTGGACCATGTGCCCGGCCTGGGCGAGGTGCGGCGCAAGGCGTTGCTGCGGCATTTCGGCTCACTCAAGCGGCTCTCCGCCGCCACCGTCGAGGAGATCACCGAGGTGCCCGGGGTGGGCCGGCGCACCGCCGAGTCGATCCTGGCCGCCCTCAACAAGGGCACCACGAGGGCCGACGAGGGCGCCGAGGCCACGCCGAGTTCGTGAGCCCGCCGGCCGTTCGCCGCCGGACCGTTCGTTGCCTATCGTGCTCGGTCAGCCGCGCCTCGCTGTCCCTGGCTGCCGCCCGGATGAGAATCCGCGGTGGGCCGGTCATGGGCGGCAGCCGCACCTAAGAGCGTTATACCTCTGAGTCATAGTTATGACTCTGAGGTATAGGGCTTTCAGCCAACTGTCGCGGTCTGCTTGAGATGCGGTTCCGGCTCTGCCGGACGTTGCCTGATCCGGACGCCCATGTCGTTCGCGTGCGCCACGCGCCGTCCGCGTGGTCGGCGGGTTTGGGTGATCGGGCCTTCTGCGCGCCCGGTCCGGTTCGCTCGTCCCGGGCTGTCTGCCTGGGAGCTGTCCCCGTTGCCGCGGGTGTGCTGGTCAAGATGTGTGCAACCTCGGGGAAGGTGTGGCCTGGTCGCGTAGGGAGGCAGCACTTTCCCGCAAGGCGCGCGGATCCTCGACCCGGTGGGTTCAGGACCCGGGGGCGTGAATGTCCGGTTCGTGGTTGGCCCTGGCTGGGCGTGGTGTCCGGTTTCGGGGTCGGGGTCCTGTGGTCGGGGCCACCCGGGGGGTGGAATCGGGGGCCGCCCGGGGTGGTTATACCTGGCAGATCACCGTGGCCCTCGGCCCGATGCGGCAGCCGTCGGGAACACCCGCCGGCCCGCCACGGTTACATCCCCCCCGGACACCCGAGCAGGGCCCCTCTTGGCGCCGCCGGGCAGACCCCCCCAGAGCTTTTTTGTGCGGCGCACGCCCCCTTGTGTGTGTCGCGCGCACCCCCTGATGCAGAGGAGCACGCCATCATGCGTACCGATCTGATTCGTAAGACCGCTCTGACCGCTGCTGGGCTCGCGTTCACCGGTGGCGCCATCGCCGGCCCCGTCACCGCCGCGTACGCCGCGTCGGACGCCAAGCCGACCACCCAGACCCAGTCGGACCGTAAGCCCTCGGGTGAGCGTCAGCTGGGTGTGCGTTACGAGGCGCAGCCGAACTTCTACTACTGCGGTCCCGCCGCGGCCCGTAACGCCCTGTCGGTGCAGGGCAAGGACATCAGCGTGGACGCCATGGCCAAGGAGATGGGCACCACCGAGGCCGGCACCAACTCGATCAACGACATCACCCCCGTGCTGAACAAGGAAACCGGCAGCAAGGACGCCTACCACAGCGTCGAGATCTCCAGCCCGAACGCTGACGGCAAGCAGACCGACAAGCTGCGCGGCGACATCGTCAAGACCGTCGACGACGGCCGGGCCGTGGTCGCGAACATCGCCGGCACCACCAGCGACACCGACGGCGCCGTGCACTCCTTCGAAGGCGGGCACTACATCAGCGTCGTGGGCTACCGCGACAACGGCAACATCGTGAAGATCGCCGACTCGGCCGATCCGAACACCGCCTCCTACGAAGTCACCGCCGAGCACCTCGCCGACTGGATCGCCACCCGCGGCTACGCCACCAGCTGACCCCCAAACACCAGCACCAGCACCAGCACCAACGACAAGGGCCGGACCCCCACCAGGGGCCCGGCCCTTTCGTCATGCCCACGTTCTCGCCGGTGCGACCACGCCGGTCGGTCAGGCCGAGGCGGTGTCGGCGGCGAGGACCGCCAGGATCTGCTCGCCGTACTTGGCGAGCTTGTTCTCCCCGACCCCGCTGACCCGGGACAGGTCGGCCAGCGAGCCGGGCGCGTCGCTCGCGATCTGCCGCAGCGTGGCGTCGTGGAAGATCACGTACGCCGGGACGCCCTGCTCCTTGGCGGTGGCAGCCCGCCAGCCGCGCAGTCGCTCGAAGACCGCGGTGGCGGCCGGGCCCAGCTCGGCGACCACGGTGGCCGCGCCGCGCGGCTTCGTCGACCGGCTCGACGCCGGCTTCTCCGGCTCACGGCGCATCGTCACGGTGCGGCGGCGCCCCAGCACATCGGCGCTCGCCTCGGTCAGCGCCAGCGTGCCGTAGTCGCCCTCCACGGCGAGCAGCCCCTCGGCGAGCAACTGGCGGACCACTCCCCGCCACTCGGCCTCGGTCAGCTCGGTGCCGATGCCGAAGACGGTGAGCGAGTCGTGGCCGTACTGGCTGATCTTGTCGGTCTGCTTGCCGAGCAGGATGTCGACGCAGTGCCCGGCGCCGAACCGCTGGTTGCGTTCGCGGTCGAGGCGGAAGACGGCGGAGAGCAACTTCTGGGCGGCGACCGTGCCGTCCCAGGACTCCGGCGGGTTGAGGCAGGTGTCGCAGTTGCCGCAGGCCGCCGTCGCCGGCTCGCCGAAGTATTCGAGCAGTTGAACACGCCGGCAGCGCACCGTCTCGCAGAGCGCGAGCATCGCGTCCAAGTGCGCGGCGAGGTTGCGGCGGTGCGCGAGGTCGCCGTCGGACGTCTCGATCATCTTGCGCTGCTGGACCACGTCCTGGAGCCCGTACGCCAGCCAGGCCGTGGACGGCAGCCCGTCCCGGCCGGCGCGGCCGGTCTCCTGGTAGTAGCCCTCGACCGACTTGGGCAGGTCGAGGTGCGCGACGAACCGGACGTCGGGCTTGTCGATGCCCATGCCGAAGGCGATGGTGGCCACCATGACCAGGCCGTCCTCGCGCAGGAAGCGCTGCTGGTTGGCGGCGCGGGTGACCGCGTCCAGGCCGGCGTGGTACGGCAGCGCGGCGATCCCGTTGGCGGTGAGGAACTCGGCCGTCTTGTCCACGGAGGCGCGGGACAGGCAGTAGACGATCCCGGCGTCGCCGGGGTGCTCGTCGCGCAGCAGGGCCAGCAACTGCTTGCGCGGCTCGCGCTTGGGCACGATCCGGTACTGGATGTTGGGCCGGTCGAAGCTGGCCACGAAGTGCCGTGCGTCGCCGAGCTTGAGCCGGCTGGCGATCTCGGTGCGGGTGGCGCTGGTCGCGGTGGCGGTCAGCGCGATCCGGGGCACGTCCGGCCACCGTTCGTGCAGCATCGACAGCGCCAGGTAGTCGGGCCGGAAGTCGTGCCCCCACTGGGACACGCAGTGTGCCTCGTCGATCGCGAACAGCCCGATCCGACCACGGTCGAGCAGGGCGAGGGTGGACCGGACGCCGAGCGCCTCCGGGGCCAGATAGAGCAGATCCAGCTCGCCGGCGAGGAAGGCCGCCTCGACCCGGCGCCGGGCGTCGAGACTCTGGGTCGAGTTGAGGAAGCCGGCCCGGACGCCGACCGCGGTGAGCGCGTCCACCTGGTCCTGCATGAGCGCGATCAGCGGGGACACGACGACCGCGACGCCCTCGCGAACCAGGGCCGGGATCTGGTAGCACAGCGACTTGCCGCCGCCGGTGGGCATCAGCACCAGCGCGTCGCCGCCGCCCACCACGTGGTCGATCACCTCCTGCTGGAAGCCGCGGAAGGCGTCGTAGCCGAACACCCGGCGCAGCACCGGCAGCGCGCCCTCGGTACGCAGGTCGGTGGGGGAAGCCATCCGCGGAGTCTACGAGCCCACCCCGACAGCGCACGCCCGGCGCACCCGAGGAGATGGGTGCCGGACCTCGGCCGGGCGGCGGGATAGAGTCGCTGATTGACCAATCGCGGCCGAGGACGGCCGCGGCGCCACGGCTTGGGGGTACGGGTGAGCGAGGCGCGCAGAGCCAGCGACCGGATCGACGTCCCGGCGGCCATCGACGGGGAGCCGACGGCCGAGTCGGAGACCACGCTCGTGGTGGTCACCGGGCTTTCCGGCGGCGGCCGCAGCACGGTGGCCCGGGCGTTGGAGAACGTCGGGTACTACGTGGTGGACAACCTGCCGCAGGCGCTGATGCTCGACATGGCCGAGCTGGCGTTCAAGGCCGGTGGCGCGGCCCGGCGTACCGCGATGGTGCTGGACGTCCGCTCGCGGGCCTTCTCCACGGACCTGGCCGGGGCGATCCGTGAGCTCAAGGAGCGCGGCTTCTCACCCCGGGTGGTCTTCGTCGACGCCGACGACGAGGTGCTGATCCGGCGGTTCGAGAGCGTCCGCCGTTCGCACCCGTTGCAGGGCGACGGTCGGTTGGCCGACGGCATCGCCGTGGAGCGTGGGCTGCTCGAGGAGGCGCGCGACCAGGCCGACGTGATCATCGACACCAGCCACCTGAACGTCAACCAGCTCCGGCGGCGCATCGAGGAGCTGTTCGGCGGCGAGGACGCCCGCCGGCTGCGGGTCACCGTGCTGTCGTTCGGCTTCAAGTACGGCCTGCCGCCGGACGCCGACTTCGTGCTGGACGCCCGGTTCCTGCCGAATCCGTACTGGGTGCCCGAGCTGCGCGAGCACACCGGGCGGGAGGAGGCGGTCAGCGCGTACGTGCTGGGCCAGGAGGGCGCCGACGCCTTCGTCGCCTCGTACGCCGACCTGGTCAACGCCACCACCGCCGGCTTCGAGCGGGAGGGCAAGCGGTACCTGACGGTCGCCGTGGGCTGCACCGGCGGCAAGCACCGCAGCGTGGCCATCGCCGAGGAACTGGCCGGCCGGTTGCGCCAGTCCGGGTTGGCGGCCAACGCCCAGCACCGCGACCTGGGGCGCGAATGACGGCCCGCCGGGTGGTGGCGTTCGGCGGCGGGCACGGCCTGTCCGCCTCGCTGCGCGCGCTGCGCCACTGCGCCCCCGAACTGGATCTGGACATCACCGCGGTGGTCACGGTCGGCGACGACGGCGGCTCCAGCGGCCGCCTGCGCGCCGAGCGCGGTGGTCTGCCCCCCGGCGACCTGCGGCAGGCGCTGGTCGCGCTGGCCGGCGACCATCCCGCCACGCGGCGCAGCGCCGGGCTGTTCCAGCACCGTTTCGCCGCCGCGCCGGCGGACGCACCGCGGTCCGCGGCCCGGGCGGCGGGTGACCCGGATGGTGGTGCCGGCCCGGCGGCGGGTGACCCGGACGACGGTGCCGGCCGGGGGGCCGACGGGCTGGCCGGACACGCGGTCGGGAACCTGGTGCTCTGCGGCCTGATGGAGCTGCTCGGTGACCCGGTGGCCGCGCTGGAGCACGCCGGCGCGATGCTCGGCACGGTCGGCCGGGTGCTGCCCATGTCCCGCGAACCGGTGGGCATCGAGGCGCGGGTGCGCGGCGCCGACCCGGCCGCCCCGGACGAGGTGCGCACCGTGCGCGGCCAGCACCAGGTGGCGGTCACCACCGGGTGGGTCGAGTCGCTGCGGCTCAGCCCGACAGCGCCGGCGGCCTGCGCCGAGGCGCTGGCCGCGATCGGCGCGGCGGACTGGCTGATCTTCGGGCCGGGCAGCTGGTACACCAGCGTGCTGCCGCACCTGCTGGTGCCGCAGCTGGCCGACGCGATCGTGTCCAGCCCGGCCCGGCGACTGGTCACCCTGAACCTCGCCGCGGAGAAGGAGACCCTCGGGCTCTCCGTCGCCGACCACCTCGCGGCGCTGCACTGGTACCTTCCCGAGCTCAAGGTGGATCTTGTGCTGGCTGACGCCAAGGCGGTGGGTGACCCCGAACCGGTCGAACGTGCGGCAGAATCGCTGGGTGCCCGCCTGGTCCTCGCCCCCGTCGCCGTCATCGACGGCACTCCCCGCCATGATCCGGCTGCCCTGGGCGCCGCGCTGGTGCCTGTCCTGGGTGCCGATCGTTAGACACGTACGTAATCTCCGGCGACACGCCGGAACCGGTCCGTGAGGGGACGCACAATGGCGATGACGGCTGCGGTCAAGGACGAGCTGAGTCGGGTCGACGTGCCCAAGCCCTGCTGTCGGCGGGCGGAGATGGCGGCGCTGCTGCGCTTCGCCGGGGGGCTGCACATCGTCTCCGGCCGCGTGGTGGTGGAGGCGGAGCTGGACACCGGGGCGGTCGCCCGCCGGCTGCGCCGGGAGATCGCTGAGGTGTACGGGTACCCCAGCGAGATTCACGTGCTGGCCTCCGGCGGCCTGCGCAAGGGCAGCCACTTCATCGTCCGCGTGGTCAAGGACGGCGAGGCCCTGGCGCGGCAGACCGGCCTGCTGGACGTGCGCGGCCGGCCGGTGCGCGGGCTGCCCCCGCACGTGGTGGCTGCGAACGTCTGTTGCGCGGTCTCCGCCTGGCGCGGCGCGTTCATGGCGCACGGCTCGCTCACCGAGCCCGGCCGGTCCAGCGCCCTGGAGATCACCTGCCCCGGGCCGGAGTCGGCGCTGGCGCTGGTCGGCGCGGCCCGTCGGATCGGGATCACCGCCAAGAACCGCGAGGTGCGCGGGGTGGACCGGGTGGTGGTCAAGGACGGTGACGCCATCGCCGCGCTGCTCACCCGGATCGGCGCGCACTCCAGCGTGCTGGCCTGGGAGGAGCGCCGGGTCCGTCGCGAGGTGCGGGCCACCGCCAACCGGCTGGCCAACTTCGACGACGCCAACCTGCGCCGCTCGGCGCGCGCCGCGGTGGCCGCCGCCGCCCGGGTGACCCGGGCGCTGGAGATCCTCGCCGACGAGGCGCCCAACCACCTGACCGACGCTGGTCGGCTGCGCTTGGAGCACCGGCAGGCGTCGCTGGAGGAGTTGGGCGCGCTGGCCGAGCCTCCGCTGACCAAGGACGCCATCGCCGGTCGGATCCGCCGGCTGCTGGCGCTGGCCGACAAGCGGGCCCGGGACCTCGGCATCCCGGATACCGAAGCAGCCGTCACGCCCGACATGCTCGTGGTCTGATAAGACGGTGGGGCCGCACGGTGCGCCCGGGAACACGACCCGGCGCAGCGTGGCCGCGCACGCTCGGATAGGGTCGCTGCGTACGGCAAGGGGGCCGACACAGGCACTCCTCGTCGTGCCCACCGCCTCGGGCGGTCAGGTCCTCAGACCGCGGCGGGGTGCCGAGATGAACCGTCAACGGCCGGCTCCAACGGTCGGCGCACACCACTCCGCCGGCCCGTTGTCTGAAGCCGGCGGACCAGAACGCGAGGAGATGGGACCTGTGACCATCCGGGTTGGCATCAACGGCTTCGGCCGGATCGGCCGTAACTTCTTCCGGGCAGTGCTGGCGTCTGACGCCGACATCGAGGTCGTGGCGGTGAACGACCTGACCGACAACGCCACGCTCGCCCACCTGCTCAAGTACGACAGCATCCTGGGTCGCCTGCCGTACGAGGTCAAGGCCACCGCCGACGAGATCACCGTCGGTGGCAGGACCATCAAGGCGTACGCCGAGAAGGACCCGGCGTCGCTGCCGTGGGGTGAGGTCGGCGCCGACGTCGTCATCGAGTCGACCGGCTTCTTCACCGACGGCACCAAGGCCAAGGCGCACATCGACGGCGGGGCCAAGAAGGTCATCATCTCCGCCCCGGCGAAGAACGAGGACGTCACGGTCGTCATGGGCGTCAACCACGACACCTACGACCCGGCGAAGCACACCATCATCTCCAACGCTTCGTGCACCACCAACTGTCTCGCCCCGATGGCGAAGGTCCTGCACGACACGTTCGGCATCCAGCACGGTCTGATGACCACGATCCACGCGTACACCCAGGACCAGAACCTCCAGGACGCCCCGCACAAGGACCTCCGCCGGGCCCGGGCCGCCGCGCTGAACATCGTCCCGACCTCCACCGGCGCCGCCAAGGCGATCGGCCTGGTGCTGCCGGAGCTCAAGGGCAAGCTCGACGGGTACGCCCTGCGGGTGCCGATCCCGACCGGCTCGGTCACCGACCTCACCGTCAACGTGGGTCGCGAGACCACCGTGGACGAGGTCAACGCCGCGCTGAAGGCCGCTGCGGACGGTCCGCTCAAGGGCATCCTGGTCTACAACGAGGACCCGATCGTCTCCACCGACATCGTCACCGACCCGGCGTCGTGCATCTTCGACGCGCCGCTGACCAAGGTGGTCGGCAACCAGGTCAAGGTCGTCGGCTGGTACGACAACGAGTGGGGCTACTCCAACCGCCTGGTCGACATGGTCAAGCTGGTGGGTTCGTCGCTGTGAGCATCCGTACCCTCGACGATCTGCTCGCCGAGGGGGTGTCGGGTCGGCGCGTGCTGGTGCGCGCTGACCTGAACGTCCCGCTCGACAAGCAGACCGGTGACATCAACGATCATAACTCCGCCTCCGCGCCGCAAGGCGGCACTCCGGACGGAGTGAGGATCGCGGACGACGGCCGGATCCGCGCGGTGCTGCCGACGCTGGGTGCGCTGGTCGAGGCCGGTGCCAAGGTGGTCGTCTGCTCGCACCTGGGGCGCCCGAAGGGCACGCCGGACCCGCAGTTCAGCCTCCGCCCGGTCGCCGGGCGGCTCGGTGAGCTGCTCGGCGCGCCGGTGCACTTCGCCACCGACACGGTCGGCGACTCTGCCCGCTCCACCGTCGCAGGCCTGGCCGACGGCCAGGTCGCCCTGCTGGAGAACCTGCGCTTCAACGCCGGTGAGACCAGCAAGGACGACGCCGAGCGGGGCGCCTTCGCCGACCAGCTCGCCGCGTTCGGCGACGCCTACGTCGACGACGCGTTCGGCGCCGTGCACCGCAAGCACGCCAGCGTGTACGACGTGCCGGCCCGGCTGCCGCACGTGGCCGGCCGGCTGGTGCTGCGCGAGGTCGAGGTGCTCTCCACGCTCACGAGCGACCCCGCGCGGCCGTACGTGGTGGTGCTCGGCGGGTCCAAGGTGTCCGACAAGCTGGCGGTGATCGAGGCCCTGCTGCCCACGGTCGACCGGCTGCTCATCGGCGGCGGGATGTGCTTCACCTTCCTCAAGGCCCAGGGCCTGGAGGTGGGCACCTCGCTGCTGGAGAAGGACATGGTCGAGACCTGCCGGAACCTGCTGGAGCGGTCCGGAGGCAAGATCATGCTCCCGGTCGACGTGGTGGTCGCGGACGCGTTCGCGCCGGACGCCGCGCACGACACGGTCCGCGTCGACGGCATTCCGAGTCACCGGCTCGGTCTGGACATCGGCCCGGAGACGGTGGCCGGCTTCGCGGCCGCGCTGTCCCAGGCGAAGACGGTCTTCTGGAACGGCCCGATGGGCGTGTTCGAGATGCCGGCGTTCGCGGCCGGCACCCGGGGGATCGCCGAGGCGATCACCAAGGCCGACGCGTTCAGCGTCGTCGGTGGCGGCGACTCCGCGGCGGCCGTCCGTGCCCTCGGGTTGGATGAATCGTCCTTCGGGCACATTTCCACCGGCGGTGGCGCCTCCCTGGAATACCTCGAGGGCAAGACCCTCCCCGGCATCGCGGCCCTGGAGAACTGAATGGCGAGCACCGCCCGCCGGCCACTGATGGCCGGCAACTGGAAGATGAACCTCAACCACCTCGAGGCCAACCTGCTGGTGCAGAAGCTGGCCGCGAGCCTCACCGAGAAGCAGCTCACCGACGTCGAGACGGTCGTCCTGCCGCCCTTCACCGACCTGCGCACCGTGCAGACGGCGGTGGACGGGGACAAGCTGCTGATCGGTTACGGCGCGCAGGACCTCTCTCCGCACGCCTCGGGGGCGTACACCGGGGACATCTCGGGCCAGATGCTGGCCAAGCTCGGCTGCTCGTACGTGGTGGTCGGGCACTCCGAGCGGCGGGCCTACCACCACGAGGACGACGCGCTGGTCAACGCCAAGGTGAAGGCGGCGCTGACGCACGGCCTGACCCCGATCCTCTGCGTGGGAGAGGGGCTGGACGTTCGGGAGCAGGGCAGCCACGTGGCGCACTGCGCCGACCAGCTCGACGGTGGCCTCGCCGGGCTCACCCACGAGCAGGTGCGGCAGGTGGTCATCGCGTACGAGCCGGTCTGGGCGATCGGCACCGGCAAGACCGCGACGCCGGACGATGCCCAGGAGGTCTGCAGGGCGGTCCGCCGGCGGCTGGTGGAGCGCTTCGACCAGGACACCGCCGACCAGGTCCGGATCCTCTACGGCGGCTCGGTCAAGGCGTCCAACATCGCCACGATCATGGGCCGGCCGGACGTGGACGGGGCCCTGGTGGGGGGCGCCAGCCTGGACGCGGAGGAATTCGCGCAGATCTGCCGGTTCCCGGAGCACATCGCCCGCTGATCGCTCGGTATCCTTGACCCCGCCCGTCCGCCGGTCGGTGCCGCCGTGCCCGATCAGACCGGGCGAGGATCGCTACGAGAGGACTGACCCCAGCCATGCCGATCTGGTTCGCATACACGTTGATCGTGTTGCTGATCATCACGAGCGTCCTGCTCACCATGCTCATCCTGCTGCACCGCGGCAAGGGCGGCGGTCTGTCGAGCATGTTCGGCGGTGGCGTCAGCTCCAGCCTCGCCGGCTCCTCGGTGGCGGAGAAGAATCTGGACCGCTACACCGTTCTGGTGAGTGTCGTCTGGTTCGCCGCCATCGTCGGGCTGGGGCTCTGGCTCCGCCTCCAGATGAACAGCGGCGCCTGAGCAGGCCCGTAAGGTCGTACAATCTGCGCGCGGTCCGTCACCAGACGGGCCGCGCGCAGGCTTTTCTCCGCTGCACCGCGTCGCCCGCCGCCCACCCCTGAAGACGGCGGGTCCCTCCGACGACAGGAGCGAGCAGCCGTGCCGAGTGGCAACGTCATCCGCGGCGCCCGGATCGGGTCCGCACCCGTCCGTCCGGACGAGCGACACCCTCCCGCCCCCCGACAGGACGTCACCTACTGGTGCCGCAACGATCACCGGACCAGCATCCGGATCGCCGCGGACGCTGTGGCGCCGCCGCTGTGGGACTGTCCCCGCTGTGGCCTGCCGGCCGGGCAGGACGCGCAGAACCCGCCCGGGCGGGCCCGCGCCGAGCCGTACAAGAGCCACCTGGCGTACGTGAAGGAGCGGCGTACCGCCGAGGAGGGGGAGGCGCTGCTCGCCGAGGCGCTCGCCGCGCTGCGCCGCCGCCGGGGCGAATGAAAGGAAGGGCCCCTCATTAACGCCAGGCGTCAATAAGGGGCCCTTCCTTTCAGCGCGCGTAGCTCTGCGTAGCTCAGCGCAGGCTGCGCAGCCGGGCCGGTACGTCGGCTGCCGCCGCCCGGTCCAGCAGCCAGCGGGTACGGTCCACGCCGTGCACCCCCGCGGCCGGCAACTGCACCGGCCCGGCCCCGGCCAGCGCCATGCCGACGGCCCGCGCCTTGTCCGCGCCGCCCGCCACCAGCCAGACCTCCTCGGCGGTGTTGATCGCCGGCAGGGTGAGGGTGGTCCGCACCGCCGGCGGCTTGGGGCTGCCCCGCACCGCGCTGCACGGTCGGCTCTCGTAGTGCACCGGATGCTCGGGGAACACCGAGGCGACGTGCCCGTCCTCCCCGACGCCCAGCATCAGCACGTCGAAGTGCGGCAGCGCGGCGTGCCCGGGGCGGGCCGCGCGCGCCAGCTCCTCGGCGTACGCGGCGGCAGCCGCCTCGGGATCGTTGCCGGCCGGGCCGTCGGAGGCGGGCATCGGATGCACCCGGTCCGGGTTCAGCGGCACCACGTCCAGCAGCGCGGCTCGGGCCTGGGTCTCGTTGCGCTCCGGGTCGCCGGCGGGCAGGAACCGCTCGTCGCCCCACCACACGTCCACCCGGGACCAGTCCACCGCGTCGCGGGCCGGCAGTTGTGCCACCGCCCGGTACACGGCCGCGGCGATCCGCCCACCGGTGAGCACCACCGAGGCCTCGCCCCGGTCGGCCTGGGCGTCGAGCAGCTTCACCAGCAGCCGGGCCGCCACGGCCTGCGCCAGCAGGTCGGCGTCGGCGTGGACGGCGACAGTCGCCTCACTCATCGGTTGTGCCTTCGTTTCCCGACCGCGGAACGGTCGCTGTCACGTGCCCGGGCCGGTGCCCGGATGTGGCGGGGCGGGGTGCCCCGGAGGTCTCGGGCAGGACCGGGATCGCCCGGTCCTGCCCCGAAGTGGTGCCGAACGCAGGCGGGCTCAGCGCTCGCCGCTCGTGCCAGCGTGCGCGGTGACCCCGGCCTCGGCGCGCTGAGCGGTGGCCGGATCCTTCCAGACGTGCACCCGCTGCGGCGGGCGCTGCTCCAGGCCGCGCAGCCCGGCGGTCGCGCCCAACGCCTCCGCGTACACCTGGTCGGCGTCCAGCCGGCGCAGCTCCTCGGCCAGTTCGTCACCGAGGGGCCGACGCACCAGCGGAAGGGTCCGGTCGTCCTGGCCGGTCCGCCGGAACACCGCCATGCTGTCCTCGCGGCTCAGCGACAGGTGGTCGCCGTTGGCGCAGGTCAACTCCACCTCACGCATCCGGGGGAACTCGTTGGTGTCCACCCGGCGTGGGGTGATGCCGAGCCGGCTGGCCAGCCAACCGGCCATCAGCGCCGCCGTCGGGTCGCTGGGCGGCGCGACGATGGTCGCCTCGGTGACCCGCGCCTCGGTGGTGTCGAACGCCCCAGCGACGAGGGTCCGCCACGGGGTGATCCGGGTCCACGCCAGGTCGGTGTCGCCCGGGGCGTAGTCCCGGGCCCGCTGCCGCAGCGCCTCCACCGGGTCGGCGGCCTGCGCCGTGTCGGTGATCCGGCGGTCGGCGACCACGCCGAGGAAGTCGGTGGCGATCTCGGCCGGCGGCTCGCCGTGCCACCAGGTGACCACCGGGACGTCCGGGACCAGCAGCGGCATCACGACCGACTCGGCGTGCAGGGCCAGCCGCCCGTACATCCGGGTGACCACCGCCTCGCACGGGCCGAGCCGGCCACCGACCACGATCTCCGCGTCCAGCCGGTTGCGGTCCCGCTCGATCTCGGAGCGGACCACCACCAGCAGCCGGCACGGGTGGGCGGCCGCCGCGATCGTCGCGGCCGCCTCCGCCTCCCGGACCCGCTTCTCGTCCACCACCACGATGAGGGTGAGCGCCATGCCGCTGGCCACCCCGCCGGCGCTGCGCCGCTCGGCGGCGAGCGCCTTGACCACCTCGTTGCCGGTGGTGTCCCACAGCCCGATCACTGGAGCCTCCTGGTCTGCTCGCTGCGCTCGCTGGTTCGCTCGCTCACGCGCGCCGCCACGCGCGGCCCTCGCGGGCCAGCATCTCGTCGGCTGCCCGCGGCCCCCACTCGCCGGCGCGGTAAGGCTCCGGCGTGGTGCCCTCCCAGGCATGCTCCAGCGGGTCGATCACCTGCCAGCTCTGCTCGACCTCCGCCGCGTCGGGGAAGAGCGTGCGGTCGCCGATCAGCACGTCCAGCACCAGCCGCTCGTACGCCTCCGGGCTGGACTCGGTGAACGCCTCGCCGTACTGGAAGTCCATCGCGATGTCGCGGACCTCCATGGTGGTGCCCGGCACCTTCGAGCCGAACTTGAGCACCACGCCCTCGTCCGGCTGCACGCGGATGACCAGCTGGTTGTTGCCCAGCGACTCCATGTCGGCGTCGTTGAACGGCAGGTGCGGCGCCTTCTTGAACATGATGGCGACCTCGGTGACCCGCCGGGGCAGCCGCTTGCCGGCCCGGATGTAGAACGGCACCTCGGCCCAGCGGCGGTTCTGGATGCCCAGCCGCACCGCAACGTACGTCTCGGTGGTGGAGTCGGCGGGTACGCCCTGCTCCTCCAGGTAGCCGACCGCGCGCTCGCCGCCGACCCACCCCGGCAGGTACTGGCCGCGTACGGTGTCCCGGGCCACGTCCTTGGGCAGGGTGATCGCCTTGAGCACCTTCAGCTTCTCGGTCCGGATCTCGTCGGCGTCGAAGCTGGTCGGCTCCTCCATCGCCACCAGGGCCAGGAGCTGGAGCAGGTGGTTCTGAAGCACGTCGCGGGCGGTGCCGACGGTGTCGTAGAAGCCCGCGCGGCTGCCGATGCCGACGTCCTCGGCCATGGTGATCTGCACCGAGTCGACGTACTTGGAGTTCCACAGCGGCTCGAACAGGTTGTTGGCGAACCGCAGGGCGAGGATGTTCTGGACCGTCTCCTTGCCCAGGTAGTGGTCGATCCGGAAGACGTCCTGGCGGGTGAAGACGTCGTCGACCAGGTCGTTGAGCGCCTTCGCCGAGGGCAGGTCGTTGCCGAACGGCTTCTCCACCACCACCCGGCGCCAGCCGCCGGACTTCTCATTGTCGGCCATTCCGGTGCGGGCCAGCTGCTTGAGCACGACGGGGAACGCGGCCGGGGGGATGGAGAAGTAGAAAGCCGCGTTGCCGGTGATGCCGTGGCTCTGCCGCAGCTCGTCCAGCGTCGTGGCGAGCTGGTCGAAGGCGGCGTCGTCGTCGAACGACCCGCCGACGAACTTGATGTTCCCGGCCAGCCGCGCCCAGACCTCGTCCCGCCACGGGGTACGCGCGTGCTTGCGCGCCGCCTCGCAGGCCAGCGTCTCGAAGTCGCCGTCACCCCAGTCGCGGCGGGCGAAGCCGAGCACGACGAAACCCGGCGGGAGCAGCCCGCGGTTGGCCAGGTCGTAGACCGCGGGGAGCAGCTTCTTGCGGGCCAGGTCGCCGGTCACCCCGAAGATCACCAGAGCGCACGGCTCGGGGATCCGGGGCAACCGGCGGTCCTGCGGGTCGCGCAGCGGGTTCACGCCGCCTCCTCGCTCCGCTTGCGTCACGTCGTCCATCCTCACGCCCGCAGCTCACCGGCCGCGTCAAGTAGTTGGGCGACGCCGGCGGCCCGGTCGGTCAGGTGCAGCCGCAGGAGCGGCCGCTGCCGGCCGGCCAGCGCCTGCCGGTCGCCGGCAGCCTGCGCCGCCTGCAACTCGCCGAAGGTGTACGGCTTGCCCGGCACCGGCAGGTCCTCGGTGACCGCGCCGGTCACCTGGAGGAAGCTGCCCACCTGCGGGCCGCCCTTGTGGTACTGGCCGGTGGAGTGCAGGAACCGTGGGCCCCAACCGAAGGTGACCGGACGGCCGGCCGCTTCGGCCAGCAGCGTACGTAGCCGGCCCGTGTCCGCGTCGGCGAACCGGTCCAGGTACGCCATCACCGCCAGGTAGCCGTCGTCGCCCAGCGCGTCGAGCAGCCAGCGCAGCACGCCGGTCAGGTCACCGGGTGCGCCCTGCGGCGCGTACACCTCGATCGCGCCCTCGGTGAACGACGGCGTCTCCGCCGGCAGGCCCGAGGCGAGGATCTTGTTGGTGTTCTCCTTGGACTCGGTGACGTTCGGCTGGTTGAACGGGTCGATGCCGAGCACCACCCCGGCCACCGCGGTGGCGTACTCCCAGGCCAGGAACTGCGCGCCGAGTGGACCGTTGACCGCCACGTCCGGGTCGGCACCGCCGCCCGGCGTGTCGCCGGGCGCCAGTGCGCCGCCGTAGCTGACGGTCAACACGTCCGGGCCGGAGGCGCCGGGGCTCCGCGGGGACTCCACCACCACCGGCAGGATTCCCACCCCGGCCTTGCCGGTCGACTCGGCGATCAACTGCTCGGCCCAGTCGCCGAACCCCTCGATGCCGGTGCCGTCGGAGACCAGTGCGACCTTGTCCCGGGCCAACGTGGCGGCGGCGCCCAGCGCGGCGCCCAGCGCGAGCGCGGGATTGTCCCGATCCCCGGCGAGCGACGCGGCCAGCTCGTCGGCCTGGTCGATCAGCTCCGTGACCTCGACGCCGGCCAGCGCCGAGGGCACCAGCCCGAAAGCGGTCAGCGCCGAGTACCGGCCGCCCACGTTCGGGTCGGCCAGCACGGTGAACGCGCCCATCTCGGTGGCGGTGGCCTCCAGCGGCGAGCCGGGGTCGGTGACGATGACGAAGTGCCGACCGGCCTCCGCCTCGGTCATCCCGGCGTCCAGGAACGCCTGCCAGTAGGCGCGTCGGTGGCTGTCGGTCTCCACCGTCGAACCGGACTTGCTGGCCACCACCACCACGGTGCGCTCCAGCCGGTCACCCAGCGCAGCCCGGACCTGGCCCGGGTCGGTCGTGTCCAGCACCGTCAGCGGCCGGCCCATGGTGCGGGCGATCACCTCCGGGGCGAGCGACGAGCCGCCCATGCCGGCGAGCACCACGTGGTCCAGGTCGACCAGCTCCGCGGTCAACTCGGCCAGCTGCTCCAGCAGCTCCCGGCTGCGCCGGTGGGTGTCCATCCAGCCGAGCCGGATCTTCGCCTCGGCCTCGGCGTCCGGCCCCCACAGGCTCGCGTCCTTGGCTGTCAGCCGGCCCGGGACCTCGGCCCGGACCAGCGCGTCCCGGGTCGAGGCGGGTGCGGACTTGTCGACGGCGTCCGCGCCGTACACCGCGAGCCCGGCGGCGGCCTCGACCGGCCCGGCCAACAGGTCGCTCATGCCGCCACCCCGCTTCGCACGGCGGCGGCACGAGACTCCCGGACGATGAGCTTGGTGTTTCGCTCGCTCCGCTCGCTCATGCGTTACCACCGGCCTGCTGGGCGGCCTTCGCGTTGCCCTTGGCAGCCTCGTTCGGGGAACCCTTGCCGGAGGCCGCCGCCTCCAGCGACTTGCGGACGCCGTCGATCAGCTCCAGCCAGCTGGTCTCGAACTTCTCCACGCCCTCGCGCTCCAGGGTGGCGATCACGTCGGCCATGTCCACCCCGACCGACTCCAGGTCGGCGAAGACCTTGCGGGCCGCGTCGTAGGCGCCGGTGATGGTGTCGCCGCGGGTCTCACCGTGGTCGGCGTACGCGTGGATGACCGCCTCCGGCATGGTGTTGACCGTGCCGGGGGCGATCAGTTCCTCGACGTAGATGACGTCCCGGTAGTCCGGGTTCTTCGTCGAGGTGGAGGCCCACAGCGGCCGCTGCGGGTGCGCACCGGCGTCGGCGAGCGCCTGCCAGCGGTCGGAGGAGAACACCTCGCCGTAGCGCTCGTACGCCAGCTGGGCGTTGGCGATTGCCGCCTTGCCCTTCAGCGCCTTCGCCGGATCGGAGCCGATCTTCTCGAGCCGCTTGTCGACCTCGGAGTCGACGCGGGAGACGAAGAAGGACGCCACCGACCCGATGGTGGACAGGTCGTGCCCGTTCGCCTTGGCCTGCTCCAGGCCGGCAAGGAACGCCTCCATCACCGCGGAGTAGCGGTCCAGTCCGAAGATCAGGGTCACGTTGACGCTGATTCCCTCGGCCAGCGTGGCGGTGATCGCCGGCAGGCCCGCCTCGGTGGCCGGGATCTTGATGAAGAGGTTGGGCCGGTCGACCAGCCACCACAGCGCCTTGGCCTCGGCGACCGTCCGGTCGCTCTCGTGCGCCAGCCGCGGGTCCACCTCGATGGAGACCCGGCCGTCGACGCCCGCGCTCTTGTCGTACGAGGGGCGCATCACATCGCAGGCCCACCGCACGTCGTACGTGGTGAGCATGCGCACCGCCTCTTCGACGTCCACCCCACGCATGGCGAGGTCGCGCAGCTGCCAGTTGTACTCGTCGGCGTCGCCCAGCGCCTTGGCGAAGATCGTCGGGTTGGTGGTCACCCCGGCCACGTGCTTCTCCCGGCGGAGCTGGTCCAGCCCGCCGGAGCTCAGGCGTACCCGGGAAAGATCGTCCAGCCACACCGCCACACCCGCGGCGGTGAGCTCACTCAGCCTGTCCGTCATGCCGTCCACGCTCCCCTCAGTTGCCGGTCGTGAAACCGGTGATGTCGCCCACCCGGGTCATCGCCGCGTGCGCGGCGGCCACGATCCGGTCCGGGGTGAACCCGAACTGCTCGAAGAGCACGGTGTGCGGGGCACTCGCCCCGTAGTGCTCCAGGCTGACGCTCTCGCCGCAGTCGCCGACGATCGCGCGCCAGGACATGGCGATGCCCGCCTCCACGCTCACCCGTGCCTTTACCCCGCGTGGGAGCACCGACTCCCGGTACGCCTCGTCCTGCTCGTAGAACCACTCCTGGCAGGGCATCGAGACCACCCGGGTGGGCGTGCCGTCGGCCTCCAGGCGCTCCCGGGCGGTCAGGCAGAGCTGCACCTCGGAGCCGGTGCCGACGATGATCACCTGTGGCTTGCCGTTGGACGCCTCGGCCAGCACGTAGCCACCCTTGGCCACCCCGTCCGCGCCGCCCAGGACGTCGCGGTCCAGCGTCGGCAGCGGCTGGCGGCTCAGCGCCAGCGCGGTCGGCCGGTCGGTGTGCTCCAGCGCCAGCCGCCAGGCCCAGGCCGTCTCGTTGGCGTCGGCCGGGCGGACCACGTCCAGGCCGGGGATGGCGCGCAGGGCGGTCAGGTGCTCCACCGGCTGGTGGGTCGGACCGTCCTCACCGAGGCCGATCGAGTCGTGCGTCCAGACGTACGTCACCGGCAGTTTCATCAGCGCGGCCAGCCGCACCGAGGGGCGCATGTAGTCGCTGAACACCAGGAACGTGCCGCCGTAGGGGCGGGTGCCGCCGTGCAGGGCGATGCCGTTGAGGATCGCGCCCATGGCGTGCTCACGGATGCCGAAGTGCAGCGTGCGGCCGTACTCGTGGCCCGGGAAGTCCTTGGTGGCGTGCGCGGCCGGGATGAACGACGGCTCGCCCTTCATGGTGGTGTTGTTGCTCTCGGCCAGGTCGGCCGAGCCACCCCACAGCTCCGGCAGCACCGGCGCGAGCGCCTCCAGCACCTTGCCGGAGGCGGCCCGGGTGGCCACGCCCTTGGCGTCGGCGGGGAACGTGGGCACCGCGTCGGTCCAGCCCTCGGGCAGCACCCGGCCGACCATCCGCTCGTAGAGCGCCGTGCGCTCCGGGTTGGCGGCCTTCCAGGCGTCGAACGCGGTCGTCCACTGCTCCTGGGCGGCGGAGCCGCGGCCCATCACCTTCCGGGCGTGGCCGAGCACCTCCTCGTCGACGTCGAAGCTCTTGTCCGGGTCGAAGCCGAGGATCCGCTTGGTGGCCTTCACCTCGTCGGCGCCGAGCGCCGAACCGTGGATCTTGCCGGTGTTCTGCTTGTTGGGCGCGGGCCAGCCGATGATGGTGCGCAGCGCGATGAAGGAGGGACGCCCGGTCTCCGCCTTGGCGGCCAGCAGCGCCTGGTAGAGCGCCTCGGCGTCCTCGTGGTAGTCGCCCTGGTCGGCGTCGCCGGTACGCCAGTCGACGGTCTGCACGTGCCAGCCGTACGCCTCGTAGCGGGCGGCCACGTCCTCGCTCTTGGCGATCCGGGTGTCGTCCTCGATCGAGATCTCGTTGTCGTCGTAGATCACCGTGAGGTTGCCCAGCTGCTGGTGCCCGGCGAGGGCGCTGGCCTCGTGGCTGATGCCCTCCTCGATGTCACCGTCGGAGACGATGCACCAGATGTCGTGGTCGAAGACGGACGCCCCGGGCTCGGTCTCCGGGTCGAACAGGCCGCGCTCGCGGCGGGCCGCCATGGCCATGCCGACCGCGTTGCCCAGGCCCTGGCCGAGCGGGCCCGTGGTGGTCTCCACGCCCGGGGTGTGCCCGTGCTCGGGGTGACCCGGAGTGAGCGAGCCCCACTGCCGCAGCGACTGCAGGTCGGCCAGGCTCATCGGATAGCCGGAGAGGAACAACTGGATGTACAGGGTCAGGCTGGAGTGCCCGGCGGAGAGCACGAACCGGTCCCGGCCGGGCCAGTTCGGGTCGGCCGGGTTGTGCCGTATGACCCGGTTGAAGAGCAGGTAGGCCGCGGGCGCCAGGCTCATCGCGGTGCCCGGGTGACCGTTGCCGGATCTCTCCACGGCATCCATGGCCAGCACGCGGACGGTGTCGACGGCCCGGCGGTCGAGGTCGGACCAGTTGAGTGCGGAGTGCTCGGGTCGGTTGGCAGCCACGATGGTTGTGCTCCTCGGCAGATGGGCGGAACCCTCACCGGTGACCCTATCGAGCGTGCCTAAACGTCCGCCCGGGGATCTCTGCATGGTGTGCGGTACGTGGCGCCGCGTCGCGTCGTTCAACCCGGTGGTGTGACGGCCCGCACCGTTGTCGGGTCGGCCGGGCAGCCAAAACGACAACGCGTAGTGTGTGGGTCGGTATGCGGGCCCCGAGCGGGTCCTGCCGATCCGATCTCCCCGTGCCGATGCCGGAAGGTGGCAATCCGTGAGCATGATCACCGAGCGCCCCGCGAGCAACCCTGCCGGGCGGCCCCCGGCGCGGGCGGTCGAGGGTCCGGTGGCGCGGCGGGACTTGCGCGCGGTCCTCTCGGCGTACGTGGCGCTCACCAAGCCGCGGATCGTGGAGCTGCTGCTGGTCACCACCGTCCCGGCGATGATGCTCGCGGACGGCGGCCTGCCGTCGCTGTGGCTGATGGCCGTGGTGCTGGTCGGCGGCTCGCTCGCCGCGGGCGCGGCCAGCGTGCTCAACTGCTACATCGACCGGGACATCGACCAGTTGATGCGGCGTACCAAGCGTCGGCCGCTGCCGGCGCACACCGTGTCGCCGCGGAGCGCGCTGGTCTTCGGTCTGGTGCTGGCGGCGGTCTCGGTCGCCCTGATGGCGGCGTTCACCAACCTGCTGGCCGCTGGCCTGACCCTCGCCGCGATCGCCTACTACGACCTCGTCTACACCCTGTGGCTCAAGCGCTCCACCCCGACCAACACCTTCTGGGGCGGGGCCTGCGGGGCCGCGCCGGTGCTGATCGGGTGGGCGGCGGTGACCGGCTCGCTGGCGCCGGCCGCCTGGGGGCTCTTCGCGGTGGTCTTCTTCTGGCAGATGCCGCACTTCTACCCCCTCGCCATGAAGTACAAGGACGACTACGCCCGGGCCGGGATCCCGATGCTGCCGGTGGTGGCCTCCACCCGCCGGGTGAACGCCGAGATCCTGATCTTCGCCTGGCTGACCGTGCTCACCTCGCTGGCGGTCTGGCCGCTGGGGCTCAGCGCGATCTACGGCGTGCCGACCCTGGTGGTGGGTGCCATCTTCCTGGTCGAGGCGCACCTGCTCTGCGGACGGGCGAAGCGTGGTGAGGCGGTCAAGCCGATGCGACTGTTCCACTGGTCGACCACGTACCTGACCATCGTCTTCGTGGCCGTCGCGCTCGACGCGCTGATCTGACCCCCTGCACGATGCGGGTTCCGCCCGCCGGCCGGTAGCCCGCGCCCGTCGCTTGCGCGGCCGCCGGCCGCCGGTGCGGGTGCCGATTCTTCGACTAATCACGGTCATGGATGAGTTGTCCGGGTTTAACGTCACATCAGAGTAACTTTCGGCATGAGCCGGATCGGCTCAACCTGCGGCGATTGAGTCCTGATTTACGCACGTGTTTTGACGTGAAAAGTCCGGATAAAGTCGGACAGTCAACCTGTGGTCTTCCTTAAACCTGTAGGTAATTGGCATCACAAAAGCTTCATGGTTCTCGCCTACCCGAGTGCAACTCTGCTTAGGCTTCGCGTCATGGCAGATGGTTCCGATACGACGCTGACGGCCGAGCAGACCGCCGGCGAGCAGGCGCCCCACGGCCTGGTCGCGGGCCTCAGGGCGTTCGCCGCCGGACACGGCGGAGCGAAGGCGGTCATCGAGTACGTCGGCAAGCGTGGCGCGCGAATCGTCCTCGTGGGAGCCGACGGTGAGTGGGGCGACCAGTTCGCCGACGACACCGTCACCGCGCGGGAGGCGTGCGCCCAGGCGGGAGTCACCGTCGAGAACGCCTGGGAGCGTGAACTGATGGACCAGATGCGCCCGAGCAACGACCTCTGGCGGTCGATGGCCCGGCGCACGATGGCCCGCTGAGACAGAGACCTGAATTGACCAACCACAACCAGTCGACCCGGGGGGAACCCCGGGTCGCTCTCGTCACCTGCACCGAACTCGTCGACCTCGACCCGGACGACCGGCTGGTCCTCGCCCCGCTCGCCGCCCGGGGGATCGCCGCCGAGGCGGTCGTCTGGGACGACGCCGACGTCGACTGGTCCTCCTACGACCTCGTCGTGCTCCGCTCAGCGTGGGATTACGCGCTGCGCCGCGACGAGTTCGTCGCCTGGGCCTCCTCCGTACCGGCGCTGGTCAACCCGGCCGAGGTGGTGCGCTGGAACACCGACAAGCGCTACCTCGCCGAGCTGAGCGCGGCCGGTGTGCCGACCGTGCCGACGTTCTGGGTCGGGCCGGGGGAGACCTGGCAGCCGCCGGCCGACGCCGGCGAGTACGTGATCAAGCCAGCGGTCAGCGCGGGCAGCCAGGACACCGGCCGGTACGACCTGGCCGACCCGGAGCACCGGGAACTCGCCGAGGCGCACGTACGCCGGCTCACCGACACACGTCGGGTGACGATGGTCCAGCCGTACCTGACGGCGGTCGACACCGAGGGCGAGACCGCGCTGCTCTTCCTGGCCGGCCCGGACGGGCTCGCGTTCAGCCACGCGATCCGCAAGGGCCCGATGCTGACCGGGCCGGACCTCGGCCCGGACGGGCTCTACAAGGTTGAGGAGATCACCGCCCGCACCGCGACCCCGGCCCAGCTGGCAGTCGCGGAGAAGACCCTGGCGGTGGTGCCCGGCGGCACGGCGCAGCTGCTCTACACCCGGGTCGACCTGATCCCCGGCCCGGACGGCGCCCCGATCCTGGTCGAGCTCGAGCTGACCGAGCCGTCGCTCTTCATCGGCTATGCCGACGGCGCACCCGACCGCCTCGCCGAGGCCGTCGCCACCCACCTGGCCCGCCGAGGCTGACCCTCGCCGGGCGTCCCCGCCTCCAGGATCCGCGCAACGTCGGTGACGTTGTGGCCGCAGTGCGCCGCGTCTCCATGCATTTTCTGACGTTGCGCGGATCTCGGGTCGGACGGACGCGACCCGCCGACGGTGGTCGGCCGCCCTTTGCTCTGCTTCACTCCACGCAACACCCGGCGTCCGATATCCGGACGGTGGGTGTTGCGTCCGTTGAAGCAGAGCAAAGGGTGCGGATGGTGGGGCCGCGGTCGGCAACATCGCGTGGCGGGCTTCGTCCGGCAACATCGCGGGGCGGCCGACATCACTACAGCCAGGACCGAGCACGATCTTGGCGCGGGGCGCTCAGGCGGTGGCCGGGACGGCTTCGGCCTCTGCGGGAGTGCTGGCCTGGGGTGCGGGGGTGACCGGGCGGCGTTCGCGGGTGGACCACTGCACCGAGAGGGTGGCCAGCAGCACCAGGCAGGAGCCGAGCATGTGCGCGCCGACCAGGACCGCCGGCACGTGGGTGAAGTACTGCACGAAGCCGATGAGGCCCTGACCCAGCTCGACCGCGAGCAGGACGACGGCGGCGCGGGTGGCCCGCTGTGCGCCGACCGCGCGGAACGCGAAGATCAGCGCCACCGAGAGGCCGATCAGCAGGAAGACGCTGTCGGCGTGCACCTGGGAGATCGACTCCGGGTCCAGGCCGTTGCGGGCCGCGCCCTGGTCGCCGGCGTGCGGGCCGCTGCCGGTGACCCAGGTGCCGATGACCAGCACCGCGACGCCGACGCCCGTGGTGACCCTGGCCAGCGCGCGCAGCGGTGCCGGCACCACGGCCACCGTCGGCCCGTCCGGCTCGGCGATCCGCCGCCAGAGGGCGTACGCGGCGGCGATCACCGCCATCGAGGCGAGGAAGTGCAGCCCGACCACCCACGGGTTGAGATTGGTGAGCACGGTGATGCCACCGACCACCGCCTGGGCGGGAATGCCCAGGAAGACCGCGACGGCCAGCGCCAGCAGCCCGGGCCGTCGCGGTCGGTGCGTCAGCACGGCCAGCACGGTGGCCAGCGCGATCAGGCCCACCGCGAAGGTCAGCATCCGGTTGCCGAACTCGATCACCCCGTGCAGGCCCATCTCGGACGTCGTGACGTACGACGCGTCGGTGCACCGGGGCCAGGTCGGGCAGCCGAGGCCCGAGGCGGTCAACCGGACGGCCCCGCCGGTGACGACGATGCCCACGTTCGCGATGATCGAGGAGAGCGCGAGGCGGCGCAGCAGGGTGCCGGAGACCGGACGGACGTATCGGTTCACGGCGCAAATCCTACGCACCGTAGTGATCGAGGTTCGTCCGACTCCGCCGGGTCGGTGGTTCGGATCACCGGGGCCCGGGTTTGCGGCCCTCCGGGTAATTACGTAACGTTGGCGTTGTGAAAAACGTGGCGGCGCTCTCCGGGCAGCAGTCGACGGCCGATCCGGCCGTCGGTGCGAGCGCGTCCGCGCCGGTCGTGACCACGTCAGCCGCGCTGGGCGGCGCCGCGCCGACCGAGGTCTCCACCCGGGACCGGGTCACCCAGCTGCTGCTGGAGCGGGGTGCCACCACGGCCGCGCAGCTCGGCACGGCGCTCGGGCTCAGCCCTGCCGCGATCCGCCGGCACCTGGACGCGATGCTCGCCGACGGTGATGTCTTCGCCCGCGAGCAGACCGTGCAGGGCAGCCGCGGTCGGGGGCGCCCGGCCAAGGTGTTCCTGCTGACCGAGGCGGGCCGGGT
The DNA here is from genome assembly GCF_018070045.1 of Micromonospora sp. U21. GTDB lineage: Bacteria > Actinomycetota > Actinomycetes > Mycobacteriales > Micromonosporaceae > Micromonospora. The sequence continues at coordinate 31,309 of NZ_JAGPYK010000048.1, forward strand.
CCGCTGTGGCACCCACCACTACGACAACATGGCCACCGCCGCGTTGCGCTGGATCGCCCGCAGTGGCGGTTCGGACGCGGTCGAGGCGTTCGCCACCGAGCAGGTGGCCGCCCTGGAGGCCCGCTGTCGGGCCGCCATGGAGGACGCCGGCGACGAGCCCCTCGCGCGGGCGGAGGCACTCGCCGGAGCGCTCACCGCCGAGGGTTACGCTGCCAACGCGACCACGATCGCCTCCGGCGGCCAGCTCTGCCAGCACCACTGCCCGGTGGCGCACGTGGCCGCCGAGTTTCCCCAGCTGTGCGAGGCCGAGACTGCGGTGATCTCCCGTCTGGTCGGCACCCACGTGCAGCGCCTGGCCACCATCGCGCACGGCGACGGGGTGTGCACCACGCACATTCCGACCCAGCCGGGCCGCGCTCAATCCGGTAATCCCGTCACCACTGTGAGGACAGATAGATGACCGAGCAGATCGTCCAGCCCCTGACCCAGGAAGAGCAGCTCGCCGCCCTGGGTCGCTACGAGTACGGCTGGTCCGACCCGGACGCCGCCGGGGCGGTCGCCCAGCGCGGCATCAACGAGGCGGTGGTGCGGGACATCTCGGCGAAGAAGAACGAGCCGGCCTGGATGCTCGACCTGCGCCTGAAGGGTCTCCGGCTGTTCGGCCGCAAGCCGATGCCGGCCTGGGGTGCCGACCTCACCGGGATCGACTTCGACAACATCAAGTACTTCGTGCGGTCCACCGAGAAGCAGGCCACCAGCTGGGAGGACCTGCCCGAGGACATCAAGAACACCTACGACCGGCTGGGCATCCCGGAGGCGGAGAAGCAGCGGCTGGTCGCCGGCGTCGCGGCGCAGTACGAGTCCGAGGTCGTCTACCACAAGATCCGTGAGGACCTTGAGGAGCAGGGCGTCCTCTTCCTGGACACCGACACCGCGCTGCGTGAGCACGAGGACGTCTTCAAGGAGTACTTCGGCACGGTGATCCCGGTCGGCGACAACAAGTTCGCCGCGCTGAACACCTCCGTGTGGTCCGGTGGCTCGTTCATCTACGTGCCGAAGGGTGTGCACGTGGAGATCCCGCTGCAGGCCTACTTCCGGATCAACACGGAGAACATGGGCCAGTTCGAGCGGACGCTGATCATCGTCGACGAGGGTGCGTACGTGCACTACGTCGAGGGCTGCACCGCGCCGCTCTACTCCTCCGACTCGCTGCACAGCGCGGTCGTGGAGATCATCGTCAAGAAGAACGCGCGCTGCCGCTACACGACCATCCAGAACTGGTCGAACAACGTCTACAACCTGGTCACCAAGCGCGCCGTGTGCCACGAGGGCGCGACCATGGAGTGGGTCGACGGCAACATCGGCTCCAAGGTGACGATGAAGTACCCGGCGGTCTACATGACCGGCGAGCACGCCAAGGGCGAGGTGCTCTCGGTGGCCATGGCCGGCGAGGGCCAGCACCAGGACGCCGGCGCCAAGATGGTGCACGCCGCGCCGCACACCTCCTCGACCATCGTGTCGAAGTCGATCGCCCGGGGCGGCGGCCGTACCTCGTACCGGGGTCTGGTGCAGGTGCTGGAGGGTTCGCACCACAGCCGGAGCACCGTCAAGTGCGATGCGCTGCTGGTCGACACCATCTCCCGCTCGGACACCTACCCGTACGTCGACATCCGCGAGGACGACGTGTCGATGGGGCACGAGGCGACCGTCTCCAAGATCAGTGACGACCAGCTCTTCTACCTGATGAGCCGGGGCCTGAGCGAGGACGAGGCGATGGCCATGATCGTGCGCGGCTTCATCGAGCCGATCGCCAAGGAACTCCCGATGGAGTACGCCCTGGAGCTGAACCGGCTCATCGAACTCCAGATGGAGGGCGCGGTCGGCTGACGCCGCCCGTCCCGAGCGGCGGGGGGGCGGGGGGCGGGGGGGGGCGGGCCGCGGCCCGGTCCGCCGCCCGCGCCT
>NZ_JAGPYK010000049.1 GCF_018070045.1 Micromonospora sp. U21
ACCGCCATCACCGCCATCACCGCCATCACCGCCATCACCGCCATCACCGCCATCACCGCCATCACCGCCATCACCGCCATCACCGCCATCACCGCCATCACCGCCATCACCGCCATCACCGCCATCACCGCCATCATCCTGCTTGCCGGCACGGCGCCGGCACATGGCGTGAGACGCCAGGGCCTTCTGGTGGATGAAGTGGTCGCCGAGGCCCGAGCGTGGATCATCGGCGTCTCGCAATCCTTCGATGCAGCCCGATCCGGTGATCCCTCGGGGATTCCCGTGCGCGACCCGGTCAAGTCGCAACGCTGAACGGGTGGAGCAGCGATCGGGACGACCGGCGCGGGGACCCTGCTGTCCGTCAGGCGTGCCCTGTGGTCGCTAGCCGTCGGTGTCGTCGCCGGGACGGCCACCGCGCTGATCGGGGCGCCGGAGCTGACGCCGTTGGTGATCTGGACGATCGCGGCGGGGACCATCCTCGTATGGGTGTGGCGGGACTGCTGGTCGGCCAGCCCGGAGCGTACCGAGCAGCTTGCCGAGGCGGAGCGGCACACCCATTCCACCGACTCGGCAATCCTAATCGCGTCCGTTATCAGCCTCGCCGCCGTGGCCGAGACGCTCGTCCGCGCCTCGAACCAGCATGACATGGTGGCCGTCACGCTGACGATCCTCAGCGTCATCGCGGTGGTCCTGGCATGGGCGCTGGTGAACACCGTCTTCGCGTTTAAGTACGCCCGGCTGTACTACCGCGACAACGACGGCGGCATCGACTTCAAGCGGGAAGACCCGCCGGCGTACGCCGGCTTCGCGTACATCGCCTTCACGGTCGGCATGTCCTACGCCCCGGGCGAGAACGAACCGACCAGCAACCAGATGCGCCGGATCGCGCTCGGGCATGCGCTGCTCTCGTACACCTTCGGAACCGGCATCCTGGCCGTCGCCGTCAACCTGGTCACCAACCTGGGCCAGTCATGACCCCCGCGCAGCGGTACATGCGCCCGCTGCTGGAACGGATCCGCAAGGGCGAGATCCACCGGAGCTTCATCCTCACCGACACGACGGCGCAACCGACGCCCCGTACGGCTACGACATCTTCAAAAACAAGCAGGACGAGTGCGTACAGGTGCTACTGAAGCCGTAGCTGCGGCGGACGAAAGCGCCGGGCGCAACCGGGAGGGCCGATGGCGCCCGGTCGGATCGCCACGCCGACCGGCCCGGACGCGCCACGTGGCTGCGAGCGGGACGGATGGGAGCGGCAGGATGACGGTTGCCGCGGGCAGAGAGGCCGGTTGATGACCACGAGGACGATCCTGGTGATCGCGGTGGCCGTGGTTGTCGCGGCAGGCCTCCTGGCCGGCTCACTGGTCCAGGGCCGGGCAGGCGGTCGTCGCTACCGCTGGCTGCTCGCGCCGCTGTACCGCGCATCCCGGGCCCCCGCCATCGCCGTGCTGCTCCTCGCGGCGCTGCCGGGTCTTCGTGGCACTGACTGTTGCGCTGTAACCGCCCGCTGTTCGGGTCGACGGGTCAGTGAGCCGCTCCACTGCTGACGAGGCACCCCCGACGTGGCCTGCAGGTCACGGTCACGTCGGGGGTGCTCGCGTCAGGCAGTGGGGCGTGCGGGGCCCGTCGCGAGGCGATGTCGTTGCCGGGCTGCGGCCAGCATCAGTACGCCGGCCACGATCGCGTAGATGCCGATCACCTGGGCTATGGCCACCGCCCCGACGTCGGGGCGGAACAGGATGAGCAGCCCGGCCAGAATCGACACGACCCCGACCACCGCGAGCAGCCGCGAGGCGCGCCAGCGGACCGCTATCCAGAGGTCCAGGCCGCCGATAACGACCGCCCAGATGCCGATCACGACGGCCAGCGCGAACGCGGTGATCTCGGGCCACAACAGCGTCACCAGGGCGATCGCAATCCCGAGCAGACCCGTCAGCAGAAACAGCCCGCGAACTGGGCCGGCTTGACCGCGGCTGAACCCCGCAGCCAGGTGCAGCGCCCCGCCGACCAGCGCGTACGCGCCGAACAGCACAGCCAGGGCGAGCGCCGTCACGGTGGGCCACACCAGGGCCAGCAGGCCGAACACGATCGCGGCCACCCCCCGCAGGGCCAGCGCCCAGACGTCCCGTCCACCTCGCATCGCTTCACTCCTCGATGAGACAGCAGGGCTGCCTTCTCGCTCTTCGCACACGCAACGTCGCACCGTGCCTCGGACGCCGGCGGGCAACTGGTGATGCTCGGATCAGGACTCGGGCATGACCACGATGCGGTTCTCCACCGACATCACTCCCGGCGCCGACCAGGCGACCCGCGCGGCCTCTTCGCGCTCACGCCAGGACCGGACCACACCGGTCAAGATGACCTTGTCGCCCTCGATGGTCACGGTGAGCCTTTCGCCTGGCGTGTCCACCGTACGGACGAGCGCCTCCTCGATCCGGCGCCGCGCCTCCGCCAGGTCCACCCTCGTTCGCGGCCGCAGCGAGATCTGGTTGGTCACTCCCCGCACCCCGGACAGGCGGCGCACCGCCCGCTCCGCGGCCCGTCGCTGGTATTCCCACTCGACCTCACCGCTCAGCGTCACCCATCCCCTGCTGACAGTGACATGGATGTTCTGGCTCGGCACCAGCGCATCCCAGTCCAGGGCCCGGGTCGCCGCTGCCGCCAGATCCGGGTCCGTGCGTTCCGCCGAGGTCGGCAGCCGCACCTCGATGTCGTTCGCGATCGCCTTCACCCCACGTACCCGGTACGCCGCCTGCTCAGCCGCCCACTTCTTCACGAACGAGTCGACCCACCCGGTCAGGCTCACCACCCCTTCCTTGGCCGACACACCGATCTCATTGGGTTGGACGCGGGCGTCCCATTTCAACTCAGCCAGCACATCCCGCTGGAGCTGCTCATCGGTCCGGGTCATGGTCGCGGCGGTCATCGTCTTCCCTTCAAGTTGGTGGCTTCCCGACGCCATGTTTCGCTGCCCATGCGGCACGCTCCCTACATCGCGCCAGAGGTAGCCCAAATGAGTGACCGGTCAGCAACGGAGGGCCGACCTATGCAACCCGCTGTTTGCGGCCTACGCATCTTGTACGGTTCGCTAGGGGAACCCCCCTTTCAGGCCCGACGTGTGCGTCGCGCGGTGCCAGACCGGCGGACGCGTACCAATGAGGGACCCGAGGAGGCCGCGGTGGCGCAGTCGTACCCCGCGCCGGCGGCCCCGATGATCCGGCGACCGTGGCTGCGGATCCTCTCGGTCGGCCTGGCGCTGTGGATCGCCACCATCGTGGTCATCTTCCTGACCGGCAACCCCAACCTGGTGCCGACCCTGGTGCTGCTGGGCAGCTTCCTGGTGCCCGTCACGTTTGTGGCGTGGGCCTTCCAGCGTCGGGAAACCGGCGAGATCACCCCGGCCTTCATCCTGAACACATTCCTCGCCGGCGGTGTGCTCGGCGTGCTGGCGGCATCGCTGCTCGAGTCCTACCTGCTGCGCCCGTCGTGGTGGCTGTTCCTCGGCGTGGGACTCATCGAGGAAGCCGTGAAGCTCGCAGCGCTGGCGTTCCTGACCCGGCACCTCCACGCGAAATCGGTACGCGACGGCATCATCCTCGGCGCCTCGGTCGGGTTCGGATTCGCGGCCTTCGAGACGGCCGGCTACTCCTTCACCGCGCTGTTCACCATCGACGGGCTGTCGCTGACCCAGGTGGTGCAGACCGAGTTGCTGCGCAGCGTGATCGCACCCTTCGGTCACGGCCTGTGGACGGCGATCCTCGGCGGCGTGCTCTTCTCGGCCAGCACCCGGGAGCACATCACCATCACCAGGCGGCTCATCCTGGCCTACCTGGGCGTCGCCCTACTCCACGCCCTGTGGGACTCCATGCACGTGATCGCGCTGTTCCTGACGCTGCTGCTAACCGAGGGAGTGAAGTACCAGGCCACGCCGCACGGCTGGCTGGTCAGGCCGAGCGGTGGGCAGGTGATGCTGTTCACCGGGTTGCAGTGGACGGGGCTGGCGGTGGTGTCGCTGGTGGGGGTCATCTGGCTACGGGCGCTGGCGGCGGCGCGGCGCGGACCGCAGGCGCCCGCGCCGAGGTACGGCTGGCGGGTACCGATCCGCCCGCCCGGCACCTGAGATCGCAGCACGCTGCCGATGCCCTTCGGGTTAGTAGTTCGCCCGCTGGTGGCGGGACCCTGAGCGGGTGAAAATCGGACTCGGGCCGTCTGGTTGTCGTCGTCTCGCCTTGGCGCTTTGAGCCCGCGGGTTAGTAGGACGCTGGGGATCGTGTCGACAGGCATCCGGAACTGTTGCTTCGAGCACGTGTATCAGACTCTTCAGCCTGTGTGATCTCCCCAGTCGGCCCGCTTGGTCGGTGATGGTTGAGAGGAGGGGCGGCGATGGAGGTCGTTCACGAGCGGTGTGCAGGCATCGATGTCAGTAAGACGGATGTTGACAGGTCCATGCGGCCGGTCCTCCCTGCGCTTCGTCTGGGTTTCCAAGGCAGCGGCCGTGCGGGTGCCGGTGCAGGCAACATTCACCCGGGCCATCGACCGGCATCGCAAAACAGACGCATGTCAGGCCTGGCAGGTCGCGTGACTGTGCCGCCCCGCCGTGCTCTCGCCCTCGGTGACCGTGGGCGCCCTCGCTTTGCTGATCGGCGCGTTCCGCCTCAACGGGACCCTCAGCCTGGTTGGGGGTCGAGTCCCGTTACGCCGGGGAACTCGGCTGCTTGGGGCGCTCATGGTTCCCTGTGCCGGCCGCCGTGATGATGCTGCTGTCATCAGGAATCACCGCGCGGACGCTGGCCGTGGTGATCGCCGTGACGGCGATGACCGTCGGTGTTCTGAGCATCTGGGCGGCGCCTCGCTAGGTCCTCGAGCGGGCGTTCACGGGCCGGTTGCTATGCTCCGCCCTGGGTCACCGTTGGGTGGCGAAGTCGCGGTACACGGCCTCGTAGCCGAGGGCCATGCGGTCGGTGGAGAAGTTCTCCGCGACGTGCGCCACGCAGACTGCCGGGTCCAGCCGGGACACGACCCGCAGGGCCTCCGACAACTGGTTCTCCCGCTCGCAGACCAGCCCGGTCAGCCCTGGCCGGACCAGTTCCGGTACGGCGCCGCGGCGCAGCGCTACCACCGGGGTGCCAGTCGCCATGGCCTCGACCATCACCATGCCGAACGGTTCGTTCCACTGCACCGGCATGATCAGGCAACGTGCCTCGACTAGCAGCCGCAGGGTCGCCTCTCGGTCGGAGTTGAACACCACAGCGACGTCGTCGTCCAGCATCGGCTCGACGACCTCCTCGTAGTAGCGGCGTTCGGCCGGCTCGTTGCACTTGCCGGCCAGCACCAGCGGCAGGCCGGCCCCCCGGCAGGCCCGGATGGCCACGTCCGGCCCTTTGTCGGGGCTGAACCGGGCCAGCCAGAGCACCGGCTCGGCGCTGTGGGCGAACTTACGTGGAAAGTCCGCCGGATTGAGCCCATTGTGGACGGTGCCAGCCCAGGGCAGGCCCGGGTTGGAGCGCCGCTGGGCGTGCGAGATGGAGACCAGGCCGACCCCGTCGTCGGTGGCGGCCAGTACCTCGCCGTACTCGCCCACCGGATTGCCGTGCACGCTCGCCACGGTCGGCACCTCGCGCCGGCCGGCGACCAGCGGCCCGAATGTGGTGTGGTCGTGGATGACGTCGAAGTCCGCCGGCCGGATCAGGCGCCGGACCCGCGCCTCGTGGGCCAGCTCGGGCAGCGTCTCGCCGAGCCGCTCGTACTGCAGCTCAGGCACGACCGAGACGAAATCGGCGGCCGTGGCGTGCTCCTGACCGGCCCCGAAAACCGTCACCGCGTGGCCACGCCGGACCAGGGCGTCCACCAGCCCGGTGACCACCTGTTCCACACCGCCGTAGCCCGGCGGCGGAAGCGACAACCACGGGGGCAACACCATCGCGACCCTCAGTGGCCCCTCGCCCGAGCGGTCCGGCGGCAGCTCGTTCACGGCCACATGTCCTTCCCGTTGGTCCCCAAATGCGCGCGGTCGGTGGGAACGGCGGTGAGCGGTGGAACTACCCGCCGCGCTTTCCCCCACTCCCGGTGGTAAACCCCTCGGCGGTAAAGCGGGCTCACCCCAGCCGCGACGACACCGGTCCGCTCCCCCACGCCCGAGGCCGCTCGGCGTTCCGCCTCTTGCCGCCCCGACCAGCCGCCGGCTCCAGCTCGTCGCGGATACGAGTCCTGACCCGCGCCAGGTTGCCCCAGCCGAGGGCCGGTGCTCTGGCTGGGCCGGTTCAGCCCCGACAAGGGCCAGAGGTGGCCATGCGGCTCTTCGCCAGCCGGAGCTCACGGTGCGACTCGCCTCCGGCCCCGTCTCGTTAGCTCCGACATCCACGGCCGCCACGCGGCGGCCGGGGGTCCCTGTGCTTGTGGCGCGCCTCTTGCCAGTTCCCGGCGATAGCGCTGTACGGAGTCTCCCAGCGAGCTGTTGCCCCCCGGCTACACGGCCACTTCGCCGGAGGAACGAGGAACGAGTTTGTGCCGAAAGGGCACGGGTAGACGGCGTGATCCGCCAGGTGGCGAGGAGGATTTCGACATGAACTACCCCGAGTTAATCGGCGCCGTAGCGAGGCGGGCAGGGGTCCCGTTCGAACAGGCGCCAACGATCACCCGCGCCGCGCTGAAGACACTGGCGGAGAGGATCAGCGGCGGCGAGGCCAGACAACTCGCCGAGCAACTTCCTGACCAACTGGAAGATGATCTACGCAAGCCTCCGTGGGACGAGTTCGCCGAGTCGTTCTCACTCGAGGAGTTCACCCGCCGGGTGAGCGAACGGGCCGGTGTTGACACTCCCGTCGCCAGGGCCGCGACCCGCACAGTGCTCACGACATTGCGCGAGGCAGTGACGACCCGCGAGTTCGACGACATGGTGTCCCAGCTCCCGAAGGAGTACCGAGAGGTGATCGAACAAGTCGGCGTGCAGCGCCGCCAAGGATAAGCGCCGAGGCGGGAGCCCGCCCGGGCAACAAGCTTCCGACGCCGTACGCATGCGGCCTGGCTGGCGCTACGACCTGTCCCTGGGTTGTAGTGAATACATCTTCCCGCCGTCGGTCTCCCGGCCCCGGAGGCAGCAGTCGGTGTGCGACCCGCGCCGGTGCCATCCGTCGAAGCCCGCGTCACGGACAGGGTCGCTCGCACTTGGGTAAGTCCATCGGACGGGGAGGCAAGCGCATGGACAACGAGCAACGGTTCCTCGCGATGGTGGGGCACGGCGCGCGGCTGGATACGCAGGGCGCCCGCCGGGCGGCACGCGCCACGCTCGACACGCTGTTCGAGCGGCTGTCCGGTGGCCAGGCCCGTGACCTAGCCGAGCGGCTGTCCATTGAACTGGTGCCCATCGAACCGATCATTCCGGATCGTCATCCGGAGCTGTTCGACCATGCGGAGTTCCAACGCCGGGTGGCCGGTCGACAGGGGTCCGATGAGCAGACCGGCGAACTCCATGCCGCAGCTGTGTTGACCGCCCTGCGTATAGCGGCCGGGGATGACGAGTTCGACGACCTGGCCGCGCAGCTACCGCACGACTTCCAGCCGATGCTCGCCGAGGCGAGACAACCGCACGTGGAGGTCGGTTCGGCTGACGAGTTCCTCAGCCGGGTCGCTGACCGTACCGGGCTCGACCCGGACGCCGCCGGCCGAACCACCGAGGCTGTGCTGGAGACCCTGGGGGAACGCATCACCGACCAGCAACTCGACGACCTTGCCAGCCACCTGTGGGACCAGCCTGCCGAAGCGCTACGTCGAGCCAAGACCCACCGCCCAGGCGCCGTACGGAAACTGCCCGCGCACAAGTTCCTCAGTCTGGTCGCCGACCGGGAAGGCAGCGAACCCGGCCCAGCGCACGAACACACCCGCGCCGTCCTCACGACACTGCGCGAGTCCGTCCCCGACGATCAGTTCTACGATGTGGTACTACAACTGCCCAATGACTACGCGGATCTGCTGATGCCGCAGTAGCGGAAACAGGCCGCCCACCCGAGCCGCCGTCACGTACAAGGTCGGGAAGTTCTCGCTCGACATCATCGGACGCGAAGTGGCCATCGGAAGCCCGGTGATCATCGAAAACCAGTATGGGGCGACTGACCACATTCACCTGGGTCAGATCATCACCTACGCGGGAGGTACGAAGCCCACGACCATCGTCTGGGTTGCGGAGCAGTTCCGTGAGGAGCACCGAGCGGCGCTCGAATGGCTCAACACTCACACCGATCCGGGCATCCGCTTCTTCGGAGTCCGCCTGGCCGCCGTCACGCTTGCCGGAGCGCCGTACGGTCTGATCGCGCCGCTCTTGGAGTTGGTGGTCAAGCCCAACGACTGGGAGAAACCTGCAGTGGCGGCGGCATCCGCTGGGACCGCCGGCCCAACGCCGACGCAGGAGCTCTACCGGCAGTTCTGGGCAGGATTCGAGCCGCTGGCCAAGCAGCGGGGCTGGACGAACGCGTCAGCGCCCGGGCAGAACTGGTGGACCATGCCGACCGGATCAACGGGCGCGACCTGGGGTGTGTCCTACGCGATGTTCGGGTGCCGATCGGAATTGTTCTTCGGCCATCCTGATCCGGCGGTCAACCTGGCCCGCTGGCAGGTGCTCAACGAGCGCGAGGCTGAAGTCGTGGCGGCTTTCGGCGGTGAGCTGATCTTCGATGACCCGCCGAACAACAAGGGATGCCGCATCGAAGCCCAGCTGATCGGCCCGAAGATCGGTGATCAGGACAACTGGCCGAAGGTCATCGATTGGATGATCGACAGCCAGGAGCGTCTTCGGTAAGCGGTGGATGCCGTCGGAGGGGTCCCGAGCCTGATCGCTCCTTCTGCCACCCTTGGCGACTTGGATACGACCGTCGTGACAGCAGAGGACGCGAGAACGTGAGGACTCCGCCACAAAGGTGGTTAAGGGATTTAACCGAAGGTCCCGCGAGACACGGCTACTGCGGACGTGCCAGGCAACGTGACCCGCGCCTGAACACCATCCTCACATCGGCATGTCCGCACACCGAGCAGCCGGGGCGGAGTCGTCACCTAGCGTAGCGAGCGCCATCGCGGCTACTTGGAGACTTGGTCCAGGATCGGTGTCCGGCCAGACTCGGTCCAGGTGCTCGGCGAGACGCTCCCACATTGCGGCTGCCCACCGGTGTCATTGGTGTGGCTCTCTCATGGCCTGCGGTCTCGCCGGGCACCGCGCGAGGAGAGGCTGAAAAGGGGTTTGTTCTGCTCGAAGTAGCGGTGCCCTCCTTGCTGACAACTCCGTCCAGTTCAGACAAGGGAGGCGCCGATGAGCGTGATCATCGGGATGGACCCGCACAAGCGCTCAGCCACCATCGAGGTCATCGACGAACACGGCCGGGTGCTCGCAGTGGGCCGCTTTGGGACTGACAAGGCCGGCTACGCCGACATGCTCGCCGCCGGCCACAAGTACGCCGATCGGTCTGGGCGGTCGAGGGCTGCAACGGCATCGGCAAACACATCGCCCACCGCCTGGTCCACGACGGTGAGAGGGTGCTCGACGTGCCCGCGAAACTGTCCGCGCAGGTGCGGGTGTTCGCCACCGGCAACGGCCGCAAAACCGACCCGGTGGATGCGCACTCGGTCGCGATGGTGGCGCTACGCAGCCCGAATCTGGTGCAGGTTCAGGTCGACGCGGACCTGCAGGTGATGGGCATGCTCGCCGACCGGCGTGACCAGCTCGGCCGCGCCCGCACCCAGACCATCAACCGGCTGCACCGGTTGCTGCTGGAACTGTTACCCAGCGGGGCGAAGAAGTTCCTGTCCGCGCCACCGGCCCGCACGTTGATCGCGACGGTCAAACCCCGCGACATCGTGGGCAAGACCAGACGCCGCCTCGCCGTCGAGCTCATCGGTGGGCTCCGTTGCGTTGAGCGTTGGCAGGGTCGAGGCAGGCTTGAGCGGTGAAGTCGCCGACCCGCTCTCGCCCGTGGCTGCCACCGACGTCGGCGTTCGCCGGGTTCCGGTTCCCAGCCGAGGTCATCGTGGTCGCGGTGCGGTGGTATCTGCGGTTCAACCTGTCCTACCGTGACGTTGAAGAACTGCTGGTCGAACGCGGCATCGAGGTCGACCACGTCACCGTCTACCGATGGGTACAGCGGTTCACCCCGCTGCTGGCCGACGCCGCCCGCTTCAGCCGCCACTCACCCGGCGACAGGTGGTTCGTCGACGAGACGTATGTCAAGGTCAACGGGATATGGCGCTACGTGTACCGTGCGATCGACCAGTACGGGCAGGTCATCGACGTGCTCGTCTCGACCCGCCGGGACGCCGAGGCGGCCCGCAGGTTCTTCCGTCGGGCCCTGTCGACGTTGAAGGTGACACCCAGCGAGGTCATCACCGACGCCGCCGCGGTCTACCCCGGCGTGCTCGACGAACTGATCCCGCAGGCGTGGCACCACGTCGAGCAGTACGCCAACAATCCGATCGAGGCCGATCACAGCCGCCTCAAACACCGGGTGCGATCGATGCGCGGGCTACGAACCGACAAGACAGCACAAGTGATCATCGCCGGACACGCCTTCATGCAGAACCTACGACGCGGACACTACGAACTCGCCGTCGACGCCCGGCCGACAACGCGGGCCGCCGCTGCGTTCACCGAACTCGCCCACGCGATCTGACCGTCGACCCGATACAGGCTCAACGCGTCCAACGATCCAGTAACGCAACGGCGCCCCCGAAGATCCTCGCGGAGATCGTGCCCGGGGTTCTGGTCTGGGACATACTGTGGGCCCGGATCTGCGAGCACGTCGACCATATTCACGTGGTGCTTTCCTCGTCGGGAGCGGAACTGTTCGCTCGGCATGCCGGCCTGCAGATCTCGTCCGGACGTCTCACACTAAGCCTCGATCCACCGACGCGGTTGGCGGCGATCGCCGGTTGATCATTTCGACATGGGGTGAGTCGGCGGGTGTGCGGGGGCTGCCGATCGTTGGTCGGCTTGCTCCAGTGGCGATTGTGCGGTGAGTGGGGATTGTGGCCTGTGGTCGGGCCGCCCGGTTCTGCTGGTGGGTGTGGTCAGCCGGGTGCGGTCTGGACGGCGGTGAAGAGGTTGTCGAACGCCGGCTGCCAGGGCCAGTGCTCGGGTAGGTGCAGGTGGATGGTTCGGGCGCGGTGCGCGAGGCGGGCCGCGACGTTGACGATCCGGGTGCGGATCGTGGCGGGCCGGGCGTTGCCGTAGGCGCCGGCGGCCAGGTGCCCGGCGGCGCGGGTGAGGTTGTGCGCGATCGCAGCGCAGGTCAGCCAGGCGTCGTTCGCGCTGAACCGCCCGGAGGGCAGGTGCGCGAGTGGTCCGGCGATCAGGTCCGCGTTGACCTGTTCGATGATCGCGTGGGCGCGGTGCTGGGCTTCGGCCTGTACGAGCATGAACGGGCTGTCGGTGAACACCGCGTGATACCGGTAGGTCGGCACCAGTTCTTCCTGGCCGGGGATCTGTTGCGGGTCGTCGCGGCGGATCCGGCGCACGAGCCGCCGGGCGCTCACCTCGTTTCGGGTGCCGACGAACGCGGTGTAGGTGGTCTCAGCGATCTGCGCGTCGGAGATCCACCGGCCGGCGTCTTCGTCCCAGACGGCCTGCGGGTACTTGATGTCAACCCACTGGTCGGCGGCGATGCTGTCACACGTGGCGCGGATCTTCGCGTCGGCACGGCAGGTGACGGAGAACCGGACACCACGACGCCGGCAGCAGTTGATCACGGTCTTGGCGTAGAACGCCGAGTCGGCCCGTACCACGATCTCACCGGTGGCCCCGCAGGCACGGGCAGTCGTGATCGCCTCGGTGATCATGCTGGCGGCGCCGCGGGCGGAGCCGGCGTTACCCGCGCGCAGCCGGGTCGCGGCGATCACCGGCGCCGACAGCGGTGTGGACAGCGTGGCGACGAGGGGGTTGTAGCCGCGCAGGTAGACGTTGTAGCCGCCGACCTTGGTGTGGCCGAACCCGATGCCCTGCTTCTGCTTGCCGTATACCGGCCGCAGCATCGAGTCGATATCCACAAAGGTCAGCACGTCGGCGCCGGCCAGGATCGGTGCCCGGCCGGCCAGGCCGATCAGGGTGTCACGGGCGGCGGCCTGCAGCTGCCGCACGTGCCCGTGAGTGAACGTGCGCAGGAATGAGCCCAGCGTCGATGGCGCATACACACTCGTGAACAACGACCGCATGCCACCGTGCCGGGCCACATCAAGATCGTCGATACTGTCCGCGCCGGCGAGCATCCCGGCCACGATCGTGGCGACCTTGCCCGCCGGGTTGACGCCCTTGTCCGTCGGTAGCCGGACCCGATCAACAACCGCGTCGTGCAGTCCTGGCTGCTGGGCCAGGCGGATCACCGGCACGAGGCCCGCGCAGGACACCAGATTCGGATCGTCGAACGATGCGTGCACCACCGGAGCGTCATGGCGTAATCTCACCTGCGAGGTGCCCTCTCGAACCAAAAGATAGAAGCGTCGCAACTCCTATCCTTCCAGTTCAGAGGGCATCTTCTATCTTCGAGGTCCCACCAACCTGACATTCATCGGTGGATCGAGGCTAAGCGTGCAGAACGAGCCGACAGGCATGGGCGACGCCATCTTCGGGGCCGGGTCGGCGTGGTCGGAATTCGAGTCCTTGCTCGTCGTCTGGGGTGACCAGGTCAACCTGAGCGAACCGCACCGTCGCCACCACGCTCGGTCTCCACCACAAGCTCGGGGCGGTCCGCGCCCGGACGATGACCGTACCGTTGGTGCCCATGAAGGATCCGTACGTCGAGTACGTTTTCGCCGGCGCTCACCTGGATCGGATCCAGTCGGTCCGCGAAGGAGACCGGTGTCGTCCCGGCGGGTTGAGTGACGTCGGCATCTTCTGTCTGAGCACCACTGATCTGGCCGGGGACTGGATGCGATATGTCGCGCGTCCGCAGATCGGCTCCAGGACCGGAGAGGTGAACTTTCTTCCCTTCCTCGCCTATCTGACACGCGAGAAGGGCTGGGCGATGAACGTCGTCCCGGTGGACGACGAGAACGAGGCCGCGGTGTGAACACCCTGGACGATCTGGCCTTCGCCCGAGGCGAATATCTGCGGCGCCGGACAATCGCACAGGTGGCGGAGCGAGCCCGTCTGCCAACGGCGCGCCCGGGCAGAGGGTAGTGGCAGTCCTCTTTGGGTCTGGTAGCAGTTCGTGCAGATGTTGGAGTACAAGGCCGCCCGGCGCGGGCGGACGTTCGCAAAGACCAACCAGTTCCTGCCCACGTCGCAGACATGCTCGACGTGCGGCCGGATCGACGGACCGAAGCCGCTGTCCGTCCGGTCGTGGACCTGCCCTTTGCGGGGCCGTCCATGACCGGGGCGTCAACGCGGCCAGAAACATACTCGCGGCGGGACGCGCCGAGAGCCTAAACGCCTGTGGAGCGCAGGTAAGACCGGCACCCGTGCCGGCACCGCGCCGAGAAGCAGGAATCCGCCCCGACGCTGTGCGGTCCACCCGCAGCGTGGAGGGAATCTCCGTCCTTTAGGGCGGAGAGATCGTCAAAGCGGGGTCAGCCGCCTGACCAGTTGGGGATCGATGCCGCTCGGCGCTCTGGTCGCCGGCTTCACCCGGAACTGAAGCGGAGCAGCGCTCTGCGCCCTCGTGCTTCGCCGTGACGTTACGAACGGTCACATCGCCCGAGTCTCGACGGGTGGAAGCCCGCGCGACCGCCTCTCACGAACCTGCGCCGGCCCAGCCGCACCGATCCTGACTTCCGGGTCACCCTCGCGAAGTCAATCCTCACTTGGACCCACCGGACTGACCCTCGATCTCGAACGCAGTAATGGTGACCTTTCAACCTCTGTATCCGTTGCCGCATCCGGCCGCTCGTGCCCAGACCGTGCAGCAGAACAACCGCTTCGGAATTACCCCTGCCTATTCCACCGAACTCCTGGCGCTCGCCGACAGCGCCGTCCGCACCTCGGCGAGCACTGTGGACAAGATTTGCTCTTGGCTGGTCTTCTTGGTGTGCCACTCGAAGGCCAACCAGGCGGGCGCACTGGACGGCGTGGTTGAGCAAGCTCTTCAACGGTCCCGAGGAGGTCAGCACCGCGGCTAGACTTGCGCGAGCCTCAGAGTTGCGCTGAGCATCATCGGTGGTGGGGCAATGGTTTGTGTCGCCCCTCCGACACGAACCCCCATGGTTCGACGGCCGATGATGTGAGGGTCGGCCCGTCTTTGGATCGTCCCCGAACGGCCAGCGCGACCTGTACGGGTGGTTTCGATCAGGATTCCTCTTTACTCCCGAGCTGACGCTGCGTCCGCTCGGCGATCTCGCCGGAGGCCTTGCCCATGATCGATTTGGCCCGGCCGAAGGCTGCCACACCGAAACGGCTGGCGACACCTACGCCGTCCGCCCCGGTCTCCAGAACCTTGTCCTTCACCTCGGTTCCGGTGTCGAGGACCTTGTGGCGCGTCTCGGTCCCCGTTTCGAGGACTTTGTCCCGCACTTCCACGGCCGCGTCCAGCCATCGCCTGGCATCCCATGACTGACGATCGCGTTCAATGCCGAGCCGTCCGTGAAAATCGACGACGGTGGTCGCGACGTGGTTGGTCGAATGCACCACGGCGCGGGATGTGGTCGGGTTCAGCAGCACCTTCGCATTGGCCGTGCCGGCGGCCGCGTCCATCCGGGCCATCAGGCGCTCGGTGCTGCGGGAGATGAGTTCGAGGCGGTTCCGCCGGGCGGTCCGGATGGCGACGCGATGCTCTTCCAGCTCTTGCGGAGACGCGTCCAGCACCCGGTCGAGTTCGAGCACGGCGACCGCGTCCTGGAGCTGGAAGCAGCGGGCTAAGACGGCGAGCCACTCCTGAACCTTGATCTCGGCTTCCTTGGACGTCTTGGCCAGGTCACCGACCTTGGTCTGGGTCTTTAGTTTCTCGGCGATCGCGTCGAGCTGCCGCAACGCGTACACCTGGGTCCGGGCCAGCGGCACCGGCGTGGCTTGCACCTTCGACCAGGTGACCTCAGAGACCCGGCCCACCTGCTCCCGGATCGTCAGGGCCTCGTCGATGACGAGCTCCACCCCAATCATGTCCGCCACCACGGCGTCGGTCTGGGCGCGGAGCACGGCGTCGACCTTCGCGTCGATCACGGCGAGATAGTCGGTGATCTCGTCCATGGTCTGTTGCATCGCGAGTTGCGCCATGAGTCCCGCGGCGCCGGTCAGGATCGCCGGGTTGGTCAGCAGCGCGCTGGGGGTCCGCACCACTTCGAGCAGGCCGGTGATCTTGCCGTGGTCGGTCAGTACGGCACGGCTGACACCGCTCTCCGAGCCTGTCATCAGGTTGTACTTCTTCATCGCCTGCGCGGACTCCGCGGTCAACTGAACCCAGCGACCGGAGTGGTCGGCGATCTCGGAACCGGCCTTGGCGATCGTGGATCCGGTACGGAGGGCGGAGCTGAGCCTCTTCAGTCCGAGGTCTTTCGACGGCAGTCGCTCAGCGGTGAGGAAACGATCGACAGCCGCCGGATGCCCGATGACCGCCAGGCCATCGCCGTCACTAATCAGCTGGATCTCGTTTTCCAACGTCTGCTCCTTGAGGTGTGGGCACGGATTGGCCTCACGCTACCGTCGGCGTCTTCGGCCTCACTATGGTCCGCTCGTCTCGATGATCTCGTGATCGGAGGATGTCGTGCAGCGGGTGGAGCCGGGCCCGCCCGGGTGATGCGAAACGGACCTGCCACTGTAGACACTCAGAGCTGATCAGCCCGCCGAACGCTTTCACCTCTAGCCGGCCGACGGAGGCGGAGTAGACCATCACCGCGTACCGACCGTTGCGCTGTGGCTCGATGGCGACCCAGCGGATGCCTCGACGTTCGCCGTGGAAGGTCGGGCCGAGGAACTGCTCGATCGAGGCCGACCGGCGCAGGGTGTCGACCGCGAACGATTCGCTCAGGTATCGCACCGGGCGAGGCTAACGCTGCCCGGGCGCAGCGCGCCGTCGTGATCAGGTGCCGCGCACAAGTTCGGCTTCGACTGGTCGGGCTGATGCTGAGCGCGGAAACCGGCTGGTTGATGCTGCGCCGGCCGGTACTGTTCGCTGGCCTGGAAGGGGTGCCGTGATGGTCGAGACGATGACTCTGTGGCGGCCGACCGGTCCACGAGAGCTCAATCTCGTGTGCGCCTGCGGCTGGACGGCGTGGCCGCCGCGGTTGCCGGATCAGCCGATCTTCTGTGCGGTCCTGCCCGAGCAGTACGCCATCATGATCGCCCGGGACTGGAACGTGCCGGCTTCCGGCGTCGGCTACGTCACCCGCTTCCAGGTCGACCGGTAGTTCGTCTCCCGCTATCCGTGCGGCAGGCCGGCGGGCGCGACATCCTCGAGCTGTGGGTGCCGGCGGAGGAACTCGACGAGTTCAACCAGCACCTCGTCGGGCTGATCGAGGTCGTCCACGAGTTCCGGGCCGACAGTTGTTGCTGTGTGGGGGAGGGCTGGCGGAGACGGAGGCCTACCTGCTCGCGGACGGTTCCGACGACGCCGCACGCGCGCTGGATCACCTCCAGTGCAGCGAGGACGCCGGCGACTTCGCCGACTTCTCTGTAGAGGATCAGGCGTCCTCGTACGCCGACTACTACCGGGCTTGATTCAGGTATGGAGTAATCATGGTGGCCAGGGCGTATCGGGAGTTGACCGACAGCGAGAAGGTGGTCTGGGACCGCTTCTACGAGGCGTTCGACTTTCGTCCCAGCATGCACCGCTTCCCGGCGATCATCGAGCCGATCCCGTCGGTCACCTGGAGCGTGAGCGGCCTCGACGATGATCCGGGTGGCATCCCCGGCTGCGTCGGATGATCGAGGTCGTGCACGGCGGGTTCACGAAGCTGGTGAGCACGGGTTCGATCTTGTGTCTGGACTGGCAGCACCCCAGCTATCAGGTCTGGCCCAGCCTCGTCGGGCCCGAGAACCTCGACCCGCCTGGCAAGCACGGCTGGCCGCTGTCGCCAAACCCTGACGGCGATTACTACATCTACCTCGCGGAGGATTTCCAGTTCGGTACCTTCGGCCATCCGTGAGAGTCGTCGCTGTGCGTGTTCGGCGGCGACGTGCTGGGCTTGGTCGAAGCCGATCTGCATGATCTCCTTGGCCGAGTCATGCGCCGCGACGGGCGGCAGGCGACGGCATGAATAGGGGAAGTTCCGTGCGGTCAAGCGGATGCGGCCGACTGCTCCAGTGACGGGGCGTGGACCTGGACGGCATGAGTATCGACTGAGGTGAGGGGCGACAGTAGACGGCCTTACCCGTCAGCTGCTCGACGCTGCGGTAGGCGAGCAGCTGGCTGTTCATGGGCAGGTTCTGTCGCCGTGGCGGGCGTATCCGGAGATCGAGCGGTTCAGCATCGGCTGGCGTATGGGTGACGGCGAGTGGCATCTGATGGTGTGGTGGCACTGGTGGGAGTCGGCGTCCCTGGGCGAGGCGGAGCGGATTGCCTACTTCCGGGCCGAGTGGCTGGACTGGGCCGCGCAGCAGATCTGGCCGGACATGGACTTCGGCGAAGCAGGTGTACGCCGTCTCGCCGAGCACGGGATCGGCGAGACGCGGTGATCGATCGTCCGCTGTTGTTCCTTGACGTGGACGGCACGCTCCTGCCGTTCGGAAGCGCCGGAGGGGATCGAAGTCGGCCGAGCGGGAGCAGCTGTCGACGTTGCGGCGCGTCGGTGATCGATCAGTGGCGGGGCCTCCGGTGAACGGTTCAGCGTCAGCTCACGACAAGGTCGATGTATGCGGGGTCGTGGTCGGACCCGTCACCGCTGATCTGGGTGCGGCGCATCACATGCGCGGCGGTGACGGTCAGGTCGGGGGTCGTCCAGATCTGGTCGTAGAGGGCGAAGGTGGTGACGCCCTTTGCCCGGTGCCGGTGTGTCCACATGGTGGGGGACAGGTCGGCGAACTCGTCGTCGACGAGGGTCCCGTTGCGATTGGGGCCGGCGATCGTGGTGCCCCATTGGATGTGTTCGGTGAGGTTCGCTTGTTGCAGGGCGGCGAGGGTCTCGGCCTCCGGGGCGTCGTTGAAGTCGCCGGTGACCACAACGCGGCGGGTCAGCCGCTGCCGGCGCAAAATCTTAGCGATCGCCGTGGCTTGGTCGCGGCGTCGTTCGGCAATAGCTTGTCGAGCGGCTTCGACCTCGGCGAGGCTGAGGGTGTGTTCGTCCGTGATGAAGTTGCTCTTGAGGTGGTTGACCAGCACGTGCAACGGTTTACCGTCCGGGGCGGCGATCTCGGCTTGAAGGAGGTCGCGGCCGAACACCGGTTCCCCGTCGGGGTTGGGCCAAAACCGCCAGGAGCTGATACGGGTGATCGGGCGGCGGGAGCAGATGGCAACGTCGATGCGGCGGGGGTCGTTGCCCTCCACGACGACCCGGTAGCGGTAGTCGATGCCCAGCGGGCGCAGGTCGTCGCGGTGGAACGTGTCAAGGGCGTCTTGATCTTCGACTTCCTGCAGGCACAGCACGTCGGCGTTCAGGGCTGCGATGCGTCGTGCGATCCACGCCCGGGCTTTCGGGTCCTTGCCCTTCACGAGTCTGCCGCGGAAAGTGCGCAGAACCCCGCTCATGTGGGTGCCGTCAGGCAGGACCACCTCGACCACTGACGGTTGCTCGCTGCTCGGCCCGCCTGCGTCCGGCGTAGCGTCGGTGGCGATCTCGGCGAGCGGGGGATTGGCCACGGTCCGGGAAAGCTCCGCCTGGAACGACCAGCGGGAGAACAGGTTGTTGGCGTTGAACGTCGCGATCCTCACAGCTACCGCCCGCTTCCACTGTCCACGGATCGGCCCTTGGATGAGCTTGACGATACGGTCCACCCGCCCAAGTGGGCAGCAACTATCAGCAAGCCGCCAATCCTGGAGCCCGCCGGCCCCGCCTTGGTGACCCGTCGGGAAGACGTAGAGGTCCGTCGTGCCTTCGCAAGCCGCCGCCGATTCAGATCAGCTCATCGACTCTGGCCTCAGGGGTACTACGAACGGCGGAGTGTCACGTAGGCCCTGAGACCCCATGGCCTATAACCGGCATTCGGGTGAACCTTGTATGCGCTTTACGGCCCTCCGCGGGCGGTCCGCGACGAGCGTCAACGTCCGGACAGGCTCGGAGCGAGAGCGGCCACAGGTATCGGCAGCCCTGCTCGGTGGGCAGGTGTCCGGTTCGGCGTCGGTGGCGGACTGGTGAAGCTGAGCCACGGTGGAGCGTAGGGCGTGCAGGTCGGCCAGCTGGGCGTCGATGGCGTCGAGCCGTTGGGCGAGCAGTTCGCGTACATGTCTGCAGGGGGCGTGCCGGCGTCGCGGACGGCAAGGATGTCGCGGATCTGGGCGAGGGTGAATTTGGCGGCGCGACCGCGGCGGATGAAGTCGAGCCGCGACCGTCCCGTCGTCGTAGTTGCGAGCCGCTACACGGCCATGCCGGCGTCGGGTCAAATAGCGTCACTCACATTTGTCCTCGGAGCCTCGCCCGTGCTGCTCGCAGCAATCGGGGCGGTGTTGGTACACCCGCAGATCATGTCCGTGACGGAGGGTTACCTCGGACGTGGCCTCGTACAGGCGTGCCTGCCACAGGACGTTCTCCCCGCCGCCGCGGACCACGTGGCCGTCACCCGGCCCGCCGCGCAGCAACACGTCTACTCGAGCGACGGTACGTGGTTCCTGGGCAACTGGTGGTATGTGAGGTCAGCTTGCCGCAGGTGAGGGCTGCGAACCTGGAAGGGTCTTCGTCTGCTGCGACATGCGGGGGCAGCGGGTCCTCGCGCCGGGCCTCAATGTTGACCGTTGGCCGGTGGCACGTCGGCCAGGGTGAGGTCGAGGCGGGGGCGTAGGTAGCGGACGTGGTGTCGCCACCGGTGATGTTCGTAGGCGGTGTCGACGTCGATTTCGGCAACGATGGTGGGGATCACGGGGCTGTACGGGAGGGGTTGGGGGCGGTCGAGTTGTCCGGTCCACGCGGCGGGCAGGGGTTGCGGCCACGGGTGTGACCCCTCCGGGTTGACGGGCGTGAGCAGGGCGGCCAGTTCGGCGCGCTGTGCGGGTCGTAGGGGGTTGGTTCGGCCTGTGTAGCGGAGTTGTCCGTGCTGGTCGCAGCGGCCGAGCAGGAGGGTCTCGGGGTTGTCGATGCTGGGGGTGACGCCGCCGATGATCGCTTCGGTGGTGCGGTATGCGCGGACTTTCTGCCAGCCGCGCCGGCCCGGTTCGTAGCGCCCGTCGAGACGTTTGATCACGATGCCCTCGATGCCCGCGGCGGTCCAGGTGGTCAACCATTCGGCGGCCTGGTCGGGGTCGGTGGTCTGTGGGGACAGGGTGATTTGGGCGGGTGCGTCGGCGAGCAGCTGTGTGAGCAGGGCACGTCGCTCGTGCAGTGGCCGGTCCAGCAGGGGTCGGCCCGGTGGGGCGCTGAGCAGGTCGAAGACGACGTAGTGCGCGGGGTGCTGTCGGGCGATGTCCGGGAGCTGCGCGCCGGCGGTGACTCGTCGCTGCAGGTGGGCGAAGTTGGTTCGCTCGCCTTCCCACACCACCAGCTCGCCGTCGAGGACGACACCCGGCTCGACGGCTTCGGCGACGGCTCGGGTGATGTCGGGGAAGTAGGTGGTGACGTCCCGGCCGGCTCTGGACTGCAGGTACACGCTGTCGGGCCGGCGGAAGGCCAATGCCCGCCAGCCGTCCCACTTCGGCTCGTAGGCCAGATCCGATGCCTCAGGGACAGCATCGACGGCCTTCGCCAGCATCGGCGTGAGGGGCGGACGCAGCCCTTCGGTGGTGGCGCCGGCATGCCGGCGGGCTGGGGTCACCGCAGGACCGACCCATGCCATCGAACCCGAATTGTGCTCACCTCCTCTCTCATGGTTGAGGCGCGGGCAGGGATGGCGCTGGAAGATGCCGAACGCTCGATGGCGGTAGCGGAACGAGAAGCAGAACGAGGTCCTCCGGATGCGCCCGGCTCGTGTCCGCACGCCAGCGAAGCGCTTCGAAGTTTCGTAGCTGCTTTCCCACCCCTTCACAAACACGCCCTTCGATGGACATGATCGTCGGAGACGGTTGCCGTCCACCCAGTGCCAAGGAGGCCCCCATGCGGGTAAACCGAGTCTCAGCCCGTTTCCCACGCGTCACGCGCCACGCCGCCGCAGTCGTCCTCGCCGCGCTCGCGAGCGCCGGACTGGTCGGCGTCAGCGCGCAGCCGGCGTCGGCCACGCCTCCCGGGATCCCGTCGAAGGCGACGGCGCAGTCGCAGCTCAACGCCCTGACCGTGGCGGCGCAGGGCTCGACCAGCGGCTACTCGCGGGACCTGTTCCCGCACTGGATCACCATCAGCGGTAGCTGCAACACCCGCGAGCAGGTCCTCAAGCGCGACGGCACCTCCGTCGTCGTCGACAGCGCCTGCGCGGCCACCTCGGGCCGCTGGTACAGCCCCTACGACGGCGCGACCTGGACGGCGGCCTCCGATGTCGACATCGACCACGTCGTGCCGCTGGCGGAGGCGTGGCGCTCCGGCGCCAACTCCTGGACGACCAGCCGCCGGCAGAGCTTCGCCAACGACCTCACCCGTCCGCAATTGATTGCGGTGACGGACAACGTCAACCAGTCCAAGGGCGACCAGGACCCCTCCACCTGGCAGCCGTCCCTGTCGTCGTACCGGTGCACCTACAGCAAGATGTGGATCACCGTGAAGTACAGCTGGGGCTTGAAGCTGCAGTCGTCGGAGAAGTCAGCCCTGCAGAGCATGCTCAACACCTGCAGCTCCTGACAGCCCCTCGACCGGCGGGGCGTCCTTTGCGGGACGCCCCGCCGGCCGGACTATGCCTGCTGTGGCGAAGACGGTGCGCTGTCGCCGGCCTGCTTGCGCCACTGGCCGCCCGCGTCGGCGGCAAGGAGGCGCTTGACCATCGCCAGAGCGTCCGCCTCGGTGTCAAACTCCCAGCGCGGCACCCGGCCGTTCTCGCTGTCGCCAGCGCGGGCGACGACCTTCCACCGGACCTCACGGGTCAGCCACACATCCCGGCGGCCCAAGCGCCCCCAGATGCCGTTCCACCAGCGTCCCGCCTCCACCACGACATCGTACAAGTGTTCGATCATTGCTGGGGTGCGGGATGGCGAGTTCACTAGCCTCGCTCTTTCGTTAGTAGTCGATCATGGTGTTGAAGCGGGTTGTTGATCGGTGTGGCGGGGGTCGTGGGTGGTGGGGCGTGCTGAGGGCCCGGCGCGGTGGCCGGGTTCCTCCGTGTGGTGTCGACGCGTTGTGGTGGCGGGTGTCAACCGGTCGGGCGGGGTAGCGCGTAGAGGCGGGTGAACGCGGTGGCCAGATCTGTTGCCCAGGGCCAGGTTTCGGCGATGCGTAGTCGGGTTTGTCGGGCCGAGTGGGACAGGCGTGCGGCGACGTGCAGGAGGCGGTAGCGCAGTTTCTTGGGTTCGGCGGCGGCGAGGTGGCCGTCCAGGAGCAGCATCTGGGTCCAGGCGAGCAGGTCGATGCCGGTCAGGGCGAGTTGTAGCCATGCTTGGTTGATGGCGAAGATCCGGGAGGGGAAGCGGCCGAAGCCGGTGTCCTTGCCGGTTCTGATCCGGTCTTCGACGCGGGCGTGGGCGCGGTGGCGGGCCTCGAGGTATTGGATCGGGCCGCTGGTGGGGTCGCCGGGTGGGGTGTCGGTGGCGAGGACCTGGTGGCGCATCCCTTCGATGGTGTCGAACAGCGACAGCTGGGCGCCGGGGTGGGGTCGTTCCCGGCGCGCGATGAACCGGGTTCCGGGCGGGTAGCCGTCATCGGGGACCAGGCCGGTCAGTTCGCAGACTTCCGCTCCGTCGCTGGGTTCGCCGTCGGCGTCCAGGGCTGGCACCCACGTGGCGTGCTGTTTGGCGTGCAGGATCGCTTGGCGGATCGGTTCGGTGATCGCGACACCGACCGAGAAGCGGGTGTCCAGGCCGTCCTCGCGTAGGGCGCGGATGTGGGCCAGGAGGCCGTGGGTGCAGCCGGCGGAGTCCGACCGGATCAGGATCGGGGTGCCGTGCCGGTGGCGGTCGGGGATCTGCTCAAGGGCCTGGTCCAGGACGGTGATGTGATCGGCGGTGGTGTTCGACCCTGCCCGGCCCTCGCGCAGCAGGCCCGAGAGGGCTTCGCGGGTGTTGTCCAGGAAGCAGAACAACGGATGGTAGCCGAACGTGTGTTTCCAGGTCGGGGTCGCTGCTTCCTTCTCCGAGTGGCAGATCACGATGGATGCGTCCAGATCGAGGACCAGCCCAGGGATCGCCCGGCCCGCCGCGGATGACGCGGGCAGCCCGCCGTGGGCCTCAATCCGTTGCGCCCACGCGATCTCGCGGGCATGAGCGCGGGCGTCACGCAGCCGGACGAGCACCGCACTGTCCATGCCGGACAGCAGCCGCCACGCGGTCGGATCCGACGCGACCGGCCCGAACAGATCAGCCTGATCACGTAGCACCGCCAGATCCGAGATCGCCTCACCACCGTCGGCGAGCATGACCGCCAGATCCACCACGACCCGACCCGGGTCATGCACACCGCGCCGTTGCCGCAGCCCGGCCAGGGCCTCACCGCACGCCCCGGTCAA
This sequence comes from Micromonospora sp. U21, assembly GCF_018070045.1. Classification (GTDB taxonomy): domain Bacteria; phylum Actinomycetota; class Actinomycetes; order Mycobacteriales; family Micromonosporaceae; genus Micromonospora. Next base: position 23,564 of record NZ_JAGPYK010000049.1, read on the forward strand.
CCCGGTCACCTCGGCGACGTCGGCCAGCAACCGGGCGCCGGCGTGACCGACCACGCCACGCCCGTCAGCACTCACGATGATCTTCGGACGCGTTCCGGTAGCCTTCACCTGAAAGGTGCCTTCCTTTGCGGACGATCCGGGCCTTCGACAAGCCAGATCATCCCAGACGGGAGGCACCTTCCTCATTCCCGATCATGAACCCCAGACGGGCTCAATGAAGGGCCCGGGCTAGGGTGGGCTTGTGCGTGCCGGTAGGCGCGCGAAGCCATTCTTCAGCCCGGCCTACGGCTCGTCCTTGATGACGTCAGTGGCCCTGGAGTAGGGGCCGGTCTTGCCGGAATGTCGGGGGCGTCCTCGCCGTCCCAATGGAGATAGCGGTGGGGTACAGGCGGACTGGGATGGTCACGGGCGCTGCGGTACGCGCCGGCGTGCAGCAGGAGAATCGGCCTCCCTGGTCAAGCGCGCAACCGAGCCGCTTGAGTACGTCACGGATAGCCGACCGACGACATCACGTATAGGGGCCCAGCCCGCCTTTTGCAGCTGCACGAGCAGTGGAACCCCCGGGGCTACCCGTAGACGACATCGCGTGACACTTCGACCCACACGACGTGGACACTGTCCCAACTGCGGTAAACGCTGCCGACGTACGTGGTTTGCAGGGCGCGCATGCTCGTGGCCGATCCGCTCAGATAGCTGCGGTACAGGGCGTCGAGGTGCCCGGGCACAGCGGCGTAGGGTTCCGCGGCGAGCCGGTCGAACACGCGCAGCGCACGGTCCTGGAAGCTGATGAGACCAATTCGCCGATGCTCGGGAAAGGACGCTGGCCATTCCTCGTCGGACAGCTGGATCCTCTGCAGCCGCAGCTTCGTCAGGGCGTCCTGCGCATCGTCGAAATCGAGGGCGTGTAGCAGAGGCTCGCTTCGCGGGCGGTGTTGGTCCCAGAGCGCCTCATGCCGCTGCGAATCACGAGCCGGGTGGGTCGGTTCGTAGGCGGGGGCGTTGTCCAGCCAACGGCGGACCAGGTCCCGGGCTTCGCTGCTCTTGCGTTCCTCGCTGGCCTTCTTCTCCGCAACAAGCCGATCCAGGCACGACCGGCACCATGGCGTGGAGTGCCTGCGGTCGAAGTCGCTCCGCTCGCCCGGCGGAATCTGGACTCCACACCCGCGGCAGCGCTCCGACCGTCCCTCGAACAGTCGCTTGAACATCCGTCGATACTTGCACGTCGATTGCCCCGCCAGCACCAGCGAGCCCACCTGGAGTCGACCGCCCACCGGCCAGGTCATCCGCCGCTACGAACACGACCGGCCCGGCGAACTGAATGGAGCACGTGGCGGAGAACTCCACCACCCGGATGGCGCTCAACTACGAGGCGGTCTACCGGCGGTTCCTCGCCGGGGCCGGCGCCGGGCCAGACGCTCGCGAGCCGGTCCGGCTCACGGCCCGCTGACCCCGCCGTGGAGCCGGTCGCCGGCACCGTCGCCGCCCGCCCGGTTTTGGCCCTGAGCGGCGCCAGATCGGCGAACCACCTCGGAGGTGTACTTCATGTAACTGAGAGAGCCAGAGGCGCTCGCATGCGCTGGCCGCTCCGGCGACCAGCACAGGGTCTGCAGGATGCCTCTCGCCAGACGTACTCGGCCCCTTCCGCGATCTCCGCTCGCAGGTCCGCCGGCGGTTTATCGGCAAGGCGCTACCGCCTGCGGATCCGTCGTGCGGCCTTGCTGGTTGACGAGGCGGTTCGAATTCACCCACTCCGAGGCGGGCGAAGTTTCGTGGGCTGGGCTGGCTGCCGTGGGAATCGGGCCTGTTCGCTCCGCTAGCTGGTCGGCGTTCGTTTGCCGATGTTCGCGGTCTGGCACCGGGCCGGATGGCACCCTGGGCACGTGAACCGGGCAGGGAGCTGAGGGAAGGCGGCAGTGGGATCACGGTGAACGGCCTCTGATGCGTACCGCGTTGATCGTTGTAGCCGTGCTGGCGACGGCGGTGGTCGTGGACCTGGTCTCCGGCATGGTGGTCCGCCGGGTAGCTCGCGGCCGTTACAAGTGGCTGCTGGAGCCCCTGCGGCAAGCCTGCCGCCGCCCGGCGGCAGCGGTCCTGCTGGTCGGGGCGCTGTACTACGCGCTGCCGCCCGGATCGGCCGACTGGCAGCGGTACCTGCGCCACGCGATCCAGCTGGTCCTGATCGCAGCCAGTGCATGGCTGGCGATCAGGACATTGAACGTGGCCGAATCAGTCTCGTTCAGCAAGTTGCCGAGCGATTTGGTCACCAGCCGGCGGATCCGGCGGGCCCGAACCCAGATCCGCCCGGTGCGGCGGCTCACCGCCGCCGTGGTCACGATCGTCGCGATCGGCCTGATCCTGATCACCTTCCGGCCGTTACGCCTCTTCGGCGTCTCCGTGCTGACGTCGGCGGGGGTGGTCGGCGCAGTGATCGGGCTGTCCGCCCGAACCGCGCTCGGCAACGCGTTCGCCGGCATCCAGGTCGCCTTCGCCGACGGGATGCACGTCGGCGACGTGTTGGTGGTGGACGGCGAATGGGGCCGGGTCGAGGAGGTGAAGCTGACCAACGTGGTGATCCGGCTCTGGGACGAGCGGATGCTCATCCTGCCGACCACGTACTTCACCGAGCGGCCGTTCCAGAACTGGACCCGGGACGAGTCGCGGGTGATCGGCAAGATCCAGATCCATGTCGACCACACCGCGAACCTGGACGACCTGCGCCGGGAGGCGCGCCGGCTGGTTGAGTCCTCACCGCTGTGGGATCGAGACCGGTGGGTGCTTCAGATGGTCGACGCCACCCCTCAGGCGGTGGTCATCCAGGTGCAGGCATCGGCCGCGGACGGCGCCAGCGCCTGGGACCTGCGCTGCGATCTGCGCGAGGGGCTGGTCCGCTACCTGCGGGACCAGCACCCCCAGTGGCTGCCCCGCACCCGCAGCCAGTACCAGCCCTGACCGACGGGTCCAACGAGGCCGCCAGCACCGATGGAATCCGTGCTTGTCGTGATCAACGGCGGTTGGGCAGGTAGGCGGTGGTGGCGTGTCGCTGCTCCGGATACAAGCTCCCGGTAGGACGGCAGTCGGCTAAGAACGACAGCCCGGGGGAGCTTCGTTGCTGACCAATCCTGCCAGCATCCTGCTGTCCAGGCGCAGCTGATCCGCCTGACATAACCGAACGGCGATTCGCCGATGTCCTGGAGTTCCTGGCCGAGACCAGCAGTTCTGCCTCGTCCATCCCACCAGCTGGATCGGCGCCGACCTAACCGGGGTGAAACCGCTGCCCGAAACCCCGGGCTTCACGCACTGAGTCAGCCGGCTGCCTTCGGGAGGTCCCCGCTCAGCCGCCGCTGTCCGGGCTGCCCGGCGAGCGCCGGCGTACGTCGCGCTTCTCGCGTCCTACTCGTACGTGGCCGTTGTATTGCTCAACCACAAAGCGGCGTTCAACCGCATCCAGCCGGCCGGCCTGCACTGGATGAACCTGTTCGTGCTGTTCACCACGGCGTTGCTGCCGTTCCGACCATCGTCATGTCGCACGCGCTGCAGTAGCACCACAAGGCGGACCAGCGCGTAAGCACAGCCTTCTACGCGCTGATCGGCGCGTTGTTGTGCGCGACTTGGCTGGCGTCGTACCACTACCTGGCCGGGACCCCACTTAGTGAAGGAAAAGGTCAAGGCCCCCGTTCTTCCCCGTCGAGCGGACCCGGGCCCTCCCCGGGGCCGTTCTGTACCTCGTGGGGTCTGATGGGCTACCTGGGCACCGCTGGTCGGCCTCGCCATCTTCCTCATCCTGCCCCATGTTCTACCCCGTCACCAGCGCCGATCCGTACCAGTTTCGGGTGAGACCCGCCGGACCGTCCACTTCCCCTGCCACCAACCGGCTGAGGGCGGGCCACTCCCCGTTTTACCCCGGCCGGCGCGGGTACCCGCCGCAATCCGGTTGGAGAGGGGGATCCGAGGTGAACTACAGCGAGTTCGTCCAGTCCGTGGCAGCGCGACCGAAGGTTCCGCCGGGGCAGGCGGAACCGATCACCCGCGCCACGCTCGAGACGTTGGCAGGACGTATCACTGGCGGCCAGGCGAGGGACCTCGCCTCACAACTCCCTGAGGAGCTACGAGGCCTGGTGCGTAGGCCCACCGAAGATCCGGAACGGTTCGGGCTGGCCGAATTCTTCGAACGGGTGCAGTCACGGGCCGGGGTGGATCGCCAGGTGGCCACCGACGGTGCACGGGCCGTGCTGGATACCCTTCGTGAGTCGGCCAGCGCTAAGGAGTACGGAGACCTTGTCGACCAGTTGCCCCAGGAGTTCTGGCAGTTGACAGGGCCGGGGACGGGACGGCTCGAGACCCGCCGGGTTGGCACCTAGCCAGGGCGCGCGAATCCGCCAGAAAGCTCGGGCGGTAGCGGCGCCGGATGCGCCGCTACCGCCCGTTCAGAATCGGCGGCGAGGGACACTACCCGCGGCTGCCCTGCCCTGACTGCGGCCAAGGAGAGGCGGTGCGCGGACGTGACGCGTGGCCGTTGAGGCTGAGCAGCGTCTTGCGGGTGACGGCGAGTTCGGCCAGTTCGGTCTCGGAGCCTCCACGATTGCAGGAGGATTGACAGCCCGATCCGGTGATCGCTCCGGGTTCCCCCCTGCGCCATCCGGTCGAGCCGGAACGCTGAACGGGTGGAGCAGCAATCGGGACGACCGGCGCGGGGACGCCTGCTGTCGGTCAGGCGCGCCCTGTGGTCGCTGGCCGTCGGTGTCGCCGCCGGGACGGCCACCGCGCTGGTCGGGGCGCCGGAGTTGACACCGCTGGTCATCTGGACGATCGCGGCGGGCACCATCCTTGTCTGGGTGTGGCGGGCCTGCTGGCCGGCGAGCCCAAAGCGTACGGAGCAGCTGGCCGAGGCGGAGAAGAACTCCCGTTCCACCGACTCAGCGATCTTAATAGCATCAGCTATCAGCCTCGCCGCCGTGGCCGAGGCCCTCGTCCGCGTCTCGAACCAGCAGGACATGGTGGCTCTCACGCTGGTGATCCTCAGCGTCGTAGCGGTGGTCCTGGCGTGGGCGCTGGTGAATACGGTCTTCGCGTTCAAGTACGCCCGGCTGTACTACCGCGACGACGGCGGCGGCATCGACTTCAAGCGGGGCGACCGACCGGCGTACGCCGACTTCGCGTACGTCGCCTTCACGGTCGGCATGTCCTACGCCCCAGGCGAGAACGAACCGAACAGCAACCGCATGCGCCGGATGGCGCTCGGGCACGCGCTGCTCTCGTACACATTCGGAACTGGCATCCTGGCCGTCGCCGTCAACCTGGTCACCAACCTAGGCCAGTCGTGACCCACGCGGCATCAAATGCGCCCGCTGCTGGAACGGATCCGCATGGGGCAAGCCAGCTCAACATGGAAGGAGTGATCCGCGCGTTAAGCGAGCAACAGAGTCGGCCTCGCGGTCGCGTCGAACTCACCGACGACCACCCACCCGACGCGACGCCCGATCACTCTCCACCTGGCAGCACCGCTCGGATCGGGCCTAACCTTGACGAACGGACGGTACGCCTGGCTTGAAAACAGCCGAACAGCTTGCCCGGGCAGTGCTCGGACGCATAACCGACCTCGCTGCCCTCCCTACGGGCGAAACGGCGATGGGGACCCGCCCGCATCGCCGGGCGCCTCGGCCTGCCCACCTCCACATGCCACGCGATCCTGACCCGGGCCCGGGTGGCCCGCCTCGCCGACCTCGATGATCATGGTTCTGCCGGTGCCCCACCTCAGACGTGCCGCCAGGCGGCATCGGGCGCACACGGTCTAGGAAAGCGGCTGAGGCAGGCTGGCCACGCGACCGTCAGGCATCGCCTGCGTGAGCGGCAACTCGTAGGAGACTTCCGCGACTAGGGCACCGTCGATGTCCTCGACACGGGCGCCCTCGGGGATGGGCGTCCACCCGAGCTTCTGGTAGAAGCCCTGGGCGCCATGGTTGTCGGCGAGTACCCACAGCAGGGCCCGATCGCATCCCCAGGAACGCAGCACAGCGAGGCCTTGCTCCATCAGGCGCCGCCCGATGCCCTGCCCCTGCGCCTGCGGGTGCACATGGATGGCGAAGACCTCGCCCCGCTGGCCAGCCTTCTGCAGGAAAGCAAATCCTTGTGGAGTGCCGTCGACGTCGACCACCAGCAGATTGTTCGGCTCGGGTGCCTGCGGCAGGTACTCATGCCACCAGGCCGTCAACGATTCTGGTGTCATGGCGTCCAACACCTCGTCGGGTAGCAACCCTCGGTAGGTAGCTTGCCGCGTCGCCAAGTGGACGCGAGCGATCCCAACCGTGTCCTGCTGATCACCGAATCGAATGCGCATGACGGTCACGGTACCGGCGCGCGCAAGCAGCTCAGAACCTACAACTCTGGCACCTGACCTTCCCGCTCAACGTGGCCCCACCCATGGGGGTAGCGCGCACTGGTCGGGTAGCCGATTCTCTAAGAGCGTGTTTGAGAAGGTCTCTTGTGGACGGCGTGGCGGCATGACATCCGTCGGCGGGTCGGCCAGGGTGGCGCGGTGTCTGCTCGTCGTGGCTACCCCTCCGACCTGACCGACGCTCAGTGGGCTTTGATCGAGCCGTTGTTGCCGGAGCCGAACACGGACGGCCGGCGGGAGAAGCATCCGCGGCGGGAGGTCGTCAACGCGATCCTGTACGTGGTGCGGTCGGGGTGTCCGTGGCGGTACCTGCCTGCTGACCTGCCGCCGTGGCAGACGGTGTACTGGTACTTCACCAGGTGGGAGGAAGCCGGTGTGACGGAGAAACTCCTGGCCACCCTGCGGGTCAAGGCGCGGGTGCAGCAGGGCCGAACCTCGGAGCCGTCGGCGGGGATCATTGACTCCCAGACGGTGAAGGGCGCTGACACCGTTGGCCGGGACAGCCGGGGCTACGACGCCGGGAAGAAGACATCCGATGCGGAACTGCTGTCAAGCAGCGGAAGGTAGTTGCTGGTTGGCAGCGTTGGGGAAGGCGACGGTTTCGTTGAAGGTGATGCGGTTGCTG
>NZ_JAGPYK010000005.1 GCF_018070045.1 Micromonospora sp. U21
TGCGGGTGCTGTCGCGGGCGTGATGCCGGTTGGCGGCGGCGATGTTGGTGACGCCGGTCAGGCGTAGGGCGCCGATGGCGGCGTTGCGTAGGACGGCCATGACCTGCGGTCCGGTGCCGGTGCGGATCTGGCTGCGGTCTTCGTCGTAGGTGACGTCGCGAACCCAGTGGACCTTGTTCTCGATCGACCAGTGGTTGCGGATCCACGCCGCCAGTTGTGCCGGTTGCGCCTGGTGGACGCGGAGGTCGGTGATGGCGTAGACGGTCTCGGTGGTGAACCGTTTCGGCTGGTCCAGGCGCCGTCTGCGGCGGCGGATCTGGATGGCTTGGGCGGCGTTCGGGAAGTCGATACCGGTGGAGATCGTCAGGATCTTCAGGCTGCGGATCTCGCGGCGGCCGTGCCCACGGTCGCAGTCGCGGGTGGCGTCCGGGACTGCCCGCCAGGGCAGACCGGCGAGTTGGCTGTGCAAGCTGGGCTGGTTGCCTTTGACGGTCAGGATCCAGTGCCCGCCGCGTTGCGCGAGGTAGATGACGTGCTGACGCTGGCAATGCAGGGCGTCGGCGGTGATCACGGTGTCGCGCAGGTCGCTGATCTGGTCGAGCAGCGGCGCGAACCGGGTGATCTCGTTGGTCTTGCCGTCGACGTCGATGCTGCCCAGGACCACACCGGTGGCCTGGTCGCAGGCGGTCATCATGTGTCGGGCGGCGGTGCCGGGGGTGCGGGAGCCGCGCAGGGTCTTACCATCGACGGCGATCGCCCGACCGGTCGTCGAGGCAGCGGCGGTGGCCCGGCCGGTGAGCCAGACGCCGATCGCCGCCGTCAGCAACTGCGGGTCCACGGCCTGCAACAATCGACGGATCATCGCCTCCGACGGGCGCCGGTCGGGAGTCATGCCCAGAGCGAGAGCTGTCGCGGCCGGCACGTCGGCGACCCATTCGGCGATCGCGGCGTACGAGCGGTAGCCGGCGACCACGGCACACACCGCCGCGGTGACCACGACCGCCAGCCGGTGCCGGACACCTCGCCGGGCTCGTGGATCAGGCAGACCGGCGAGCGCTTCGGGCAGCCCACCAGCGGCTTCCGGCACGGTCAGAGCCGGTGCGCAGGACAAGGACGAGATCAGCGATGATGGCAGCGCGGGCATGACTCACTTCGAACGATCAGCATGGCGTAGAGAACCTTGATGATCTTCCGAACAGGTCATGCCCGTCTTGCTGCCACCAACAGCGGCGCTTCTACTCCAAGACCCACAAGTCAGACACCATCACGACTTTGCCGGGGCCCTGGGTGGCGGACGTCAACCAGGACCCGCCGACGCAGGCGACGTTGGGCAGTGCGAGCCAGTCGGGTGCGGTGGTCGCGGTGATGCCGCCGGTGGGGCAGAAGGTCAGGTGGGGGAGCGGCTGGGCGACCGACGCCAGGTAGGCGCGGCCGCCGCTCGCTGCCGCCGGGAAGAACTTGATCGTGGTGAGGCCGAGCTCGGCCAGTGTCATCATCTCGCTGACCGTGCCGGCACCGGGCAGGAAGGGCAGCCCGGAGTCGACCGCGGCCCGGGCGAGCCCCACGGTCGCGCCCGGGCTGACTAGGAACCGTGCGCCTGCCGCGACGGCCTCGTCCACCTGGTCGGCCGTGAGCACGGTGCCGGCGCCCACCACCATCTCGGGCACCTCGGCGGCCACCGCCCGCAGCGCGGGAAGGGAGGCCGGCGTCCGGAGGGTGATCTCCATGGTCCGGACGCCGCCGCGCAGCAGGGCCCGCGCCAGGGTTGCGGCGTCGTCGGCGCGATGCAGCACGACGACCGGGATGATCGGTCCGAGGCGGGCCAGTGCAGATGCGGTGAGGGACTCCGATTGCGTCATCGCGTCAAAAGACGATCGGCTGCGCAGCGATGCCGTTCTCGCGGCAGTGGTCCTCGTACCGCTTCAGCTTCGTCTCCGCCGTCTCTACGTACGCGACGTCGCCGCTCTCCGTCACGTACTCGATCGGTCCGTGGATGGCGAACAGGGTCAACATTGGCTCCTCGTCGGTCACGTCGGCGACCAGCGTGTGGACGTCGCCCGGCGGTTCGTAGACGTACGAGCCAAGCTCGGCCTGCCAGTCATGCTCCTCGTAGTGCCAACGGCCTTGGATGACCCAGCCCTCCACCTCCGAAAGGTGGCGGTGCCGGCTGACCACCCCGCTGCGGGCAACCTTGAGCAGGTTGACCCAACTTCCTGTGTGCGGGGAGATCCGCAGCGGCTTGAACCAGACGTTGGCGGAGCCCTGCGGGATCCAGGGCAGATCCGCTGCCCGGACCAGCGAGTCCGCGACGGGGTGAAGGTTTCCCATGACTCTCCTTGAGGTGCGATGGAATATGGCTGCCGGTACCTTGCAGGGCATGACGGGCGGTCCGGCCGATGCGGATCAGTCGTCGACGGTCGGGTCCGTCGGTTGGAAGGTTCCGGGCCGCTCAGTGCACGTGGTCGTGGCCGTGCGCGCGGCTGTGGCTGTCGCCGTGCACGTGGGTCTGGCCGTGGTGGCCGTGGTGGCCGTCCTCGCTGTGGCTGTGTCCGACGTTGAAGTCGACCACCCGGCTGCTCGCCGTGCCGATCACGGCCGCCTCGGTGGTGAGCAGCATCCCGGTCACCGAGGCGGCGTTGCGCAGGGCGCAGAGCGTCACGTTGACCGGGTCGGCGACGCCCTCGGCCAGCAGGTCGAGATACCTGCCGGTGCGTGCGTCGTACCCGACGTGCTCCGGCAGTTCGGCGACGTGCTCGGCGACCGCCGGCCCGTCCGCGCCGCCGTTCGCCGCGATCCATCGCAAAGGCTCGGCGAGCGCGCGCCGGACCATGCCCACCCCCGTTCGCTCATCGCCGCTGGCCGGCAGGTTGTCCAGTGCCGCCCGTGCCTTTACCAACGCGGTCCCGCCTCCGGCGACGACACCGCCGCGGGCTGCCGCGCGGGTGGCAGACACGGCCTCGTCCACCCGCTGCTTGCGTTCACGCCGCTCGACCTCGGTGTGCCCGCCGACGCGGAGCACGCAGACCCCGCCGGCCAGCCGGGCTATCCGCATGCGGTGCCGTTCTCGTTCCCAATCGGAGGTAGCTACGGCGAGTTCGGTGCGGATCTGGGCGATGTGCCGGTGCACTGCGGCCACGTCCCCGGCGCCGCCGATGATGGTGGTGTCCTCGCGGGTGACGACGATCCGGCGGGCTCGGCCGAGCACCTCCAAGCCGACCTGGTCGAGCCGCAGGCCGGCCTCCGGCGTGATCATTTCGCCGCCGGTCAGTGCCGCCACGTCCCGCAGGATCGACTTGCGGCTGTTGCCGAGCTCGGGCGCCTTGACTGCGACGCTGCGGAACGAGCCCTCCACGTTGTTGAGCAGCAGGGTGGCCAGGGCATCGTTGACCACATCGTCGGCGACCACGAGCAGGGACCGCCCGGTCGCCACTACCCGCTCCAGCAGCGGCAGGAACTCCGCCAGCGTGTCGATCCGGCCGTAGTACAGCAGGACGTAGGGGTCATCGAGGACCGCCGTCAACCGCTGCGGATTGGTGACCATGTACGGGCTCAGGTAGCCGGTGGGCAGCCGCAACCCGTCGAGAAGATCCAGCTCGGTGCTGGCCGCCTCCGACTCCTCGACGGTGACCACCCCGTCCGGCCCGGCCTTTTCGAGCGCGGTGGCGACCAACTCGCCGATCTCCCGGTCTTGAGCCGCGTTGGTTGCGACCGCGGCGAGGTCGGCGTATCCGGCCACGGGCCGGGCGCTGCGCCGCAGATGCCCGCTGGCCGAGTCCACCGCGGCGTCCATGCCGCGCCGGACGGCGACCGGGGAGGCGCCTGCGGCGATCGCCCGTAACCCGTGCCGGGTCATCGCCTGGGCGAGCACGATCGCGGTCGTGGTGCCGTCGCCGGCCTCGGTCTTCGTGGCGCCGGCGACCTCGCATGCCAGGCGCGCGCCCAGGTCGGCGTAAGGATCGCCGAGGGTGAGTTCCGCGGCGACGCTGGCGCCATCGGTGGTGATGCTCGGCGGTCCGCCCGGTCTGCCGAGCACGACGGTGCGGCCCCGGGGACCGAGCGTCACCTTGACGGCGTCGGCCAGCGCGTCGATGCCTGCTTGGAGGCGACGCCGGGCGGGCTCATCGAACAGGATCTCGGGCATTGGCGCGCGTCCTTCCGGCGGTGGGCGGTGGGAAGCGGAGCCGACGCACAGGCCGGCTCCCCTTACGAGGGCGGCGTCAGTTGGGGATCTGCGCCTTGAGGTACGCGGCCATCGATGTCAGCGAGGTGCGCGCTTCCGCATCCTCGATGCCCTGGGCGACGCCGGCGAACCGGTCGATCGCCGCCTCGCTCTGCTCGGCCAGCTGATCGGCCACCTTCAGGTTGGCCTGGAGGCGGGCGCGGTCGCTGAGCTTGACCGCGCCGGCAGCGTAGAAACGGTTCACTAGCGTCTCAGCGTCGTCGAGCACCGGCTTGCGACCGCGTTCCATGATCAGCGCGGCCTGGAGCATGGCGCGGGCGTACCCGGTGTCGTAGAGTTCGCCGCCGTGCCCGCCGCCACCCACACCGGCGTACTGGCCGCTGATCGAGCCGTTCTCCCGGTCGAAGTCGAGCGCCCGCGGGTGCTCGGCGAGGACGCCGCGGTCGTAGCCCTGCCGGACCAGCTCCCGCATGAAGGCGAACATGTCCGTCTCGCCGGTGTCGGGGAACACCTCCGCGTACCGCTCCCGCGGCTTGTCCACGGTCACGTTGCGGTAGTGGATGTGGTTCACCCGGTCCTTGGCGCCCACGTAGCGTAGGAAGTCGACCGCGTCGTGGCCCACCTCCGGCGTCACCCCAGCGTGCACGGTCAGCCCGTTGGCGGGGCTGTCGTACGTGTCGATGAGCCGCTTCCAGTCGGCGACCGAGGCCAGCACCTGCGGGTTGCCGCGGCTGATCACCGCAGGCGGGTCGTTGGGGTGCACGGCGAGCCGGACGCCGGCCGCCTCGGCAACGGGCATCACCCGGTCGAGGAAGTACTTGTAGTTGTCCCAGACCTGCTCGTAGGTCAGCAGCGGTGTGCCGGGCCGCGGCGGCAGGTCCTTCACGGGCACGCCGTCGACCTCACGGTGATAGTCGAACGCCGTGTAGCCGGCGCCTAGCCGATCCTCATTGTCGATCAGCTCGTAGTAGCCCTCAGTGAGGCGGTGGACGTAGAAATTGTATTCAACCACGCGAATGCCGGCCTGGCCGGCCGCGACCAGCGACTGCTTGATGTACTCGATCTGCTGGTCCCGGCCTTCCTGACCGCGCACGATGCTGTCTGTGATGCTGATCAGATAGGCGGTGATGTGCAGCCCGGCCGCCTCCATTCGCTGCCGATCGGCGATGAGGGTGGCCGCGGTCCAGGGCAGCGGTGGGGGATTGGTGATCAGGGCGCCCGTGACTCCGGCCTGCCGCCACCGACGCACGGTCGCCTGGGTCGGGTTGCGGGAGAACCACTGGCACAGCCGCGGCGTGTTCGTGCTCTCCTTCACCTGCTCGGGCCACTTCAGGTAGGGGTAGGGCATGCCACCCGGCCCGGTCGTTACGGTCTCCGCGGGTGCCGCCGCGGCGGCGGCCACGCCGCTACTGGCGACGGTCAGACCGGCAGCCGAGAGGGCGGCCAGTGATGCACCTTGCTTGAGGACGTCCCGGCGGGATTGCGCCATGATGCGGTACCTCTCGTTCGTCGGCTTAGGTGCCGGTGGGCGAAGGCGGAACGGAGCGATCATCTGGTGGCCCGAAACCATTTCTCCGGGCCGTCGAGGACCGCTTTCGGGACATAATCGAACGATGCCAAGGTGCGGACGATCGGGTGCAGAAATTAGTTCAACGCGTTCGGTGGTAACGGGTGCCTTCCGCGGGCCGCAGCATGTCGCCGTGTGCTATCCGGGGGTGGATCCCCCTTTTCCGCTGCCTCGGCCGGGGCCGAAGACGCCGCCACAACCTGCTGAGATGCCACCCGTTCCGCCGGTCGGGTCTCCTGCCACGGTTCCTCCCGGTGGCGGTCGAATGACCACTCTCGACAGACCGGACCGCCGTCGGCCGGGGCCGATCGATTCCTATAACAACGCAGTAACGATCAACCTGGGTTCGTGTTGGCAGACGCTAGCCTCGACCGTCGTCGCTTGTTAAGAACGAGTTACGGATGGAGTCATCCGCATCCTTGATTACTCGTCATCGGTGGTGGTCCTCGCCCTGACCTGCGGCGTGCGAACCGGAGCGGCGGCGTGCCTGCGAGGGGGTTCTACGTGCTCAGGACGGATACCCGGCTCGAGTGGTTCGTCTCGTTCCTCGGGGTCGTCGACACCGGCAGCTTCGTGGCCGCCGCCGAGGCGACTCACCGCTCCCAGCCGCGGGTAAGCATGCACGTGGCCGCGCTGGAGCGCGAGGTCGGCCTCCCCCTTTTCGACCGCCGCAAGCGGCCTGTCGAGCTGACCGGGGCCGGCGCGGTCCTCGCCATGCACGCCCGGGCGGTGCTGCGCGAGTTCGAAGCCGCCGAGGCGGCGATGGCGCCATGGCGCGGCGGCGCTCGCGGCCTGGTCACGCTCGGCTGCTACCCGAGCGCCAGCGCGGCATTCGTTCCGGCGCTGCTTCGCGATCTCTCTCGAACCAGCCCGGACGTTAAGGTGGTGCTGGTCGAGCGCGCGACGCTGGAACTCGACCACGCGCTGACCACCGGTGAGGTGGACATCTGCCTGCGGCCGATGTCGCCTCCACCCACTGCGCCGTCGATGGTGGGCCATCCACTGTGGCGCGAGCCGCTGGTCGTGCTGCACCCGCCGGACCACCAGCTCGCCGAGCTTCCTGAGCCGCTGACCATCGCTGCCGTGGCGACGCATCCGCTGATCTCCATCGGACGGCTCGACGACGCGCAGTCCGCGGAGTTCGAGGTCTACCGGCTCTTCCGCGAGCACAACTTGGAGCTCGAACCGGTGCAGGCGACCAACCAGCCGCAGACCCTCGTCGAGTTGATCCGTGCGGGACTCGGGGTGGGCGTGACCAACTGGCTGGCCGTGCACATCGCCGACACCGAGGGCGTGTGGATACGCCGGATCGAGGGCAACTGCGGGCGCCAGGTGGCCGCGTATCGCGACATGTCCCGACCGATGAACCCGGCCGCACGCAGTCTTCTTCAGCGCATCGTCCAGGCGCCGCGGCCGCCGGGCACACAGCCGCCCCAGTCCGGGGCGGAGACCGTTGCCGCGCCCGGGTGAGCAGGCGTCCCGCCGATCCGTTATGCGGATGGGACCATCCCGTTTCCGTTGTTAACGCCCCGCAACAACTCGCCTAGTGTCATCGGCACACATCCACCGGACGCGGTCGGAGGAGGGGAGGAGGGACGGTGCACACGTCGCACGAGCCAGCTCCGACCTTCACCCTCAACGGGCGGCAGGCGCTGGTGACCGGCGCCGCAACCGGCATCGGCCGAGCGATCGCGGTCGCCTACGCGGCGGCCGGCGCTGACCTGGTGCTGCTGTCGGAGCGGGACAATCTCGACGAGGTGGCGGCAGTGGTGCAGGCACTCGGTGCCAAGGCCGCCTGCGTACGATTCGACCTGGCCGACGCCGACGGTCGTACGGGCTTCGTCGAGGCACTCCTCGACGACCACGACATCGACGTCCTAGTCAACAACGCCGGACTGATCCGGCGCGCGCCGAGTGAGACCTTCGCCGACGACGACTGGTACGACGTCATCGAGGTCAACACCCACGCCGCCTTCCACTTGGCCCGCGCGGCCGGCCGGCGGATGCTCGAGCGCGGCGGCGGGAAAATCATAAACATCGCCTCGGTGCTCAGCTTCCAAGGTGGCATGTTCGTCCCGTCCTACGCCGCCAGCAAGCACGCCCTCGCCGGCCTCACCCGGGCGCTAGCCAATGAGTGGGCCGGACGCGGCGTCAACGTCAACGCCATCGCGCCCGGTTACGTCGAGACCGCAGTCACCGAGGACCTGCGCGACGACCGGCAGCGCCAGGCCCAGATCACCGCCCGCATCCCGGCCGGCCGATGGGCCACCCCGCGAGACATCGCCGGGCCGGCGATCTTTCTCGCCTCCGCGGCGGCCGACTACGTCCACGGGCACATCCTCGTCGTCGACGGTGGTTGGCTCTGCCGCTGACGCACGGTTTCTGTCGACAACCCAGAAAGGAGCGGGAACCGACGTGACTCCGGTACTCACGCAGGTAATCATCGAGGCGTACCGCGGCCTGGCCACCGCCTCCGTCGCCGACGCCGTCGAGAAGACCGGTGAGCGCGGCTATATGACCGGCGCCATCGGTCCGGTCCTGCCCGGCAAGCTGGTCGGCCCGGCGGTGACCGTGCTCGAGGAACCGTGCGGCACCGCGGAGCCGCCGACGCTCGCTCTGCGGGCCATCGACGAGTCGCCCGCTGGTAGCGTTCTGTGTATCGCCGCCGGTGCGGCGGACGTCGCGGTCTTCGGCGGGTTGATGGCCGCCGGCGCAGTAGTCAACGGAATGGCCGGCGCCGTCCTCGACGCCCGGGTTCGCGACATCGAGGAAATCCGTCGCGATTACCCCCAGCTTCCGATCTACGCCCGAGGCGGGGTCCCGTCAACCACGGTGGGCCGCTACCGCGCGGTTAGCCTGAACGAGCCGGTCGAGCTCGGCGGGGTGGTGGTGGCCCCGGGTGATCTCATCGTTGGTGACAGCGATGGCGTCGTCCGGGTGTCGGCGGCCCGGATCATCGAAACCTTGGAGATCGCGCAGCTCATCGAGAAAGCCGAGCGGGAGCAGACTCAGCTGATCCACGAGTCGAAGTCGCTGCTCACCGGCCTCGCCAAGCATAACCGGGTCTGACCGCGATGGACATCCTGGCCATCGGTGAGCCGCTGCTGGAGTTCAGCGTCACCGACGAGCAGTCGTTGGACGCGGCGGAGAGCTTTGCGGTCGGTTACGGCGGGGACACTTCCAACTTCCTCGTATCGGCTAGCCGCTGCGGCGCCGCCGCCGGCTACGTCAGCCGAATCGGCGACGACCACTTCGGCACGGCACTGCTAGGGCTCTGGCAGCGCGAGGGGGTGCGGACCGATCATGTCGTCCGCGAGCCCGGCGGCCGCACCGGCATCTACTTCATCTCCCGCCACGCCGCGCACAGCTCTTTCACTTACTACCGTGCAGGCTCCCCGGCGAGCCGACTGAGCCCGGCAGATGTACCGGAGACGGCAATCGCCACGGCCCGAGCGATGCACGTTTCAGGAATCACTCAGGCGATCAGCGCGTCGGCCTGTGATGCGGGGTTCCACGCCATGAAGGTGGCTCGGCGACACAACACGCTGGTCAGCTACGACCCGAACTACCGGCCCGCCCTCTGGCCACTGGACCGGGCCCGCGCGATCGTCGCGCGCAGCATCGAGCTCAGCGACGTCGCCCTGCCCAACCTTGAGGAGGGGCGCGCCCTGACCGACCTAGACGATCCCAGGGCGATTCTCGCCTGGTTTGCCGCACTCGGGCCCCGGACCGTAGTTCTGAAGATGGGTGACCAGGGGGCGCTGCTGTGGGACGACGGCCGGACCAGTGAGATACCACCGCACTCGGTGGTCCCGGTGGACAGTACCGGTGCCGGAGACGCGTTCGACGGGGCGTTCGTCACCCGGTTGGTCCAGGGGGCCACACCGGCCGACGCCGCCCGGTACGCCGCGGTCGCCGGCGCCCTGACCACGCAGGGCCACGGAGCCGTTCATCCGATCCCCCGGGACGCGGCAATTCGCTCGGCCCTGGCGAAGGACCCGATTCTGAAGCATTAGCGGAGGCGATATCGATGTCCATTGCGAAAGGTTTGCGGCTGGCCGCCGCTACCACGGCTGCGGCCCTGCTGACCGCCGCCTGTGGCGGTGGCTCCACGGTCGACGACGACAATGGCGCCGGCGGCGACGGAGCGGCGCTGGCCAAGGTACGCGCCGGCTACGTATCCGCCATCGACCAGATCGGCCTTCCGGTGGGCCTCGAGGGCGGCTACTTCGAGGAGGAGGGCCTCGACGTCGAGCTCGCACAGCCGTTCCCGACCGGCGTCGACGCGCTCAACGCACTGCAGGCCGGCACCA
The DNA here is from genome assembly GCF_018070045.1 of Micromonospora sp. U21. Lineage (GTDB taxonomy): Bacteria > Actinomycetota > Actinomycetes > Mycobacteriales > Micromonosporaceae > Micromonospora. The sequence goes on from NZ_JAGPYK010000005.1 coordinate 10,061, forward strand.
TCGACATCATCCAGGTCGGCACGCCACTCATCGCCGCCGCGCAAAAGGGCATCGACCTGGTGCTGCTTGGCAACTACACCGGCTCGTCGACCCAGCGCAGCATCGACGAGACGATGGCGGTGGTGGCTGCTCCCAACGCCGACATTGACGGCGCCAACCTCACCACGCTGCGCGGCAAGCGGATCGGCGTGTCCGTCGCCTCCATCAACCATCTCTACCTGCTGGGCCTGCTCGAATCCGCCGGCCTGTCGGCCAACGAGGTGAAGATCGTCAACACCGCGCCGCCGGACATGGGCGTGGCCCTGCAAACCGGCGGCATCGACGCGGCGATCATCTGGGACCCGTGGCCGATCGTGGTCACCGAGCAGGTCCAGGGCGCCCGAGAGGTGCTGCGCGGCGGCGGGCACATCCCGTTCGTCGGCTACATCGCCACCACTCGGCAGTTCGCCGACCAGAACCCCGAGCTGATCAAGAAGTTCCTCACCGCCCGGGTGACGGTCGACCAGTGGATGCGCAAGAACCCCGATCAGGCCGGCGAGTCGGCGACCCGATGGCTGCCCGGCACCAAGCCGGAGGTGGCGAAGAAGGCAATGCAGTACAACACCAAGCAGCTGGACCCGCGGCTCAGCGCGTGTAACTACCTCGCCCTCGACACGATCAGCGCCCTGCTCGCCGAGCAGAAGGTGGTGCAGCCCGGCTTCGATGTGAGCCGGTACTTCGAGCCGGAGCCGATCCTCGGCGTCATGTCCGCCGAGCCGGCGCTCTTCGACGACCTGGCCCCCGTGCCGGCCACTGCGGCGATCGGCCCCAGCTTCACCTTCAGTCGGGACGAGGCGGTGAAGGCTTGTCCATGACCCTCACCCGGACAGCCCGCCGAGGCCCGCGGAGACGAACATCCTCTCCGGCTGGCAGGGGCACCCGGGCGCGCCTCGTATCCGCGTTCTGGTTCGTGCTGCCCTTCGCCCTGCTCCTGATGGTCTGGGCGGTCGTGGTCGCGGCGACGGACACGCCGATGCGGATCTTCCCGCAGGTAAGCGACGTGGGGGCCGCCATCCGGGACATGTGGGCCAGCGGCGACCTCTTGCGGCACCTTGGTGCCAGCCTGCGGCGGGTCGGGGTCGGCGCCCTGCTCGCCGTGGCGACGGCCCTGCCGTTCGGCATCGCGCTCGGCGCTAGCCCCCGACTCGCGGCGTTCTTCACGCCACTGCTGCGCTTCTCGGTCGCCCTGGCCGGCATCGCGTGGATCCCGATCGCGACGCTCTGGCTCGGCTACACAGACAAAGCGGTGATCTTCATCGTGTGGAACGCGATGTTCTTCGCGCTCACCTACAACGCGCTGCTCGGCGTCCAGCAAATTCCGATCGAACTGATCCGCGCGGCGCGGTCGATGGGTACCGGCCGGCTACGGATGTTCTGGGAGATCCTGCTGCCAGGGGCGCTGCCCAGCGTGGTGACCGGGCTGCGGATCGGCCTCGGCTACGGCTGGCGCGGCCTGGTCGCTGCCGAGATCATCGCCAGCAGCGCGGGCCTTGGGTACGCGCTGTTCCTGGCGCAGAAGAGCTTCGACACCGACGTGGTCATCGCCTCCATGGCGATCATCGGCGTGCTCTGGCTGCTGATGGACCGGTTGGTCCTGGCGCCGCTGGAGCGGCGCACGGTTGAGCGGTGGGGCATGAAGATGGCGGTGAGCTGAGATGGCGGACGCAGTCGGAAACCGGGACCGCGCCGGTCGGGGCGGCGCCCTCCCACGGCGAGCCGCGAAGCGCGGCCGCAACCGTCGGATCACCGCCTGGCGGCACCGGATCACCCGTAACGGCCTGGTCCGGACGCTAGGCCCCTTCGTGCCGATCATGTTCCTCTGGTGGCTCGCCGCAGAGCTGGAGCTCTTCCCGGGAGCGTTCTTCGTCGGCCCGGACGCCGTGCTGGCCGAGTTCCTCGACCTAGTTCGCAAGGGCGTGTTGCCGGGCTATCTCTCGGACTCGCTCACCCGGCTCGCCTACGGGGTGGGCTTCGGGCTGCTCATCGGCCTACCGCTGGGCTTCCTGGTGGCGATCTCGGCCTGGGCCCGGCGGCTGACCTGGCCGCTGCTGCTCTTCTTCCAGGCCATCGCCGACATCGCCTGGCTGCCCATCGTGATCGTCTGGTTCGGCTTCAGCCTGACCGCGGTCACCTTCGTCATCGTCTACACCATCGTCTTCCCGCTAATCCTCGCCGTCGTCGCGGGTGTCGAGCAGGTGCCCCAGGAACTGCTCCGGGCCGCGCGCAGCCTCGGCGCCGGCCGGTTCCGAGTCTTCGTGGAGGTCATCGTGCCAGGGGCGCTCCCGTCGGTGGCCGGCGGCATCCGGACGGGTCTCGGCTACGGCTGGCGGGCCCTGATCGCCGCCGAGATCATCGTCGGCACCAGCGGTATCGGCTTCATGATGTTCGACGCGCGCCGGGTCGGCGACGTCTCGGAGGTGTTCCTCGGCATGATCGTTCTCGGCGTCCTGTGGTACGCGATGGACGCCCTCATCCTGGCCCCGTTCGAGCGGGCCACCGTGGAGCGTTGGGGAATGGTGCGACAAGTGGAGGCAGCGAAGTGACCGCGCTTGAGATCAGTGAGCTCGCCAAGGACTACGTCGACAGCTACACCGGTGACCAGGTCACGGCGATCGGCAACGTCTCCTTCACCGTCGAGGAGGGCGAGTTCGTCTCGATCCTCGGCCCCAGCGGTTGCGGGAAGACCACGGTGCTGAACATCATCGCGGGCTTCGTGGAGCAGACCTCGGGCGTGGTAAAGGTCGGCGGGCGAGTGGTAGACGGCCCGGGCCCGGACCGCGGCGTGGTGTTTCAAAGCCACGCCCTCTTTCCATGGAAGACGGTGCTGGGCAACGCGGTCTTCGGGCTGCGCATGAAGGGCGTGCCAGCCGCGCAGCGCCGGGCCACCGCGTTGGAGTACCTCAACCTGGTCGGGCTGGCGGGCTTCGAGAACAAATACCCGCATGAGCTCTCCGGCGGTATGCAGCAGCGCCTCGGGGTTGCCCGGGTGCTGGCCAACGAACCGGCCGTCATGCTGATGGACGAACCGTTCGCGAGCATCGACGCTCAGACCCGGCGCAAGCTCCAGGACGACCTCACCCGGGTGTTCGAGCTGCGCCGGCCCACCGTCTTCTTCGTGACCCACGACATCGACGAGGCGGTGTTCCTCTCCGATCGGGTGATCGTGCTGTCGCGGCGACCGAGCCGGGTCCGGGAGATCGTGACTGTTGACCTGCCCCGGCCCCGACAGTGGCAGGCGACCACCGAACTCCCCGGGTTCCGCCGCATCGCTAACCACATCACTGAGCTGCTGTCGGAGGGAGGGGAAAGTGAAGGGTCTGAGCTCGCTGCTGCGTAGGGCCTGGCGGACGCCCACCGCCCGGCGGATGGCCATCGTCTTGCTCCTGGTGGTCGGCTATCAGGCCTGGTTGGGGATACAAGCAGCGGGCAAGGTCGCCTCGGGCGTCGGCGACCAGCGCGACGTCCGCGGCCGGTTCGCGGTCAACGTCGAGCTCGACTTCGCCCCGGAGCGCTACCACATCCTCGAGCTGCAGAAGCACGGCCGGATCGCCGGCACCGACGGCAACACCGTGCGGCTGCGCTCGGTGTCAAAGGCCGGCGTCAACGCGCTGGCACGGGAGTACTGGATCGAACGGATCGCGCCCGGTCGCTGACCCGTAGGCCGCAGCCGGGCGCCCGGAACCACGTGGTCAGTTTTCAGGCGGAGCCGACAGAGGGACGAAAAGCTAATTTGGAACGTGCCTTGATCTGCACTCTCCGTCCTCGTCACAGGGCGCCTGATCGGGTGGGGTGACAACCTGCAGTGCCCGGACGGCTGGTCGTGCCGTCGTTGACCCGCAGGTCGGGCACGCATCCGGCACTGACCTCCTCGTCCCGAACGGTCTCGCCGCCCACCCGGGAGCACCTCGGCAATGTCAGGGAAACTCCCGATGCGATCCCCGACCTATAAGTAGCTCGGCTACATGTAGGTTGCCTCAGTAAGGCAGCCCACTTCATCGGAGGATCACGTGACCAAATCCAGCCATTGGCGGCGTACCACCGTCGCCGTCAGCGTCGCCGTCACCGCCGCCGTCGCCCTTCTCGGCAGCGTGCCGTCTGCAGCTTCGCCGTCCGCGTCCGCCGATCAGGCCCAAGCGTCCGCAACACATCAGGCTGACCTGACCGCCCTGCGCCACCTGCGGGAGAAGCAGGAGGATGCCTGGGCCCGGGGCGATGGCTCCGCCTACGCCGCGATCCACACGGCCGACGCCGATGTCGTCACGTTCAACGGCGACCACCTGCGCACCCGGCACGGTATCGCCACCGGAATGCAGCACTACTTCGACGAATTCCTGCAAGGCACCCGGATCATGACGCTGACTGAACAGACCCGCTTTTCCGAGCCCGACATCGCGATCATCGTGCGTACGGGCTGCGTCCTCTGGCCCGGCGAGTCCACCTGCTCGGCGGAGGCGCTTTCCATCAACACCAACATCGCTCTGAAGCGCCACGGCAAGTGGCTGTACACGTCCTTCCAGAACACCCGGATCCGGCCGCTGTCATAGCCGAGCGAACTCGGCTCGGCAAGCCAGACTCCCGGTCCGGGCCGGAAGTTCATTCGGCCGGGGCCAGGACGGCCCGTGCCACCTGACCCCGTAGCTCGGATGCTGCTGTTGTCCGTTTTCCGACCCAGGCTCCCGATCCTCCCCCCGATACGCCCGGAACCGTGAGCGACGGCGGGTAATGGCTGGACTCGGCGGGACCAAACAAGATCGGCCCCCGACCGCATCTCTGCTGGTCAGGGGCCGTTCTCGCACCTGGTGGCGGGTCCAGGATTCGAACCTGGGTAGCTTTCGCGACGGATTTGCAGTCCGCTGCCCGTAGGCCTGGACCCCTCGTCGAACGAAGTCGCGTTGGCGTCTCGTAGGTCGTCGTCGCTGTGGACGATGCCCAGCAGCTGGCCTTCCGGGTTGGTGACAATCGTGTAGGTCAGGTGGTGGTCGTGCATGTCGGATTCGACGTCGGCCAGGGCCTCGTGAGGGCGCAGCGTCAAAGGCCCCAGTTCCATCACTTCATGGGCTGCGGTGTCGGAGTCGGCAGCGAGGTCGGCGTGCCGAAGACGACCGAGCAGGGTGCGATCGGCGGTAAGGACGAGGGCAAACCCGTATGGAGAGGCGTCAACTCGGGCGCGGATGGTGGTAATGGTCTCGTTAGGCATGGCTGTGGGCACGTCGTGGCGCAGGCGGCTGCCGGCGGTGGGTGCGTCGGCCCGGGCGCCCTCGGTTGGCAGATTGTGCGCGAGCCAGTCGACCTTGCCGGCTGCATAGTCGTAGACATCGGTGAACCCGAGGGCTTCGAGCCGGCACGCGGCTCGTGGGCTCATGTCTCAAAGGCCGTCCCAGCAGTAGACGACCACCGGGCGGACGCGGTCCAGGGCCGCGGTCGTCGTGGGGTTGAGGGTTTTGAGCGGAATATTGACCGCGCCGGGTAGGTGCTGGTCGGCGTACTCGGCGGTGGGCAGCACCTCAACGAGCTGGGCGCCGGTGTCCAGAAGCGAGCGCAGCCGCGGCAGGTCGACCCAGGCGACCATCAGCCGGCCCTCCCACCGGGTGGCTGGCGCTGCAGCGCGGCGAGGATCCAGGCGTCCGGAGGTGTGCCACGCAGCCCGCCGCCGGTGGGGTAGACCCGGCACACGAGTCCGTACGTGTCGCGGGGCGCCGCCGTGGGATCGACATCGACGCCGTTGACGCGAATGGTGGGCGAGCCGAGAAACCGCTCCGCCTTCGCCTCAGCATCCGAGTCGATACGCCGCACGGTGATGGGCAACTCGACGCCCGCCTCGGGGAGCAGGGCACGCACGTGTCCTTCCAGACCTTCATGGTTGGGACAGCCGTCGAAGTACAGGATCTCGATCACGAAACTATCGTCCGGCCTCGCCCGCATGTGCGACCACACCGCCTGCCGGCGCGTGGCGAGGGCCGCCGCGATCCCCTCCCAGCTCGACAAGGTCGAGGGCAAGCCCAGCACGTGGGCGATCTCCGACCAGCTACGCCCGGCCTGGCGGGCTGCGCGCACGGACTCGCCGAATGCCTTGTCTACAGCGACCGTGGTACGGCAGGTAACCGTCAGCTCTGCCAGAGGATCGCGATTCCACATACCGATCTTGCTCAGCCGTACCCGGTCGCCTCTGCCGCGAAGCCGTAACGCTGGCGAACCCACGTTGACGCACCTCCCTCGTTGCTTCGATGCCTATCTTCCAACATCGACCCCGGGTTAAGAGCCTGCCGAGAGAATGTGAATTGTGAGGGTGCGACGGAGGCAAAGCTGGTACGGGAAATGCCCTCATTGCGGACACGATCGGCGGGAACTTGAGCCGCCAGAGCCATGTAGCGAGTGCCAGTACGAGATCGAGCACCAGTAGCTGGTGCCCCCATCGCCGCATGCACCGCAATCGCCGCAATCGCCCCACCACCCCGAGCAGCCAAGTGAGCAGCCAAACCGACGAGCATCAGCGGACGACCACGGACCCGGACATACCGTCTGGCATGAGGACCAGGCGGGAGACCAGCACCCCGGCACCGACTCGTAATGCGTCGATCAGCGACCGACGCGGATGCGGTCGGCGGGGTACAGCTCGCGGGAGCCGTCTGCGCGGAAGACGACCAGGACCGGGACGCCTTCGCCGATATCCAGCTCACGACGCTCAGCAGGGGTGGGCATCCGGGCCGAGGCGGTGTCTCCCTTGCGTAGGGTCACCGTTTCGGTCGGCTCCATGCTGCGGACGAACGTGCCGCGCGGAGGTTCGACGATCACGAGCCCTTCCGACCGGAGTAGCGAGATGGCCTGCCGGACGCTGGTCCGGCTCAGCCCATACTCCTGAGCCAGCCGCAGCTCGCTCGGCAGCGACGCGCCGGGCGCGAGGTCGCCGGACGTGATCCGGTCACGCAGCAGGTCGGCGAGCTGCCGGAACACTGCCCGATCCGCGCTGGGGTCGATCACGAATGTGACGCTACGTGTCCAACGGTTCTACAGGTGATTGTATCTACCGAACTAAGTATGTACGGTTGCTCGCGGGTGCGGCGTGCCGTGGGTGCAGGTGAACAGCAGCATGCCGTACCCCTCGGCCTCGACCACGTCGGCCGCGCCCTGGAGCACCTCCCCCATCCAGGGCCAGGTCAGGGCGGGCACCAGCATGCCGACCACCCGGGTACGCCCGCGGGCCAGGCCGACCGCGCGGGCGCTCGGCACGTACCCGAGGGCGTTGATGACCGCGCGGACCCGGTCGGCGGTGCGGACGTGCACCTCGCCCTTGCCGTTGAGCACCCGGGAGACCGTCGTCTTGCTCACCCCCGCGCGGGTGGCGACATCGGCGATGGTGATCGGCACGTCACGCTCCCGGGTCGAAGGGGTAAGGCGTTGTTTCGGAACCGGTTCCGTCGCAGTCAACCGAAGTGGCGGCGGTCGCGTCAATAACGGACGGGTAAGGAAACATGGCTAAGTTCGATACCTGAAAAAAGTGCCTCTGGATAGCGCGGCCGATCCAGGGTGTGGCCAGCGTCGATGCGAGGAAACCGGGTCGTCCGGGGGCGTGCCGGCGCCTACCGTGATCCGATCACCGAACCGGCCGGCCTGGACCGGCTCGCCGCCTTCGCCGTGCCTGACGTCCGCCAGGCGGGTCAGGCGGGCCGGGCGCGGGCGTAGACGTCGCCCGAGTTGGCCTCGTGGGGCAGCGCCCGCAGGTACGCCGCCACCTCGCCCGCCGGCCGCCAGCCATCAAGGGCGAACGCCATCTCGTCGCCGAGCGCCACGGTGAACGTGGTGAAGCCCAGCCGGGTGAGCCGGTCCAGGCAGTGCGCGGCCAGGTCCCGTTCGATGGTGGTGAACTCGAAGGACAGCGCCGGCAGGGGTCGGCTCAACCCGGCCAGCACGGCGTCCTCGAACCCCTCCACGTCGATCTTTAGGGGGCGGTGTTCGTTGTAGTGCCGCTCGTAGTGGCCAGGACGTGCCGGGCGTGGGCCTCGTTCATGATGAGCACATGGTTCAGGGCCTCGCGCCGGATGCTGCCGATGCCCCGCTCGCAGTGGGCGTTCATCCGAGGGGCCTGCGGTGCGCACTTGAGGATCTCCATCTCCTCGGCGTCGAAGACGGCGTCGAAGGACTGGCCGTACTTGCCGTCGCGGTCGCGCAGCAGGAAGCGCAGGGACTCCATGCGCGTGCCGAGGTCGGCGGCCAGGTTCCGGGCCTGTTGTACCGCCCACTCACGGGTGGGGTGGGCGGTGACGCCGTGCAGGCGCCGGGTGCCGTGTTCGAGGAACGCCAGCGCGTACAGGCGCCTGCCGAGGGCGGTGTCGATATGCAGGAAGTCGACGGCGATGATGCCCTGGGCCTAGTCGGTGAGGAACTGGCGCCAGGTCGGGCCGGTACGGCGTGGGGCTGGGTCGATGCCCGCCGTGTGGAGGATCTCCCAGACCGTGGAGGCGGCGATGGGTGACCGAGTCGGGCCAGCTCGCCTTGGATCCGCCTGTGCCCCCATTTCGCGTTGTCTTGAGCGAGCTGCAGGATCAGCTTCTTGAGTGCTGCCTTGGTTTGCGGGCGTCCGGTGCGGGCGCGCCGGGCGCTGTAGTCCCACTTGGCGGCGATGAATCTGCGGTGCCAGGCCAGCAGGGTCCCGGGCATGACAGGGAAGACCTCGCGCCAGCGGCAGCGGGGTATCAGGCCGGAGAGGGCAGCCAGCCAGAACCGGTCTGCGGGCTCGTAGCGGACTGAGCCGGCGATCTGACGGCGCAGCACCGCGTTCTCATGCCGGAGTACAAGCAACTCGGCGTCCTTGGCCGTGTCGCGGCGCAGCAGCACTCCGGGGAAGGACAGCAGCCGGCGGGCCGCCGTGTAGAGCATTGAGATGATCACGCGGACATGGTTCCAGCCGAGATCTCTTTACCATCCCGACCTGCGGCGATGACCTTACGAGCCCCACAGGGCCTGTGGAGGCGCAGTTGCTGAACCACGTGCACTTCCTGGCGTTCCGGGCGCCCTTCGTACGCGTGTACGCCGTCGGAATGCCGGAGATCCAGGGACGTTTCGTCCGTTTCCGCCACGTACGCCAGCGGGTCGGTGCCACGATGCCGGCAGGGCGTGCCGGCGATGGCCGCCCCCAGCATCGCCCAGCCAGCACCGGTGCCGGCTGACGGCGGTCGGGCCCGCCCGCCGGCATCCCGCCCAGAGCCGCCCCACGAGCAGAGGAAGTAAACCTAAGCCATGACGGATATTCCACCGGGAGCACCCGCCTGGGTCGACCTGTTCACCACCGACCTCGCTGGCGCGGCGAGCTTCTACGCGCCCCTGTTCGGCTGGGCCGTCGCCGAGGCAGACCGGCAACCCCCGGCTGACGGTCACCTCGTCTTCCATCAGCAGGGCAAACCGGTGGCCGGCGCCGGGCTGGGGACGGGCCCGCAACGGCCGCCCGCCTGGATGCCCTACCTGGCGACCGACGACGCCGACGGGACCGGCCAGCGGGTGACCGCCGCCGGCGGCCGGATCCTGACCGAGCCGTCCGACGTCCCCGGCTCCCGGCGGACGGCGCTCTTCGCCGACCCGGCCGGGGCACCGTTCGGGGTGTGGCAGTCGCTCGGCATGCCGGGGGCCGAGGTGTTCGACGTACCCGGCTCGCTGACCTGGGCCGAGCTGACCACGCGGGAGTCGGGCCGGGCTAAGGAGTTCTACGGCTCGGTGTTCGGCTGGACGGCGGACGACCAACCGATGGGCCCGATCACCTACACCACCTGGCAGCTGGATGGCAGCCCCGTCGCCGGGATGATGCCCATGATCGGCGAAGACTGGGGTGACCTCCCGTCCCACTGGATGGTCTACTTCGCGGTCACCGACACCGACAGGGTCGTCGCCGAGTCGCTAGGGATGGGCGCGACCCTCGCCGTCCAGCCGACCGACCTCACGCGGGGCCGGTTCGCCGTGCTCACCGATCCGCAGGGGGCGTTCTTCTCGATCCTCGGGACCACTCCGCCCTGACCGGGCGCGGCTCCGGCCGCACCGGCACCACCAGCGGCCCGTGCTCGCCGTCCACCACCCGCACGCTGGCCCGGTAGTGCTCGGCGAGCAGCTTCTCGGTGAGTACCTCCCGGGTAGGCCCGCGGCGACCACCCGGCCGTCGGCGAGCAGCACCATCCGGTCGGCGTACCCGCCGGCGATGGAGAGGTCGGAGGCTCGTGCTCCAGCGGTGCTGCTGGGTGCAGGAAGCCCTCGCGAACGACACCCTCGACCTGGAACCGCTACGGGATACACTCGACAATCTGCGCGCATCGATGTCGACCTGGCAGCTGTGGTGCGTACGCCGGCACGGACGCCTCGTCGCGGCGGGCCGAGCCGGGGCACACGGGCGGGCGTCGCTGATCGGCCGCCTCATGGTGGCTCCCGACCAGGCCAGGAATGGCATCGGTTCCTGACTGCTCTCGTACGTCGAAGAGCAGGCCCCCGAGGAGACCACGCACTGCCAACTGGTTCACCGGCCACCGCAGCGCACGCAACATCGAGCTGTACGAGCGCGCGGGCCATGCCCTCACCGCCACCGTCGGCGCCCCGGACGGCAGCGTCTACCTCACCAAGGAGAAATTGCCGATACTTGTGGATGAGAAATCTTGACTTGACTGCGGTGAGGACACCCGTAGGCCGCCCTCCAGCACTGACCGCTGTGTCCCTTCGACTGGCCTCACGACCGTGGGATGGGTAGTTCACGAAGCGGATCGCCGCCGTCGATGAAGAGCCGGGCGTCTGCCGTGGTCGCCATGGCGATACGCTGCAGTACCCGCTGACCGACCTGGGGATATCGCCCGTCGAGAGCGCCGACGCAGACAGCGAACACTACGTCGTACGGTTCTTCGTGAGCCTGCGGGACGAACTCTTCGGCAGCGACATGGCGGACAGTCATGCGGCCAGATGCGACTTCCTCTACAGAAGCGGCTTCTGCTTGGGCGATGGCGGTGGCCGATCGGTCGATTGCCAGGACGTGGCCAGTGGTGAGTCGAGCCGCGATCGCTCGTGCGGCTGACCCGGGCCCGCATCCGATTTCGAGGACGCGGGAGTGCGGCTGGAGGGGAAGCGCGTTCACGATCGCGGCGAGGCGGGGCGAAAGACTTGCCGGCATGAGCGGAAGGATAAGTGAGGGGGTTCTGTTGCGTTGCCCGTGTCGAGGGATCGAGGCAGGCTTGACCGGTGCTGCGGTCGAGTCGTCATCGTCTCTGGTCGCCGCCGAAGTCGGCGTTCACCGGGTTCCGGTTCCCCGCAGAGGTGATCGTCGTCGCGGTCCGCTGGTACCTGCGCTACAACCTCTTCTACCGGGACGTGGAGGAGGTCCTGGCTGAGCGCGGTGTCGAGATTGACCACGTCACCGTGTTCCGGTGGGTGCAACGGTTCACCCCGCTGTTGGCCGACGCCGCCCGGTTCGCTCGCTACGCCCGGGTGATCGGTGGTTCGTTGACGAGACCTACGTCAAGGTCAACGGGGTTGGCGGTACGTGTACCGGGCGGTCGACCAGTACGGGCAGGTCATCGACGTGCTCGTCACGGCCCGCCGGGACGCTGGCGCCGCCCGGCGGTTCTTCCGACGCGCGCTGTCGTTGAAAGTGACACCGAGCATGATCGTCACCGACCGCGCCGGTCTACCCTGCCGTGCTCGACGAGCTGATCCCGTCCGCGTGGCACCACGTCGAGCAGTACGCCAACAATCCGATCGAAGCCGATCACAGCCAGCTCAAACACCGGTTGAGACCGATGCGCGGGCTACGAACCGACACGACAACACAAGTGATCATCGGCGGCCACGCGCTCATGCAGAACCTGAGCCGCGGACACTACGAACTCGCCATCGACACCCCGCCCGCTCTGCGAGTCGCAGCGGCGGTTGCCGAACTCGCCCAAGCGATCTGACCGCCCACCCGGCACGGGCTTAACGCGTCTTCCGATCCCACAACGCAACGGCGCCCCCGAGGGGTCAGGCCGAAAGTGGTGATCGCCATGGCCGTGAAGACGGGTTGCGTGCCAGGGCGAAGGGGCAGCCGGTGACAGAGGTCGTGCGTCGGCGGGGTCGACACCATGCGCCACGACGCGCCCGTGGAGGCCATCACCCTAGCGCCATCGAAGGCGCCTGCCGCTTGCGCGGTTGGCCGCTGGCCCCTCCGGTGAACGGCGTCGGCAACCCCTGCGACTAGGCGTGGGATGCGGTGATCAAATAGGGGCGAATGCGCCGATCTGCTATCGGTCTTCTCGCGAACGGCTGAACCCGGTATCACCTGAAAGGTTGAGTTAGTCGATCATCAGGCGGCGCTTGGCTTGCTGCGTCGTTCCTGCCTTGCCCTGCGGTGGGCCCAGGAAATGACCGGTTCGCCCGGTCGGCGAGGGTTCGCCCCGTGGCCGCCGGCGCGGCCCTGAGGCTCCCGTTGCCGAGGGGCAAAGTGTGGCCATCACCACATGATCGCCGTGTGTAACTGCGGCAGCCCCTGCTTAGCCTCGTCCAATGCGTAACGACGGCAACCTCGATGACCACCACGGCCTCGGCGGAGCGGCTGACCGTTCGGACGATGTCACCTCCACCAATTGGGCAGTCAGCGGATTCAAGTACCGACTCTCCGACGCCCTGTCCCGGCTTGCTGGCCTCGCCGGTCTCGATAACCAGGCCGCCGACCGGCGGCGCCGGAACCGAATGGCGATCATCAGCGGTGCGGCCTGCTGCCTCGGCCTGATCGGCTTCACCCTGATTCCCGCGAACCCCGCCGGCCAGTCACCGACCCCCGACCAGCGTGCCGAGATCGCCCAGCGGGCGGAAGCCGACGCCGCCTCCCGCGGAATGGCCCGCGAGTCCGTCGCCCCGGTCACCGAAAGCCCCGCCCCCTCAGGCTCCCCGTCGCCGACGGCCGAGCCCACCCCCTCGACCAAGCCCACCCGCTCGGCCAAGGCGACCGCGAAGCCCAGGCCGAAGCCGAAGCGGATCACCCCGGTCGCCGGGCTGGATCAGGCCCAGATGGACAACGCGACGGCGATCGTCCGCGCCGGGCAGAAGATGGACGTCCCCCGCCGGGCCCTCGTCATCGCGGTGGCCACGGCGATGCAGGAGAGCAACCTGTACAACTACGCCAGCGGCGTGCTGCCGGAGTCGCAAAACTACCCGCACCAGGCCATCGGCTGGGACCACGACTCCGTCGGGCTGTTCCAGCAACGGCCCAGCACCGGCTGGGGCGCTGTTCCGGACTTGATGAAGCCCGAGTACTCCACCCATCAGTTCCTCACCGCCCTGTTGGAGGTCCCCGGCTGGCAGGACCTTCCGCTGACCGTCGCCGCGCAGACTGTGCAGGTGTCGGCGTTTGGGTGGCTGTACGCCCAGCACGAGTGGCGGGCCACCGAGGTCGTGGACGCCGTCGTCTCCTGACGGCCGCCTCCGAGCGGCTCCCCGCAGTGCCGCTCGGGGGCGCCGCTTTGGCGAAAGGTGCCTGGACTGTCGATAGGGACCGTCGAGGCAACCTCAGTCCCGGTAGCCGAGGGTGGCCATCATGCCGGCCTCGGCGTGGTAGGCGTTGTGGCAGTGGGCCATCCAGCGGCCCGGGTTATCAGCGTCGAAGTCGACGGTGACCGTCCGGCCGGGGACGACGATGACGGCCACCGCCGGTCTGCCGCTGACAAAGCGCGGCGTCCGCGAGCGCGCTCGTCACCGTCCGTGCCCACCGTCGGATCACTCGCTTGGTGCCGCAGCCGTCCCCGCACCCGAGCCTGGGCCGGGTCCGCCACGGCGATCCGATTCCACACCAATGCCGCCGCGCCGGCCGCTCCTGCCAGTTTGCGCCCGCGGACGCCGTCATGGCGCCTCCCGTCGCAGCCTTCGATCGAACCAGCTTTGATCCTTGCGATCGTGCTCGGTGAGGCAAAGCTGGCGTCCAGCGAACGGGCGTCAGCGGTGATCGGCGGGTATCGCGGCGAGCGGTCGATGAAGGCCTTCTTCGTGTCCGCTGTCTCATTCCGGCCGCAGGTGCGTGCGGCGTGCCTTGCGCCCCGCCTCGTACCCGGCGCGCGCGACCTGCGTCTCGCCGCGCGCGGAGACCTCGGCGACCGGTACGTCCCACCAGGCCCCGGCGTCCGGTCCGGCGACGAGCGGGTCCGTCTCGACATGGATGACGGTGGTCCGGTCGGCCGCCTTCGCGGTGGCCAGCGCTGCCCCCAGCTCCTCGATCGTCGCCACCCGGATAAGGTCCGCGCCGAGGCTCGCCGCATTGGCACCGAGGTCGACGGCGAGGGGAGCACCCGACCGGTCCCGGTAGGCGGTGCCGAGCCGCTGCGCGCCGACGCTCTCGGAGAGCCGGCCGATCGAGGCGAAGCCCCGGTTGTCGACCAGCACGACGACCAGCTTGACCCCCTCCGCCACCGCGGTGATCAGCTCAGTGGGCAGCATGAGGTAGGAGCCGTCGCCGACCAGCACGAAGACCTCCCGGTCCGGCGCGGCCAGCTTGACCCCGATCCCGCCGGCGATCTCGTAGCCCATGCACGAGTACCCGTACTCGACGTGGTAGCTCTTGGGGTCGGCACTGCGCCACAACCGGTGCAGGTCGCCAGGCATCGACCCGGCCGCGCAGACCACCACGTCACGCGGCCCGGCGGCGTCGTTGACCGCGCCGATGACGGCGGTCTGGGTGGGCCGCGCGTCGGGGTCGGCGTACAGGGCCCGATCCGCCACGGCCGTCCACCGCTGGCCCAGTTCCGCGACCGACGCGCGGTAGGCCGGCTCGGTGGCCCAGCCGGTGCACGCCGCCCCGAGGGCCGCGAGGCTTTTCCGGGCGTCGCCGACGACCTGCAGGCCGGAGAGCTTGGCGGCGTCGAAGCCGGTGACGTTGAGGTTGACGAAACGGGTGTCCCCGCCGAACAGGGTGCCCGAGGCGGTGGTGAAGTCGCTGTAGCGGGTACCGATCCCGATCACCAGGTCCGCGCCGGCGGCGATCTCGTTGGCCGCGCTGGTGCCGGTGACTCCCACGGCGCCGAGGGCGAGCGGGTGGTCGGACGGCAGGGCGCCCTTGCCGGCCTGGGTCTCGGCGACCGGCACACCGTGCTTCTCGGCGAACCGGCGCAGCGCGTCGCAGGCTCCGCTGTAGATCACCCCGCCGCCGGCCACTACCACCGGCCGGCGCGCCGCCGTGACGACCCGAGCCGCCCGGGCGACCGCCGCGTCGTCCGGACGGGGGCGTGGGACATGCCAGACCCGGTCGGCGAAGAGCTCCTCGGGCCAGTCGTATGCCTCGGCCTGCACGTCCTGCGGCAGGGCGAGGGTGACCGCGCCGGTCTCCACCGGATCGGTCAGCACCCGCATGGCGGCCAGCAGCGCCGCTGGGAGCTGCTCCGGTCGGTTGATCCTGTCCCAGTAACGGGAGACCGGCCGCAGCGCGTCGGTGACGCTCACGTCGTAGGAGCGCGGGTCCTCCAGCTCCTGGAGCACAGGGTTGGCCGGCCGGGAGGCGAAGATGTCTCCGGGGAGAAGCAGC
The DNA here is from genome assembly GCF_018070045.1 of Micromonospora sp. U21. GTDB lineage: Bacteria > Actinomycetota > Actinomycetes > Mycobacteriales > Micromonosporaceae > Micromonospora. Next base: position 25,605 of record NZ_JAGPYK010000005.1, read on the forward strand.
ACCGGCAGCCGGTTGACCGTGGCGCCCGCCGCTCCGGTGACGAGGTTCGTCGCGCCCGGGCCGATCGAGGTGGTGCAGGCCAGAGTGCTCAGCCGGTCGCTCATTCGGGCGTACGCCGCCGCGGTGTGCACCATGCCCTGCTCGGTGCGGCACAGGTGGTACGGCAGGTCAGTCCCCGCCGGGCCGGCCAGCGCCTCGCCGATCCCGGCGACATTGCCGTGTCCGAAGATGCCGAAGCAGGCCGGAATCAGCCGCAGCCGGTGCCCGTCCCGTTCGGACCACTGCCGGGCGAGGAACGTCACGAGCGCCTGCGCCACCGTGAGCCTGGGCATCACGCGCCTCCCGGGGTGGGTCCGGCCAGCGGCAATCGGGGATCGATCGGCTGGTCGGCCCAGCTGCCGCGGATCCAGCCGTGACGGGGGTCGTCCACGCAGGCCATGCTTCGCGCCGGGGCGGGCCCGGCCAGCACATTCAGGTAGTAGAGGTGATAGCCCGGTTCGGCCATCGACGGCCCGTGGTAGCCGTACGGGACGAGCATCACGTCGCCGCCGCGCACCTCCGCCAACACGTCAATTGGCCGGCGGGTGGTGCCGTAGACCCGTTGGTAGCCGACCGGGCCGTCGGGGTCGCCGGGCGCCCCGCCGGCCACCTCGAAGTAGTAGATCTCCTCCAGCTCCGCCTCGACCCGGCCGTCGTCGTACGCCCGGTCCTCCTCGTGCTTGTGCGGCGGGTAGGACGACCAGTTGCCGGCGGGGGTGAGCACCTCCACGGCGACCAGGCGGTCGCAGTCGAAGGCGTTCGGCGCGCAGAAGTTGTTGACCTGACGGCTGGCCGGACCGGCGCCGCGCAGCTCGACGGGCACGTCCCGGGCGGCGGCGTAGCGGGGCGAGAGCCGTCGGGTGGCGCGAGCCGACGGCAGGGCGAACCGGCCCTCGCCCCGGACCGTCACGGTGGCGTCCCGGGGGAGATACGCGAAGTCGGTGACGGCGGCGAAGACCGAGGCGCGGCCGGTCAGCACGAGCCGCACCCGGTCGCAGTGCACGGTTGCGGCGCCGGCCAGCGGCAGCACCAGCATTTCCTCGTCGCCGGTGTCGAAGGTGACCTGGCCGCCCTGGGGCAGGGAGAGCACGCGCAGCCCGGCGTAGGTCCAGCCGGCCCGCTCGGGGGTGATCTCCACCGCCCAGGGCGCCCGCGCGGTCGTCCCCCAGGGCAGGTGGGCGTCGGGGTTCCGTGTGCTCATGCCGGCTCGCCCGTGGGCAGCAGCGAGTGGGCCAGATCGACGGCGGCGGCCACGTCGTCGTCCGGTGGGTAGAGCAGCGCCCGGCCGACCACCAGCCCGCGGACGCCGGGCAGCCGCAACGCCCCCTCCCATCGCGCGTACACCACGTCCGGCGCCTCCACCGGGTCGCCGCCGAGCAGCAGGACCGGCAGCGTGGTCGCGGCCATCACCTGCTCCATCTCATCGATCGCCGGCAGCTTCAACCAGGTGTACGCCGACGTGGCACCGAGGGCCTGACCGACGCTGACGCCCTTGATGACCGCCTCCGGCCGCAGGTCGGCGTGGACCCGCCCGTCACTGCGCCCCACCCAGAGCGGCTCGACGAGAGCGATCGTCCGGTGGGCGGCCAGCGCGGTGACCGCCCGGGCGCAGGCGTGCAGGGTCGAGGCGCTGCCCGGGTCGTCCGGGTCGATGCGGCACAGCATCTTGCCGCCGTCGTAACGCATGGCGGCGATGCTGTCGGCGTCGTACGCGGTGAACCGGTCGTCGAGCTCGAAAGTGGCGCCGGAGAGGCCGCCGCGGTTCATCGAGCCGATGGCCAAGCGGTTCTCCAATGCGCCGAGCAGCAGCAGGTCCTCCAGGATGTCCGGGGTGCCGAGCACGCCGTCGACGCCGGGCCGGGACAGCGCCAGGCGCAACCGGTCCAGCAGGTCGGCGCGCCCGGCCATGGCCATCGGGCGGTCCCGGACGCCGAGGGTGCCCCGCGCGGGGTGGTCCGCGGCGATGATGAACAGCGGCTGTCCGTGGTCGGGCCACGGCCGGCGGTTGCGGCCGGCGGCGGCTTCGGCGATCGCCTGCGGCCGGTGGGCGCGGGTGAGGGTCAGCGCGTCGTACTCGGTGCTCACCGGACTTCTCCTCTGACGGCGGCGGTCGACGGCGCCGGTTCCAGCTGGTCTGTCCGGGCCATCGCCGCGGTCTCGGCATGGTCGGGCATGGCGGCTGAGCAGGCCAGACGGGAGGCGACGATGGCGCCGGCGGCGTTGGCGAAGCGCAGGGTCCGCTCCAACGGCCAGTCGCGCAGCAGCCCCAGGCAGAGCGCACCGCCGAACGCGTCGCCGGCGCCGAGCCCGTTGACCACCTTCAACGGCACCGGTGGCACCCGGACGGTCTGCGTGTCGGTGCGGGCGAGGACCCCTTGCGGCCCGAGCTTCACCACGGCCAGCCGGGGCCCGCGGTCGAGCAGCAGCCCGGCGGCCTGGTCGGGGTCGCGGGTGCCGACCGCCACCTGCACCTCGTCAAGGTTGCCGACCACCACGGTGACCTGCGGCAGCGCCTCGGCGATCGCCGCCGTGGCCGCCGCCGGGTCGGGCCAGAACATCGGCCGGAAGTCCAGGTCGAGCACGGTGTGCGGGCGGCGGTCCCGAGCGGCCAGCGCGGCGGCGTGGGCGTCGCGGCTCGGCTGCTGGCACAGGCCCGTCCCGCTGAGCCAGAAGACCCCGGCAGCGGCGATCGCGTCGACGTCCAGCTCCTCGGGCCGGATCTGCAGGTCGGGGGCGGTCGGGGTGCGGTAGAACCAGAGCGGGAAGTGGTCGGGCGGGAAGATCTCGCAGAAGGTCACCGGGGTGGGGAGCCCGTTGACCGGGCGTACCTGACTGTCGTCGACGCCGAAGTCGCGCAGCGCCTGGTGCACGTAGTCGCCGAAGGCGTCTGCGCCGGTGCGGGTGATGACTCCGGCGCGCAGGCCCTGCCGGCTGGCCGCCACGGCCACATTGGTGGGGCTGCCGCCGAGGAACTTGCCGAACGTCTCGACCTCGGCCAGCGGCGTGGCGATCTGCAGTGGATAGATGTCCACCCCCACCCGGCCGATGGTGAGCACATCAAGCATGTGGCGTCCTTCGTCCCGGCCGGCGACGGCGTGCCCGCCAGCTCGCTGCTGTCCCTGATTGGTAACAGTGCTCCATGAGTTGTGTCAATGTGTTGTCATGACATCCGCCTCTGCGGTCGGTGACCGCTTCGGTACAGTGGCGCCCATCATCGCGCCGTGAGATCCCGCGCGGCCGAGGCGAGGAGGTGCCGTGACGGGCCCTGATTTCGCGGTCGACCGGAGCAGCCCGGTCCCGCTCTACTTCCAGGTCGCGGAGCAGTTCGCCGCGGCGATTCAGCGTGGCGACCTCGCGCCGGGCGATCGCCTGGACAGCGAGTTGCAGCTGGCCGACCGGCTGGGGCTCTCCCGCCCCACCGTGCGGCAGGCCATCCAACACCTGGTCGACAAGGGACTCATCGTCCGCCGCCGAGGCGTCGGCACCCAGGTGGTGCGTGGCGAAATCCGGCGAGCGGTGGAGCTGACCAGCCTGCACGACGACCTGCTGCGGGCGGGCCAGCAACCGTCCACGTCGGTGCTCGAACTGGCCACCGTGCCCTGTCCGCCGGAGGTCGCCAAGGCACTCGGCGTGCCGCCCGGCGACGACGTGCAGCACCTGCGCCGGCTGCGGTTCTCCGACGGGGAACCCCTCGCCGTGATGGAGAACTGGCTCCCCGCCGACCTGGTGCGGCTCAGCATGGACGCGTTGCAGGCAAACGGCCTGTACGGGATCCTGCGCGCGAGTGGCATGCGGATCCGCGGCGCCCACCAGCGGATCGGGGCGCGGGCGGCGACGGCCGCCGAGGCGCAGATGCTCGGCGAGCGGCGCGGGGCGCCACTGCTCACCATGACCCGCACCGCGTACGACGATCAGGGCCGCTACGTCGAGCACGGCGCCCACATCTACCGGGCCACCCGCTACTCCCTCGAGGTGACCGTCGCGGAGCGGTGACGGTGGATGTTTCGCGCTCATTTCAGTGACAGGTATTTACGTCGTCAGGCTGTCATGACATTGTGGCCGCTAACCACCGCTGGCGGCTGACCTGCGGCCGGCGGGCAACCCGCGAGTCTCTTCGAAGTCGCTCCTTGCGAAGGGAAACAGCCCATGTCAGCCAAGCCGAAACACGCAGCGGGCGTGCTCGCCGCGTTAACCGCCGTCGCCCTCGCCGCTACGGCCTGCGGCGACTCGTCCGAGCCCGCCGGCAAGGACGCCAAGAACATCACCCTCACCATCGCCGCCAACTCCATCGTAGGCGGCAAGAGCTCCGCCGGCGCCGAGTGGATCGAGAAGTGGGTCATCCCCAAGTTCATCGAGGCCCAGAAGGCCAAGGGCGTCACCGCGAAGGTCACATTCGTGCCCAGCGGCGTCGACGACGAGCAGTACAAGACCAAGCAGGCCCTCGACCTGCGCTCCAAGGGCGGCGCCGACGTGATCGCCCTGGACGGCATCTGGGTGGGCGAGTTCGTCCAGGCCGGCTACCTCAAGCCGCTGTCCGATGTGGCCGGCTCGGAGGTGGACTCCTGGGAGGGCTGGTCGCAGATTCCGGAGACCGTGCAGGGCCTCGGCTCATTCGAGGGCAAGCGCTACGGCATCCCGCTCGGCACCGACGGCCGGGTCCTCTACTACAACAAGAAGCTGTTCGCCCAGGCCGGCCTGCCCACCGACTGGCAGCCGAAGAGCTGGCAGGAGATCCTCGACGCCGGCACCAAACTCAAGGCCCTTCCCGGGGTGACCCCGATCCAGATCAACGCCGGCACGGCGATGGGCGAGGCCACCAGCATGCAGGGCGCGCTGCCGCTGCTCGTCGGCGCCGGAGGCGAGATCTACAAGGACAACAAGTGGGCCGGCGCCAGCCAGCCGGTCAAGGACGTGCTCGACTTCTACACGAAGGTCTACGGCGGGGGCCTCGGCGACCCGAAGCTCCAGCAGGAGGCGAAGGGGCGAGACAAGTCCTTCGCGGAGTTCGCCGCCGGCAAGATCGGCATCCTGGGCGAGGGTGACTACTTCTGGCGCAGCGTCGTCAACCCGAGCGGCGGCATCGCCAAGATGGCCGACCGGGACACCACCGTCGGCTACGCGCTGATCCCCGCCAAGCAGCCCGGCGCCGGCATCCGCGGGCAGGACTTTGTGAGCATGTCCGGCGGCGGCGTGCGGGTGCTCAACCCCAACTCCAAGTTCCCGTCGCACGCGTGGGAACTGCTGTCGTTCATGCACTCGGCGGAGGGCGTCAAGGCCGAACTCGCCGGTGAGAAGCGGATTACCGCGCGGACGGACGTCAACAAGGAGGTCCTCGCGGGCGACCCGATGCTGAGCTTCATCACCGACAAGGTGCTGCCCGTCACGGCGTACCGGCCGCCGCTGGCGGTCTACCCGCAGGTGTCGGTCGCGCTGCAGGAGGCGACCGCGGACGTGGCCGGCGGCAAGAGCGTCGACGAGGCGGCCACCGCGTATCAGAAGAAGGTCGAAGGGATCGTCGGTGGCCCAGGTAACGTCACCTCCTGACCAGGTGGTGGAGGGGAGGCGCCCGGCCACGGGCGCCTCCCCTGGCCCCGACGCCGCCGGCCTCGGCCGGGCCCGGGCCACCGGGTTCCTGGTGCCGAGCATGGTGTTGATCCTGCTCTTCCTCGTGGTGCCGGCCGCGTGGACGATCTACCTGGGCATCACCAACTACCGGCTCACCGGCCTGGCCGCCGCCAACCCGGAGATCGTCGGCCTGGACAACTACACCCGGGCCCTGGGCGACGAGCGGTTCGGCAGCTCGCTGGTGCTGACCCTCCAGTTCGTGCTCGGCTCGGCGGTCATCGGCCAGGCCGGGCTCGGCTTCGCCATCGCGTTCGCGCTGCGCGACCGCCGCGGCCCGCTGCGCCGGGTGGTCGAGGCGTTCGTCATGCTCGCCTGGATCCTGCCCAGCTCGGTGGTCGCGTTCCTGTGGATCGCCCTGCTCGATCGGGACGCCGGCACGCTCAACACGCTGCTCGGCATCCCCGGTACCGCCTGGCTGCTCGACCACCCGATGCTGTCGATCATCATCTTCAACACGTGGCGCGGCACGGCGTTCTCGATGATGCTCTACGCCGCCGCGCTGGAGAACGTCCCCCGCTCGCACCTGGAGACCGCCCGGCTGGCCGGCGCGTCCACCTGGCAGCAACTGCGCGACGTGGTCTTCCCGCGCATCCGCGGGCACGTGCTGACCAACCTGCTGCTGATCAGTCTCTGGACGTTCAACGACTTCGCGCCGTTCCTCATCACCGCCGGCGGCCCCGAGCAGCGCTCGGAGATCCTGCCGGTCTACGTCTACAAGGTGGCGCTCTCCGGCGGTGAACTGGGCTTCGGTGCCGCGATCTCGTTCATCATGCTGCTGATCAATCTGGTCATCGCGCTGGTCTACCTGCGCATGCTGGGCCGGCGGAAGGAAAAGGCATGAACACCGGTACTGCGCCGGCGCCGGCACCGGCCACCGATCCGGCGGGCGAGGGCCCCACCATCGCCGTACGCCACCTGCTCGCCCGGATCGGGCGCTACACCTTCCTCTGCGCCGTCCTCGGGTTCTTCGCGCTGCCGCTGCTGTGGCTGGCGACCGCGCCTTTCGACGACACCCCGACGATCACCGCGTCGCTGCCGCAGTTCACCCTCGACAACTTTCGCGCCCTGTTAGACAACCCGTACGCGCTCAGCTCGCTGCTCAACTCGGTCTACCTGGCCGCCGGCACCGCCGCCCTGGTGGTCACGTTCGCGGCGCTGGCCGCGTACGCGCTGAGCCGGGTGCGGGTGCCCGGCCGCGACGCGCTGCTCTACGGGCTGCTGCTGCTCTCGTCGATCGTGACCGGCACGGCCACCATGGTGCCGCTGTTCGAGCTGGCGTTCCGGCTCAACCTGATCGACTCTCGGCTCGGCGTCATCCTGATCCTCAGCGGCGGGCTGCTGCCCGCGGCGATCTTCATCCTCAAGGACTTCATGGATTCGACACCGACGTCCTACGAGGAGTCGGCGCGGGTCTTCGGCGCCAGCGCGCTGCAGATCATGCGACACATCGTGGTGCCGGTGGTCCGGCCCGGGTTGGCCACCGTGGGGGTCTGGGCGGTGGCCAACGTCTGGGGCAACTTCCTGGTGCCGTTCCTGCTGCTGCGCGGGCCGGAGAAGGCGCCCGCCGCGGTGATCATGTACACCCTCTACACCGAGGGCGGCCAGGCCGACCTGCGGTTGCTCTCCACGTTCTCGCTGCTCTACTCGCTGCCGGTCGCGCTCATGTTCGTCTTCGTCAGCAGCCGGTACGGGTTTCGCTTCCACGGAGGGATCAAGCGCTGATGTCCGCCATTGCCATGCGCGAGCTGACCAAGGTCTACCCCAACGGGGTGCGGGCCCTGGACGCCCTCGACCTGGAGATTGCCGACGGCGAGTTCTTCGCCCTTCTCGGCCCGTCCGGCTGCGGCAAGACCACGCTGCTGCGCACCATCGCCGGGCTGGAGGTGGCCTCCGCCGGCAGCGTGCGCATCGGCGAGCGCACCGTCACCAATCTGCCGCCGGGAAAGCGGGACGTGGCGATGGTCTTCCAGGACTATGCGCTCTATCCGCACATGACCGTCCAGGACAACATCGCCTACCCGCTGCGGATCAGGAAGATGGACCGCCGCGGCCGCGCCGCCAAGGCCGCGGATACGGCCGACGAGTTGGGCCTGTCCGCGCTGCTCGAGCGCCGCCCGGGGCAGCTCTCCGGCGGTCAGCAGCAGCGGGTGGCACTCGCCCGGGCGATGGCCTGCCACCCTCAGGTGTTCCTCCTCGACGAGCCGCTGTCCAACCTCGACGCCCGGCTGCGGCTGGAGGCGCGCACGTTCCTCAAGCGGCTGCAACGCGAGCTGGGTGTCACCACCGTCTTCGTCACTCACGACCAGGCCGAGGCGCTCGCCCTCGCGGACCGGATCGCGGTGATGGAGGGCGGCCGAATCCGCCAGGTCGGCACCCCCACCGAGGTGTTCCGCCGCCCGGCCAACACGTTCGTCGCCGGGTTCATCGGCTCCACCCCGATGAACCTTGTCGACGCCGAGGTGCACGACGGCGAGTTGGCCGTCGCCGGTACGCGGCTGCCGATGCCGCAGGACGCCGACGACCGGGTGACCGACGGCGAGAAGCTGGTCTACGGAGTCCGGCCCGAGTACCTCGACTACTCCCCGGAACCGGTACCCGGTGCCTTGAGCGGGCAGGTGGTGGTGGTGGAGAACCTGGGCAGCTTCTCGCTGGTCTCCCTCGACGTGCCGACCGGGGACGGGGTGATGGACGGGGTCGGTGACGCCGTCGGGGTCGCGGGGACCACCCTCCAGGTCGTCGTGCCCGAGGGACGCGAGCCCGAGCCCGGTGACACCGGGTGGGTGGTGCCGCGGCCCGGACGATCGCTGCTCTACCGGGACGGGGAACTGGTGAGCACAGCGCCGGCACCGGCGGTGCCTACCGCCCGGACCGGCGTCGACGCGGAGCGGTGACCATGGCGGTGCACCGGGGCAGGTGGACGTTGCGGGACCGCGCCGAAAGTGTGCTGCGGACCCTCCCGGTCACCGTCCCGCCCGGCACCGCCGCCCTGACCGTACGACTGGACTACCCCCGACAGGCCGGCGTGCTGGACCTCGGCTGCCTCGGCCCGGCCGGCTTCCGGGGCTGGTCGGGTGGCGCCCGCGACGGCTATACCGTGGCCCCCGACTGGGCCACGCCCGGCTACCTGCCCGGCGAGCTGGAACCCGGTGAGTGGCAGGTGCTGCTCCGGCTGCACCGGATCCCGCCGGACGGGCTGGACTTCGAGGTCACCACCACCGTCAGCACCAAAAGACCCGAGGCGCCGGCGCAGCCGGTCGCTCCGCCGCGCCCCGACCGCCCGCCCCGCCGGGCGCTGCCCGCCGTGGACGGCCAGCGGTGGCTCCCCGGGGACCTGCACACACACACCGTGCACAGCGACGGGGTGCAGACCATCGACGAGCTGGCCGCCCTGGCGGCCTCCCGCGGACTGGACTTCCTCGCCGTCACCGACCACAACACGGTCAGCCACCACCCCTGGCTGCCCGATTCCTCGGCCCGGTACGGCATCGCGCTGGTGCCCGGGCAGGAGGTGACCACCGACCGGGGACACGCCAATGTGTTCGGCCCGGTCGGCTGGATCGACTTTCGGCAGCCGCCGGACGAGTGGCTGGCCACCGCGGAACGGGCCGGCGGGCTGATGTCGGTGAACCATCCCCTGGGTGCCGACTGCGCCTGGCGGCAGCCGTTGACCGCTCGGGCCCGGCTGGCCGAGGTCTGGCACTCCGGCTGGTGGGACCGCACCTGGGGCGCCCCTCTGGCGTGGGCGCAGGCGTGGCGTCCGGACGTCGTACCGGTCGGCGGTAGCGACTTCCACCGCCCCGGCGACGGCGTGCCGCCCGGCTCGCCCACGACCTGGGTACTGGTCGGCGGCGACTCGCCGCCCGACAGCGCCGTGCTAGACGCGCTGCGCGCCGGTCGTACCGCTGTCTCCGCCGGCCCCGACGAACCCCTGCTGCTCCGCCTCGGCGAGGAACTGCTGGCGCTCGACGCCGACGGAACGCTGCTCGGCTACCCCGACGGAAGCCACCGAGCGGTCCGCGGTGACCGGTGCCTGTTCCCGGCCGGCGACGGCCTGCACGTCCTGGAGTCCCACCGCATGGAGGTGATCGCACTATGCATCTGACCGGACGCACGCGGGTGGCCGGCGCACCCGTCAACTACGGCATCTATCAGTCGGCCGGCGCATCCCCGGGCCCCGACGAGTTGCTGGCGGCCCTGAACCGGGACGGATACGCCGGAGTGGACTCTGGGCCGATCGGCTACCTCGGCACCGGCGAGCTGCTGGCCCGGCGGCTGGGCGAGTCCGGCATCGGGCTCGCCGGCGGCTGGGTCGACCTGCGGTTCGCTGACCCGGACGGCTTCACCGACGACCTGGCCCAGCTCGACGCGGCACTCGACGTGTTCGCCGCCGCCCCGGTCGACGACCCCCGGTTCGCGCCCCGACCCACTCTCGCCTGCCCCGGCAACCCCGCCAGGATGGCCCGACCGGGCATCCCGCCGGACCTGACCTCGGCGCTACCGGCCAGCGCCTGGCCGGACTTCGCCGCCCGGGTCCAGCAGGCCGCCGACCGCTGCCGGGACCGTGGCCTGGAGCCGGTGTTCCACTACCACCTCGGTACCGACGTGGAGACCGAATCCGAGGCTGACCGGCTGCTCGAACTCACCGACGTCGCCGTCTGCCTGGACACCGGGCACCTGCTGCTGGCTGGCGGGGACCCGGTCGCGGCGGTACGCCGGTGGGCCGGCCGGATCGGGCAGGTGCACCTGAAGGACGGCGACCTGACCGTCCACGAGCGGGTCCGGGCGGCCGGCGGCGGCCTGACCGAGGTGGTGGCCGCCGGCGGCTTCTGCGCCCTGGGCACCGGCGACGTCGACTTCGCCGGGGTGCTCGCCGGCCTCGACGCCATCGGCTACACCGGCTGGCTGGTGATCGAACAGGACGCGCCCGCGCTCGGCCGGGACCTGGACCGGATCCTGGCCGACCAGCGCGCCAACCGGCGGTGGCTCGAGGAGGCGGCCCGATGACGGAGCCGCGCAAGCGGATCAGGATCGCGGTGGCCGGGCTCGGAGTCGTCGCCCGTACGGTGCATCTGCCGCTGCTGCAGCGGCGTGCGGACCTGTTCGAGGTCGTCGCGCTCGGCGACCTCTCTGCCTCCCGGGTGGCCGAGCTCGGCCACCGGTACGGCGTCGAACCGGAGCGGCGGTACACCGATGCCAGCGCGATGCTGGTTGAGGGCGGATACGACGCGGTGCTGCTGGCGACCTCCGGCTCGCATGGTGAGCTGGCCGCGCTGGCGCTGCGCTCGGGCGTGCCGGTGCTCTGCGAGAAGCCACTCGCCTACACCCTCGCCGAGGCGGCCCGGCTGACCGAGCTGAGCGGCGGGACGCCGTCGCTGATGGTCGGCTACATGAAGCAGTACGACCCGGCGGTCACCGAGGCCGCGCGTCTGCTCGACGAGCTCGGCGGCGCCGAGCGGATCCACGCGGTGGAGGTGACCGTCCTGCACGCCGGGGGTGAGGGGCAACTGGCGTTCGCCAACCTGCCGCCGGCCCCCGGCGACGTACCGCCCGGCTCGGGGGACCGGTTGCGGGCGGCCGATTCGCGACTACTCGACGCCGCGGTGGGCGGCGACCCCGCTGCACGGACGCTCTACCAGATCTTAATCAACAGCATTTCCCACGACTTGTCGCTGCTGCGGCTTTTCACCGGCCCGCCGGCCACCGTGGAGCACGTCGCGACCTGGCCCGTCGCACCGAACGGCCCGGTCGAGCCGTCGGTGGAGGTCAGCGGACGGCTGCGCGGTGGTGCCCGCTACGGCATCCGGTGGCTCAACCTGCCGGACTATCCCGCCTACCGTGAGACGGTAACCCTGCACCACACCCGGGGCTCCCTGGAGCTGGTCTTCCCCTCGCCGTACCTGCTTAACGCGCCCACCACGCTGACCGCGGTGGACTCCCAGGGCGGTGGCGAGCGACGGGCCGCGTTCCGGTCGGTGACGGAGGCGTTCGAACAGGAGCTCGTCGCGTTCCACGCGATGATCACCGCGGGCGCCCCGCCGTTGACCGGGATCGCCGAGGGCGCGACCGACGTACGCACGAGCCAACAGGTGGTACGCCGCTTCGGGGAGCTGACCGGGGCGGCGATCGGCGGAGAGGCGGCACGCTGATGGCGGAAGCGATCGAGATCATCGTGGTACCGCACACCCACTGGGACCGGGAATGGTACGAGCCCTTCCAGCGGTTCCGGCTGCGGTTGGTGGCCCTGCTCGACGAGGTGTTCGAGCGGATGGAGCGCGACCCGCGGCAGCGCTTCACCCTGGACGGGCAGCTCGCCGCGGTGGACGACTACCTGGAGGTCCGCCCGGAGCGGCGGGAGCAGGTCGTGGCGCTGGTACGCGCCGGACGGCTGGCCGTCGGGCCCTGGCAGATCCTGCTCGACGAGTTCCTCTGCTCCGGGGAGAACATCGTCCGTAACCTGGAGCGCGGGCTGGCCCGCAGCGCTGACCTGGGCGGAGCCATGCCGGTCGGCTACCTGCCCGACATGTTCGGTCACATCGCGCAGATGCCGCAGATCCTGGCCGGGGCCGGGCTGGCGCACGCCTGCGTGTTCCGCGGCGTACCTGACCGGGTCCGGACCCATGCGTTCGCCTGGCAGGCCCCGGACGGCACGGCCGTGCGCACCGAGTACCTGCCCGGCGGGTATGGCAACGCGGCCGGCCTAATGGACGACGCCACGCTCGTCACCCGCCGGGCAACCGACCTGGCCGCCCGGCTCGGTGCCTGGCGACCGGACGGCGGCGGTAGCCCGATCCTCGCCATGTACGGCACCGACCACGCGGCGCCGGCCCCGGACGCCCCTGACCTGCTCGCCGCCGCCGATCTCGACGGCACCCGGCTGCGGCTCGGCACGCTCGCCGAGTACTTCGCCACCCAGCCGTCCACCGTGGACGGGCTGCCCGTCGTGGCTGGCGAGCTGCGCTCGCACGCCCGGGCCAACATCCTGCCCGGTGTGATCTCCGTACGCACCCACCTGAAGCAGGCGATGGGCCGCGCCGAGCGCCGGGTCGAGCGGTACGCCGAACCCCTCGCCGCGCTCTGGCACGACCCGTCCGTGCAGCGCTTCCTGGACATGGCGTGGACCCGGCTGATCGACGCCAGCTGCCACGACTCGGTGACCGGGTGCGGCTGCGACGAGACCGCCGAGCAGGTGGCCGCCCGCCTTGCCGAGGCCGATCAGCTCGGCCGGGCGGTCTGCGACCTGGTCGGCGCCCGACTGGCCGCCGCCGTGCCGCACGACGGATACCTGCTGTTCAACCCCAGCCCGACCCCCCGGACCGCCCTGGTGCGCCTGGACGTCGAGGCGCCCGGCGACGCGGCGCCGGGGCTGGCCGGCGCGGACGGCCGGGTGGTGACCGCGCAGGTCCTCGACCGGGCCCGGACGCTGCTCGCGGACGACCTGGTGCCGACCGCCGAGCTACCGGCGGTGCTCACCCGGGTGCATGGCCGGGAACTCTACGGCCAGGAGATCAGCCGCTGGTCGGTGTCGCGCGCCGACGCCACCCTCACCTTCGAGGTGGCCCGGCACGGCGACCCCGCCTTCGACGTCGAGGACGTCCGGCTGGCGCTGGCCGACGCCGGGCAGCCGGACCGGTGGCGGGTCCGCATCGTCGCCGCCCCCCGGCTGACCGTCGCCGCGCTGGTGGACGTACCCGCGCTCGGGCACGCCGCCGTGCGGCCGGTGGCGCTGCCGGCCGGTGCTGCGATGGCGTCCGGACCGGTGACGGTCGACGATCGCACCATGGACAACGGCCTGCTCCGCGTCGAGGTCGTCGAGGACGGCACGCTGCGGCTGTCCACCCCGGACGGCCTCGGCGTGGACGGGGTGGGCCGCATCGTCGATGGCGGCGACGTGGGCGACAGCTACAACTACGCCCCACCGGCCGCTGACGAGCTGATCGACAAGCCCCGGGCGGTACGGACGGTGTTGCGGCACGAGGGGCCGCTCGTCGCCGTCGTCGACGTGGTCCGCGAGTACCGCTGGCCGGCGGCGGCCGACGTCGACGCCGGCTCCCGCGCGGTGGACCGGGAGACGATCACCGTCACCACCCGCGTGGAACTCCGCGCCGGTGAGCGGTTTGCCCGGCTGCGCATCGACTTCGAAAACCGCTGCGACGACCATCGGGTACGCCTGCACCTGCCGCTGCCGTCACCGGCCCGATCGTCGTACGCGGAGGGCCAGTTCGCCGTCGTCGAGCGGGGGCTGACGGCGGAGGGCGGCGGCGGAGAGGTACCGCTGCCGACGTTCCCGGCGGCGGGGTTCGTGGCCGCCGGCGGCCCGGAGGGGTCGCTGGCCGTGCTGCTGACCCAGCCGACGGAGTACGAACTGACCGACTCGGGTCGCGAACTCGCCGTCACCCTGCTGCGCTCGATCGGGATGCTGTCCCGCAACCGGCACGCCCTGCGCGACGAGCCCGCCGGCCCGCAGCTACCCACGGCGCTGGCGCAGTGCCGCGGGGGGCGCAGCATCGAGCTGGCGATGCTGCCGTTCCGGGGCGCCTGGCCTGAGGCAGGGGTGGTGGAGGCGACCGAGGCCTACCGACACGAGCTGCTGGCCTTCTCCGGCACGTCCGAGCCGTCCACCGTGCTGCCGGCCCCGGTGACCGGACTGGCGGTGGATGGCCCCGGCGTCGCGTTGACGAGTGTCCGTGACCGAGGCGGCCGTATCGAGCTGCGGGTGGTGGCGCAGACACCGGCGGACAGCGTCGCCGTCATCCGGGCCGGGCGTGCCCTACAGGGCGCGTGGCGGGCCGACCTGCTCGGCCGGCGGGGTGCACGGCTGGTCGTCGAAGGCGATGGCACAGTACGCCTTCCAATGCGCGCCTGGGAGATCGCCACCGTGCAGCTCGACCCGGCCTGAGCGCGCCCTCGGCGGAACAGCAGGCAACCGAACCCGTGCCTCCTGGCGCAACGATCTGTCACCGCACCTGATTAAGACGAAAGGGAGAGCGAGTGAAACCCAACCCCACCGTCGTCACTGCCGCGTATTCGGTCCTCAAGCGCGTCGCCCAGGAACGCTGCACGATGTCGTACTCCGCCTTGAGCGACGAGGTCCCTGGGCTCTCCCGTCGAGGCCCTTCGATGGTCGCGACGCTGATCGCAGTCGCTGAACGCTCGTGGGCGGAGAAGCATGTGCTCCTGCCGGTACTGGCCGTAAAGGCGGGTCGCAATGGGCTCCCCAGCTCCGGCTTCTACGAGTCATTGACGACCTACCGGCCAGAAGACGATCAATCCGACCCAAGAAGGGCTGCTCGCCGGGAGCGCGAGAGGGTCTACGCGGCCTACCCGCCAGAGCGTCCCGGACTCGTCCCGGGCAGCCCATCGATGCAGTGGACGCGCTGACGACCGTGCCCGCCCCGACGACGGGGCGGGCACGGTCACCGCCGGAGAGGACACCTGATGCCCCGCCGCCTGACTCGCCTGGAGACCGAGTTGCTCGTCTTTCGGCGCATGATCGTGCTGCTGGACGACGAGGGCGACTACGACGCGTCCGGCGAGGAATGGCTGTCGGTCTCCCCAACTGCGTCGTCGCGTTCAGCGCCGGCGACACCGACCATTTCACCAGTGTCACTCTGGAGATCTGGGACGGGGCGCCGCCCCCGCTCGACGGCTGGGAGAGCAGCCAGGCGGGACGCGTCCGGCTGGACAGCGGCTACCTGCAGATTCAGCCAACCGACACGCATGTTCTCCGGATCGGCCCAGCAGGCCGATACGAGGTGCGGGCGTACGGCGCCGGGCGGTCCCGAATCGCTGCCCTGACGCCACAATCGGGCATCGAGAAACTGCGCGGAGTGGTGTCAGTCACGCCCCCAGATCCCGTCGCCGGTAGGCAGCCATGCCTGCAGCCGTCAGTGCGGCTGCCGCGCCAGCGGGGCACGCCCTCGAGACGCCTGGATGATCGAGCCGCTCTGGGCGAAACGGGCGGTGCCGGCGCGGCCGATCTCGCCGATACCTGTCGGATGAGATCCACAGCCATTTCGGCATGACCCATCAGCGATATCGAGATCAGGACTTTCGTGCAACGCCTCCTGGCCTGCCGGAGCATCGGACAGCGCACCTCGTGTACAGGGACGGTGGGCGCCCCACACGGTCGGCTCGCGGAACGCCGCAATCGCCAGACAATCTACTCGGAACCTGGTGACGCGACCACGCACAACGCCTTCCGGCATCACGAGCATGGCGCGCACGGCGCCGGCGTCAAGGCCAAGCCCCTGCGGGGTGGGCCTACGGCCCAGCCGTTGACCCCGGCACCGCACACACGCCTGCCCGAAACCCATTGCCGAAAACGGAAGAATCAACGTCAGCAGGTCAAAACCCCAGCCTTGACCGGCCCCGCTCCTTCATGGATGACACAGGGCTACTCATGCCGGCGGCCGGGCGTCGCTGTGCGTGACGGGCGTGCGGTGGCGGCCGACGCGCGGTCCTGCCGACATCAGGATGTCTCGTCGAAACCGTCAAGCAGTGAGACGAAACGGCATGTGAACTCGTCGGCGTCGCGTACCTGGGGCGCGGAGCTGAGCGTGCCACACTGGCGCGATGGGCAGGGCTCAGACGGTCGACGAGTACATCGAGGGCTTCAGCGGGCCGGGCCGCGAGCTGCTTGAGCAGCTGCGCGCACTGGCCCACGAGGCGGTTCCTCAGGCGAGCGAGGCGATCAAGTGGGGTTATCCGGCGTGGGTGCACCCGTCCGGGACGATACTTCTTATGGTGAGCGGTCACGCTAAACACGTGAGCGTCGCTTTCACGCCCAGCACTCGCAACGAGTTCGATGCCGACCTCGCCGGCTTTGCCACCGGCAAGGGCACGGTCAAACTCCCGTACGGCCAACCTGTGCCGGTCGACCTGCTGCGCCGGATGATCGCGTTTCGGGTGCGCGAGCACGAGGACGAGGGTGTGCTGTGGATGTGACTGTGTCCTGAAGTGGTGAGATCGCTTCCAGCTGGGCAACGTGAGTGTGCTGGAGCCGCAGCACGCCTGGATTTGGCGCCGTGGCTCGGCCTGCCTCGCCGCAAGACAGTCACTCCTAGACAGCGTCACGGCCGATCGCCAGGCTGCCCGGAGAGCCGTTCGCGCGGCAGGTTGCGACGCACACATCTGCCGCGATCCGCGCCCTATGCAGCGTCACGCCGAGCTGGTCCGGTGGCCTTCCGGACATGCCAAAGAGCGGATGGCGCATTGTTCAGGTGCCGACGCCGAGATCGTCGGTCAGGTATTGCCGTATGTGGTCGAGGCGAGAGGCGGGGTAACGCATCGCAAGGTCGTCAAGCATGAACCGGCACGCCCACGCTCTGGCTGCCGTCGGTAGGTGCTCGAACCCGGCGGAGCGCGTCCAGCCGTGCAGCAGCGCCTTGCTGCGAGGCTCATTTCGGAGCGACAGGACTTCAGGGGCGAGGGTGAGGATCGACCAGGTGCGGGCCCGGTCCAGCACCGCCGGGCCTGCGGCGGCGTTGGCCCAGTCCAGAACGCCGCTGACGTCGCCAGCCTCGGTGACGAGCACGTTAAGCGGGTGCAGGTCCAGGTGAAGCAAGCTGTGCGTTGCGCTTGCCTGCGACGTGGGAACAGCTGGCGCGGCACGCAGTCCCGGCGGCGGTGACACCGTGGCAAGGGCGGCGTGCAGGTGCCCGCAAACGTCGCCCCAGCAGTGAGCCCGAGCCGGTGACACATCGGCGAGGTCGGCAGCGGGACGTCCCGGTAAACGCGTCAAGAGCAGAACCGCTCGGGGTCGTTGTTGGTCGTCGATGAACTCCGCTGTTGCCAGGACCTCGGGCACAGGCACTGCGCGGGAGGCGGCCTGCATGACCAGCACCTCCCGGCGCAAGTCCGCCGGATTGCCGATACGCAGCACGTCGGCACCGCACGCCCAAGCGGACCCGGTGGTGCCGCCGAGCGACACGAGCGGTTCTCGTATCAGCCCCAGGGTGGCGGCGGCCAGCCTGGCCCCCACGGGCACGGCGGACGGCGAGGAACGTGGAGGACTCGGCATGGTCAGCATGGTGGCAGAAAGCGCAATGGGCGGCGGGCTCCAGCGCATGCGGCGCGGCCCCAAGCCATCCGCTCATACCGCGAGCCGAACCTGTGATCACGTGCCTGATCACATCCGTTCTGGGGTCTGAATGCCGAGCAGGTAGAGCCCTTGCCGGAGCACCCGGGCGGTCAGGTCGCAGAGCACCAGCCGGCTCTCTCGGACCGGTCCGTCGGCCCGCAGCACGGGACACCGCTCGTAGAACGTGCTGAACGTGGCGGCCAGCCGGTACAGGTATCCGGTCAGGTGGTGGAACTCCAGGTTCTCCGCCACTTCGTCGATGACCCTGCCGAAGCCGGTCAGCTGGAAGGCGAGTGCCCGCTCGGCCGGCTCGGCCAGCGAGATTCCCGTCTCGGGCCGGGCCGCCACCCCGGCCCGCCGGAAGATCGACCGGATCCGCGAGTACGCGTACTGGAGGTAGGGCGCGGTGTTGCCGTCCAGCGAGAGCATCCGTTCCCAGTCGAGCACGTAGTCCTTGTGCCGGTCACTGGACAGGTCGGCGTACTTGACCGCGCCGATGCCGACCGCCCGGCCCACCTCGGCCGCCTCGGGTTCGCCCAACTCCGGGTTGCGCTCCCGGGCCAGTGCGGTGGCTCGGGCGATCGCCTCCTCCAGCAACCCGACCAGTTTCACCGACCCGCCGGCCCGGCTGCGCAGCATCCGCCCGTCCGGCCCGAGGATCGACCCGAACCCGACGTGCTCGGCCCGGGCCGGCGGGGCCAGCCAGCCGGCCTGCGCGGCGGTGGCGTACACCATCTCGAAGTGCCGCCGCTGCGGTAGCCCGACCACGTACAGCAGTCGGGTCGCGCCCAACATGCCGGTCCGGTGCCGGATCGCCGCCAGGTCGGTGGCCGGGTAGCCGTACCCGCCGTCGGATTTGCGAACGATCAGCGGTAGCGGCTCGCCGTCGCGGCCGATCGAGTCGGGCGGGAACACGCAGGCCGCGCCGTCGCTCTCCCGCAGCAGACCGAGCCGGTCCAGGTCCTCGACCACCGGGCCGAGCAGGTCGTTGTAGCTGCTTTCGCCGTGGAAGTCCCGCTCGGTGAGGGTCACGTCGAGCAGGTCGTACACGGTCAGGAAGTAGCGCTTGGACTGCTCCACCAGCAGCCGCCACAGCCGCAGCGCCGCCGGATCGCCGCCCTGCAGGGCCACCACCCGCCGCCGGGACCGCTCGCGGAATGTCGCGTCGGCGTCGAACTTGGCCCGGGCCGCCTTGTAGAACGAGTCCAGGTCACCCGTGGGCAGCTCCTGCGTCGCCTCGGCCTCGCCCAGGTCGAGCAGGTGCTCGATCAGCATGCCGAAGGGCGTGCCCCAGTCGCCCAGGTGGTTGGCCCGCAGCACCCGGTGCCCGAGCCACTCCAGCAGGCGGGCCGCCGAGTCGCCGATCACCGTCGACCGCAGGTGCCCGACGTGCATCTCCTTCGCCACGTTCGGCGCCGAGTAGTCGACCACTACAGTCTCCGGTTCGGCGGTTACCGGCGCCCCCAGCCGCGGGTCGGTGGCCAGAGCGGAGACCAGCCCGGCCAAGGCATCGTCGGCGACGGTCAGGTTGAGGAAGCCCGGCCCGGAGACCTCCGCCACACTGCACAGGTCGGCCAGCTCGGCGTGCTGCAGCACTTCGGCGGCGATCGCGCGCGGCGGCCGGCCGAGCCGCCGGGCCAGTGCCAGCGCCGCGTCAGACTGGAAGTCCGCGCGCTGGGAGCGCCGCACAACCGGGTCCACCGGTACGCCGGCCACCGTCGCGAACGCCGGCGCCAGCCGGTCGGTCAGCAGTTTCTCCAGATCCATGGGTACGCCGATCTCGCTCGGATCCGCGGGGCGGATCACCGGATGAGGATGCGGGCGGACCGAGGACGATCGACGATGACCGGCGGCTCGATCCGCCGGTCGCAGACAAAATTGGTCAGCGCAGGCGGTCGTTGGACCGCCGGCGTCGCAGCGCGCCGAACAGGACGTCGGAGGACGTCGTCGGGAACGCGTGCGAGCTGGTCATGCCATCAGCCTAACCGGCCGGGCCGGTGGCTGCGCAATGCCATTGCCCAGGCCGACCAGAGCCCGTCTCAGGCCGAGCACGTGGATCGCCACGCGGCGACCGGCTTCACCACGTCGGGGTGTCGATCTTCGGGTGTCGGCCGGGCGGCGTGGGTCGCGAGCCGACTTTGGGCCGGGGAGCCTCGCCAGCCGCCTGGGGTGTCGAGCAGGTGCTGGATGGTGCGGCCGAGCGTGTAAAGCAGGGTCCGCTGGTCGATGACGGCGCCACGGACGAACTCTTCCGGGGCCATGTAGCGGCGGGATCCGGGCAGGCGGCCGGCGTCGAGGGTGAAGGGGCCGGGCCGGTACTCGTCCAGGTCGATCAGCCACATCTGTCGACTGTCGAAGTTGTAGAGGAAGCAGCCGTCATACAGGTCGACCGCGACGTGGCCGGCCGCCGTGATGGCGACGTGCGCGTCGAGGATCGTGGTGACAGCTGCCTCGACGCCGGGAAGGGGCACTGCTGGAACCGGGCAAGTGCGGCCCGGTCCGAGCCATGCGTGGTGGCGTGGTTGAGAACTGTGCCGTCGTGCCACGGGTAGACCAGCACAGGTCCTCCGGGCCGTCGAGGAAACCTGTGGGCCGAACAAGACGACGACCACGACGCCGCCTCCTTCTACAGCACACGGGTAACACCGCCGGCGGAGATCGAGGAGCATTTCCCGCATACCCGGCTCAGGAATCTGCTGGTCGCCGCCGCGACCACGGTAGCGACCGGATCCCGCCCCTAAACCCTGGAAGCAGCGCCTTCGCACTCGCGAGCAACGGGGGACGTGATACGGGTCGGACGACGGGCTTGGGGGTCGACAGCACGACCTGTGGATCCTGTGACGAGCGGAATGAGCCAGCACGAAATGTTGGACTGAATGTCGTATCGCAGCGCAGTTCAGGGGCGTTCGCGTACGTGGGTGGCGAGCATCGCGCGCAGTTGCGATGGGTCCGCCTCGACCAGCCCACTTTTCGGCAGCACCACCGACATTGCGCCGAGGCCCTTCGACGCCAGCAGGACGAACGACCGGTCGGTCTCGATGTAGAACGGATGGTGGGACCAGGCGATCGCTGCATCCTCGGTCGCGGACCGGAGGTGGATTCCGGTATCGGTCACCGTGGCCTGGACCGGCTGGGACAGCCACGGGTTTCCCCGCACGAGCAGGTGCGCCTGCCAGTGATACATCGCTGCCAGGGCGAGCCGGACCAACAGGACGGCGACCCCACCGATGATCGCTGCCAGCACCAGTACCACGCCCACCACGATCGCGACAGCATCCGCCGGGAGTTCCCACACCTCGGCGGAGACGAGTCCTGTGACGACTGCGGCCAGCACGGCAACCGCCAGAATCGGAACAAGCCAGCGAACCCACCCGCGGCGTTGCTGGGCCGCGACACCGTCGCGCAGATCATCGTGCGTCAGGGCGTAGTCAAGGCGAATCGGGTCCGCCGGGGCAGGCTCGGGCAACATGGATCAATACCATACTGGGACGGATCGCGTCGTGGCTCGCAGCCGACCGTTGCGGTCCCCATCGGCCGGACGCGCCGAAACGTGAAGCTGCGGCCCACACGTCGATCGAGAATCTCAGATCGAGCGTCCGCTCATCATCCGCCGACCGCGCGCTATGCAGTTTCACGACAACCGGATCAAGCCGGCACCCGGTCGTGCCGATGACAGTGCACTCGATCATGTCGATGAGAGGTGCACCGACTGAGGCGTCGCCACAGCTTCCCGTGGGCGTTTTCAACCTGCATCGCCAACTCGGCACCGAGACGACTATCGAGCTGCCACAAGATCCTCTCACTGTTGGAATTCAAGGCCCGGAGTGGAGGACGCGAGTGACCGGGGTCACGCCCGGGTATGTCACGGATCGGAAGGCCGTCTTGTCCCATGGCCATGACGGAGATGAAGAACCAGAGTGTGATCGTGGCCGGAGCCAGTGGTGTTTTCGGCCGGCACATCCGCGAGGCGCTGACCGACGCCGGGCACACCGTGCTGGGCGTGGGCCGCGGCGAGGGCAACGAGATCCGCGCCGACCTGCTCGACCGCGACGGACTGCTGCGGGCGTTCGAGGGGATCAAGGCCGACGTCGTGGTGCACGCCGCGACCGCGTTGCGCAAGCCGCCGATGACGCACAAGGGCATGTTCGGCACCGACGACCTGCGGGTCACCGGGACCGCAAACCTGATCGAGGCGGCCAAACTTGCGGGCGTACGCCGCTTCATCGGCGAGAACGTCGCCGTCGGCTACGGCTACCGCGACTTCGGCGACCGCGTTCTGACCGAGGCCGACGAGTTCGGGGCGTCCGTGACGAACCCGAGCATCAACCGGCACCTGGAGGGCATGCGGGAGAAGGAGCGCTTGCCCCGGGAGTCGGGGCTGGAGGCGATCTCACTGCGATTCGGCTTCTTCTACGGGCCCGGGGGCACCGAGACGATGGTGCACATGCTGCGGAAGCGACAACTGCCGGCGTTCAACGACCACGGTCACATCTCGCCGTGGACGCACCTGGCCGACGCTGCCGCCGCCGTCGTCGCGGCGATCGATCGCGGCCGGCCCGGTGAGGCGTACAACGTCGTCGATGACCACATGGGCTTCGGGGAGATGATCCGGGCGATCGCCGAGACCTTCGGCACACCCAAGCCGTTCACCGTGCCCACGTGGATGATGGCGGTCGCGCCCTACATGCACCTGATGCTCGGCGTCACCATGCGGGTCTCGAGCGAGAAGGCCCGCCGCGAGCTCGGGTGGCAGCCCGCGTACGCGACGGTGCTGGACGGGCTGCGGGCGCAGGCGCTCGGTCACTAGCCTGTGCCCATGATCGATAGCCAGGTCTTCGCTCAGCATCGGCGGCTGCTCTTCGACGTCGCGTACCGGATGACGGGAAGCGTCGCCGATGCCGAGGACATCCTGCAGGAGGCCTGGCTGCGGTGCCGCGACGTCGACGGCGGCCAGCTCGCGAACCCCCGGGCGTACCTGGTCAAGACCGTCACCAACCTCTCGCTCAACCAACTCACCTCGGCCCGCGCCCGCCGCGAGACGTATGTCGGGCCGTGGCTGCCCGAGCCAGTGCTCACCGCGCCCGACGCGGGCCAGGAGGCCGAGATGGCCGAGTCGATCTCGATGGCGATGCTCGTCGTTCTGGAGACGCTCACCCCCGCCGAACGCGCGATCTTCCTGCTCCACGACGTTTTCGGCTACAACCACGCCGAGGTCGCATCCATTCTGGACAGGTCCGAGGTCGCGGTGCGGCAGACCGCGGTCCGGGCGCGTGCGCACGTCGCGGCCCGCCGGCCTCGCTTCGACGTCGACCAAGACGTACGCCGAGAAGCAGTGGACCGGTTCCGCAAGGCCTGTGCGGGAGGCGACCTGAACGCGATGATGGAACTCCTGGCGCCCGAGGTGATCTGCTGGTCGGACGGCGGTGGCAAGGTGACCGCGGCCCGCCGGCCGCTGGAAGGCGCCGACAACGTCGCCCGCTGGCTGCTCGGGGTCTTCGCCAAGCCGGAGACGCAGAACGCACGGCTCGTGATCACTGAGATCAACGGCGGGCCGGGCCTCCTCGGCCTGGCCGACGGGCAACCGGCCGGGGCGATCTGCCTCGACTTCGACGGCGAGCGGATCACCGGCGTACGCATGCAGGGCAACCCGGACAAGCTCCGGGGCCTCACCCGCTGATCCCACCTCCCCCGTCGATCATGAACCTAAGATGATCCTCAACGGAACAGTTCCGGATCACCGTTCCATTCAGCCAGCCACATCAACGAGTACGCCGACAAGCGGTAAGTTGACCAGCCAGCGACCTGGTCGGCCACCGCAAACACGGCCACGTCGCCCTCTACGCACGGATTTGGCCGATGAGCGGGTGCGTCGGGAGCGGTCGGCGAGCGTGCGGCTGGCATGCCGACGGATAGATGAAGGCGGGTCGTTCTCGGGGCATTCCCCGGACTGAGGTTCGCTGTCGCCACCGTCGTCCCGACGTGGCGCTTGACGCCTGCGCATAATGCGACTTGACGCAACCCGAGTTCGTGATGGGCGGCCTCATCCGGCCGAATCAGTCGTCAGTGCTCCGCGTGTCATGCAGGCGCCGGCGATCGGACAGGGCTGTCGGTCACTGTCCGAGAGGGCGGTAGCGGAGGTGTACGACGCCGTTTCGGAATCGGCGCTCATCGAGGAGCTCGAGGTCGGCGCGCATGCCGGTCGGCAGCCCGGGCTTGCCTCCGCCGACGACAATGGGCAGGACGATCAGCTGGCACTCGTCGACCAGCCCGGCCTTGAAAGCCTGGGTCGCGAGGTTGGCGCCTCCCACGGTGAGATCGCTGCTGGCCGTGGCCTTCAGTTCGCGTACTGCGGCGGGGTCGAAACGGCGTTCGAGTCGGGTGTCGGCGGTTGACACCGCGGCGAGGGTCGTGGAGTAGACGACCTTGCTCGCCGCCTGCCAGGCGCTCGCGAAGTCGGCCGTGAGGTCGGACTGCACGGCCAGAGCGGCGTCGGTCTCCCAGAGGGCCATCGCCTCGTACAGGCGCCGCCCGTAGAGAAGCGTGCCCACGGACCGCAGGAGGTCGGTGTGGAATGCGAATACCTCGTCGCCGATTGGGAACCAGTCGAACGCGCCGCGTTCGTCCTCGATGTAGCCGTCAAGCGACACGTTCGTCACGTAAATCAGCTTTGCCATGCCTCTACCTCTCGATGATCAGCTGCAACAGCCTGGATATTCATCAGCGTGGCGTCCAGCTTGGTGAACGCCTGGCGCCAACCCTCCTCGCTGGGGTGCGCCAGATGTTCGGGGAGCCACTGGCGGATCTCCAGTCGCGTCCGTCCGTCAGCCTCGTCGTGGAACTCGACCCGGAGTCTCGTCTCGAACGGCTCGATGCCCTCCTGCAGCCGGCCACCGACGTGCATGACGCCTTCGAGTAGTTCACCGTCGGCGACGTGTGTGAGGTCGACGTGGATGTGCACGCGAAGGCCGGGGTCGGATGCATTGACCTCCGTCCACCGTTGATAGCCGCCGGGGCGCACGTCGAACTCAATCTCGTCGCGCGGCAGTGAGTTGCCGATCGGGCCCCACCACGCCCCCAGGTGGTCGGGATCGGTGAAGGCCTGATAGACGAGCTCCCGCGGCGCGTCGAACACACGCGAGATGACGAGCTGCTGAGTTTCCGTTCTCATTCGATCTCCCTGGGGTCGTCGACCATCCGGTCCGTTGCCCGTCCGGCGGCCTGTACCGCAGCGAGGTGGGCATCGAGGCGGGTGAGGGACGAGTCCCAGAGCCGCCGGTAGCGCTCGATCCAGTCGGCCGCCTCGCGCAGCGGGGCAGCCTCGAGGTGGCTCGCGCGCCACTTGCCCGACCGCGACCGCGAGATGAGCGCGGCGCGTTCGAGCACTTTCAGGTGCCGTGACACCGCCGGCATCGAGATGGACAGAGGAGAGGTGAGTTCTGTGACCGTGGCGTCGCGTTCGGCCAGCTCGGCGAGGATCGCCCGTCGAGTCGGGTCGGCGAGCGCCGAGAACACCGCGCTGAGATAATCGGTGCCAGCCATCGGAAGCTCCCTTCACTTAACCATCATGTTAAGCGTATTGAGACGCGAGCGATGTTGTCAACGAATGGGCCGCCGGGCCGGCTCGGTCCCGCCGCCGACGTGCCGCCGAACGACCTGCGGCAAGACGGAGTCCGCTTCTGCCGCGAATCGCTCGCTACCCAAGGTAAGGCGGCTACTCGGCAACCGGTGCGTCACCCGGCCCGGCGTAGGAGCGAAACTGGAGTACGTCCATGGCCTGGGGCAGCAGGATCGGCGGATCCGCTTCTCGCATCGCGAGGAGACCAGGTATCGCTCCACGAGTGATGGCCGCATCGATCGCCCGCTGCGTCTCTGGCGGAAGCGACTCCCAGGTGGCCTTGGCGGCACAGAGGTAGCAGCGATCATCGGCATGTTCTGGGAGATAGGCCGCATAGCGCTGGCCGCAGCCCGAGCAACGGTAGTCGATCATGGTGCAATTTGTCGTCCTGCGGGTGCTGCCGCTAGCTGGATTCAGGGCGTTCAAATCCCACCGGTCCGTCGGCATCCCGGCTTGCCTGACATCGGACAGGCCCTATCCCAGCCGCTGTCGGCGGTACTGCGGCTGGAGCTGGCCGAACGCGAGTCCGTTCTCGTCCAAAGCATCGCCGCGATCCGCGCGTGGTGTGGGTTTCGTTGGTGTCGACGTTGTTGATTCGAGCGGCTCGTAGTGGGCCACCAATCAACGCGTCGACGCGGGCTCCAGCCGCACTCGGCGCCCCGGCCGGTCCACCTCGGCGATCGTGACGGTGACGATCTCTCCCATCGCTGGCTCCCGGGTCAGAACTGACTCGTGAAGCAGCCCCGCGATGCCCGGCGCGACGCGGACGAAAACACCGAACGGCATCACTTTGACGACCGGCCCGGACAGTACCTGACCGACCCGGTCCGCTAACTGGACCAGTGGATCCTGCTGCAACGCCTTCAGCGACAGCTGCACCTGTCCACGAGTGACGTTGACGTCGAGCACCTCGGCGGAGACCTGCTCGCCTGCGTGCACCACCTCGGCAGGAGAAGTAATCCCAGGTCAGCTCCGGAATCCGAATGAACCCCGTGCCGGGCGAACTGGCCGGATCCCCGTCGAGACGCACGAAGACGCCGAAGTTGTGGATCTCTGAGATGACTCCGCGCACCACCGTGCCGCGCTTCGGCTCGCGTACAGACACGGCAGAACTGTATAGCCGAGGTAGCGGTCTGCGGCTCCTGACCAGGTGAACGCTTTTGCCGCCGACCGGGCGTCACTCCTCAGTGTTATGTGACGGACGGGCCGACTGTGCCGAGCGGTAGGCGCGTGCGACCGTTGACGACGTGGCGGCCAGCTGCGGGCGGGCCGGCACCCAGACGGTCTGAATGCCGAGTTGCTCGTTCATCGCAGCGAGCTGGTACTCGTAGCGAAGGTCCGCGGCCGTGCGCACGCCACGGACGATGACCGTGGCACCGAGGCGTAGGCAGTAGGCAGTCGTCAGGCCGGTCCAGGTGTCCACCTCGACATTGCCCCAGGCCGCCGGCATGGCGTCGCGCACGCGTACGGCCCTGGCCGTGGCCTCCGCGGTTGGTTGCTTGTCGGCGTTCACCGCCAGCAACACGATGACCCGGTCGAACATCACCCGAGCACGGGCCACCAGGTCGCGGTGCCCCGGGGTGAACGGATCGAACGTACCGGGATAGACCGCCAACGAACCGCGTACCGGCGCCACTCCACGATCCGACGTAGCCGTCACCGCGACTCCCACCACATGGCCGCGATCATCCCAGCCGTACATGTGCCGACCCGACTTTGGCTTGTCGTCACCGTCGACCACCGCCGACATCCTGATCTGCCGCCGACCGACAGCTACGCACTGTCACCACAACGGATCAAGTCGGCACCCGGTCGTGCGGAGTTGCGGGTGTGCGCGTCAACGCGGTGGATCGGCATCAGGTTTCTGGGCCAGCAGATACCCCTGGGCGGCGCTGTCCGGCCCATCGGCGGGGACGCCGCCCCAGAAGACAGTCGTGAAGCCAGCGTCGGTAACGCTTCGTTCCGTCTCCTCCGTGGCCTGCCAGTAAAGGTCAAACTCGACGCCAAGATTGGTGCTGCGGCCCGCGCGTCGGACCTGACTGCTCCCAGCGTGGAAGGCGGTCACCAGATAGCCGCCCAGCTTGACGACGCGATACAGCTCACCGAAGGCCGCTTGTCGATCGGCCGGCGCCAGGAAGATGAGGGAGTACCAGCAAACCACGCCTACCAGCGACGCGTCCCGTCCCGCAGCCGATGTCGCCGACGCTGGTGCCCAGGCCCGCGGCAAGCGCCAGGTCGCAGAACAATCTTTATCTGCAAACGGCATACCTACCTATTACTCGGCCGGAACCAGACGTTCGAGGCGGCGGCGGACCTCCTCGGCTGCGGGATCGCCCACGTCCTCGTAAATCCGCGCGGCCAGGCGCCAAGCGGCAGCGGCAGCGTTCCGGTCGCCCATCGCTTCCCGGGTGTCCCCGAGTCGGATGAGGGTTTCCGCCTCGTGATACCGGTCGGCAGAGTCGCGAAAGAGTTTGACTGCTTGCTCGTAGCAGTCGGCCGCGCGGTCGCGTTCACCGAGGCGGTCGTAGGCGAAGCCGAGGCTGTCCAGCGTGGCGGCCTGGCCGTTGCGGTCGTCGGTCCGTCGTTGCTGGGCGAGTGCCTCAGTGCAGCTTGCGATGGCCTGGACATAGTCGCCGGTGGTGGCGAGCAGCCAACCGATCGCGTTGAGCGTCCGGGCTTCCCCCGCATGGTTGTTGACCAGCCGGTAGAGCCGCAGCGCCTCGCGACCGTGTGCGAGCGCCTCGTCGAGCCGGCCGTCCAGGTAGCGGAGTTCGCAGTAGTTGTGCAGTGTCTGGGCCTGACCAGTCGGGTCGCCGAGGCGTTCGTATAGCTCAAGCGCGCGCTTCAGCCGGTACTCCGCCGTGGCGTGGTCGCCGAGTCGGGTCAGTGCGCGGGAGAGCAGCCGGTTGGCGACGGCCTGACCGACGAGGTCGTCGATCTTCTCTGCGGCGGCCAGCGCGACCCCTTGGATGGCAAGCTGGTCCTGCCACAGGCCGCGCGGTGCCACGAAGGTGTTCAACGCCCACGCGATCTGCCAGGCGTAGGCTTCGAAGCCGTTCTCGGCGGCCTGGCGGACCACCCGGATCAGCAGCCGGTGCTCTGCCGTGAACCAGGCGAGCGCGCCGTCATGATCGGTTACCGGCTGCCTGGCCGGTACGGGCAGCGGCGGCACCGGCTCGATCGGGGGCCACTGCGGCTGGAGCAGCAGTGCGGCCGGATAGGCGGCGTGCAGGTAGTGGTCGTACAGGCGCTGTCGGGCTGCGCCGCGCTCGTCGCCGCGCTCCGCCGACTGTGCGAGCTCGGCCGCGTAGGCGCGCAGAAGATCGTGGAAGGCGTACCGGCCGGGCGCGTGCTCCGACAGCAGATGGAGCCGGGTCAACTCCCGCAGGAGCGGCGTGACGGCCGCAGCCGACACGCCAGCGAGCGCCGAGGCCGCGGCGGCGGTCAGGTCCGGGCCCGGATGCAGCCCCAGCAGGGTGAACAGCCGGGCTGCGTCCTTTCCCAGGGCCAGGTACGACCAAGAGAAGACGCGCCGGACGTCGCCGTCGGCCAACGCATCCAGCCTCGCCTCGGCTGAGTGCAGTTCGGCGGCGATCGCGCCGAGCGGAAACGTGGGATGGGTTGCGGCGCGCGCCCCCACTATCGACAGTGCCAGCGGGAGCCGACCAGCGGCCTCGATGATGTCGGCCACAGCGGCCGGATCGGAGGCGAGTCGGCCGGCCCCGAGCCGTCTCGCGAGCAGGCTCATCGACTCCTCCGCCCTGAGTACGTCCAGTGTCAACGGCGTGGCACACTCGGCGGCGATCAGGCCTCCGAGCCGGTCCCGGCTGGTGACCACGACCATGCAGCCGCCCGCGCCGGGCAGCAAGGCGCGCACCTGGGCGGAGTCGCGAGCGTTGTCGAGCACCAGGAGCATCCGGCGGGAGGCCAACAGGCTGCGATAGAGACCAGTCCGGGCCTCCATGCCGGAGGGTATCCGGATATGGGGCACGCCGAGCGCTTCGAGGAAGCTGGACAGGGCGTCGGGCGGGGACACCGCGTCTGCTTCGTCGTAGCCGCGTAGGTTCACATAGAGTTGACCATCTGGAAAGCGGTCGGCCACCCGGTGCGCCCAGTGCAACGCCAGGGCGGTCTTGCCGACTCCGGCCATACCAGACACCGTGGAGATGACCACGCTCGTCGGCCCCTCCGCACCATGCAGGAGCGCGTCGAGCCTCGCCAGCTCGGCGCTGCGGCCGACGAACTCCGGCACCGCACGCGGCAGTTGCTCGGGACGCTGAATGAGCGGCCCCACTGCCGTGCCCGGCGCTGGCCTGTCCGGCCCCGATGGCGGTTGCGCTGCCAGTCCCGGACTGTGATGCAGGATGTCGTCGTACAACTTGATGAGTTCTGGCGTGGGATCGAGGCCGGTCTCCTCCGCTAACGTCTGTCGAGCTTGGCGGAAGGCATCCAGTGCGCCGGCAACGTCACCGATGCGGTACAGGCCCACCATCAGCTGACCCCACGCCCGCTGCCGCTGCGGGTGCCGGTCGAGCAGGCCGCGCAACCGGTGTACCACGTCGGCCGACGCGCCGAGCGCCAGCACCGCCTCGGCGTAGTCCTCCTCGACGAGCAGCCGGCGCTCCTCCAACTGCGCCACCCGTCGAGCCAGCGCCGAGCGCAGCGGCAGGTCGGACAGCGGGGGACCACGCCACAGGTCCACCGCGGCGGAGAGTTCCGCCTCGGCCCGGTCCGGATCCGAAGCGGCGAGAGCTGCACGGCCCCGCGCCGCCGCGGCGTCGAACAGGTCCAGGTCCCGCTCGCCCTGGCCCACCCGCAGCAGGTAGCCGCCGGCCACAGCGGTTATCCCATCCCAGGGCGCCCCACCGCCCAGCGCGTGCCGCAATCCGCGCACATAGGTGCGCAGGTTCGCGGCGGCCGACGCCGGCTCTTCGTCACCCCACAGCATCGCGGCCAACTCGTTGGTGCCGACCACCTCATTCGGGCGCAGCAGCAGGGTGGCCAACAGGAGACGCTGCTTCACCGAGCCCAGCCGAACCGACCGTCCTTCGTGGTACACCCGGAACGGGCCAAGGAGTTCGAAACGCAACCAGGCACCTCACATGTGGGCGCTGCCATCTGTCACTGAGCGCACAGCACCCGGATGACGCGGGCGAGTAGATGATCTATACGCCAGTTGTGCGCCGATTGTACGTGACCCACCGTACCGTTCTACCGTCCTCACCGCCCCAACCGAAGCACCCCCATGACGCCGGCACCGCTACGGCTACGGCGGAAACGGCAACTCAATCGAGGCGCCCTGCGGGATACGTGGGCGTCGACCGAACCGGGCCCCGCCCGTCGGGCCACCACCCTTGCCCCCGAAATGGGTCTCAACCAAAGGAGATGCATGTCCTCGCTCCACTCCGTCCGTCGCGTACTCAAGAAGGCCGCTGTCCCCGCAGCCGGCGCGGTGTTGGCCATCGGCATCAACGTCACGCTCGCCACGCCGGCCGCGGCCAGTGGCTCCTACACCGGCAGGGCGTACATCTACGGCAGCGGCGCGGTGTCCGACGACTTCGATGACGAGGGCGTCGTCAACGTCACCACGCACCGCAGCTCGAACGTCGCCTGTCTGTGGCAAACCATTCTTTGGGCAAATGGTTACCTGCCCTCGTCAGGGGTCGACGGCGTCTTCGGCGACCAGACCGATGCCGCGACGAGGAATTTCCAGCGCGACAAGGGCCTCGCCGCCGACGGTTCAGCAGGCCGGAACAGCTGGACAAAGGCTGGCGACAAGCTCGTGCAGCACGACAACCAGAACGGGTGGCTGTATGTGGTGTACCACGGGGCAACGGGTTCGAGGAGCCCGTACGGCTCGCACCAATTCGTCCTGCAGCGCTCGCCTGACGGAAACTACAGGTTCTACCCGCCTCAGAGTGGCGGCCCCTATTGGGCCGCCTACAACTCCCGCACCTGCTGACCTCGCCCAGGCCCTGTCCTGTTGATCATGGAAGCCAGATTATGGCGGCAATGAGGACGAGGCTGGCCCGGTAGAGGGATGCCGTTTGGTGTAGCGGGTGGCCAGGTCACGCCACTGTTTGAGTCGCTTGAGGCAGCGTTCCACGACGTCAAGGCGATCGAGGAGTACCTGCGCGTACTCAACGGCGACCCGAAGCCGTTCGTGTGAACGGCCACCTCCGAATCGATCGTGGCCAAGATCCGCCGTAGGCGCGTCACCCTCGAACGAACGGCAAGTCAAAGCTGCAACCGCGCGCTGAAACTCGGATCGTTCGACATAGACGATCCGGGTTGGCTCGTGCGCCGAGCCGGGAGAAGACTCCCGACAATGGAGGGAAGAGCGTGGAGCAGAGCAAGCGCAACGGCGTCTCGCGTCGCGGGCTATTCCGAGGCGGGCTGCTGGCGGTGGCGGCATCCGGCGTGGCGATGGTCGGCTTCGCAGGGCCGGCGAGCGCGGCCGTGGTCAACCTCGGCCTTGACAAACAGGGTGCCAAGCGGATCCAGCGGTGGATCCTCACCATGTACGGCTACAACGGCGCGATCGACGGGGTGCTCGGGACCAACAGCTGGAAGGCGATGCAGCGCTACCTGGCTAACTGGCCCGACCAGCCCTCTCCCTACAGGGGTGCCATCGACGGGATCGTGGGACCCGGGACGATCGTGTCGCTCCAGGCCAACCTGAAGAAGTTCAACGGCTACACCGGTGTCATCGACGGCATCGCCGGAGCGGGGACCAAGGCGGCGTTCCGGCGCAAGGCCTACTCCAACCCGGCGGTCTGACCGGCTGAGCATCGCGAGTGGCCCGCCCGGGGGGGCGGGCCACTCCTGGTCTCTGGAGTGGACGACATGCAGACCCGCGTCCTCGGCCGCACCGGACGATCCGCCGGATACCGCCCGACCCACCGTCGGCGCCGTGACGAAACACGCCGACGCACGGCGAGTGTCGCGCACCGATCGCGTTTCATGGGTTGTTGCAAACGCCGGGACGGGTGAAACGTACTCATGACAGCATTTCGCTCTTGACCGGAGCCGACATTCGCGGATCACGGCTCGCCTCCGTCGAGGAAGCCGGCCGCACGGCCGTAGCCACTACGCAGCGTTCCCCCCTCGGCGGGGCAGCTTCCAGTCCGGCCGAACGAAGTGGCAGGTGTATCCGCCGGGGTTCCGCTCCAGGTAGTCCTGGTGTTCCGGCTCGGCCTCCCAGAACGGGCCGGCAGGACTAACTTCGGTGACCACCTTGCCCGGCCACCGGCCCGAGGCGTCGACGTCGGCGATCGTGTCCTCCGCGACCTGCCGCTGCTGGTCGTCGGTGTAGAAGATGGCTGACCGGTAGCTGACTCCCACGTCGTTGCCCTGGCGATCTTTCGTGGTCGGGTCGTGAACCTGGAAGAAGAACTCGAGGATGTCCCGGTAGGACACCTCGGCAGTGTCGAAGGTGATCTCGATCGCCTCGGCATGGGAACCATGGTTGTAGTACGTCGCGTTCGGCACATCCCCGCCGGTATATCCCACCCTGGTCGCGAGCACGCCAGGGCGTTTCCGGATAAGGTCCTGCATCCCCCAAAAGCAACCGCCGGCCAGAACCGCCATCTCAGTCGTGTCAGTCATCGTTTCGCCCTCCCATCCGGATGCTCGACAGCACGATCACGTCCGTCGTCCGGCCGCCAGATCGACGGACGCAGCCCCGACGATGGACTTGTCGCCGTCGTTCTGGACATAGCCGACCACCGAGGCCTTTCGAGGATCGAGAGTTGGCGGCACCTCGAGGTCGACCCGTCCGCGCCCAACATTCATCGGAATCGACGTGAAGGCGCGCACCACGCTGTCCTGCCGAAGCCTCCGCCCGGCGTTCTCGCCTCTGGGTACCTCGTTCTCCAGGCCACGTTCCACGACCGCCATGTTGAACGCGGCCGGCTGTGGCAGTCGCCCGGCCTGGTACTCCACCACGACCCGGCGTCCATCGCCCGTGCCCTCGGGAGCATCCTGCAACGACAGCGCGAGCGGTGTGGTGTTCGCCGCCTTCGAAAGGGCCGCGCTGATCGCGGACGAAGCCTGCCGGCGGTCGGATCCGACGAACTCAACGGCGCCGTTGACGATCATCTGGGGGGTGTACAACCCCCGGGAGCCGAGCGCCCGCGCGTACGCCTCCTGGCGCAGGGTGTGCGCCTCGGCGCCGAACGGGTCTGCCCAGCCCAGGCGGTCCCAGTAGTCGACGTGGAACCCGAGCGCGTAGACAGGCTCGCCCCGCTCCCGGGCGTCGCGGTCGATCTCGGACAACACGTCCTCGGCGGGAGGGCAACTGTTGCAGCCCTGGGAGGTGAACATCTCCACGACTGCGAAGCCGCCGAGGGTCGGCGGCGGGGCGCTACCAGACCTGGTGCCCCGTGTGTCCGTCATGGCGCATCCTCCTCGGTCAGTCCTGCTGGCGACCCTGACCTTCCCGTTCCGGCGACCACCATGCGGAGCTACGAGGATCAAGGCCCGCGTCAAGCGCTGAAAAGCGGCACCGATCTCACGTGCGGCCGCCGCGCTCATCGGTCCGGAGGGCGTAGGGGCGGCGAAACCCGAACCGGAATGCGTCTGCTGCGACATGCGGGGGCTGCGCGTCCTCGTACCGGGCCTCAACGTTGACCGTTGGACGGTGGCACGTCGGCGGGGGTGAGGTCGAGGCGGGGGCGTAGGTAGCGGACGTGGTGTCGCCATCGGTGGTGTTCGTAGGCGGTGTCGACGTCGATTTCCGCGACGGAAACGCGACCTAGCCTAGGCCGGCGCGGAGCAGGCCACCGGGGCGGTTTGCGGGGCGGCGAGCCCGGTGCAGCGAGCAGCGCGACGCCGCCGAGCGCGGCGATCAACCCACGTCTAAGTCGCATGACATACCTCATGGTCAATGCGCCGGAGGCTGACAGTTAACTTTGTTAAATGTGAATGCGCAGTAATCTGTCAGCACTTGGTTCACGGCGTGAAGCAGGCCGCCGGGGCGGCCGGGAGAGGATGGCGGCGGACGTGGACGCCAGACGCACCACCGTGCGCGACATGCGTCGCGCCAACCGGTCGGTTCTGCTCACCCGGATCTGGCTGGACGGCCCGCTGAGCCGCCCCGAGCTGGGGCAGTCCACCGCGCTGAGCCTGGCCAGCGTGAGCAACCTGGTCGGTGAGATGATCGCCGAGGGCCTGGTCGAGGAGGCCGGCTTGGTCGAGTCCGACGGCGGCCGCCCGCGGGTGCTGCTGCGGGTCGCCCCCGGCTACGGCTACCTGGTCGGAGCCGACGTCGGCGAGACCCGGGTGCAGGTCGAACTCTTCGACCTGGCGATGACCGCCCTCGCCAAGGCGGAGTACCCGATCGCCGCCGCCGAGCCCGACCCCCGGCAGGTCACCGACCACCTGCTGCACGGTCTCACCGCGGTGATCGAGCAGGCCGGCATCGACCCGGCGGCGGTGCTCGGCTTCGGCGTCGCCGTCTCCGGCACCGTCGAGCGCGCCGCCGACGCCGTGGTGCACGCGCAGACCCTCGGCTGGGACGGCGTGCCACTCGGCGCCATGCTGCGCGCCGGCACCGACATCCCGGTGCACATCGACAACGGCGCGAAGACCCTCGGCCAGGCCGAGATGTGGTTCGGCGCAGGCCGCGACGTCCGGCACGCGGTCGTTGCCCTGGTCGGCTCCGGCGTCGGGGCCTGCGTGATGGCCAACGGCGTGGGCTACCGCGGCGCGCACAGCAGCGCCGGCGAGTGGGGGCACACCACCATCGTGTACGGGGGCCGCCGCTGCCGCTGCGGCAACCTCGGCTGCCTCGAGGCGTACGTCGGGGCGGAAGGGGTGCTCGACCGGTTCCGCCAGGCCAACCGCGGTCGCCCGGCGACCGGCCGCGACGAGGAGACGGCCTTCGGCGAACTGCTGCGCGCCACCAACCGCACCGCCGCCAAGGTGCTCGACGAGACGGTCGGCTACCTCGGCGCCGGGGTGGCGAACCTGGTGAACCTGTTCAACCCCGAGCGGGTGGTGCTCGGCGGCTGGGCCGGCCTGGCCCTGGGCGAGCGCTACCTGCCGCAGATCCGCGAGGTCACCGCGCGGCACGCGCTGCGCCAGCCGTACGCCCAGACCTCGATCGAGCTGTGCCGACTCGGACCGGACGCGGTCGCGATGGGCGCGGCCACCCTGCCAATGGCCCGGCTGCTGCGCGACGGCGGCGTGCCGCGCGAGCCGGCCGCCCGGGTGACCTTGACGCCGGCGCTGACGGCGCGGCGGCCCCGGTCGCGGACCCGCTGAGCCACCGGGCCGGCGGCGGGAGTGCCGCCGACCCGGCCGCGGCTCAGGACGCGAGAGTCCACTTCTGCTTGGCCCACCTCGGCCTTGGCCGGCGGCAGCGGCTCGCCCGTGGCGGTCACCGTGACGGCGCCACCCTTGCGCCCCTCGCGTCGGCCGGACAGTGAGGCAAAGAAGTTCCGGTACGCGACGTTCAGGTCCGCCAGGGCCTGCTGCTGCACAGGGTCGGGTAGACGCGGTCGTTGTACCGAAGCTGCACACCGGACACCATGACGATCGGCTATCGACACGAGTTTCGCGAGTGCGGTGGACGCCAGTGCGGCCGCCCGGGAGATCCCGAGCGGCCGCCCCGAGCGGCCGGGTCAGCGCTCCCCGCGCACCCGCCGGACGGTGTCGCGGTACCACTGCGCGCTGCGCTTCGGTGTACGCCGCTGGGTGTCGTAGTCCACCCGGACGATGCCGAACCGCTTGTCGTAGCCGTACGCCCACTCGAAGTTGTCCAGCAGCGACCAGGCGAAGTAGCCGCGCACGTCCGCGCCGGCCTGCCGGGCCCGGGCCACCGCCCGCAGGTGCTCGGTCAGGTACGCCACCCGGTCGTCATCGGCAACGAACCCGTCGGCGTCCGGCTTGTCGTCGAAGGCCGCCCCGTTCTCGGTGATCACCAGCGGCACGCCCGGGTAGTCCCGGTGCAGCCGGACCAGCAGCTCGGTGAAGGACTCCGGCACGATCTCCCAGTCCATCGCGGTGCGCGGCAGGTCCCGGCGGATCACCCGGCGCACCGGCTTCCCGTGCTCGTCCCGGTCCCGGCCCTGCTCATCTACCCCGGAGTGGACCTGCCCGAAGTAGAAGTTCACGCCGAGCACGTCGATCGGGGTCGAGATGACCTCCAGGTCGCCCTCCCGCATCGGGACGCGGACCCCCTCGGCGGCCAGGTCTGCCACCACGTCCTCCGGGTAGGAGCCACGGAACACCGGATCGAGGTAGAGCCTGTTGCCCAGCCCGTCGGCGGCCCGGGCGGCGTCCCGGTCGGCCGCGCTGTCGGTGGCCGGGTCGGCGGTGGACAGGTTGACCGTCAGGCCAAGCTCGATCGGGGTGGCCGCCGCCGCACGCAGCCGCTGCACCGCCAGCCCGTGCCCGAGCAGCAGGTGGTGCGCCGCGGCGATCCCGTCGCCCAGGTTCCGCCGGCCCGGGGCGTGGTTGCCGTACGCGTACCCGAGCATCGCCGAGCACCACGGCTCGTTCAGCGTGGTCCAGGTCTTCACCCGGTCGCCGAGGGCGCCGAAGACCAGCTCCGCGTAGTCGGCGAACCGGTAGGCGGTGTCCCGGTTCGGCCAGCCGCCCGTGTCCTCCAGCTCCTGCGGCAGGTCCCAGTGGTAGAGCGTCACCCACGGGTCGACCCCGCGGCCCAGCAGCTCGTCCACCAGGCGGTCGTAGAAGGCCAGCCCGGCCGGGTTGGCCGGCCCGCGCCCGCCCGGCTGCACCCGCGGCCAGGCCACCGAGAAGCGGTAGGTGTCCAGACCCAGGTCGGCGATGAGCGCGACGTCCTGCGGCATCCGGTGGTAGTGGTCGCAGGCCACGTCGCCGTGGTCGCCGTTGGCCACCGCCCCGGGAACCCGGCAGAAGGTGTCCCAGATCGACGGCGTCCGGCCGTCCTCGGCCACCGCGCCCTCGATCTGGTACGACGAGGTCGCCACCCCCAACCGAAAGGTCGGCGGGAGGGTGTCGATCGGGTCGGCCTGCCCGGTGGTGGTCGAGCGGGTGAGGTCGGTGTCCATGGTTCTCCTCGCGGTTGCGGGTCGTTCGGTCGGACGGAGGGAGGTCAGTGGGGGACCGGCGTGGCGGCGGGGTGCAGCCAGCAGGCGACGGCCCGGCCTGGGTCGGCGACCGGCGCTCCCAGTGCCGGCACCTTCTTGTCGCACGGGTCGAACGCCTTCGGACAGCGCGGGTGGAACGCACAGCCCTCCGGCATGGCCCGTAGGTCCGGCGGGGAGCCGGGGATGCCGGTCAGCTCGCGGCGCGGGCCGCGTAGCGCCGGGAAGGAGTGCAGCAACCCCTCGGTGTACGGGTGCAGGGCCCGCCCGTACAGCTGCGCGGCGGGCGCCTCCTCGACGATCCGGCCGCCGTACATGATGGCGATCCGGTCGGAGAACTCGACCAGCAGCGACAGGTCGTGGGTGATGAACAGCACCGCGAAGTCCAGCCGCTCCCGCAGCTCGGCGAGCTGGCCGAGGATCTGCCGCTGCATCACCACGTCCAGCGCGGTGGTCGGCTCGTCCATGATGACCACCTGTGGCTCCAGCGCCAGCGCCATGGCGATCATGACCCGCTGCCGCATCCCGCCGGAGAGCTGATGCGGGTAGCTGTCCAGCCGGTCGGCGGCGATGCCGACCAGGCGGAGCAGGTCCCGGGCCCGGGCCAGCCGACTCGCCGCCGTGCTCCGCGGCTCGTGCGCCTTGATCACGTCGAGCAGCTGGGTGGAGACCTTGTGCACCGGGTTCAGCGAGTTCATCGCGCCCTGGAACACGATCGAGGTCTCCGCCCAGCGGAACTGCCGCAGCTCGGCCGGGCTGAGGGTCAGCACGTCGACCGGCGGGCCGTCGACCGGGTGGTATACGACCTGGCCGCCGCTGACCACGCCGGGCGGCGGCAGCAGCCGGGTCAGCCCGTACGCCAGGGTGGACTTGCCGCTGCCGCTCTCCCCGGCCAGCCCCAGCACCTCGCCCCGGTGCAGGGTCAGGTCGACGTCGCGGACGGCGTGCACCGCCGCGTCGCCGAGCCCGTAGTCGACGCGCAGTCCGCGGATCTCCA
Source organism: Micromonospora sp. U21 (assembly GCF_018070045.1). Classification (GTDB taxonomy): domain Bacteria; phylum Actinomycetota; class Actinomycetes; order Mycobacteriales; family Micromonosporaceae; genus Micromonospora. The sequence goes on from NZ_JAGPYK010000005.1 coordinate 64,034, forward strand.
GCACCGGATCGCTCATCGCACAACGTCCTCTCGGGTGGTGGCAGCCCGTGGCATCGGGACGGACGGGGTCGGGGCCAGCACGGGGGTGAAGCCGACCCGCATCCGCACGCTGCGGCCGTCGGCGGTGCGGATCCGGGTCCTGCCGGCGCTGCGCAGCCGGGGGCTGACGAACTCGTCGATGCCGAAGTTGATCAGGGCGAGGGCGGTGCCGAGCAGCGCGATGGCCAGCCCGGCCGGGACGAACCACCACCAGGCGCCCTGCGCGAGGGCCTGCTGGCCCTGGGCCCAGAACAGGATGGTGCCCCAGTTCCAGGACGAGATCGACGAGATGCCGATGAAGGCCAGGGTGATCTCCGACATGACGGCGAAGATGACGGTGCCGACGAAGCCGGACGCGATGATCGCGGTGAGGTTGGGCAGGATCTCGAACAGGATGATGCGCCACGGCCGCTCGCCGGTGGCCCGGGCCGCCTCGACGTAGTCGCGGCGCCGCAGGGACAATGTCTGGGCGCGCAGCACCCGGGCGCCCCACGCCCAGGAGGTGCAGCCGATGATGAGCGCGACCAGCGTGTCGCTGGCCTGCTCGACGATCGACGTCACGATGATGATCAGCGGCAGGGCGGGGATGACCAGGAACACGTTGGACAGGGCCGACAGGCCCTCGTCGGCCGCACCGCCGATGTAGCCGGCGGTCACGCCGATGAGGATGGACAGGATCGTTGCCAGCACGCCGGCGAGCAGGCCCACCACCATGACGCTGCGCGCGCCGACCAGGATCTGGCTGAAGATGTCCTGACCGAGGTGGGTGGTGCCGAACCAGTGCCGCAGCGACGGCGCCTGGAGCACGTCGCCGCTGCGCGCGTCCGGGTTGTACGGCGCCACCCACGGCCCGATCACCGCGAAGAGGCAGTAGATGCCCAGGATGACCAGGCCGGTCGCGGCCTTGGCGTTGGCGATGAACCGGAACCGGCGCCGCTTGACGCGGCCCGGCGCGGCCGACGGCTGGGCCATCGCCCCCTGACCGGGGATGACCTGCTCGATGCTCGACGGTGAGATGGTCATCGCTCAGCTCTTTCGGGTCCGCGGGTCGAGAAGCAGGTACGCGACGTCGGCGAGCAGGTTCGCCACCAGCACGGAGATCGTGATGATCAGGAAGATGCCCTGCATCAGCGGGTAGTCCTTGGCGCCGACGGCCTGGAACAGCTGGTAGCCGAGACCCGGGTAGGAGAAGACGATCTCCACCAGCAGCGTGCCGCCGACGATGAACCCGAGCGACAGGGCGAAGCCTGACACGTTCGGCAGCAGCGCGTTGCGGGCCGCGTAGCTCAGGGCCACCCGGCGCTCCGACAGCCCCTTCGCGTGGGCGACCGTGATGTAGTCCTCCGAGGAGACGGTGACCATCATGTTGCGCATGCTGAGGATCCACCCGCTCATCGAGGAGACCAGGATGGTGGCGGCGGGCAGGATGCTGTGCTGGATCGCGCTCGGGATGAAGTACCCGTCGAAGGCCGGCACGAGGCCCGCCTCGTAGCCGCCGGAGGACGGGAAGAAGCTTCCCGGGCCGGCGAACAGGGCGATGGCGACGAGGCCCAGCCAGAAGTACGGGATCGAGGACAGGAACGTGGTGGCCGGCAGCAGGCCGTCGACCCAGGAGCCGCGCCGCCAGCCGGCGCCGACGCCGAGCGCGGTGCCGAGGAGGAAGCTGATGACCGTGGTGATACCGACCAGGCCGACCGTCCACGGCAGGCTGTCGCCGATCACCGTCGACACCGGCGCCGGGAAGAAGGTGAACGACAGCCCCAGGTCACCGTGGAGGAGCTGTCCCCAGTAGTGCAGGTACTGCTCCCAGACGTTCTCGTTCGCGTCCAGCCCGAACAGCACGCGCAGCGACTCGATGGCGTCGGCGCTGATCCGGCCCTGGTTGCGCGAGATGAGGGACTGCACCGGGTCGCCCGGCACCAGCCGCGGGATGAAGAAGTTCAGTGTGATGGCCGCCCACGCCGTAAACAGGTAGAAGGCCGTGCGCTGCAGGAGGAATCTCATCGCGGCTCCCCCCGGGTGGCTGTCTCGGCGCGGTCAACCGCCGCCGGGGGCGGCGGCACGGCCGGGTCGGCGTCGGGGGCGGCCGAGCCGGGAGTGTCGGCGGCGACGGTCGCCGGGTCGTAGAGCCAGCAGGCGGCCCAGTGGCCGGGCCGGTCGCCGATGGTCAGCGGCGGCGGCAGGTCCGCCGTGCAGCGCCGCATCGCGTGCGGGCACCGGGGGTGGAACCGGCAGCCGGCGGGCGGGGTGATCAGGCTCGGCGGCTCGCCCTGACCGCGGTCCTCCCCGGCGGCCGCGTCGACGCCGGCGCCGTCGCCGGTGATGCGCTCGGGATCCGGCGCCGAATCGGTGAGCAGCCGGGTGTACGGGTGGGCCGGGTTTTGGGTGACGGTCTCGCTGTCGCCGCCCTCGACCATCCGGCCGGCGTACATCACGATCGTCTCGTCGGCGAAGTAGCGGGCCGAGGCGATGTCGTGCGTGATGTAGAGGATGGCGATGTTGAGCCGCTCCTTGAGGTCTTGGAGCAGGTTGAGCACGCCGAGGCGGATCGAGACGTCGAGCATGGAGACCGGCTCGTCGGCGAGGAGCACCTCCGGGTCGGCGCCGAGCGCCCGGGCGATGGCGACGCGCTGCCGCTGGCCCCCGGAGAGCTCGTGCGGGAAGGCGTCCAGGTAGCGCTCGGGCGGGGTGAGGCTGACCCGGGTGAGCAGCTTGGCGAGGGCCTGGTCCAGCTCCTCGGCGCCGCGCCCGGCGTTGCCGTGGATCCGCAGCGACCGGGTGAGGTGGTAGCGGACGGTGTGCACCGGGTTCAGGGAGGCGAACGGGTCCTGGAGGATCAGTTGGACCCGCCGCACGTATGACCGGAAGGGCCGGCCGCCGCGCACCCGGGTCGACGTGCCGTGCAGGCGGAGGTCGCCGGCGCTGCGGGGATAGATTTGGGCCAGCAGCCGGGCCACCGTGGACTTGCCGGAGCCGGATTCCCCGACCAGCGCGGTCACCCGGCCGTGACGCAGCGCGAACGATACGTCGTCGACCGCGTGCACGACTGCCGGCGTCCGGGAGAAGAGGTCACGCAGCCGCCTGCGGACGGGGAAGTGCTTGGTCAGGCCGACGGCCTCCAGCACCACCTCGTCGACCGGCGCCGCCGCGCTCTCGCTCAACGTCATGCCGAGTTCCTGTCTGAGCGTGGGGTGCGCCTCCCCGGCCGGCCGGGGAGCCGGCCGGGGAGGCAGTTGGCGAGGTCAGCCGTTGGCGGGCTTGAGGTGCAGGACCACGTCCAGCGCGTTGGGCTGGGTGGGCTGCATGGCGCCGTACGGGTTCGAGTCGTCCGGCCAGCCGGTCCAGTTCTTCGTGCTGTACGCGCCGCCGATGTTGTCCGCGCCGACCGGGATCATCGGCATCTGGTCGACGAAGATCTTCTGCAGCGTGTTCATCGCGGTGGTGCGCGCGGCGTCGTCGGTCGCGTTCGCGTAGGCGACCAGGGCGTCGGTCGCCTCCTTGTTGTTGAAGCGGCCGAAGTTGCCGGCGGGGGAGGCGGTGCCGATCGGCTTGAGCTGCCGGCCGTCCATGACGGTCCGGTAGATGTCGTACGGCGTGGCGCCGCCCTCGGTCCACCGGAAGGTCGCCTCGAAGTTGCCCTGCTCGACGTTGCGGAACCAGGCGTCCTGGTTGGCCTTGTCGACTGTGGCGGCGATGCCGATCTTCGACAGGTTGTCCTTCACGATCTCCAGGCTGGTCTGGTAGTCGGACCAGCCGGCCGGGTCGGTCAGCTTCAGCGTGACGGCCTTGCCGGTCTTGTCCTTGAGGGTGTTGCCCTCGAGCTTGTAGCCGGCGCCGGTCAGCAGCGCCTTGGCGCCCTCGACGTCGACCTTGTGCTCCTGGCCCTTGAACTCGGGCGCGACGAACGAGTCGCCGGCCGGGCTGGGCAGGCCGGTCACGCTCTTCACCTGCGGGTGGAAGTAGCCGGCCTCGGCCGTGGTGAAGATGTCGGCGCGGTCGATGACCATGTTCATGGCGCGCCGCAACGTGGGGTCGTCGAACGGCTTTTTCGTGGTGTTGAGGTAGAGGCCGTGGATGCCCAGGATCGCCGGCGCCCACACCTTGTGGTGCTCCTGGTCCTTGGCCACGAAGACGGCCTGGTAGTTGGGGATGAAGACGAAGCTCCACTCCGACTCGCCGTTGGCCAGCGCGGTGGTCTGCGCGCTGTTGTCCGTGTAGGACGTGTAGCGCAGCTCCTTGACCTTCGGCAGGTCCTGCCAGTAGCCGTTGTCGCGCACCGTCAGGGTCATGCTGGCCGGGGTGAACGACTTCAGGGTGTACGGGCCGCTGCCGATCGGCTGCTTGACGGTGTCGGTCGTCGGGTCGCTGATCTTCTCCCAGATGTGCTTGGGCACGATCGGCACCCGCCACAGCACCTTCTGCTGGTTCACGAACTGCGGGCTGGCCATCTTGATGGTGACCTCGTTGCCGCTGACGGTCGCGTCCGTGTAGGGCACGCCCTGGTCGTTGAGTGCCGGGTACTTCTTGACCAGGTTGTAGGTGAAGGCGACGTCCTCGGCGGTGACCTTCTGCCCGTCCGACCAGGTGGCGTTCTCTCGGATAGTGACCTTGACCGAGGTGTAGTCCGACGACCACTCGGCCTTGGTCGCCAGCCACGGCTTGAACGGGTCGGCCGGCTTCACCGGGTTCCACATCATCAGCGGCTCGAAGATCTGCCAGCGGTAGCCCAGCGAGGCCGCGGCGGACGTGGTGAGGAACGGGTTGTTGTTCTCGGCCTGCGGGCCGTTCGGCATGCCGACGTTCAGCACCGTGGCCGCCTGGCCGTTGTTCTTGTTCGCGTTCGGGCTGTCGCCGCACGCGGCGACGCCGGTGGCCATCGCGCCGGCCAGCGCGACGGCGAGGAACTGCCTTCTTCTCATGGAGGTCTCCCTCGGTGCTCCCGCAATCCTCGAGCGGGATGTGGTGGATGGAGGGTGTGCGGTGTTGCCGCCGGTGGGCGCGACGCTCCCGCCGGTGTGGGTGGTGGATGAGCGGTGGAGAGGTCAGGTAGCGCCGGTCGAGGCGCGGACGGTGAAGTTGGTGGGAATGACGGTCGGGGTGTCCGGCAGCGGCGTGCCGGCGAGGTGGGCGATGAGAGTGCGGGCGGCGGCCGCCCCCATCTCCCGCAACGGCTGGCGGACCGAGCTCAGCGGTGGGTGGGTGTGCCCGGCCAGGGGCAGGTCGTCGAAACCGACCACCGCCACGTCGTCCGGGACCCGCCGGCCGGCGTCGCGCAGTGCCTGGAGCGCTCCGGCGGCGGAGAGGTCGTTGTGCGCGAAGACGGCGTCGAACGGCACGCTGTCGGCGAGCAGGCGCTCCACCGCGACCCGTCCGCACTCGAAGGTGAAGTCGCCCTCCACGACGAGGGCGGGGTCGATGGGCAGGCCGGCGTCGGCGTAGCCGTCCGCGAAGCCGGCCAGCCGCTCCCGGGTGCAGCCGAAGCGGCTCAGGCCGGTGACGACCAGCGGCCGCTTCCGCCCGTGCGCCAGCAGGTGCGCCGCCGCGGCTCGCGCGCCGGACTCGTTGGTGGTGCGCACCGACGGGAAGCCGGGCTGGTGGCCGCGGTCGTCGATGAGGATGACCGGCAGGCCGCGATCGTGCAGCTCGGTGATGTAGTCGAGGGTGCCCTCCGGCTCGACCACGAGCAGTCCGTCGAAGGACTTCGCGGAGACCTGGGAGGCGAACCGCCGCATCGACTCGTCGCCGTGGGTGCAGGTGAACAGCAGCATGCCGTACCCCTCGGCCTCGACCACGTCGGCCGCGCCCTGGAGCACCTCGCCCATCCAGGGCCAGGTCAGGGCGGGCACCAGCATGCCGACCACCCGGGTACGCCCGCGGGCCAGGCCGACCGCGCGGGCGCTCGGCACGTACCCGAGGGCGTTGATGACCGCGCGGACCCGGTCGGCGGTGCGGACGTGCACCTCGCCCTTGCCGTTGAGCACCCGGGAGACCGTCGTCTTGCTCACCCCCGCGCGGGTGGCGACATCGGCGATGGTGATCGGCACGTGACGCTCCCAGGTCGAAGGGGTGAGGCGTTGTTTCGGAACCGGTTGCGGAAGCGGTTCCGTCGCAGTCAACCGAAGTGGCGGCGGTCACGTCAATAACGGACGGGTAACGAAACATGGCTAAGTTCGACACCTGAAAAAAGTGCCGATGGACAGCGCGGCCGATCCAGGGTGTGGCCAGCGTCGATGCGAGGAAACCGGGTCGTCCGCGGGCGTGCCGGCGCCTACGGCTCCGTTGCGCTGGGTGGGACTGGTCCGGCTCGCCGTTCGGCCCGGAAATTTAGTTCGATGGGGTTGGCTGGCAGGGCAGGATGTCGGGGTGATCTGGGGCAGACGCGACGGTCAGGTCCTCCCGCCTTCGATGCTCGGGCAGGACGGGCTGCTTGGGGCGGTACGAGTTGCTGTCGAGCACGCCGGGGCAGGCCAATGGGAGGCGGTTAACCGTTTGGTCGAAGTGCTGCTCGAAGTCGATGCCGTAGGCGATGAGGTGCTGGCGCGGTCGGCGTTGGCGCTGGTGGCCGGCGTACCGGGGTTGGTGGTTCGGCTCGACGAGCACGCGCGGTCGGCACCGTGGTACGGCTGGCACCGGGAGCCCGCGTGGCTGCGGGTCGCGGGACGGTTCTCAGGTGTGTCGTCGGGGCCGGTGGCGACGGCGCTGGCGAGCATGCACGGTGACGGGCGGATCCGGGAGCGTGCCGTCGCGGCGATGGTTGCCCGCACGTACGCGGAGGTGATGCCGTTTCTGGTGGTGCGTACCGCGGATTGGGTCGGGCCGGTGCGGGATCGGGCGCGGGCCGGGCTCGCGGTGTTGCTCGCCGACGACGCTGCCGTCTACCTGCCTGCGGTCTTGCCGATGGCGCTGCGCCTTGAGGCGCGTCTGCGTGCTGGCTTCGCGGTCGCCCAGGTGCGGGTGGCGGTTTTGGCGGCGACGGAGCAGCTGTGGCGCGGCCTGCTCGGCTCGGGTGATCGTCGGGAGCGGCGGTTCGTCTTCGACGTCGTCCTGGCGCAGGGTCGGCTGCGTTTGCCGGAACTCGTGGCCCTTGCCGAGTCGGATCCGGATGTGGGGGTACGGGCGCGGGCGGCGGAGGCGGCGTGCCGTGACGCGGTCTGGACCCGCCGCCATGACGTCCTGCGCCGGCTGGCGCGGTCCGCTCGGGCCGAGGTGCGGGTGGTGGCGTTGACCGGGCTGGTGCGGGTCGGCCAGGACGCCGACGTCGCCGGGTACCTCGATGATGATGCGCCGTTGGTGCGGGCCGTGGCCCGGGACGCGGCCCGGCGTCTGAGGGTCGACGTGCGGGAGCACTACCGGACCGCCGTCGGCGCCGGCGAGCCGCCCTTGGGGTCGATCGCCGGGCTTGCCGAGACCAGCTCGGGAACAAACGCCCATTTGTTGCGGCGGTTGCTCGGCCATGAGCGGGCACGGATCCGTGCCCGAGCGGTGCGGAGTCTGCGGCTGCTGGACGCAGCCGTGGCGGGGGAGCTGGTGACGTTGGTGCGAGATCCGTCACCGGCGGTGGTGCGGGAGGTGACCATGGCGCTGCGCCCGGTCGCCGGCGCTCTGCCGCAGGCCTTGCCGTGGGAGCTGCTCCGGGATGGCCGTGTGGAGCTGCGTCGAGCCGGCTATAGGCTCCTGCGCGGCCGTGGCGTCGGCATCGAGCTGCGGGCGGCCCTGATTTTGGCTATTGACGCGGATCCTCGTCTGGCCGAACGGGGCAAGGCCGATGCCATCCGCATCACCCGCGATGCTGCGCGGACCGCGTGGAGCTCTGCTCCTCGGCCGGAGTTGCAGGCCACCGCGACGGAACACGCCGAACTGGTCACGCTGGCGGCGCGAGCGGCGGCTGCGCTCGGAGAGGAGACCGGTCGGCAGCTCGCTGGTTGGCTGGCGAGTAGCCGCCTCGGCGAGTGACGACGCCGAGGAATACCCGCCAGTCGGCGAACAGGTCGACGCGGTCGTCCAAGAGATTCGTGGGTACCACCCGCCCTTCTGAATATGCCTCACGATGCGTGCCGCGAACCTGCGTGGTTCAGCTGGCCGTGCGGATGCTGCGGTGAACTCATGATCCTCAGCCCTGGCGGCGACGGCGTCACCATCGATGTGCCGCCTCGCCTCCGTCCGGATCGGCTCCGGCCCGCGGGTCGCCCTGAGCTGATCCGCAAGCTCCGTCCTTCCGTGACAGACGTCGACAAACGTTGACACCCGCGAGTTGAGGGGGCCCATGACATAGAAATACGTCATTAAGCTCCGGTCGTCATGTCCACACCTGACGGACGGGGAAATTCTGTGCGCGGACGGTTACGAAGAAGGACCCTGGCTGCGGCGGTAGCGACCGCTGTCGTGGCGCAGGTGGCGCTGTTCGGTGCCGAGGCGACGGCAGGCGAGACGCCGCTGTGGCAGGTAGAGGTCGCAAAGATCCCCACCGCCGAGTACACCCGGGACGCGAAGGTCTACGTCACCGAGTCCTGCCAGGCGCTCAGCCCGTACGTGGAGGGCGGGCTCGGCGACGGCCGGCTCGCCCCGGTGCTGGCCGACGTCGAGAGTCGGTACTTCGACGGCGCGCGGCTCAAGAGCGCCGCTGACGGCGAGGTCGCGTTCGAGAACCTGAAGCACTTGGAGTCGTTCCTCAAGAGCCGGCTGACCGGCGCGAGCCCGCCGAACGGTGAGGCCGAGCAGGCGCACGTCCGCGCTCTGGTGGAAACCCTCTCCGGTGCCCGGCTGTTGGCCGACGCGGCGATCCAGGACGCCGAGGTGACCATCGGCCCGTTCCGGGCCAGCCCGCCCCCTGCGCCCGCCCCGGTGGGGCTGACCGAGGCGTTCGCAGATCTCGAGGCGGCGAAGGTCAATCTCGCCAAGGCCGACGAGATGCTGGTCAAGGCCAACCCGGTGCCGGCGACGATCCAGGCCGGCCGGGCCTGGGCGAGCGGCTTCAACGTGCTGGCCCGGTTGGGCATCACCTACGCCGGCGACCACGACAACGACGGCGTGGTCGACGTGGTGGAGCTGCGCCTCGGCGCCAGCCCGCTGCTGGTCGACACCGACGGCGATGGTCTGACCGACAAGTTCGAGATCACCGAGCTGGCCGGCTGGACCGCGCCGAACAAGGCCGACACTGACGGGGACTCGGTCGCCGACGGCGCCGAGGACGTCGACAACGACGGCCTGACCAACCTCCAGGAACAGGACCTCGGCACCTCGCCCACCAACCCGGACACCGACGGTGACGGCGTCAAGGACGGCACCGAGGTCGCCCAGGGCAGCAATCCACTGGTCGCCGACCAGCCCCGCGCCCCGCCCGCGCCCGGCGACGTGCCGCCGATCGTCCCCGTGCCCACCGACCTCGACACCGACGGCGACGGCGCACCGGACATCGTCGAGGAGGACGACGGCACCAACGCCGACAACCCGGACACCGAAGGTGACGGTCTGTCCGACGGCACCGAACTCGAGTGGGGCAGCAGTTCACTCAGCCAGGACACCGACGGCGACGGTCTGCGCGACGACTACGAGGTCGCCAACGCCGAGTCCCAGGACTTGGACCCCGCCCGCCCGGACGAGCAGATCAGCAAGTGGACGTACGTCGCCGACTTCGCGCTCGGCCTGGTCGCCGGCGAGTTCGCGATGCGGGACTCGATGGCCTGGCTCGCCGGCAACATCTGCTCCACCGCCCTGAGCTTCATCCCGGTGTACGGCTGGATCGTCGGGGCGATCACCGACATCCGGGACGCGGTCGCCGCCGCGATTCGCGGCGACTGGGTCAGCGCCGGCTTCAGCGTCCTCAGCCTGATTCCGTACGCGGGCGACGCGGTCGCCATTCCCGCCAAGATCGCGAAGTTCGTCCAGCGGTACGTGCACCGCCTCGCTGAGGTGGCCCGGTTCGTCGCCAAGTACGACAAACTCCCGGCCTCGGTCAAGGAGGTCACCTACGAGCTGATCATGCCGGAGGTCTGGGCGGCTCTCGTCGAGCCCGAGGGACTGACGGCGGCGGTTTCGTCGGGGCGGGTGAGCAAGTCGAACTTCGACCGGCTGCTGCGCGGCGCGCGCACCGATCTGAAGAAGCTGCACGAGGTGGTGTTCCAAAAGCCGAACCACGTCCACGGGCCCAACGTCGACTGGGTGTACCGGTGGACCCAGGCCGAGGAACGGCTCGTCGAGCTGATGACGTCGCTGGGCAAGACCGGGAGGCACGGCTCCAACAAGCTCTACCTCAAGAGGCCGGATCTGCCTGACCTCCCGGCGAACTCCCGTGGCCGTTACCCGGACTTCGCGGAGGAGGACGCCAACGGCAACTTCACCCTGCACGAGGTGAAGGCCGGCATCCCGATGCGCGACGAGGACATCGAGCAGTGCAAGAAGGACGGGTGGTACAAGGACCTGGCCAACCAGGCGAAGATCCAGGCGGACAACCCGGGGATGGGGACCAGGAAGGTCGTGGGCGTCCACTGGCACTTCATGCCGCACGGCGGTGGCTCGCCGAACAACCCCTACAACAGCCTCGGGGTGTGGGATGACCTCCTGGACTGTCTCGTGCAACAGAACATCACGTTCACCATCCACTTCCCGGCCAACTGACAGGTCGTCAGCGCGTCGCTGACCACTCGTAGGGTGAATCCGGGGCATCCTCGTCGATGCCCCGGATTCACCGGTAGTACCCACCGACGTCCGACGGAGGACACCTGGCCATGAACTCGTCGACAAGCTCCGCGCTGCCCCCGTACGCGGTGCCCGGCATCCAGCCGCTTCGGGTCAACGAGGAGGGCCGGCATGTCGAATACCGTGGTCACCAGCTCATCCGGACACCGCCGGTGGCCGCGGTGTTCGCTCGCGTACCCGAGACCTTCCTCCCACTCACCGAGGGGGAGCCGCTGCGTCGCGAGGAGCTCTGCGCGGCGCTCGACGTCAGTTCCCGCGACGGCCTGGCCTGGATCGTCGGCCTCGGCGACGCGGTGAAGTCCATGGTGGACAGCGGTGGTGACTTCGTCGACGACGACCTGATCGAGGAGGCGCTCGCCGCCCAGCCGGACGTGGTCGAGGTCTACCACGTGGACCGAGAGGTTTTCGACGTGGTGCTGGGGCGCTTCCTGCGGGCCGACGAGATGTTCGCCCGCTGGCTCGACGCCATCACCGCCGCCCACCGGGAGTTCGCCCTGCGGCTCGGCGTGGAGCTGCCCTACTGAGCTGACCCTGCCCCACCACCGAACTGGGAAGACGTTCGATTGGTAGGCCCCTCGGCTAGCCGACGGTCAAGCCACCGACGAGGGCACCCGCACCGAACGCCATGTAGTAGGTGCCGAGCAGGGTCGCCGAGGCGTGCAGTTCGTCTGCATCGGTGACGAAGGCGCCGCTCCCGTCTCGGGCGGAGACCGCGCTGCGCCGGTGACGATACTGGCGGCGTCGGGCCATCTCCGGTTCCATGGCCTCCCGGGTGGGCGGACACGCGCTGATCGCGACTGCGGCTGACCGCGGTGCCGGCAGCCCGCCCACGGAAGCACGATGTTGGTCTCCGCGCCTGGTCAGCTGAGGGGCAGGCCCACGTAGTTCTCGGCCAGGCTGGTGGCGTACGCGCGGGAGCTGGCCACGTACCGCAGCGTCGCGGTCTGCAGCTTCGCCTCGTACGGGTCGTCGCTGTCCAGCCGGTGCAGCATCGAGGTCATCCACCAGGAGAAGTGCTGTGCCCGCCAGACCCGGCGTAACGCGGTCGTCGAGTAGCTCTCCAGCAGGTCCGTCCGCCCTTCGCCGTACCAGGCCGCGAAGGCCTCGCCGAGCAGCGCCACGTCGGCCAGGGCGAGGTTCATGCCCTTGGCGCCGGTCGGCGGGACGATGTGCACGGCGTCCCCTGCCAGGTAGAGGCGCTGCCACTGCATCGGCTCGACCACGAAGCTGCGCATCGGCGTGACCGACTTCTCCACGATCGGTCCCTCGTTGAGCGACCAGCCCGGCACCGTCTCCAGCCGGGTCCGCAACTCCGCCCAGATCCGCTCGTCCGGCCAGTCGGCGATGTCCTCGTCCGGCGCGACCTGCAGGTACAGCCGGGAAATCTCCGGCGACCGCAGGCTGTAGAGGGCGAACCCACGCTCGTGGTTGGCGTAGATCAGTTCGTCCACCGCTGGGGGAGCGGCGGCCAGGACACCGAGCCAGGCGAACGGGTACGTCCGCTCGTGCGTGCGCAGCACCCCGTCGGGCACCGCGTTCCTGCTGACCCCGTGGAAGCCGTCGCAGCCGGCCACGAAGTCGCAGTGCAGCTCGATGTCGCGGCCGCCCTGCCGCAGGTAGATCGTCGGCGCTGAATCGAGGTTCTCCACGCGCACCGCCTCGGTTTCGAACAGGATCGACCCGCCGGCCGCGAGGCGGGCGGCGATGAGGTCCTTGACCACCTCCTGCTGCCCGTAGACGGTGATCGCCCGCCCGGTCAGCTCCGTCATCGGCACCCGGTACGACTGCCCGTCGTATCGCAGCTCGATGCCCTCGTGCCGCATGCCCTCCCGCTGCAGCCGCTCGCCGAGCCCGACGCGGCACATCAGGTCGACCGAGCCCTGTTCGAGGACCCCGGCCCGGACCCGCTGCTCGACGTACGCCCGGCTGCGGCTCTCGACCACCACCGACTCGATGCCCTGCAGGTGCAGCAGGTGCGACAGCATGAGACCGGCCGGCCCCGCTCCGACGATGCCGACCTGGGTACGCATCCGTGCCTCCTCACCTCGGCCGCGACACCGCCGCGACCCCGTTGCGGGTAGGGCACCAGACTGCCCGCAGCCGGGCCTGTTCGCCGCACCGGGTTTCCATCCAGCGGAAGATCCGGTCAGACCGATCGGTCACGTCCCGCCCACAGGGCCGCCACGGCCATCGCCAGCGCAGCGACGCAGAGCGCGCCGAGTGACAGGGACCAGTCACCGGACCGGTCGCGCAGCAGGCCGAGGAGCAGCGGGCCGGTCGAGCCCACCAGGTAGCCGACCGACTGAACCGTCCCGGACAGGTCGCGGGCGCTCTGCGGGGTGCCGGCCCGCAGCACCAGCAGCGCCAGTGCCAGCCCGATCCCGGCCCCCTGCGCCAGCCCGGTCACCGTCGCCCAGAGCAGGTACAGCGACGGCGCCACCAGCAGCCCGACAAGTCCCACCGCCCAGGTCGTCGCCACCAGCACACCGAACACGCGCTGATCCCGCAGCCGCGACGCCAGGACGGGTGCGGCAACCGCGGTGGCGATGCCGAGCAGGTTGAACAGCCCGAGGGCCCACCCGGCACCGGCCGCTGACACCCCGCTGTCCCGCACCATCGTCGGCAGCCAGGCGAGCAGTGCGTAGTAGGTCAACGACTGCATGCCCATGAACGCGGCCAGCGCCCAGGTCACCGGCGAGCGCAGCACCGAGGCACCACCCACCGCCACCGTCGGGGCGACGTGCCGGCGGCGCAGCTGCGGCAACCACACCACGGCAGCAACCGCGGCCAGCCCACCCACCAGCAGCAGAGCGCCGCGCCAGCCGAGCCCGGCGTGTGACAACGGCGCGGCCACCGCGGCCGCGACGGCGGCCCCGCCGGTCAGCGCCGCCGTCGTCGACGCGGTCACCGCACCCTGACGGCGGGGAAAGTCCCGCTTGACCACGCTGGGCACCAGCACGTTGCCGACCGTGATCCCGGCACCGATCACCACCGTGCCGGCGACCACCGCCCAGAGCCCCGGCAGCACGCGCAGCGCGCTGCCGGCGACGATGCCCAGCATCGCCACCAGCAGCGACCACTCCACTCCGATCCGCCGGCCCAGCAGCGCCGCGAAAGGGGACAGCAGCCCAAAGCAGAGCACCGGCAGCGTGGTCAGCAGTCCGGCCGCGCCGCTGCCCAGCTGCAGGTCGGCCCGGACGTCAGGCAGCAGCGGCGCGAGCACCGCGATGGCCGCACGCAGGTTGAGCGCCAGCAACAGCACGCCGATCAGAGTCAGCGGGCCGGCCATGCTCGTGCGGTCGGTTCGCGTTCCGGCTGGCGCCCGCTCGTGTGCCACCCTCATGCGCTCGCCCGACCGTTGGGCCGGCGTCGCATCGCGATGCCGTGCTGCAACGTCGGGTACGGGTCGTCGGCCGTGTCGGCCAGCCGGGCAGCCACCCGCTCGGCCGCCACCCGCAGGGCCGACGCCAACCGCTCCGGAACCGCGCCGAGGCTGTGCCCGACGACGCCGATCGACGCCACCGCCGTGCCGTCCCCATCGAGTACCGGAACGGCCACCGAACAGGAGCCGAGGGTCATCTCCTCACTGGTACGTGCCCAGCCCCGGTACCGCACAGCGGCCAGCTCCCCAGCCAGCCGGCCGGGCTCGGTGACTGTGTACGGCGTGCAGCGGGTCAGCGGCCGGCGCAGGTGTGCCGCCACGAAATCAGGTGGGGCGAAGGCGAGCAGTGCCTTGCCCACCCCGGTGGCGTGTAGCGGCAACCGGCCCCCGACCCGGGAGATGATCGGCACTGCCCGGTGCCCGGTCACCTTCTCCACGTAGAGCGCCTCGTCGCCGTCGCGGACCGCCAGGTGCACGTTCTCTCGCACTGCCGTGTGCAGGTCCTGCAGGAACGGCAGCGCGACCTCCCGTAGCCGGGTGTGCAGTGGTGAGAGCAATCCGGCCTCCCAGAGCCGCACGCCGATCCGGTACGCGCCGTCCGCGTCACGGGTCAACGCCCGCCAGGCGACCAGCTCGCCGACCAGGCGGTGCGCCGTGGCGAGCGGCAGCCCGGCCCGCCGGGCGAGGTCGCTGAGCGTGAGCGCCGGATGGGCCACGTCGAACGCGCCGAGGATGGCGAGCACCCGGGCTGTCACCGACGTGCCCGGGGCCCGTATTCCGCCCGCCACGGTGGTCTCCCTCGGTCAGAACGGGTATCGGGTGATGTCGCCCTGAACGGTGAGCCACTGGGTCTCGGTGAACGCCTCAACGTTCGCCGCCGCCCCGCCGAAGCGCGAGCCAGTGCCGGACGCGGCCGTACCGCCGAACGGTGCCAGGGCCTCGTCGCCGACGGTCTGGTCGTTGATGTGCACGATGCCGCTCGGGATGCGATCGGCCAGCGCCATCGCCCGCATCACGTCGCCACTGAGGATGCCGAGGGACAGGCCGTACTCGGTGTCCCGGGCCAGGGCCACCGCTTCCTCCGGGTCGGCGAAGGTGATCACCGGGGCGACCGGTCCGAAGACCTCCTGCGCGTATGCCGGGGTGGTGGTGGTGACGTCGGCGAGCACGGTCGGGCGGTAGAACAAGCCGTCGTAGCTGCCGCCGGCGGCCAGGCGCGCACCGGCCTCGACACTGGCCCGCACCAGGCGATGGATCTTGTCCCGTTGCCGCTCGTCGATGATCGGGCCGAGCGCCACCTGTTCCTTGGCGGGGTCGCCGACCGGCAGACGGTCGGCCTTCTCGGCGAGTGCGGCGACGTACCGGTCGGCCAGGCTCTCGTGCACCAGGTGCCGGCCCGTGGTCATGCAGATCTGCCCCTGATGCAGGAACGAGCCCCAGGCGCCGGCGGAGACGGCGAGGTCCAGGTCCGCGTCAGCGAGCACGATGAGCGCGGAGTTGCCGCCCAGTTCCAGATGCGCTCGCTTGAGATTCCGGGCCGCGGCCTCCCCGACCTTGCGCCCGGCAGCGGTGGAGCCAGTGAAGCTGACGACCCGTACGTGCGGGTCGGCGACCAGCGCCTCTCCGGTCTCCACTCCGCCGGGTAGCACGTGCAGCAGTCCCTCGGGGAGGCCGGCCTCCGCGAAGATCCGGGCGATGGCCAGCCCGCCGGCGACCGCGGTGCGCAGGTCCGGTTTCAGCACCACCGCGTTGCCCAGGGCCAGCGCCGGCGCGACGGAGCGGATCGCCAGGATGAGTGGAAAGTTGAATGGGGCGATGACGCCGACCACGCCGACCGGCAGCCGGCGGGTGAGGCTCAGCCGGGGCTGCGCGCTGGGGATGATCTCGCCCAGGGGGCACGAGGCGAGCGCGGCGGCCTCGTAGCACTCCTGCGCCGCGGTGTCGGTCTCGACGCCGGCCTTGGGCGGGATCGACCCGGCCTCTCGCACCAGCCAGTCGCCGACCTCGGCGGCGTGCTGCTCCCACAGCTGTCCGGCCCGACGCAGCACCGCCGCCCGTTCCGTATACCCGGTGGCGGCCCAGGCGCGCTGCGCCTGGGATGCCCTGGCGCAGGCCCGGGCCACGTCGTCGGCGTTCGCGACGCCGACGACGCCGATCTCCTCGCGGGTCGCGGGGGAGCGCACCGCCGCCGCCCCGCCGGTGGGCTCGGTCCAGCCGTCGCTGTAGAGCATGCCGTGCCAGATGCCGGTGTCGAGCAGGGCCATGGTGGTCTCCTCGATAGGGGGTTAGTGCGGTGTGCCCGCGGTCAGGGTTCGAAGTGCGTGTCGACGTGAACCGGCACGTCGAGCAGGAGAGGGTCGGTGCGCTCGGCGAGCGTTGGAACCACCTCGTCGAGGAGGGTCAGAAGCTCCGCGTGGTCGCTCACCCGGCGCGCAGGGCAGCCGAGGGCCCGCGCCAGACCGGACACCGAGACCTCCTCGAAGGCGGGCCAGGGCGGTTTGCCGCCGACCTTGTCGGCGAGCCGGTCCATGACGGCGTACCGGCCGTTGGACAGGACGACGAACAATGCGCCGCAGCCGTAGCGGGCGGCGCTCCACAGCCCCTGGATGCTGTAGAGCGAGGAGCCGTCGCCGAGCACCGCGACGACCGGCCGGGTCGGGTCGCCCATCCGCAGCCCGGCCGCCGCGGGCAGTGCGAACCCGAGGCCGCCCATGGCCGCGCTGACAAAGCCGCGCGGCTGCCGGGCGGGAAGCAGCCGGTGCAGGTCCGGTCGCGACGACGGGCTCTCCTCGACCAGTACGACGTCCCTGGGTAGCCGTTCGGCGAGTGCGGCGAAGACGTGCGCGGCACGCATGGGCTCTCCAGCCGACGGCGGCGCGACGGCCTCGGTGCGTGGCGTCGGCGTCGTCGCCGTCCTCGCGGTCAGCTGCTCGGCGACCGCGCGGCACAGCGTTGCCGGGTCACCGAGCACGGCCAGCTCCGCCTGGCTGTGGTGCAGCTCGTCCGGGTCCGCCGAGACCACCGCGACGGTGAGGTCCTCCGGCACGAGAGGACCCGGCTCGTACGGGTACTGCCGGAACGCGCCAGTGCCGACGACGAGGGCCACGTCGTGCGCGGCCAGCACCGCGCGCAGCCGGGACCGGCCGGCCGGCAGATGGCCGGCGAAGGACGGATGGTCCTGCGGGAAGCCGGCGCGGGCGCCGAAGGCCTCCTGCCACACCGGAGCGCGGAGCCGCTCGACAAGCGAGACCAGGGCATCCCAGGTGTCCTGGTCGTCGGCGCCAGCGCCGACCACCACCACCGGCTTTGCCGCCTGGTTCAGCAGCTGAGCCAGCTCCCGGGCGGCCGGGCCCGCCGCCGGTTCGGCGCGCAGCACGGTCGCCGGCGCGGCCAGCCCGAGCGCCGGGTCCAGCTGAGCGATCCAGTCATCCATCGGTACGACGACGACGGCCGGGCCACGATGCTGCATGGCCTCGTGCCATGCGCGCCGGATCGCCGCCGGCACGTCCTGGGCGAGCACCGGCTGGTTGACCCAGACCGGGTACGGCCCTGCCAAGCCCTCCAACCGACCGGCGAGGAACGGCTCCAGCGCCAGGTGGCGGCGGTCCTGCTGACCGACGACGACGACCAGGGGCGCCCGGTTCACCCGGGCGGTGACCAGCGCGCCGACCGCGTTGCCGAGACCGGCGGCGGTGTGCAGGTTGACGAAAGCGGGCCGTCCGGTGGCGATGGCGTGCCCGGTGGCCATGCCGACCACCGATCCCTCGTGCAGGGCCAGGACGAACTGCAGGTCGTCCGGCAGGTCCGCGAGGAACGCGATCTCCGTCGAGCCGGGGTTGGCGAAGATGCGGTGCATCCCGTATCGGCGCAGGACGTCGAGGGTCGCCTCGCGTACCGTCGTCATGGGTGGTCCGCCCCGGCGTGGTGCTTCTTGGCCCGCTGGATCTGCGCGAACACCTGCGCCCGCAGCTCTGCGAAGCGGGCCGAGGAACGGGTGGTGAGCTGGTCGCGCTCATCGGGCAGGTCGATGGCGATGTCATCGAGCACCACGGTCGGCGCGGCGGAGAGCACCAGCACCCGCTGGCCCAGGTAGACCGCCTCGTCGATGTCGTGGGTGACGAACAGCGTGGTCACTCCGAGCCGGTGCCACAGGGACCGGACCAGGTCCTCCAGATCCGCGCGGGTCTGTGCGTCGACGGCGGCGAACGGCTCGTCCATCAGCAGGATGTGCGGCTCGTACGCGATCGCCCGGGCAATGGCGACCCGTTGCTGCATACCGCCGGAGAGCTGCCACGGGTAGGCGGACTGCACATCGCCGAGGCCAACCGCGTCCAGCGCCTGATGGACCAGCTCGGCCCGGCGCGCCCTGGGCAGCTTCTTCTGCTTCAGTGGCAGCTCCACGTTCTTGCGGACGCTCATCCAGGGAAAGAGGCTGCGGCCGTACTCCTGGAAGACCACTGCCATGCCCGGCGACGGGCCGTCGACCGCGGTACCCTCCAGCACCACCTCACCACCGGTCGGAGCCAGCAGGCCGGCGATGCACTTGAGCAAAGTGGTCTTGCCGGCGCCGGACGGGCCGACCACGCAGACGAGTTCACCCCGCGCGACCGTGAACGTCAGGTCCCGGACGGCCTCGACGGACCGGCCGTGGCCTTCGTACACCTTGCGCACACCGCGGACGTCGAGCAGTGCCTCGGTGCGTGGGTCGGCGGTCTGGGTCCGGGTCTCGCTCATGATGCTCATCGACTCCCACCTCGCTGCGCCTGCCGCAGGCCGAAATACCAATTGAGGGCTCGCCGCTCGAACAGCCGCATCAGCGTGGCGAGCAGGAAACCGAGCAGACCCAGCAGCAGGATGCCGGTCCACATCTCGGTCACCGCGAACGTCCGTTGGAATTGGATGATGCTGAATCCGAGCCCGTTGCTGGCGGCGAACATCTCGCTGATGACCATGAGGATGATCCCGATCGAGAGGCCCTGCCGAAGCCCCGCCACGATCTGCGGGCTGGCCGACCGGATGACCAGGTTCCAGAGCCGGGACGGGCCGCGCACGCCGTAGCATCGGGCGGTCTCCACCAGCACCTCGTCGACGGCGCGTACCCCTTCGACGGTGTTGAGCAGGATCGGCCAGACACAGCCGGAGACGATCACCAGCACCTTCATCGTGTCGCCGATGCCCGCGACGAGCATCAGCACCGGCACCAGCACCGGTGGAGGGATCGCCCGGAGGAACTCCAGCACCGGCTCGCAGAACGCCCGCAGCCGGCGGGACGAGCCGATCGCGACGCCGAGTGCGACGCCGATGACCACGGCCAGGAGGAAGCCGCCGAAGAGACGCAGCACGCTGGGCAACACGTCCGCGCTCAGCCGGTCGGAGTGCAGCCACACGTCATCGACGGCGGCGAGGATCTCCGACAGCGGCGGCAGGTAGTAGCTCTCGCTGTCGGCGGTGAGCACCCACCAGAGGGTGAGCAGGATGGCCGGCAACGCTAGTGCCGCCAGGATCGCGCGGGTGACGCGGCGCGCGATTCTCATGCCACCTCCCGGCGCAGCGACGAATGCCAGGACAACAGCCACCGCTCCAGGCGTCGGGCCAGGACGTTGACCGCCACGCCGAGCAGTCCGGTGACGATGACCAGCGCGTACATCCGGGCGACCGCGCCGCCCGACTGCGCCACCCCGATCTCGTTACCAAGCCCCGGCGCGCCGATGATGAGCTCCGCGGTGATGGCGAGGATGAGTGCCACGGCCGCGGCCAGCCGGACGCCGGTGAGGACGTACGGCAGCGCGGTCGGCCAGGTCACGTGCCGGATCCGCGCCCAGCGGTGCAACCCGAAGGTGCGGGCGGTCTCCTGGGCGACCGGGTCGACGTCCTGCACGCCGTACAGCACCTGGAGCAGAACCTGCCAGAACGCCGCGTAGATGACCAGCAGGAGCACGGAGCGCAGCTCGCTGCCGAAGACCAGCACGGCGAGCGGGATGAGTGCCACGGAGGGGATGGGCCGTAGGAACTCGATCGTCGATGCGGTGAACTCCCGCAGCACGGGGATGGTGCCGATGACGAATCCGGCGGCGATCCCAGCGGCGACCGCGATGGCGAGGCCGAGGAACCACCCCTGGACGGTGTCGACGATCGCGGTCCAGAAACCGGCCTCGCCGGCGAGTTCCGCCAGCGCGACGCCGATGCGACTCAGCGGTGGCAGGTAGTCCGGCGAGACGAGGCCGCTGCGCGGGACCACCTCCAGCAGCGCGAGGAAGGTGGCGAAACCCAGCACGCCCAGCAGCGTGGTGCCGCGGGCCGCCCGGCTCGCCGCGCCGGCCCGGGAGGCCCGGGCCGGCGCCGTGAGCGTGGATGTCACGGGAGCAGCTCCGCGATGTCGACCTTTTCCTTGATCAGTCCGTCGGTGAGCATCAGGTCCGCGAGCGTCTGGACGGACTCCCGGTTGATCTGACCGGACCAGGCCGGCAGCGTCATCTTCGCGCCAACCGCCGGGTCGATCTTGGCGTACGTGGGCAGTACCGCCCTCGCCTCGTCGGGGTGCTGCTGCGCGTACGCCAGGGACTTCTCGATGGCCGCGGTGAAGCGCTTGGTCACGTCGGCCTTCTGCTGGGCGGTCTTCTGACTGGTGAAGTAGGCGGCGATGGTCAGGTTCGGAGCGGTGTCGACGAAGTTCGAGGCGATCACCTTGGCGCCCTGGTCCTGCGCGATGGTGAAGAACGGCTCGACGATCCACGCGGCGTCGACCCGCTTGGCGTCGACGGCCGCGGGCATGTCCGGGAAGGGCAGCTCGACGAACTTCACGGTGGACGGGTCGCCACCGGCCTTGCGGATCGAGGCGCGCACGGTGGTGTCACCGATGTTCTTGAGGTTGTTGACGGCGACCGTCTTGCCGGCGAGCTGGTCCGCGCTGGTGATCGGGCTGCCCTCGGGGACCACGATCCCGCCGAAGTCCTTACCCTGCTGACCCGTTGACGAGTTGCCCTCGGCGATCACCTTGAGCGGCAGGTTCTCGGAGCGGGCGACGATGAGCGAGACCAGGTTGCCGAAGGCGAAGTCGAACTCGCCGCTGACCACCCCCGGAACCGCGGCCGCGCCGCCGGTCGTGTTGACGACCTCGACGTCGAGGCCCTGTTCGCTGAAGAAGCCCTTCTGGATGCCGAGGTGCAGGGGAGCCACGTCGACGATGGGGATCGCACCGACCTTGATCTTGGTGGTGCCGCCCGCCTGCCCGCCGGCTTCGTCGGCGTCGGAGGAGCCACAGGCGGTGGTGACTGTGAGCAGTGCTGCGGCGGTTATGGCGCTGATGACTAGACGGCGCATGCAGGTACTCCCGCGTCCGGTGGTCCCGGAAGGGACCGGGGGTGTGGTGGGCCTCCATGCCGGAGAAGCCCCCGGGGGTGTCACATCCTGTTCGCTTACCGAACGGCTGTTCTCATATAGAACGTTGGCACGTGGTCTGGCTCACGTCAACGGGTCCCCGCAACATTTCTGCAACGCGCCGGACGCTGGTTCGCCGTGCGTCCGTTGCTCGTTGACGGATGCCATCGCAGGGCATTACGTTCGAGATAAGTACGGCAGTCCGCATAGCGAACAGCGCGCGGTCCATAGTGATTCGCAGAAGGCGGGGAGGCTCATGGCGAAGCTCGTCTCGCTGGCCGAAGGCGTGGCGGACCTGGTCCGCGACGGCGATGTGGTGGCCCTGGAAGGGTTCACCCACCTCATCCCGTTCGCCGCCGGGCACGAGATCATCCGTCAGGGACGGCGGGACCTGACCCTCGTCCGCATGACACCCGACATCATCTACGACCAGCTCATCGGGGCTGGCTGCGCACGCCGCCTGGTCTTCTCCTGGGGCGGCAACCCGGGTGTGGGTTCACTGCACCGCTTCCGCGACGCGGTGCAGAACGCCTGGCCGCGACCGCTGGAGCTGGAGGAACACAGCCACGCCGGCATGGCGAACCGGTACGTGGCCGGAGCGTCCGGGCTGCCGTTCGCCGTCCTGCGCGGCTACACCGGCACCGACCTGCCCCGGCACACCACCAACATCCGCACCATCGCCTGCCCCTTCACCGGCGAGGTGCTCACCGCCGTCCCCGCCCTGCGACCCGACGTGACGGTGGTGCACGCACAGCGCGCCGACCGGGCCGGCAACGTGCAGATGTGGGGCATCACCGGGGTGCAGAAGGAGGCGGTGCTCGCCGCACGCCGGTCCCTGGTCACCGTCGAGGAGGTGGTCGACGAGCTGGTCCCGGTGCCCGGCCAGGTGGTCCTGCCGGGCTGGGCGGTCACGGCGGTGGCCGAGGCGCCCGGCGGTGCGCACCCCTCCTACGCCCAGAGCTACTCCGTGCGAGACAACGACTTCTACGTGGCCTGGGACGCCATCAGCCGCGACCGCGACACCTTCCAGGACTGGATGCGGCGGCAGGTGCTGACGTCGGAGGCGATGGTATGACCGATCAGTACACCGCCGACGAGATGATGACGGTGGCCGCCGCCCGTCAGTTGCGGGACGGCACTGCCTGCTTCGTCGGGATCGGACTACCCAGCACCGCGGCCAACCTGGCCCGGGCGACCCACGCTCCGAACCTCGTGCTCATCTACGAGTCGGGCTGCCTCGGCGCGAAGCCCGACCGTCTCCCGCTCTCGATCGGAGACGGGGTGCTCGCCGACACGGCGGACGCCGTGGTCTCCGTACCCGAGGTGTTCAACTACTGGCTGCAACCCGGCCGGATCGACGTCGGGTTCCTCGGCGCCGCGCAGCTCGACAGATACGGCAACATCAACACCACGGTCATCGGTGGCGACTACACCGATCCGAAGGTACGCCTGCCCGGCGCCGGCGGCGCACCGGAGATCGCCGCCTCCTGCGGGGAGGTGGTGGTCATCGTCCGACAGAACCTGCGGACGTTCACCGAACGGGTCGACTTCGTCACCTCTCTCGGCTACGGCACCGGGCCCGGCGACCGGCAGCGGCTCGGCCTGCGCGGCGGCGGTCCACGCATCGTCATCACCGACCTCGGCATCCTGGAACCGCACCCGGACACCTGCGCGCTGACCCTGACCCACCTGCACCCCGGTGTCACGGTCGAGCAGGCCCGCGCTGCCACCGGCTGGGATCTCGCCGTCGCCGACCGCCCCACCACGAACGAGCCACCCACGACGGACGAACTCGCCGTGCTCCGTGCCCTGGAAGCGACGAAGGGAACCCGATGAGCCGCGACGTCTACGTCCTCGACGCGGTCCGCACCCCGATCGGACGCTACGGCGGCGGCCTGGCCGGCGTACGCCCCGACGACCTCGGCTCGCTCGCCTGGCAGCTGCACCGCAGGGGTGGCGGACGAGGACTCGCCGCCATCTGTATCGGCGTCGGCCAGGGGCTGGCCGTCGTGCTCGAAGCCTGACGGGAGAGGCTGATGACCCAGGAGACCGCCCATCCGATCGGTAGCGGACTGACGCTGCCGCAGTACCGGCGCGACGCCGTCGACGCGCACCCGCCGCTGCTCAGCCCGGGGTACGGTTCGACGGTGCTGCGCGCGCCCCAACGGCCGTTGACCTACCTGCCCCAGCGGCTGACCGAGGTCACCGGGCCGTTGCTGGGGGAGGGGAGGATCGGCGAGCTCGACCACGACCTCACCCGCCAGCACGACGCGGAGCCACAGGGGCAGCGGATCGTCGTGCACGGCCGGGTGCTGGACGGCGACGGCCGGCCGGTGCCGCACACCCTCGTGGAAATCTGGCAGGCGAACGCCGCCGGCCGCTACCGCCATGTGATCGACACCTGGCCGGCGCCGCTCGACCCCCACTTCGAGGGGGTGGGACGGGCGCTCACCGACGAACACGGCCACTACCGTTTCGTCACCATCCAGCCCGGCGCCTACCCCTGGAAAAATCACGACAACGCTTGGCGGCCCGCGCACATCCACTTCTCTCTCTTCGGCCGGGCCTTCGTCCAGCGGCTGGTCACCCAGATGTACTTCCCCGGCGACCCACTCTTCTTCCAGGATCCGATCTTCAACTCCGTCCCTGACCCGAAGGCCCGAGAGCGCATGGTCGCCCGGTACGACCATGCCGGGACCGTCCCGTCCTGGGCGCTGGCCTACGAGTTCGACATCGTGCTGCGAGGCCGGGAGAGCACCCCCTTCGAGGACGGGGACGACGATGAGTGAACGACTCGGTGTGACGCCGGCCCAGACCGTCGGGCCCTACCTGCACATCGGCCTGCGCTGGCCCGACGGCCCGTACGCGGTGCCCGAAGGCACGCCTGGAGCGTTCTGGATCCGTGGCCGGATCGTCGACGGCGCCGGCATGCCCGTGGTCGACGCGCTGGTGGAGAGCTGGCAGGCCGACCCGGACGGTCGGTTCGACCACCCGGACGACCCCCGCGGCGCCCAACCCTCCACCGTCCCCGGCTATCGCGGCTTCGGGCGCAGTGAAACCGACGCGGCGGGGCAGTACGCGCTCCTCACCGTCCGGCCGGGACCGCTGCCCGCCCCCAACGGCGAGACCGAGGCGCCTCACCTCACCCTCTCCGTCTTCGCGCGGGGCCTGCTGCATCGCGTCGTGACCCGGCTCTACTTCCCCGACGAGCCCGCCGCGAACGCCGAAGACCCGGTGCTGCGCATCATCGACGCCGACCGCCGGGACACGCTGCTGGCCACGCCGGCGCCGGATGGATTCCGCTTCGACATCCGCTTGCAGGGAGAGCATGAAACCGTCTTCTTCGCCGTCTGACCGGCTACTCGGCAGGCTCTCCGGTGCCACGGACGTCGACGCTGAACTCGGCGACACCTCGCTGCTGCAGGCAATGCTGGACGTGGAAGCCGCACTCGCCCGCGCCGGAGCGGAGTGCGGCCTGCTGCCCGCCGCGGCGGCGGAGGCGATTGCCGGGCAATGCCGCGCCGAGCGGTACGACCTGGCCGCGCTGGGCCGGGCGGCCGACGCCGCCGGCAACCCGGTGGTGCCGTTGGTACGCGAGCTGACCGCCGCGGTCAGCGGCTCCGCCCGGCCCTGGGTGCACCACGGGGCCACCAGCCAGGACGTGCTCGACACCGCCCTGGTCCTGATGGCCGTCCGGGCCGCCGCACCACTGCTGCGCCACCTCGACGCCGCCGCCGACGCCGCAGCCGGCCTCGCCGACACCCACCGGGACACCGTGCAGCTCGCCCGTACCCTCGGCCAGCAGGCCGCACCCACCACCTTCGGGCTCACCGCAGCGGGCTGGCTACTCGGCCTGGTGCAAGCGCGAGTCCGCCTGGAACACATCTGCGCCACATTGCCCGCACAGCTCGGCGGCGCGGTCGGTACTCTCGCGGCGCTCGGCCCGGCCGGCCCGGCGGTGGTCGAGCGGTTCGCCGCGCACCTGGGCCTGGTCGACCCGCCGATGCCGTGGCACACCCGCCGTCAACCACTGCTCGACCTTGCCGCCGCGCTCGGCGGGCTCGTCGCAGCCACCGGCACCATCGCCGTCGATGTCGGGCTGCTCGCTCAGACGGAGGTGGGTGAGGTCGCCGAAAGCGGTGCCGGGCGCGGTGGATCGTCCGCCATGCCGCACAAGCGCAACCCCGTCGACTCCGTTCTGGTCACCGCAGCCGCGCGGCGCGCCCCGGGCCTGGTCGCCACCCTGTTCACCGCGGCCGTGCAGGAGCACCAGCGCGCCACCGGCGGTTGGCACGCCGAGTGGGAGCCTCTGCTCGACCTGCTGCACCTCGCCGGCGGGGCGGCCGCACGCACCGCCCGGATGCTGACCGGACTGCAGGTTGACGCCGCCCGGATGCGGGCCAACGTGGACGGTGCCGGGGGCCTGATCCTCGCCGAGGCCGTTGCCGCCCGGCTGGCCCCGGCCCTCGGCCGCGGCACCGCGCATGACCTGGTCACCCGCGCCACCGCCCAACCGGACTTCCGCGCGGCGCTGCTCGCCGACCCCGCCGTGCGCGCACACCTCAGCGAACAGGACGTGGACGAGGCCCTCGACGCACGCCGCTGGCTCGGGTCGGCCGACCGGTTCGTCGGCCAGGCCCTAGCGACGCACCGCGGGTCGACGGCATGACCTCCCAGCTGCACGCCTCCGTGGACGGCCCGCCAGACGCCCCTGTGCTCATACTTGGCAGCTCTCTGGGCACCACCGCAGCGATGTGGCAGCGACAGGTCCCGCAGCTCGCCGAACGGTTCCGTGTCGTCCGGTACGACCATCTCGGGCACGGCCTCTCGGCGGTGCCACCCGGGCCGTACACGATCGAGCAGCTCGGCCGGGAGCTGCTGGCGCTGATGGACGACCTCCGCGTGTCGCGAGCGCACCACGCCGGGCTCTCCCTCGGCGGCATGGTCGCGATGTGGGTCGCCGCGCGCGCACCCGAGCGGGTCGACCGGCTGGCGCTGCTCTGCACGTCCCCGTCGCTCGGCCCCGCCGAGATGTGGCGGGACCGGGCGGCGACCGTACGGGCAGCAGGCCTGGAGGTGATCGCCGACGCGGTGGTGGCCCGCTGGTTCACTCCGGCCCTCGCCGCCACCCGTCCCGAGGTGGTCGCCGCGCATCGGGCCATGCTGACGGCCATACCCGCGACCGGCTACGCGGCCTGCTGCGAGGCCATCGCCGCGATGGACCTGCGCGACGACCTGCCCAGGATCCGGGCCGCGACCCTGGTCGTCGCCGGGGGGGACGATCCAGCGACGCCCGTCCGGCACGGCCGGGCAATCGTCGAGCGGATTCCCGGCGCGCGACTCGCGGTACTGGAGCAGGCCGCGCACCTGGCCAACGTCGAGCAGCCCGAGCAGGTGTCTCGGCTGCTGTCGGAACACTTCGAGCAGGTGGTGAGCGGATGAACGACCACGAGCGCCGGGACGCCGGCATGACGGTCCGTCGGGAGGTTCTGGGCGACGAGCACGTCGACCGGGCGGTCGCCGGCACGGACGAGTTCACCTCGGACTTCCAGGACCTCATCACCCGCTACGCCTGGGGAGAGATCTGGACCCGGCCCGGTCTGGACCGGCGGACCCGCAGCTGCATCACCCTGGCCATTCTCGCCACCCTGCACCACGACGAGGAGTTGGCGATGCACGTCCGGGCGGCACTGCGTAACGGCCTGACTCCGGAGGAGGTCGCTGAGGTCCTGCTCCAGGTCGGCATCTACGCTGGCGTACCAGCGGCGAACCGGGCATTCAAGGTGGCCCAACAGACTCTGCGGCAGGAGGCCCCGTGACCGAGGAGGCGACGCGAACCCCTGAGTTCGTCCAGTCGCTGGAGCGCGGGCTCGCCGTCATCCGCGCGTTCGACGTCGAGCACCCGCAGCTCACGCTCAGCGAAGTGGCGCGACTGACTGGCCTGACCAGGGCCGCCGCGCGCCGGTTCCTGCTGACCCTGGTCGAGTTGGGTTACGTGCACACCGACGGCCGGCTCTTCTCGCTTCGGCCGCGGATCCTCGAACTCGGCTATGCGTATCTGTCGAGCCTGAGTCTGCCGGAGGTCGCCCAGCCGCACATGGAGGCGCTGGTCGCGCAGGTTCACGAGTCCTGTTCGGCGTCGGTGCTCGACGGCGACGAGGTCGTCTACGTCGCCCGCGTCCCGACCAAAAGGATCATGACGGTCGGGATCAGCGTCGGCACCAGGTTTCCGGCGTACGCCACGTCGATGGGACGGGTGCTACTCGCTGCCCAACCGGCGGACTGGCTGGACGACTACCTCGCCAAGGCGGAGCTGCGCCCACTGACGCGGCGTACCGTCACCGACCCAGCGAAACTACGTACCCTGCTGGTGAAAATCGCTGCCCAGGGGTACGCGATCGTCGACCAGGAGCTCGAAGAAGGGCTGCGGTCGCTGGCCGCGCCGATTCGTGGCGAGCACGGGGCGGTGGTCGCGGCGGTGAACGTCTCCGCCCATGCCAGCCGTGGGTCGTCCGAGGTAATCCGCCGGGAGCTGCTTCCGCCGCTGCTGGCAGCCGCGAAGCGCATCGAGGAGGACCTGCGAGCCGGCCTGACCCGGTGAACGCCACGCCCGGCCCGACGTCGGCCAGGCGCGACGGATCCAGTTGCGTCGTGCAGAGCCGAACCATCCGCAGACCCGGTGGTGCGGGATCCATCCAGACCCTTCCATCTGCCGGAAGCACTTCATTGCCCTGATTTCCGGTGGGAGCGACGGTATCCCCACCTCCACCGGAAGGACGGATGATGAGATCCAGACGCAGTTATCTCAGCGGATTGGCCCTGCTCACCAGCGCCGCGCTTGTCCTGTCGGTCGGACCCGGCGCCAGCGCCGCGGGCCCGAACCGCCCGGCTCGCAGCTGCGCGAGTCTGGCATCGGTGAACCTCCCCCACACCACGGTCCTCAGTGCCACCTCGGTCCCGGCGACCGCGTCGGTCCCGGCGCACTGCGCGGTGCAGCTGACCGTCACCAATCCACCGGCCAAGGACCAGGTCAGGATCGGGGTGTGGCTGCCGACCGAGAACTGGAACGGCCGGTTCCAGGGCACCGGCGGCGGCGGCTTCTCCGGCGGCTCGCCGACCGCGACCCCGGCCGCCGCGCTGCGGGACAGCTACGCCGCCGCGGCGACGGACGCCGGGCACACCGGCGGCAGCGGCAGCTTCGCGCTCAACCCCGACCGCACGCTCAACTGGCAGCTGATCGCCGACTTCGGCTACCTCGGCATCCACGAGATGACGGTGACAGGCAAGGCCCTGGTCAAGGCGTTCTACGGCGGCTCCTCTTTCTACAGCTACTTCAACGGCTGCTCTACCGGCGGTCGGCAGGCATTGATGGAGGCGCAGAGATACCCGAGCGACTACGACGGGATCGCCGCCGCCTCCCCGGCAGTCAACTGGACCAAGTTCCACCCCGCGCAGTTCTGGGGACAGCTGCAGATGATGCTCTCTGGCAACGTCGTCGCGCCGTGCAAGCTGGCGTTGGCGGCCGAAGCCGCGATCACCGCATGTGACCCGCGCGACGGGGTCACCGACGGGATGATTGGTGACTGGCAGGGCTGCCGGTTCGACGCCCGAAAACTGGTCGGCACGACAACCGACTGCGGCACCTTCACCGCCGCCGACGCGGACCTGGTCAACAAAATCTGGGAAGGCCCGCGCGACGCCGAAGGCGAGTTCCTCTGGTACGGCCTGGAGCGCGGCGCCAACCTGCAGAGCTTGAACAACAGCGCGAACGGCACACAGCTGCCCTTCGGCGTCGGATTGGAGTGGTTCCGGTACTTCCTGCTGCAGAACCCGGGCTGGGACTGGCGGACCATGACGTACGACCAGTACCTGCTGCTCTTCCAGCAGTCGGTGCTCCAGTACCAGGCCGTGATCGCCACCGACGACCCGGACCTGTCCGCATTCCGCGACGCTGGTGGCAAGGTGGCCTTCTGGCATGGCACCGCCGATCCGCTGATCTTCTTCCGCGGCACTGTGGACTACTACCAGCGGCTGGAGGCGGCGATGGGCGGCACCAAGCAGACGCAGAAGTTCGCCCGCTTCTTCGTGGCACCCGGCGTCGGGCACTGCGGCGGTGGCCAGGGTGCGGCACCCACGAACCTCCTGGACGCGGTCGTGAACTGGGTCGAGCGGGGCAAGGCTCCGAATCAGCTGACCGGGCAGCGAAACGACTCGGCCGGCAACCCGGTACTCAGCCGCCCCGTCTGCCAGTACCCGCTCGTGGCCAGGTACAAGGGCCACGGCAGCACCAGCGAGGCGAAGAACTTCACCTGCGCCAGCAACTACCGCTGACCACCGCGGGCGGTGGCTCCGGCAGATGGATACCGGAGCCACCGCACCGCGTGGGTCGGCTCGCCGAACCGGAGACGCCCACAGACGGACCGCCTCGGGATGGCGAAGCCGCCATGGGTTCCCCGGGACGGGGCAGGCGATCGTGCAGGTGGCGTCGTTGAGGGCGAACTGGCCTGGTGCGGAGTTGGCGTGGCTGTATGTGCCGGGCGTCGACGGCGAGGCGGAGGAGGCGCCGGCCAAGGGCGATCGGGCGGCAGCAGCCCCGACCCCGATCGTCGTCTTGCGCCGCCGCCGCGCAAACAACGGGCACCAGCAACGACTGCTGCCGTCATTTGGGAATCAGTTGTAGGTCCTCATGAACGACGGTCATCGATTCAAGGTTGAGATCCCCCCGCGGACACGAACCATAACCCCACGGTGCGCGCTGAGATCCACTGCAGCGCGCACCGTTTGCGTTTCTGTCTGGTAGGTCAGCCGCAGGCCCAGCCGCCGATAGACCTCGGCTATGTCGTCGGGGTCGGCGTCGCGTGGAAGAAAACCCCTGTCACCCGTCGGGACTTCGACGACGCGTATTTGATCAACGCCGCCCTCGACATCCACCACGACGACCCCGCGTTCGGGTACCGGTTCATCGCCGACGAACTCCCCGCCCACGGCATCACCGCCGGCCCGAACCGGGTCGCGCGGCTGTTCCCAACAGCGGATCTGGTCGGTGTTCGCCAAGCGCGGTTTGCGGCAGCGGTTGGCCGCCGTAGTAGTTGATCGATACTGTGCGTCGGTGGCCCGTGCACAGCTCACCCCCCAGTTGGTGGTTGATGGTCGTGTTCCGCACGCACTGGCGCTGTCGCCGGACGGCAAGTGGGTCGCCTACGTGGTGGCCCCGGTCGGGCGGGCTGGTGATCACCCGGTCAGCGAACTCTGGGTCGCCGCCGTCGACGGGACCGGATCTCCGCGACGATTGACTTCGGGTGAGGCGTACGATTCAGCGCCGCGGTGGGCCGGAGATTCGCTGTTGATTTACTTTCTCTCCGACCGGGCCGAGCGTGGCACGGCGCAACTGCACCGGGTAGGGCTGGTCGACGGCATCGTGGAGGCGGTCACATCCTGGGCCGTTGGGGTGTCCGGGTACCTTCCACTAGCCGATCCGGACCTGGTCGTGGTGATCGCAGCCGATGAACCGTCCGCTGAGGACGAACGTCGGGGCAGGGAGCGTGACGACGCTCGGGTGTGGGGTGAACGCGTACGCCCGGACCGGCTGCGGCTGCTCGACGTACGGAGCCGCGAGATCCGGACACCGGATGCGTTCGCCGATCGCCATGTCGTCGAGGTGGCCCAGCGGCCCGACGACCGAATCCTGGCGGTACTGACCTGGTCGACCCCCGACGTGGACCCGGGCCTTGTGGAGCCCGGTCTCCACCTCCTCGATCCGGACAGGGGCGGGACGCGGGACCTCGGCCCGGCCGCAGCGAACGCGTCGTCGCTCGTCTGGTGGTCCGCCTACGATGGCTGGCACCTGGCATATGTCGCGAAGACCCCGCCCGCTCTGGTCGGCGGAGACGCGGTTCTCGATGTCGCCGTGCCGGTGAACGGGCCGGTGGGCGAGCACCGTAACCTGACCGTCGGCAGGCCCATCTGCCCGAGCAACCTGGTTCAGGTCGACACCGGTCCGCCGCTGGCGCTGGTCGCCGACGGGCTCGATACCGCGATCCACCGGCTCGATCCAGCCGGGCCCACCTTCGTCGAGGTGTCCCGGGTCGACGGCCTCGCCACGTCGTTGACCACAAACCGGCACGGTGACGCCATCGCGGCGGTCGTCAGCACGTCCTACCAGCCCGGAAACATCTACGCCGGCCCCAGGAGCGGGCCGCTGACGCGGCTGACCGACCTCAGGCCCGAACTCCGCAGCATCCGGTGGGGTGTCCAGGAACGCCTGTCGTACGAGGCATCTGACGGGCTGACGCTGGACGGCCTGCTGATCCTGCCCGCCGGCCGGTCCCACAAGGACGGGCCCTTTCCACTGGTGACACTGGTCCACGGCGGCCCGTACGACCGGCACGCCGACCGGCTCATGCTCGGCTGGGACCCGTCCGGCCAGTGGCTGGCGACCGCCGGCTACGCCGTGTTTCTGCCGAACCCGCGCGGCGGCCAGGGGCACGGCCACGACTTCGCCCTGCGCGTCGCCGGCGCGGTCGGCCTCGACGAGTGGACCGACATCTGCGCCGGCATCGACCTACTCATCGCCGATGGCGTCGCCGACCCCGACCGGCTGGGCATCGGCGGCTGGAGCCACGGCGGCTTCATGGCCGCCTGGGCGGTCGGGCAGACCGACCGGTTCAAGGCCGCCGTAATGGGAGCCGGAATCAGCGACTGGGGAATGCTCGCCGCAACCGGAGAACAGGGGCCGTTCGAGGCTGCCCTCGGTGGTAGCAGCGGCTGGGAAGGAACGGGTCCGCACCGCCACGACCGGCTCAGCCCGATCTCGTACGCCTCCAAGGTCCGCACGCCCGTGCTGATCCTGCACGGCGAGATTGACACGAACGTTCCGGTATCACAGGCAGAGTTCTTCCACCGTGCGCTACGCAGGTTCGGCGTCGAGCACGAGTACGTCGTCTATCCCCGAGAGAACCACTCGATCCGCGAACGCAACCACCAGCTCGACGTGCTCCGCCGCACCCGCGCATGGTTCGACCGGTGGCTCCGATGACCCGACGGCCGACCGCCCGGCCGATGCGGCTGACCGCGGCCAACCAGGAAGTACCACTGCCCGCCGCGTCGCCACATGTTCCTCACCAGGCCCTTGCCGCAACCCGCGCAGCGCGGCGCCGACACCTGCGCAGCGCGGCGCCGACACCTGCGCCACGCCTGCCTGGCGTAACGCCAGGAGGAGTTGGCCCACGACCGAAGGAGCCGGTGATTGGCCGTCGACGAGCACCTGCGGCCGCTCCCCGGCGAAGGCCAGCCCGGTCCTGATGCTGATCCGCATGTCGTCCACCCCTGTCTCACGGGGTGAGGAGCGGGTGCCCGGCGAACGGGGAACGGCGGGCACCCGCCGACACCGAGTTAGCCACAGCGGACCGAAAGGCAGCCGAAGAGCCACCCGCCCCGGGGTGGATTGGATCGACTTCTGCTGGTTGCGGCAGCACGGGCCGGCAAGACCCGCAACTACAGGGGTGCTGTGGTCCGCCGGACAACAAGGGTGGGGGAGAGCTTCACCTGGGTCGTGGGCCGGTTGTTGTCGCTGATGCGATCGAGTAGTAGCCGGGCGGCGTTGGTGCCGATCTGGTTGCCGGCTTGGTCGACGGTGGTCAGTGAAATCGGGCCGAAGGCGGCGAAGGTGGTGTTGTCGTAGCCGGCGACGGAGATGTCGGCGGGCGCCGACAGGCTGGCTTCGGTGAGGGCGTCCAGAACTCCCATGGCGACGATGTCGGCACCGGCGAAAATGGCCGTCGGCCGCTGCGGCCGGGCGAGCAGTTGCTTCGCGCCGAGATAGCCGCCCTGCTGGGTGTAGGTGGTGGAGGCGAGGTCGATGTGTTCGCCGAGGCTGTGGGCACGCATGGCGTGGCGGTAGCCGTCAGCGCGCACGGCGTTGGGCATCTCGATGAGCCGTACCGGGTTGGTCTCGTGATGTTCGATGTGGGCGATGCGGCGGTGCCCGAGCTCGGCGAGGTGGGCGACGATCAGGCCGGCGCCGACGAAGTCGTCGTCGGCGACAGTGTCGTAGACGGCCGAGTGCCCGTGCCGGCCGACGACGACGGTGGGCATGGTGCCCGCGATGCGTTCCAGGCGCTGGCGTGAGGTCAGCGGGGCGATGAGGATGACGCCGTCCATGTTGCGGTCGATCATGGCGTCGGTGACGTGGGCTTCGCCGGGCTCGTTGTTGCAGGACGCGGCGATCAGCACCTGGTAATCGGTGCCGTCGAGCTGGGCGTTGATCCCGTCGAGGATGTCGGCGAAGAACGGGTTGCGAATGTCGGGCAACATCACGCCGATGGTGTACGTCTGCCCGCGGAGCCCACGGGCGGACGCTGAAGGGCGGTAGCCGAGCTCGTCGATGGCGGCGCGGACCTTGGCCTGCATCTGCGAGCTTGCGCCGTATGCGTTGTTCAGCACCTTGGACACGGCGGTGGTGGACACTCCGGCGTGCCTGGCCACGTCGATGATCGTCACTCGGCGCGCCGGTGCTGGACCTCTCGGCATCCGATCTCCTCATCTTGGGAAACGTTGCCCACTCTAGGGGAGGCGCAGCTCCGGAACCAGACCCGGTGATCAACGCAGCGGCCTGCTGCCGGCGGTTCACGGATGCCGGGGACTTGCTCGGGCATCTCTTGACGCTTGTCGGTATCGACTCTTAAGGTCGGCGAAACATCTTGGAAAACGTTACCCGCATCTCGCATCGCCGCCGTGTCGCGAGGTGCGAGTCCGGCGCCCCTCACCGTTCGCATCGTCAATCGTGGAGCCCCCGGTCCTGGCCGTCTGAAACGATTCAATCAAGTGGGTACCCAGTGACACTCGAGGTGAAAGAACGTTCCTCGCCATCGATGGCGGTTCTGCCCAGACGCCACCACGGCAGTGCGCCGCCCTGGTGGTTCATGATCCCGGCGCTGCTGCTGTTCGCCTTCGTCGTCCTGGTGCCCAGTGCGCGGGGGGTCTTCTACGCCTTCACAGACTGGGATGGCCTCGACCCGAACTTCGCGGTCATCGGCCTGCGCAACTTCATTGACATGATCGACGACGCCGACGCCCTGTCGGCCGTCTGGCACACCCTGCTCATCGCGGTGGCGGTCACGGTGATCCAGAACGGCGTCGGGCTGCTGCTGGCTCTCGGCGTCAACAGTATGATCAAGAGCCGGAACTTCCTGCGGGTGTTGTTGTTCGCCCCGGCGGTGGTCACCCCGATCGTGACCGCCTACCTGTGGCGCAACCTGCTCGGCCCCGACGGCGCCGTAAACAGCCTGCTCGGCGCGGTCGGCCTCGGCTCGTGGCGGCAGGACTGGCTCGGCGACCCAGGCCTGGCGCTGTGGATGATCGTGCTCGTCGTGGTGTGGCAGTTCGCCGGCTACTCCATGGTCATCTTCCTGGCCGGGTTGCAGTCGGTGCCCAAGGAGATCTACGAAGCGGCCGCCATCGACGGCAGCGGTCCGGTCCGCCGCTTCTGGTCCATCATCCGGCCGCTGCTGGCCCCCGCCATCACCATCAATCTGATGCTGTCGATCATCGGCGGCATCAAGCTGTTCGACCAGGTGTACGCGCTGACCGGCGGCGGCCCCGGCCACGCCACCGACACCATCTCCACCCTGATCTACAAGGACGCCTTCACCCTCGGCGAATTCGGCTACAGCATCGCCCTCGCCGTCGTGCTCACCGTCATCGTCGCGGTCGCCTCCGCCGGCCAGTACGCCGTGCTGTCCCGCAACGAGAGGGCGGCGTCATGAACCGCTACACCAAGCGCACCTTCGCGCTCGAAGTGGTCATGATCGCGGTGGCCATCGCGTTCGCGTTCCCCGTCTACGTGCTGGTCAACCTGGCCCTGCGGTCGCCGTCGGATACCTCGTCGCCGATCAGTCCCACCGTGGCACCGACCCTGGGCAACTTCACCCAGGCATGGCAGGAGGCCGGCCTCGGTGGCGCGTTGATCAACAGTATTCTCGTGACCGCCGTCAGCGTCCTGATCGTGCTCGCCGTCTCGTCGCTGGCTGCCTACCCCCTGGCTCGCTCCACCGCTCGCTGGTCGCGCGGCACCTTCCTGCTGATCATGCTGGGACTGGTCCTGCCGTTCCAGCTCGCGTCACTGCCGCTCTACCAGACGGTCCGCGACCTCGGGTTGCTCGGCTCGGTGTGGTCGCTGGTGCTGTTCTACGCCGGCCTGCAGGTGCCGTTCACGACCTTCCTCTACGTCGGTTTCCTGCGGGCGTTGCCCCGTGATTTCGAGGACGCCGCGGCAATCGACGGCTGCACACCGCTGGCGACCTTCCGTTACGTCGTCCTACCCATGCTCAAACCGATAACGGTGACCGCCCTGGTGCTCAACGCGGTCAGTGTCTGGAACGACTTCTTCACCCCGCTGCTCTACCTCAGCGGCAGCGACCAGCAGACCATGCCCGTCGCGGTCGCCGGCTTCGTCGGCCAGTTCGTCTCCGACTGGAATCTCATCTTCGCCGCCCTGCTGATCAGCATCGTGCCCGTTCTCGCCGTGTACCTCGCACTGCAGCGCAGCATCATCAACGGCTTCGCCGGAGGGCTGAAGGGATGACTCCTGACGGCTTGCGGACCGAGCAGCTCACCGAACCGCTCGGCGTCGACGAACCCCGCCCGCGGCAGCGTCGGCGACTGGCTCTACGGCCGGGGTCGCCGGCATCGACCAGAGCGCCGGCTCACCGTGATCGACACGGTGCCGCCGGGAAGCACCGCCGTACTGCAGATCCCCACCGATCCCGGCAGCGCGCGAGAATGACGTGCCTGCCGCCGGGACACCCGGGATTCTCGGGGCCGAACCGTCCGCCGCAGGGATCACCCTGCGCTGACATCGGGCCGCTACACCTTCACCGCCCCGCCTGATTCATCTCCAATGTGGGAGACATCGTGAACTCACGCAGACTCACCGCTGCCGCAGCCGCACTGATGGCCGCGACCCTGATCGCCGGCTGCAGCAGCGGCACCAACGCCGGCTCCGGCGACGACAACACCCTCACCATCGCCTCGGTCGACCAGGGCTCCATCGAACCGGTAGTGAAAGCTTTCGAAACCGCGAACCCCGGCGTGAAGGTCAACCTCACCACCAGCGGCGCCGACCAGCACCAGCAGCAGATTCGTACGCAACTGTCGTCCGGCACCGCGCCGGACGTGATGTCGGTCTGGCCGGGCAACGGCAATCCCGGCGCCACCTACGTGATCGCCAAGCCCGGCTACCTGCTCGACCTGTCCGACCAGCCGTGGGCCGCGCAACTGCCGGACGCCTTCAAGAAGCTTTCCCAGTACGAGGGGAAGACCTACAACGCGCTGTTCGGGCTCAACGGCATCGGCGCCGTCTACAACGACGAGGCGGTGAGCAGGGCCGGCCTGACCACGCCGGGGACCTGGACCGACCTGCTCGCCTTCTGCAAATCCGCCGCCGGTAAGGGCACCCCCGCCTTCGCCCTCGGCATCCAGGACAACTGGGTCACCCAGCTCGCCCTGTACGCCCTGGTGGCCACCGATGTCTATGGCACGGACAAGGACTTCGACACCAAGATGCAGAGCGGCCAGGCCACCTTCGCCGGGTCGGCGTGGGCCAACGCCATGGCCAAATACCAGGAGATGAACAAGGCCGGCTGCTTCCAGAAGAGCCCCCTCAGCACCAGCTACGAGGCCAGCCAGACCCTGGCCGCGACCGGTAAGACGCTCGGCATCATCCAGGGCAACTGGGTCATCGCCCTGCTCAAGCAGAAGAACCCGAACGGCAAGTTCACCATGAAGGCGCTGCCGGCGACCGACGACGCGGCGAGCTTCCTCATGCCTGCCGCTGCCGGTATGGGCTATGGCGTCAACGCGAAAGCGAAGAACAAGGAACTCTCGCTCAAGTTCGTCAACTTCGTCATGTCACCGGAGGGCATGAAGCTGTTCAACGAGGCACAAGGCAGTCTGCCGACCCTGCCCACCGCCACCACCACCATCGACCCGGGTCTGACCGAACTCACCGCGTACGTCAAGGACAACCGCACAGTGCCGTTCATGGATCAGTTGTGGCCCAACGCCAAGGTCCAGCAGACCATGCTCAGCGGCCTGCAGGAGATCTTCAGCGACCAGGCCACCGCCGCCGAGGTCCTCAAGGACATGGACGCCGACTACAAGGCAGGATCATGAGAGCCGTAAGCCTGATCACCGCACTCGGGCTCGCCGCGACGCTCGCCGCGACCTCCGTCCTCGCTGCCACCCCGGCCGGTGCCATCGGTCCCGACGTGCGAGTCGTGGATCTGCGCGTCGACGGCCGCCCCGACCAGCCGATCGGGCTGGACAACCCCAACCCCCTGCTGAGCTGGCGCTTCGCCGAAACTCGGTCAGCGGCCGCTGACCGGCAGACCGCCTACCAGATTCAGGTCCGCGACCTCGGCCACAATCGGCTCATCTGGGACTCCGGCAAGGTCACCTCCGCCATCCAATCCGGCGTCCGCTACTCCGGCACGGCACTCAGCTCCCGGCAACGCCTCGCCTGGCAGGTCCGGGTCTGGGACGCCAACCGACGCGCCTCCGCCTGGAGCGCCCGCTCCACCTGGGAGATGGGCCTGCTCCAGCAATCCGACTGGGGCAGCGCGAAATGGATCGAGTATCCCGACCGCGTCGACACCCAACCGATGCCGATCTTCGCCCGCCAGTTCAGCATCGACCCACGCCGTAAGGTCAGTCACGCGCGGCTCTACCTGTCCGGCGTCGGCATGCACCTGCCGACCGTCAACGGCCGCGAGTTGAACAACGAGGTCCTCGCTCCCGGCTACTCGAATTACCAACTCTCGAGTGAGTACCGCGGTTTCGACATCACCGACGAGCTTCGCAAGGGTGACAACACCGTCGGGGTCAAGCTGGGCAACGGCCCGGCGTACGTGCGGCGCAGCGTCACCAACCCGGCGGTCGGGCGTACGTCCCCGTACTCGTGGTGGCAGAGCCAACTCAAAGGCCGCGGCGTGCTCACCGGCGACACCGAGGCCGGGGCAACCACCGTGCGCCTCGACAGCGTCACCGGCTACCACGTCGGCGGCACCATCAACGTCGACACCGCGGGTGGCGGCGACAGCCTGGAGTCGCGGACCATCACCGCGATCGGGACGGCCGGCGCCGACGGCACCGGCATCACCTTCACCCCCGGCCTGTCCAAACCGCACTCCACCGGCGCCACGGTCACCGGGTCTGGCAACAACGTCGCAGCCAGCGATGCCAGCGCCGGAGCGGCCGTCACCCCACGGCTCATCGCCCGACTCGAGGTCTCGTACACAAGCGGGTCCTCGACGGTGATCGTCTCGGACCGCGAGTGGCGCACCTCGCTGGGCCCGCTCGTCACCGACGCCTGGTATTCCGGGTCGGATCACGACGCCCGCCGCGAGCAGCCCGGATGGGACCAGCCCGGCGCCGACCTGACGGCCACGGCGAAGCGGCGCGACGGCAGCCCGGCCGAATGGATCGCCGCCGGAATCGCACCACCGCCGAACCTCGCGACCAAGCTGGTCGGACGCACCGCCCCACCAATCAAGATCGCCGAAAAGTTCACCCCGGTCGCGGTGACCAACCCGAAGCCCGGCACCTGGGTGTTCGACTTCGGGCAGAACATCGTCGGCTTGCCGCAACTCACGCTCAAGCCGGGTGTGCCGGCCGGCACCACGATCCGCCTGTCGCCAGCCGAGTCGCTCGCGGCCGACGGCACTGTGGATCAGGCCTCGTTGATGGGTGGCGGAGGTAGCCGCGGCACCGACCTGTTCAACACCTACACCTCCGGTGGGCTACGCGGCGGGGAGACCTGGCGGCCGGACTTCAACTATTTCGGCATGCAGTGGGTGCAGGTCACCGGCCTGCCCGAAGGCTATCTGCCGACCAAGGACACCATCACCGGGCTGCGAGTGCAGGCGGATACGCCCCTTGCCGGCACCGTGCTCACGTCGAACGCGCGAGTCAATCGCATCCACGACATGGCCTGGTACTCGTTCGCCGGCAACATCATGTCCGTCTTCACCGACTGCCCTGGCCGGGAGAAGCTGTCCTACCCGGCGGACTACACCATGCCGATGGGCTCTATCCACCGCAACTTCGACCTGTCCGCCTATCTGCGCACCCACGAGCGGCACCTGGTCGAAGGCCAGTCGATGGCGGACACCCCGATGTTCGGCAACGTTGCGCTCAAGACCCCCGTCTACGACTGGGGCTACTCGGGTCGTTTCGGTGATGAGATCAACTGGGGTAACGCCATCATCCTGGTTCCGGGACTCCTGCGGCAGTTGTACGGCGACACCGAGACGGCGGCCCGTTACTACGAGCCGATGGTGCGGTTCGCCGACTACATCCAGCGGCAGAAGGCGGTCGGGCACATCGTCGACGCAGCGCTGGCCGACTGGGTGTCCGCCGACCAGACCTCCGGCCGCATCACCGGAACCTGGGGTTACTACCTCATGATCAGCGAACTCGCGAAGCTGGCGGAGCTGACCGGCCGTCCCGCGGACGCGCAGAAGTACACGGCGCTCGCCGCGGACATCAAGACGGCGTTCAACGCGGCCTTCTACAACACGACTCTGCGCCGCTACACCACCGACGGCACCGCAGGCACCGCGGGCGCCACCCAGACGGCGCAGGCCCTCGCCCTCGACGCCGGCCTGGTGCCCGACGGGGAACGGCAACCCGTCCTCGACGCACTCGTGGAACTGGTCTACACGTTCCATCCGGTCGGTGACGGTCCGCACTTCAGCGGCGGCACCATCGGCATGGCACCGACCGTGCGGGCGCTGTCCGCCGGCGGCCGCGACGACGTGCTGTGGGACCTCATCCAGGAAGATGAGCAGCCCAGCTACGGCTACTTCATGGAGTCCACCACAGCGAACCCGGGCGGCATGACGACCGTGGGGGAGCGGTGGAACCGGGGCGACTCCAAGAACCACATGATCCTCGCCCAGATCGAGGAGTGGTTCCACGCCGGCCTGGCAGGTATCCGTGCTGCCGACGGCACCACCGCCTACCGCGACCTGGTCATCCAGCCGAAGGTGGTCGGCAACCTGACGTTCGTCAAGGGCAGCTACACGACCCCGCAAGGTACGGCCCGCTCCGAGTGGACCCGTACCGGAGACCGCCTGCGGCTGACCGTCACCGTTCCGCCAAACAGCACCGCCGAGGTGTGGGTGCCCACCCTCGGCGGCAAGGTGACCGGCGCTCCGCACCGCACGAAGCTCCTGCGCACCGAGGGCGGCTATTCCGTCTACCGGTCGCCGTCGGGCACCTACACCTTCACCACCAGGTGATGTGACGTGGCCTCCGCGCCCTGGGCGCGGAGGCCACGACTCCACCTGCCGAGAGGACTCGCGTGGACCTACCTGCCGACTTTCTGTGGGGCACCGCCACCTCGGCCCACCAGGTCGAAGGCGGCAACACCAACAACGACTGGTGGGACTTCGAACACCACCCCACGTCGGCCGCGCAGACGTCGTCGGGCGACGGCATCGACCACTTCCACCGGTACTCCGATGACTTTGCGCTTCTTCGCTCCCTGGGCCACAACGCACACCGCCTGTCGATCGAGTGGTCTCGGATCGAACCGGCGCCCGGCGAGTTCAGCCGCACCGCCATCGCCCACTACCGGCGGGTCCTCACCGCGCTCGCCGGCACCGGCATGACCGCCTTCGTCACCCTGCACCACTTCACCCTGCCGCGCTGGTTCGCCGCCCGCGGCGGCTGGCTCGCCCCGGACGCCATCGACCTGTTCACCCGGTACTGCGCTCATGTCACGGCTGAGCTGGGCTCGCTGATGCCGTACATCTGCACCCTCAACGAGCCGCAGATGATCGCCCTGCATGGCTACCTCGAGGGCTACCACCCGCCCGGCCTGACCAACCCGGTCCTGTGGAGACGCGTCGGCTCGGTTCTGCTCGACGCACACCTCGCAGCGGTCCCGGCGATCCGCGCCGCCGGTGGCGCCCAGATCGGGCTGGCCGTGCAGCTGCCGGTGCTCGCCCCGGCCCGCGACGACGACGCCTGTCGTTCTCTGCACCGGCTGATGCGCTACGAGATCGTCGACCGCTACCTCGACAACCTCGCCGGCCCCGACGGCGGTGACTGGCTCGGAGTGCAGTATTACCGCAAACAATGGGTGGACCCCGCCTCACCCACCTGGTTCGGTGAACCGCCGACCGGCACCCCGCTGACCCAAATGGGCTGGGCCGTGCACCCCGACGGCCTGCGGGAGATGCTGCACCGCGCCGCCGCCACCGGGCTGCCGCTCTACGTCACCGAGAACGGCATCGCCACCACCGACGACACCGAACGGATCACGTATCTCACCACCCACCTGGCAGCCCTCGCCCAGGCCTGCGCCGAAGGCGTCGACGTGCGCGGATACCTGCACTGGTCGGCGTTCGACAACTTTGAGTGGAGCGAGGGATATCGAC
This sequence comes from Micromonospora sp. U21, assembly GCF_018070045.1. Lineage (GTDB taxonomy): Bacteria > Actinomycetota > Actinomycetes > Mycobacteriales > Micromonosporaceae > Micromonospora. The sequence continues at coordinate 105,968 of NZ_JAGPYK010000005.1, forward strand.
CCCGATTCGGACTCATCAGCGTCGACGACTCGTTCGCCCGGTTGCCCAAACCCAGCGCCCACGTCTTCGCCCGCATCGCCCGCACCGGACAACTCCAGGAGACCCCGCGATGACCGCCGGCGGAATCAGCACCGCGGAGGCCGCCAGGTCCCCGCCCGGCAGCTACGGTGCGTCGCCCCGCACGGACCGGTCGGCGGCGCGACGGAGGCGGTCGTGCCGGGAGGGTTCCTCACGGGCCGGCATCCGCTGCCGGACGGGGTCCACCGGCCGGGCCGGCACGCGCGGGGCCTGCCCGCTCTCCGTCAGCAGGTCCTCCGTCTCCTGGATCAGGTAGTGCGGCCGGTGTTTGGTCTCGTAGTAGATCCGGCCGATGTACTCCCCGATGACGCCGAGGATCATCATCTGGATCCCGCCGAGACCGATCACGCTGACGATGATGGTGGTGTAGCCGGGGACGTCGATGCCCTTCTCGACGGCGTCGGCGACCACCCAGATCATGTATCCCAGCGCGATCAGGGTGAGGAACAGGCCGCAGTAGATGGCCAGTCGCAGCGGCCGGTTGTTGAACGACAGGAGACCGTCGAACCCGTAGTTGAAGAGCTTGCCGAACGTCCACCGGCTCCGACCGGCCTGACGTGTCTCGTTGCGGTGCGCGACCACGACCGTCCGGAACCCGATCCAGGAGAACAGTCCCTTGGAGAACCGGTTGTACTCGGGCATGGCCAGCACGGCGTCCACCGCGAGCCGGGACAGCAGCCGGAAGTCGCCCGCGCCGTCCAGCAGCCGTACGTCGATCCACCAGTTGACCATCCGGTAGAAGGACCGCGAGGCGAGCATCCGCAGGAACCGGTCACCATGCCGGTCCCGGCGGGCGATCACCTGGTCGAATCCCTGGCGGTACAGCGCCACCATGTCGGGCAGCAGTCGCGGCGGGTGCTGCAGGTCGGCGTCCATGATGACCACGGCGTCCCCGGTGGCGCGCTCCAGACCGGCCAGCATCGCCGCCTCCTTGCCGAAGTTCCGGCTCAGCGACGTGTACCGCACCGACGGGTCGCCCGCGGCCAGCCGGCGCAGCGCCACGAGGGTGCCGTCCGCGCTCCCGTCGTCGACGTAGACCACCTCAACATCGACGTCGGGCAGCTCGGCCAGCGCGGCGGTCACCGCCCGGTGCAGCCCTTCCACCGACGCTTCCTCGTTGAAGCAGGGCACCACTACCGACAGCCGCACGTCGTCACCCCGCCCGGCCCGTACCCGCAGAGCCGTCACCCGAGGTGGTAGACCAGCACACCATCGAGCTCCTCCCGCGTGATGCCCAGTCCGTCGACCGGCCGGGCCGCGATGCCCTCCCACGACGTCCCGACGGCCCGGTCGGGCATGGCCACGACCGACCGGATCCCGATGCCACGCAGGTAGGCCACGCTCCCGGGATCGGGGAAAGAGGCCGCCGCCGCCCGGGTCTGCGCCAGGGTGGCGGGCTCGAAGCCGGCCAGCCCGTTCGCCACCCGGGGGAACCCGTCGGTCGTCCACAGCATGTAGTGCAGGTCGTTCGTGCCGCCGATCGGCAGCAGCAGGACGGGCTCCTCCGCCACCCGCATCGCGGCCGGTGGCCGCGGCACCACCGGGTGCGGCGTCCGGTTCACCCCCTCCAGCCCGACCAGGGCCAGCGGTATCAGGAGAACCGCCGGCGCCAGCAGCCGCGTGCGCCTCCGGGTGGGGGACCGTCGCGCCGACTCGGCGATCGCCGTCACCAGCCCGGCCGCCAGCACCGCCAGCAGCAGACTGGTCCAGTGCATCATCCGGCCCGGCGTCCGCAGCGCGTCCCAGCCGGGCAGGTGCCGGGACAGCGTGAGGTAGCCGGGGTCACCATCGCCACCCAGCGTGGCGCCGAGGCCCAGCAGCACCGTCCCTAGGACGCCCAGCCCCAACGCGACCCGGTGCCGGACCGGGTACACCGAGACGAACAGCCCCGCCATGGCCATCCCGATCAGGGCCATGCCGGGCAGCAACGCCATCTCCGGGGGCCAGGACAGCTGCACCCGGGCCGCCGCGTGCGGCTCACCCCACAACCAGGAGTCCGCCGGGGCGGTGACGAAGCCGATCAGCGGCGGCGAGAACATCTCCGTCCAGTCCAGGGACCGCACGGCCTGCGGATTGAGGTCGACGACCCGCAGGTAGACCAGCCCCAGGAGCAGCGTCACCGCGCCGAAGACGAGCCCACCGGCCAGATCGGCCAGCAGCAACCGGCGGCCGAACGGGAGTCGCGCCCGCCGCCGCCACCACGACCAGCCGTAGCAGCCGGGGGCCACCAGCACTGCGGCGAGCAGGAAGTAGACCAGTGGCAGCCCGATGCCGAAGCCCAGGCTGACCTGCCAGGCGGCGACGATCCACCCGGCCAACGCCCACCCGGGTCGGCGTCGCTCGGGCCGGTACCCGTGCCGCAACGACCAGCCGTGCCCGCGTGCCAGCATCGCCAGGGACAACGCGATTCCACCGCTGGAGAGGATGTTCAGGTGACCCGCGTGCGCCAGCCGCCACGGCGCGTACGCCCACGCGAGCCCGGCGACCGCGCCGCCCCACCGGCCCGCCCCGAGCTGCCGGACCAACGCGTACGCCCCGACGAACGCCAACGCGTGTACCAGCACGTACATGACGTTGTAGTGGACCAGGGCGGCCTCGAAGCCCGAGCCGAGCGCGCCGATCGGGGCGTATCCGAGGAGGGTGTCGCTGTAGGCGAACGTGTACCTCTCCGGGTAGAGGGTGTTCGAGTGCCAGAGGTCGAGGGGCTGGCTCAGCAGGGCATGGCCCGACCAGGCCATCTGCCACGCCTGCAACGTCGGGTCGCCGAGGTCGCCGGGCACCGTGCTCGCCGGATGCCGCATCGTGGGCCAGGTCAGCACCACCGCGAGCAGCAGGCCACCGACCATCGCTCCGGTCCATTCGTGGCGTAACCAGCGCCACCGGGCCCAGCGGTCAGGGGTCGGGGCGGCGGGGACCGGGCTGTGGCCGTCGCTCGCGGCGACCGGCGGGCCGTCGGCGGCTCGGGTAGACATAGATATGCATGATCCTCGATGCTGATCGCGTTGTCGACGGGTGGTCCGAAGTGTGGACTCGCCGAGTGATCAGTTGGAATTGGTGATCGGGCGAGCATGATGCCGCCGGTGATCAATGCCAGTGCGGTGAAGCGGCCGATGCTGACCGGGTCCCTGTGCACGACGATTCCGAGCGAGATCGCGCCGATCACGCCGATGCCGGTGAACACGGCGTAGGCGGCCGGCAGGTCCTGCATCGCCCGGGAGAGCAGGTGGACGGCGGCGGCTCCGATGATCATGCAGAACCTCCTGCTCGGCCGCTGCGACCAGCACGGACGACTCCGCTACGCCGGTCGATCCAAGGTGCCGTTGCACCAGCGTCCCGCGACGTCCTCCACCAGCGCATCGCACAAGCGTTCGATCAATGGTCGATGCGGGGTGGCGAGTCGCCAGGCCCACGATGCTGGGCGCGGTGGCAGCCCTCGTCGGCCGTCAGGCCCCCAGTCATTAAGGGTGCGTCTTGTCCGTGGGCGGCGCGGCGACGTGGTACGACTGCATCAGCGACAAAGCCGACGAAGCGGGCGGGCCGGTGACGACGAACAGAGTGGCCAATCTGCTGCGCATGCGTGAGAGTCCGCAGCGGCCGACCTTCCTGGAACTGTTCTTCGATCTCGTGTACGTCTTCGCGCTTACCCGGATCGTGCACGAGTTGGTGCTGGACTACACCAGGGATCACGTCGCCGACACGTTGACCACTTCCCTGTCCGAGAACGCCGAAACTTTGCTGCTGCTCCTGGCCGTCTGGTGGATCTGGACCCAGACGGCATGGATGACCAGCAGATTCGATCCGTTCCAGCCGGCGACCCAGTTCGTTGTCCTCGCGACGATGCTTGGGAGCCTGTTCCTGGCGGTCGCGATATCCGGGGCTCTCGCGGAGACTGGCCTGCTCTTCGCGAGCACGTACGTCGCGATCCAGGTGGGCCGCACCCTCTTCTTCGTCCTCGTGCGGGGTCACGATCTGCGCCGCGTCAACATGCTGGCGCTCGTCTGGTTCGGCGCGTCGGCCGTGCCGTGGCTCACCGGAGCCTTCGCACCTGAGGTGACGCGCAATTCGCTGTGGACGCTGGCCCTGGCGATCGACTACCTGGGGGGCAGACTCGGCTGGCCGGTACCGTGGCTGGGTCGCTCGCGGGTGTCGCCGTGGGCCGTCGCGGGCGAGCACCTGGCCGAACGTTACTGGCAGCTCGTCATCGTCGCGCTTGGTGAGACGATCCTGACCTCCGGATCGAGTCTTCTACGCGGTCCGATCGTGGCTGAACGAACATTGGCCCTCACATTGTCGTTCCTCACCACGGTGTTGCTGTGGCGGATCTACTTCTACCGAGCCGGCCAGATCTTGGGCGAGGCCATCGCGGCATCCGCCGACCCCGGCCGGCTCGGTCGGTTGGCCGAGTTCTCCCATCTGCTCATGGTGGCCGGCATCCTCGCCACCTCAGCCGGTTCCGAACTCGTCCTCATAGATCCATCCGGACACGCCAAACCCGCCTGGGTCGGCACCATCCTCGGCGGGCCCGTGCTCTACCTCGCCGGGCGCTCAGTATTCGAGTACGTGGCCTTCGCCCGCGTGTCCCGGCCACGGCCGATCGGGATCCTCGTCCTCGCGGCCATGGCGCCGGTGATGGTCGGCCTGCCGCCACTCGGGGTCGCTGCAGCAGCTGTCGCCGTCCTGCTCGGGGTTGCCGTCTCGGACACGATCCGAGCCCACGGACGCCCACTGGAGCAGGCCTCGCCGCCACGCTGACGCGTACCCGATACCTCACCAGTCAGAGTCGATCTAGGGCAAATTCGTGTGACCGATCCACGTCCTCCAGAAGATCTACGGTCTCTGGCCGCAGGGCTGCTCCTTCGCGTCGGCCTGAACCTAACGCCTTCATCCCCGAGTCGATGGAGTAGCCGACGATCCAGCCGGAGTGCACGTCCTTGATCGCGCAGGTTGAGCTTGCCTCGGCGGCGGGGTGGTCGGTGACGTCGGGTAGGAGCAGCCAATGTCGCGGTGAGTGCTGCCGGTCGAACAGCCCCGACCGGCGCGGCGACAGTTCCGACCGGCGGGCGCCCAACTCAGCGGACCTTCCGGAAGAACTGGCGGATGCCGACGACGAACGCGCAAGAGCGCTGGCCCTGGTCATGCTCCGACCGGTGCCCACGTTGTGGTCGCGCTCGGCGAAGCGTCGGATGAGGACGTCGCGGGCGAGGCATCGTCCGCAGGTTTCTGGAACGCCACACCTGCAGGCGCTGCCTGGCACCCGCAGCGGATAGCAGCCCGGGTTCCGCCTGGATCGCGGCATGCGCGTTGGGCCTGGACCAGGTGCCGGACGACCAGGAGCCACCGGTGACGGTGGTCAAGTGGGCGTTCCAGTTGATGGTGGCCATCGGGTTCGGGCTGGTCGCGCTCTCCGGCTGGTGGGCGCTCGCGTGGTGGCGGCGCCGCGGCCCGCCCCGCTCGCCGTGGTTCCTGCGGGCCGCCGCCCTGGCCGGCATCGCCGCCGCCGTCGCGGTCGAGGCCGGCTGGGTCGTCACCGAGGTTGGTCGGCAACCCTGGATCGTGTACGGGGTGATGCGCACCGCCGAGGCGGTCAACCCGGCGCCCGGGCTGGCCACCGGTCTGGCGCTGGTCGCCGCCGTGTACGCCGTGCTCACCGTCGCCACCGTAGCGGTGCTGCGGCGGATGGCCAGGCACCGCGACGAGCCGGTCGCCCCGCAGGAGGGCGTCCCCGAGCCGGTGGACAGCGGCCGATGACCGTCGCCGACGTCCTGCTCGGGGTGCTGCTGGCCGGCCTGACGCTCTACACCCTGCTTGCCGGCGCGGATTTCGGGGCCGGAATCTGGGACCTATTCGCCGGTGGCGCGCGACGTGGCGCGGCCCGTCGGGAGCTGATCGCGCACTCGATCGGGCCGGTGTGGGAGGCCAACCACGTCTGGCTGATCCTGGTGATCACTCTCATCTGGACCACCTTTCCGCCCGCGTTCGCCGCGTTCGCCTCTACCCTCTATGTCCCGCTGACCCTGGCCGCGCTGGGAATCATCGGCCGTGGGGCGGCCTTCGCCTTCCGCAAGGCCAGCCACACTCTCGCCGAGCAGCGCCTCTACGGCGCCACGTTCGCGATCTCCTCGGTTGCCACCCCGTTCTTCCTCGGCAGTATCGTCGGAGCCGTCGCCTCCGGCCGCGTGCCGCCCGGCATCGCCGAGGGTGACATCTGGCGCAGCTGGCTCAACCCCACCTCCGGCTATGCGGGCCTGCTCGCGATCGGTGTCTGCGCGTACCTCGCCGCGGTGTACCTGATCCACGACGCCCGTCGCGCCGGCGCCGCCGACCTGGTGGCTCAGTTCCGGCGCCGCGCCCTGATCACCGGCGTCGTTGTCGGCGCCGGGGCGGCGGCCGGGCTGGCCGTCGTCGCCGCGGACGCACCGGACCTCTTCGCCGAGCTGCGCGGCCGGGCGCTCGTCCTGGTCCTGCTCTCGTTCGTCGCCGGGATCGTCTCCCTGGTGTTGATCGGTACTGGCCGCTACCGGCTGGTGCGGGTGACCGCCGCCCTTGCGGTCGCGGCCGTGCTCTGGGCCTGGGGCGCTGCCCAGTACCCGGTCCTGCTGCCACCTGATCTCACCGTCGCCGAGGCGGCCGGTGATCCCACCGTGCTTGCCACCGTGCTCGCCGTCCTCGTCGTTGGAGCGTTGCTCCTCACGCCCTCCCTGCTCTGGCTGTTCAGCATCTTCCAGGGCGCGAAACCGACAACCGGGAAGCCGCCGCCGCGCGGCTGACGCAGGTCCAGGTGCGAATTCATCGACCGTTTGTCGATGTTCGCGGCCTACCAACGGACCGGATGGCACCCTGGGCAGGTGGACTGGGCAGTGAGCTGGGGAAAGGCGGCATCGGGATCACGGTGAACGGCCTCTGATGCATACCGCGTTGATCGTAGTAGCCACGCTGGCGACGGCGGTGGTCGTGGACCTGATCTCCGGCATGTTGGTCCGCCGGGTAGCCCGCGGCCGCTACAAGTGGCTGCTGGAGCCGCTGCGGCAGGCCTGCCGCCGCCCGGCGGCAGCGGTTCTGCTGGTCGGGGCGCTGTACTACTCGCTGCCGTTCGGGCCGGCCGGGTGGCAGCGGTACCTGCGGCATGTCACCCTGCTGGTCCTGGTCGTCTTCGGCGCGTGGCTAGTGATCAAGGCGTTGCACGCCGCCGAAGCGGTCGCGTTCAGCCGACTGCCGGGCGACGAGGTCACCAGTCGGCGGATCCGGCGGGCCCGGACGCAGATCCGCCCGGTGCGGAGGCTCACCGTCGCCGTGGTCACGATCGTCGCGATCGGCCTGATCCTGATCACCTTTCCCCCGGTACGTCTCTTCGGCATCTCCGTGCTGACGTCGGCGGGAGTGGTCGGCGCAGTGATCGGGCTGTCCGCCCGAACCGCGCTCGGCAACGCGTTCGCCGGCATCCAGGTCGCCTTCGCCGACGGGATGCACGTCGGCGATGTGCTGGTGGTCGACGGCGAATGGGGCCGAGTCGAAGAGGTGAAGCTGACCAACGTGGTGATTCGGCTCTGGGACGAGCGGATGCTCATCCTGCCGACCACGTACTTCACCGAGCGGCCGTTCCAGAACTGGACCCGGAACGAGTCCCGGGTGGTCGGCAAGATCCAGATCCATGTCGACCACACCGCCGACCTGGACGACCTGCGCCGGGAGGCGCGCCGGCTGGTTGAGTCTTCGCCGCTGTGGGATCGCGGCCAGTGGGTGCTCCAGATGGTCGACTCCACCCATCAGACGGTGGTAATCCAGGTGCAGGCCTCGGCCGCGGACGGCGCCAGCGCCTGGGACCTGCGCTGCGACCTGCGCGAGGGACTGGTCCGCTATCTGCGGGACCAGCACCCCCAGTGGCTGCCCCGCACCCGCAGCCAGTACCAGCCCTGACCGTCGGGTCCGACGGAGCCCGCCTCAGCTGAGGAAGTACTGTCCGCATGGATCAGGAATTCTCGCGCGAACCGTCCAGCTGCCGTTCGCGCTGGCGTTGCCCGTACGCCGCCCGCCGCACCGCCGCCTCATCCTCGAGCCCGGCGCCGAGCGCGCCGCCGAGCATCGCCAGCGACGTGGTGAACCACGTGAGGGCGGCGTAATCACCCCAACTCGGTTCACGGCCGATGGCTTCGGCGACGACGTCCTGCGGAAGCAGGAACGCGACCGTGCAGCCGAGCACGACGTAGAGCACGACGTACAAGCACAGCACGCCGATGAACAGGGTGGCGACGGTCGATGCGTTGTAGAGGACGGCACGTTCGCGGGCGCTCCGAGCGTGACCGTGCTCCCACAACCCGTGATCGATGATGAGCCATGCGACGAGAGCCGCTAGCGAAATGATGGTTAGTAGGATCAGTCGCAGACTGCCAAGTGCTGTCGCGAGATCCCAGACAACGTCGTTGACGACCGCGAGGACGGCCGCGGCGAAGACGCCGGCGAGCGCCCTCGACAGGCCGGTGAACAGCCGCCAGGGCCGGTTGGCGCGCACCATTCCGGCGAGCAGCCGCAGGCGCCCCCCGAACCCACGCGTGACGTACCGGATGCCGCCCCGCTCATCGGGCTCGATCCTGATTCGGGCACCGCGGCGGCGTGGGAGTACCGCCCGTTCCCGGGCTGCCTGCTCCTGCGCGACCAGCCGGTCCGCGGTGCCGACCAGCACCCGGGCAACCGCGATGATGGTCTCGCGAGCGCGGCGGTAGAGGCGGATGCTGCCCAACGCCGGGAGCGACACCATGCCTACCCGATCATCGACGCTGACCTCCGCCGCCACCGGCCGGGTGCCGTCGCGGCGCGGCAGATCCGTGAGGACGATGACCAATCGCCAGTCATCGCTCGGCGCCACCCTGTCTGTTACCTGAACCAGTTCCGCCACGTCGACCTGCTCATCGCCGACGACCGCGGTCACGAACGTGGTGACGTCCCAGGTCACGTCGGCGGCAACGAATCGACGGAGCAGATTGGGAAGCTCGGCGGCCAGGCGTTGCGCAATCTCCTGGGGCAGGTCCGGGTCGGCGAGCAGGGCGAGCTTGACGCACCTGGGCTCGCCCACCGCGCCCTCCTGGCTCACGCATTCCTCCGGCCCCTGGGCCCGACGGGTTGGCGGACGCGTGGTGGTCCTGCACCCTCCGCCCGCACGCAGCACCATTGTTGCGGACGCTTGACCCAGCGGTGAGCAGTATCAGCCGCGAAACCCAGAGCACGAGCGTGGGGCCGTTACCGTTGGGCGTCACTCGCTTTGACGCCACAAACCGCTTCCAACGGCATCGGACGGCGCTCAACTGCACCCACCCCTACCAGCGGCTCATCGTTGCCGCAGGTCAGAGAATGAGCAGCAACCTTGTCTCGCTCCGGAGCAATTGACATCCAGTGCCGTCCGAGGTGCTCGCACAAGGCGCTGGCTCCCATGGTGGTTGGCGCCGGCCAGTGCGACGGGGCGCCGAGATAGCCGGGGCACGGGCCGGCATAGATCGATGAACTGTGTGGCATTCGATCATCCTGGCGCTGCCGGTACCGCTCGGCCCAGCTTGAACGGGCTCCCCGCCACCGCCGGCGTAGATCATCGAAGACACTCTTCACCAGGTCGCCGTGACGGCGGGTGGTTCGTCACCATCTGCGCTTTCCCGAATGCCGGTCCGGCAGCTGGCGGCGATCGGATAATGATCCCCGACGCCTGACTTGCCGATTATGAGGGAAATTGTGAGCCGCTTACCATACGTGAACCCCGCCGACGCCCCAGCGGCGGTCCGCGAGGCGCTGCAGGCCGCGCTTCCCCTGAAGTTCTTCGGCGTGATGGCCAACGCCGAGACGGCGTTTCCGGACTGGATGCGCTGGGGAAGCACGCTGCTCAAGGACCTGGCCCTCGACCCGCTGCTCCGCGAGATCGCGATCCTGCGAGTTGCCCGGCTGAGCGACGTCAATTACGAGTGGGTTCAGCACGAGCCGATCGCCCGCTCCGTCGGCGCCACAGACGAGATGATCCACGCGCTTGGGCGCGACGAGATCGAAGCCGACTGCTTCTCGGCAGACCAGCGGCTCGTCCTGCATTTCACGACCGAAGTCGTCCGCGACGTCCGCCCCTCCGACGAAACCGCCACCGCACTGACAGGGCGACTCTCCCCGCGCGAGGTGGTCGAACTCCTGATGGTGATCGGGCAATACATGATGATCGCCCGGGTCGCCGCAGCAACCGACCTGGAACTCGACGAGCCGATGGGCGCCGCCGTTTACGGCGCCACCGGTTGATGGCAAAGGCTCTTGTACGTCCCTGACGCGTACAACGGTCACAGCCTCCCCGTCGGCGCCAGGCCCGAAGGTTCCCGCCTCCGGTTGGCAGGGTGGGTGACGTCGAGATCCACTTCGATGACCCGGTGGACCCGGCAGAATTCAGCGTGTCAGGTGGTCTTGAGATCGGCGGCGCCGAAGGAGACCGAGAATCGCTTGCACCAGATGGAGACGCTGCGAAAGTCGCGGGGGTCAACCGATGCCGCCAGCTCGTACACCTGGTCGCCCCGATTACCCTTGAGCCTTGCCAGCTCGACCCATTCGCCGTCATCGAACACTCGCCAGCCGGCCGTGCCTCGGGTCACCGGTTGGTCGGTCAGCCACACCCGCAGGTCCGGACCGTTCGACGTATTCAGGTCTCGAATGACGAGCTGGTGGCGCCCGTCGGCGAGCCGGACGATCTCGGCACTGCCGGTCGTCTTGTGCTCATGGGTGACGAACTCGCCGGCAGCCAGAATCACGTTTCCCACTGGCGCGGCGGCCGAGGCCGCGTGGGACGGGGTCGCGGACGCCGGAGCGGGGGTGGCCGACGTCGCCCCTACGAGGGGAAGTGCTTCGTCGACGTATGTATCGGTGAACAGCTTCCACGGCTGGAACCAGTAGACAGCCAGAATCGCCACGACGACAGCGAAGGCGAGACCGGCCCATGCCACCGGCGACCGGAAGATCCGTTTTCCCACCCCGGCAGCGTACGACCACCGCAGCCGTCGAGCTGGCCGAGAACCCTTTCGGAACTCTTACGGCGTGCGCCACCGCTCCCATCGGCACTTCTATCGGCCCCACTGACGACCTGGCGCGGATCGTGTCGCCCCAGCGTCTGTCGGTCACGTCATGACTTGTCTCACCGTTTGCTGGTCCAGATCTGTCACGGCTCGGCGGCGCCAACGCATCACGCCGCCGGGCGGAGCCGCATGCTGTACTTCTGCGCTGCACTGCAATCAGGTCCGGAGGGATCTCCGACCCCCGCTGGGGGATGCGGTCTCGATCTGTCGGCTGGTGACGAGCAGCACCGACGAGCAGGTGCCGGCCGTCATCGGTTGACCTTTTCGGAGCAAACCCCGGATCGAGAATCTCGCTGCCTTCCTGCTGCTTCCCCGCTCGCTGCATCCCTTCAGCGGGCAGCTGCTCTGCCACAAGCTCCTTCCAACAACATTCCTGGCACGGTCGCCAGCGGCAGCCTTTGCAGGGCGGCGCGGCTTCCCTGGCGCCGGCATACTTCCACTCATGGATCGCCGAACACAGCGGATGACGTCCGGTGCTGCGGTGCTCCTGGTCATGGCGCTGGTGGGCGGCGCCTCGTGGCACTTCCTCGACAATCTGGAGGGTCGCCTCCAGGAGAAGGTCGGCGACATCGTCGACCTTCGGGAGAGCCCGCTGCACGAGAGCGCAGTGGCCGACGCCGCGGAGAAGGTCGACAGGGTCCTCTTCCGGTTCGAATACGACCACCTCTACCAGGCTGACAAGTACGCACACTCCGCGGGCCAGCACGCCGACGTCAAGGTTCTCGTGGTCACCGGCGAGACGCACTGGCAGACCGGCGTGACCCTGGTGCTCCAGGTGGCCGGTCATGGCGTGGAGATCGGCGCGGACGGCTCAGTGATCAAGGAACGCGACGAGCACATCTGCTTTCGTCTCCAGCTCGGCCCGGAGAACGACACCCGCGACGACGACATCGCATGCCCGACGGGTGCCCCCTTACCGGTCACGAAGGACCCGTCGCTTGCCGGCATCGATGACCGCCTGAAGAGCGCCCTGCAGTCCGCCGGCTCGAACGAAGACGCCGTCCGCGCGGCGCTCGCCGGCCTGCAGCTCGACCCGGCGATTCGCCAGGACGTCGGCGCGCGGAACGGCACCGTTGGTGTCGGTCTGCGAGCCTCGCAGTACGACTGCATCCTGGCCCGCACCACCTCAAAGGGAGCGGAGCTTTGGCGGCCCTCGCACACTCAGCTAGCCCCGGGCGAGATGAGCTGCACTGCGGAGACCGCCTTGAGCAGCGCCTTCGGGAAGTACCCGCACTGACACAGAGTCCGGGTCGGTGATCTGGGCTCTGTGCCGAGCGGCCTGACAGGATCGAACCGTCGACCTGCGCACTACGAGTCGGTGGCCCTGCGCCGGTCCACCGCTTGGTCCTCGTGCTCGACACGGTGTCCCGGTTCGCGATCGTCCGCTCATGCTCGCCAGTTTGGCTGCCCGTTCGGCAGCAACCCTCACAGACTCCTCCGTCGCATGCCCCGTTGTTCACAGCTTCAAGGGGAGGTCGACCTCGCATGCTGGGATGTCTGCCGCGTTACTCCGCCTGGCCGCGCAGATCGTTGAGCTGCGCCCTGGTACGGACGGTGTCTGGATGCTCCGCGCCGAGGGCCTCCGCGCGTATCTCGGCGAGCTTGGTGAAGATTTCGATCGCCTCGGCGCGCAGTCCCGCGCTGCTCAGCACGTTGCCGAGGAGATCGGCGCACCGGATGGTCAGCGGATCGCTCGGCCCGAACACTCGTACCCGGTCGGTCAGCAGGTTGATCAGAAACCCGACCGCCTCGCGCCGGCCCGCCTGGCGTAATGCAGAGGCATGGTTGTCCCGAGCGGTGAAGGTGTTTGGGTGGTCGGGGCCGTACGTTCGCAGGTAACCCTCGGTTGTGCGTTCGTGCAGTTCTACAGCCTCGCTGGCGCGGCCGATGGCCACCAGAGCGACGGCCAGGTTGTTCGCGCTGCTCAGCGTGTGCGGGTGGTCCGCACCGAGACGGCGTTGCCGGATGTCGAGGGCGATGCGCTGCAGCTCGACCGACTCGTCCAGCCGGCCGACCTTGTGCAGCGCCTGGGCATAGGTGTTGTAGCTGGTCAGCGTATCCAGGTGATCGTCGCCGAGCACCCTGCGTCGATCGGCCAGAACTGCCGCGTTGAGCGCCAGCGATTCATCGAGCCGGCCCGCGAACTGCAGCGCCACCGCCAGGTTGCCCCGGGCACCCATGGTTTCCGGGTGGTCGGCTCCGTACAGTCGGAGCCGACGCTCGACCACCGGCTCGAACTCGGCAATCGCTTCATCGGCCCGGCCTGCGTCCATCAAGGTCGCGGCCAGCAGATTACGAGCCATCAACGTCTCCGGCCTGTCCGGCCCATGAGCCCGGGCGAATGCCGCCACCACCTCGACCAACGCCGGGATCGCCTCGTCGGGCCGACCCGCGTCTGCCAGCGCCGATGCCAGATTGGCCTGACTGATCAGAGTGTCGGGGTGGTCGCCGCCGAGGATCCGCCGCCGGTCTTCGTAGGCGGCACGTTGCTGCGCGACAGCCTCGTTGATCCGGCCCGCCCGGCGGAGTACTGAAGCGAGGTTGCTCCGGCTGGTCAGCGTGCTGGGATGGTCGGCGCCGAGCACGCGCAGCCGGTCGGCCAGCACCGCTTCGTTGAGTGCGGCCGCCTCATCCAGATGCCAGCCCGCACTCAGCGCGTACGCCAGGTTGCTCCGGCTGGTCAGGGTCTCCGGATGGTCGGTGCCGTAGATCTCCACACACCGAGCGAGCACAGCACGCTGTTCCGTGATCGCTTCTTCGACGCGACCGGCGTCCTGCAGCATGGATGCCAGGTTGCTGCGGATGGTGAGCGCGTCGGGATGCTCGTCGCCGAGCTGATGCAGCACCTCAGCATTGACCGTCAGGGCTTCGTCAACCTGGCCCACCGCGGCCAGGTTGACTGCCAGGGTTCCACGCAGCCGCAGAGTGCGGGCCGCTGCGGCGCCGAGTGCCTGTTCGGCCCACGCCACCGCAGTGCGGGCCATCTCCAGCGCTTGATCCAAACGGCCAGCAGTGCGCAGCTCGCGGGCCAGGATGGCGCAGCCGGTCAGTATCCGATGATGCTCCGGGGGCACCGCGGCGTGCTGTTCGACGACAAGTTGCTGCCACAGCTCGATGGCCTGCTCGGTACGACCGAGTTGGCCGAGCGCGACGGCTCGGACTTCCCGGATCGACCACAGCGCGTCCCGGATCGCGGTGCCGCCGGTCTCGGCTCCGAAGCCAGGCGTATCGTCCTCGGCGATGCCCAGCGCCAGGTCGGTCAGTTCGAGGACCCGCTGCAGCTCCCGCGGATGGCGCAGCAGGTTGGAGGCGATCACCCGGCAGGCTTCCAACACGGTTGGCCTGGTTGGCAGGATCCCGCCAGCGTGCAGAGCGAGCACCATCCGTGCCTGGTGCTCGGCTCGATCCCGGGACGGGTCGTCGTCATCCGTGCCCGAGGACAACCGCTCGGCGAGCCCGCGGTAGAACTCGTGCCGCTCGTCGCGGCCGAACAGGTCTGTCGGGTCGCTCAGCGCGATATCACGTTGCACCGGCTCGTGGAAGCGCCGGAAAACGTCGTCGACGCGCCGGACCCAACCGTAGCGGGTGGGCGTACTGTCCAGCGCGGCTCGATCGGCGATGTCTGGGAAGAGCTTTCCGGCCACATCGGCGAGCAGAGCGGCTTCCCACCGATCCTCGCCCGCTGCCCACGGTGAGCCTGTGCTGCCCGGCGTACTCCAGGCTCCCAGCACCAGAACCTGCTGGACGGGCTCGGGAAGCTCCCGCCAGATCGCCCGGTAGAGGTCCTCGACGGTAGCGGGAAGCTCGGCGACCTCGACCTCGGTGAGCGCGACGGCGCCGCGCGTGGCCCGCCGCTGGACCCGCGGCAACGTGCAGACCAGCTCCAGGGGCAGGGGATTGGGGTAGCGGGTGACCAGCCGCTGTATCGTCTCGTCGGTCGTCGCCGGATGGTAGAAACGGACGATCGTCGCCAGGTCGGCGTCGTCCAGCACGCCGAGCCCCGCCCCTGGGGGCATGCCTGGTGGATTCGTCAGGTCGTGCCTGATCCGAAGCAGCCTGCCCGCCGCGACGACGTCCACCAGCTCGCGCGGCGGGCCATCAGCATCGAGCATGCCCGGCCAGGTGCTGGTGAGCAGGAGGATCGGAGCGTCCGAGCGGAGCAGGCGTCCGAGCAGCTCGATCAGGATCGGATCCGCGAGGTGCAGGTCCTCGACCGCGATCACCGTCGGAAACCCTGGGCGGGCGAGCCGGACCAGCGTGGACGCGGTGTCGTCGACCACGTCGCCGCCGTCCGTGGTGTCGATGGTCGCCTCCTGAGCAACCGACCGGTGCTGATCCCGCGCGGTGAGGACCTGGCCGGTCACCCATTTGCCGAGCAACCAGGCCAAGCCGAGGCCGGGCACGGCGTGGCCGACGATGGCTTCGACGGCTTGATCCCGGGCCGTGGCGGCGGTCTCCTCGCCAACCGTGCGTCCGGCGCGTGCGGCCTTACCCCCGTGCCGCTCGCGGAACGTCGCCAGGCTGTGCCAGCGCGCCTCCAGCCACTGTTGGTGCTCGGCGAGCTGACGGAGATCTTCGGTGAGCGCCACTGACGGGACGCCGTTGCGGCTGCCGCATACGATGCCCCACCAGAACCAGTCCGGCAGGGAGCCGCCTGGCCGTGTCACAACCATGGGGTAAACGCGCTTGCGGCGTTGGCCCACCGGACCCGGGCCGCCTGAACCCACGGCGGGGCCCTCGCGCGTCGCGCCCAGGATTGATGCGGGCCAGTACGGTGGCGCCGACTGCCGGGAGGCCGCCAGCACCGCGTAGAACTCACGCATCACCCGGGTCTTGCCCCACCCGGACGGGGCCTCCAGCGAGATCCACCGGGCCGGCCCGCCGCCGGCCAGCTCGTCGAAGTGCCCGATCAGCCCATCCACGAGCAGACGGCGGGACGCTCCGCGGAACGCGGGCTCTACCTGCCGCTGAACCTGCATTGGTCCAGGTTATTGCTCCACTGTGTCTGGCAAGGTCAGCGAGTTGGACCAATTTCACGCCACGATCGCGTCGGCGGGGATCCAGCTGACGCGGTCGCGGTGTCGGTAGGGCAGCCAGGTTCGGTGCAGGATGCCTTGGATGGTTCTGCGTGTCGAGGCGGTGCGGTTGGCGCTGTGCAGGATGCGCGGAGCCGGGCGGGCTCGGCGCGAGGTGTGGCGGGGCGATGGTCGACGATGAGTCCGACAAGAAGTTGCCTGCACGTGCGGGGACGACACCAGGGGAATGCCGGCCGCCGGGCTCAGGTAGGGAAGACCCCGCGTGCAGGGGCCGCGGGGTCAGCATCCGGGTCAGCAACGGCTACATCGGACCCCCCCGCACGCGTGGGGGCCTTTTGGACCTGTATCGGCCGGCCATGATCATCCGTGCGTTGTCCCCGCACACACGGAGGGTCTTCCGGACTGCGCGCTCGGGGCGACTTGAACCCTCAGGCCGTTCCGGCGCTCACCACGATTTCGCCGTTCATGCCGGCTGGGTAGAAGCCACCCGAAGCCGCCGGGGTCAGGCTCAGGTACACGATGTTCAAAACGGACTGGGCCGATCGGCCGTAGCACATCCCGTTTTCATCCGTGGGGATAAAGTTCGGGTCCGCCGCCGTGCCGACACCCTGGTCGTCATCCGCAGGACCATCAAGACTGTTGCGCGCGTCGGAGATCTTTTGTACCGAGTCAAATACTGTTTCGTCGGCGAGTCCGGCGCTGTAGACCGCGGATCGGACAATCCCCGCGTGGTATGCCTCGGTGGCCAGCAGTCCGGCTGCCGCATCAAGGTACGTTTTGTTCGACAGCAGTGACGCGGATCCTTTGAACGCCGACACTCCGACGTCTTCGAAGAGGAACGCCGCAAAGAGGAAGTTAAGGTCGTTCGCGTACGGGTCAAAGCTTTCGCCTTGCTTGATTAGACCAGCGGCAGTCGCCGCCGCAGTGAAGCTCGCGTCCAGCGAAATCGCGGGACGAGCAACAGCGGCGTTGCCGAGCGCGGATCGCAAGAAGGCCACGTGCTGCATCTCGTCGGAGGCGATTTCCTTCGCGAACCTCTGCACGAATTTGCTGCTGAAGTTGACTGATCCTCCGCCGGTCACCTCGCCGCGCGCCCCGGTGCCGGTAGTCATCTCGTCAGGAAGCCCGGATCCCGTTGTCGCGCGGAGATAGAACTCAGCTTCGAGATATTCGAGATTGAGCGCGAAGTTGAGGATAGCCGCGTCGCTCGGCGAGCCACCACCCGCCGGGTCGGCTTTGCACACCCCTGGATCCACCAAGGCCGCGAGCCTTCGTCGATCAGTTTCGGATTCTGCACTGCGTGACACCGCCTCTGAGATGAACCAGTTGTCCATGCTGCCTCCGTTTTGGTGCATCCAGGTCCTAGCCGTCCGTGCCGGCCGACCTGACTGGAAGGGATGACACTCACGTTAGTTGCGCGGACGAACCTCAGGAATGTTTGCCGAAAGGCGGTACGGGGTGAATCAAACTTCGACTACGCTCCGCGCGGTGGACCGTGCGCCGGTCGCGGCGCGCGCAGTCGCCAACGTACGCCGGGTGCTGTTGGGTTCCCGATGTCCGGATATTCCCCATCGGCGGTGCTCGCCCTCCGGGAACTGGGCACCGAAAGTCGGGACCGCGTTCGTGTAAACCGTCATCGACGGCCACTCCCGCGTCGCCTACGCCGAGATCCGTGACGACGAGGAAGCCGCCATCGCCATCGACGTGCTCCGCAACGCCGTCGCCCGGTTCACCGCACGGGGTGTCACCATCGAGCGGGCGCTGTCGGACAACCGGCTCGGCCTACAGGTCCTCCGCCTGGCGCGACGCCTGCCACGAGCTAGGCGTCACCGTGAAGAAGGCCCGCCCCTACCGGCCCCAAACGTTCCACTGCACCCTCAGCGATGGCTGGGCCTCGGGTCCATCGAACTCTCCTGGCTCGGGCAAGACACTGGCCGCCGTCTCCGCAGGCTAGCCTTACTGGACCAGATAGTCCAGTCGATCGCTCGTTGCCAGAACCGCTCGGCCCTCGTGAACCACCACCTCAGGGTGTTTTAAGCTGTACTGAGAGGCGGTTAGGGTCGAGACGCCCCCAGCTGAACTTGCTCCACGCCAAGCCCGGAGATGGACTCATCAGTCCGTCTCCGGGCCGCACTCCGCGTCACCGATCTTTTCGGTCGGCTGGGTGGGACACGGACGTCTGGCGTCAGTAAATGGGGGAAGTGAAGTGTCGTGCTGGTGGGTGACTGATGCAGGGAGGTGTCCAGATGAGGGCGATTGTTGTGACGGATGAGGCTGCGGGGACGGCCGGGATGGCGTTGGTGGAGCGTGCGGAGCCGGAGGCGACGGCGAATGATGTTCTTGTTGAGGTGTATGCGTCGGGGTTCACTCCGGGTGAGTTGACGTGGCCGGGGACTTGGACTGATCGACTTGGGCGGGATCGGACGCCGTCGGTTCCGGGGCATGAGGTGGCTGGGGTGGTCAGCGCGCTCGGTTATGGCACGCGGGGTCTGTCGGTGGGGCAGCGGGTGTTCGGTCTGGCGGACTGGAGTCGTGACGGGACGTTGGCGGAGTATGTGGCTGTGGAGGCGCGGAACCTTGCGTCGTTGCCGGGTGATGTTGATTTTGCGGTTGGGGCGAGTCTGCCGATCTCGGGTTTGACCGCGTGGCAGGGGTTGTTCGTGCATGGTCGTTTCCAGGCGGGGCAGAGTGTTCTTGTCCATGGTGCGGGCGGTGGGGTTGGTTCGATGGTGACGCAGTTGGCCAGGGAGGCGGGTGCCTACGTTGTTGGCACGGGGCGTGCGGGGGACCGTCAGGCCGCGCTCGATTTCGGTGCGCAGGAGTTTGTTGACCTCGGTAATGATGTCCTGGAGGACGTCGGTGGGGTGGATCTGGTTTTCGACGTGATCGGTGGCGATATTCAGAAGCGTTCTGTGGGTCTGGTGCGGGCCGGTGGGATGTTGGTGACCGTTGCTGGTCCGCCTGAGGCGCGGCCGGTGGACGGCCTGGCGGTGGATTTTGTTGTCGAGGCCGATCGGGTGCAACTGGGTGAGGTGGTCCAGCGGGTCAGGGATGGTCGGCTGCGTACGAACATTGGCACCGTGGCGACCCTCGACGACGCCGTCGCCGCGTTCAACCCGACTGAGCGGATCAAGGGAAAGACGATCATCCGCGTTCGCTCGTAAGGACTCGGCACGCCCGAGCAGGAGAAAGCCCTCCCCGCAGGAGCGAGAAGTACGTCGAGGGGTCTTCACCTCCCGTCGACGACATATGGCTGGGCGAGTACGACTACCGCCACGACCCGGAAGTGATCTGTTGACCATCAACGAGGGAACATCCCCATGACCGACCCAACCGAGCCGACCCGCTACGCCTTCGAGTACTCCGACGAGAAAGGCACCCTCAGCGACGAGGTAATCGACGATCCCCACGCCCCCGCGTTCGACTTCCAAGTCGTCAACGACGAGAAACTCGGCATCTACGACGCCATCGTCGGGGACCGAGAGGTGGCCGGGTTGACCTACAACGTCGCCGGAGACGACCGACTCGTGCTGCTGGGCACCTCGGTGTTCCCCGAGTTCCGCAAGCAGGGCATCGCGACCGAGTTGATCCGACGTGTCCTGGACGACGTGCGGGTGCAAGGTAAGACGGTCACCATCATGTGTCAGATCGTGCGTTCCTTCATCGAGCACAACCCTGAGTACGCGGA
Source organism: Micromonospora sp. U21 (assembly GCF_018070045.1). Classification (GTDB taxonomy): domain Bacteria; phylum Actinomycetota; class Actinomycetes; order Mycobacteriales; family Micromonosporaceae; genus Micromonospora. The sequence continues at coordinate 125,851 of NZ_JAGPYK010000005.1, forward strand.
TCTTATTGACCCGGAGCACCCGGGTGTAACCCCGGGTAATCCCCGTTTGTCCTGAACCCACCTGTTAGCTCCTTCGACGGATTGTGTGACGATGACGATCGATCTTGAGGCCGAGGCGGCCACCCGGGAAGAGAACAATGCGGCGGTCATCGCTGCTCTGAACGAGACAAGTCTCAGCGAAGTGGAATCCAGCTGGGAGCTCGATGTCATCAACGACGTGGAGCGCGGTCGCTGGATCGCCGCGCTCGGCGCCGAAGCGATCGCCGAGCTCCAGTACCGGTTCGTGGGTGGCCGTGTCGTGCTGTTAACGACCTGGGTCGACCCGGCCTACCGACACAATCGGGTGGCCACGGAGCTCGTCGCTCGCGTGTTGGACGAGATCCGCGAGAGCGGGAAGAAGATCACCGTCATCTGCCCGGTCGTGGGTAGGTTCATTGCCCGCAACCCGGGATACCTCGATCTCATCGACAGGGTTCATCCCGGCGTCGGCGCCTACCCTCCGCGCGTACCTGCGGAAGGCGACCACGACGAGGAGCTCACCGCGTTCGAGAACGACATGGCGTAGCCGCCCGACGTTCGGACCTGGTTCGAGTCGTCGAGCGGGTCAGGGATGGTCGGCTGCGCACGAACATTGGCACCGTGGCGACCCTCGACGACGCCGTGGCCGCCTCAAGCCCGGCCGGGTCGGTCAAGGGCAAGACCATTATCAGCGGTCGTTCATGAGGACGCGGGGACAGCTGAGGCCCCGTTGCGTCGTAACGGGGGTGGGCGAGGACTGATACAGAGAGGCATTCAGATGAAAGCGATCGTGGTGACGGACCAGGCCGCGGGAACGGCGGGGATGACGCTGGCGCAGCGGCCCGAGCCGGACGCGGCGAGGCTCGCCAGCCTTGAGGGCGCGAACTACGGCGATGTCGTCGTTGAAGTTCATGCGTCGGGCTTCACCGGGAATGAGCTGGAGTGGCCCTCGACCTGGATCGATCGCCTCGGCCGTGACCGCACGCCGTCGATCCCAGGACACGAGGTGGCCGGTGTGGTCACCGCCCTCAGCTATGGAGCAACCGGCCTGTCGGTGGGGCAGCGGGTGTTCGGCCTCACGGACTGGACACGCGACGGCACCCTCGCTGAGTACACAGTCGTTGAAGCGCGCAACCTTGCGCCGCTGCCAGGCGACGTTGACTTCACGGTGGGCGCCGGCGTCGCGATGGCGGGCCTGACCGCGTGGCAGGGGCTGTTCGATCACGGCCACCTCCTCCAGGGGCAGAGCGTCCTGGTACACGGCGCGGCCGGCGCGGTCGGTTCGATGGCCACGCAACTCGCCCGTCAGGTCGGCGCCTACGTCATCGGCACCGGACGTGCCAGCGGCCGGCAGAGCGCAGTCGACTTCGGCGCGCACGAGTTCGTCGACCTCGACAACGACACCCTGGAAGACGTCGGCGGAGTCGATCTGGTCTTCGATGTCATCGGCGGCGACATCCAGAAGCGGTCCGCGAGTCTGGTTCGAGCCGGAGGAACGCTGGTGACCGTCACCGGGCCGCCGGAAGCGCGGCCCGCTGACGGCCTGGCGATCGACTTCATTGTCGTGTCTGACCGCGCCCAGCTGAGTGAGATCGCCCGGCGGCTGCGGGACGGACGCGTGCGGACGAACATCGGCACCGTCGCGGCCCTCGACGACGCCGTCGCCGCCCTCAACCCGACCGAGCGGACCAAGGGAAAGACGATCATCCGCGTTCGTCCATAAAGGATCCGGCGGGAGCAACCAGGCCCTCGTGGATCAGCGCCAGCTACGTGGTCAGGATCGAACGACTCGTAGGGAATACCTCCTGGGACTCGTAAAGTGTCTGGTGCTCGGTTCCGGCGAGACCGAGGAATTCCTCGTCACGCCTGGGCACTGCGAGGTCGAGGCGCTGAACGCCAAGAGGAGCATGTTCGACGTACTCGATAGAGGCTCGGTTTTCGTGTGTGACACCAACGGTCCGGGCGAGCACTGATCAGCCAGGCTGCGGTGCGCAAGGTGGAGCGGCTGGTCTCGGACGCGGCGACCGCGGGAGCCCGGGTTCTGACCGGGGGCAGCCGACTCGAAAGTGAAGGCTTCTTCTACGCGCCGACGGTGCTGATCGATGTCCCGGCCGACGCACGGCTGCTGTCGGAGGAGATCTTCGGTCCGGTCGCTCCGATCACCAGCTTTTCCGACGACGAGCAGGCAACAACTCTTGCCAACGACACACAGTACGGCCTCGCTGGGTACATCTTCACCCGCGACCTGAATAAAGCGATCCGGCTGGCTGAGCGGCTTGAAACGGGAATGGTAGGCATCAACCAGGGAGTGATCTCCAACCCGGCTGCGCCGTTCGGTGGTATGAAGGCGTCGGGCCTCGGTCGAGAGGGTGGAACCCAGGGAATCGAGGAATATCTTGAGAGCAAGTACGTGGGAATCGCCTTTTCCTAGCCTGCCTGCGACGTCTCGTGCGTGCTCTGTCCGTGGAGGAGAGGAGACGTAGCGGAAGCCGCTGGCTGGTGGACGACGGTGCCGGCCGGGCCTGATGGGAGCCCCGACCCGGCCGGCTATCGTCTCAGGTCACAGTTTCAGGAGCGGTTGCCAGCCGTCGCGGTAGCGCACACCACGAGGTCGCAGTCGGACCGGCTCGTGCACCATTGCGGAGACCGGCTCGATTCGGATTTCCTGGGGCCGGTCCACCACGACGCAGACGTCCTCGCCCGGCCACCACCAGCCGCAGGAGCGGGCCAGGTTGGCCCAGGCGTCGAGGTGTTCGGCCTCGTCCGGCCCGTACCCGGCAAGACCAAGCCGATGCAGCGTGTCGTAGTAGGCGACCCAGGACGCGTCCTGCTGGCCGTACCAGCAAACGGGGACCGGACCGCTGCCGGCCATTGCGGCCCGCACGGGTAGGTAGTACCCGTGCGCGAGGCTCCGGTGCAGTGCCGTGCGTACGCCTTGGTGCAGCACGACACCGAGTGGAACGCCGCTGTCGAGCGCGTGTAGCGGTGCCAGTTCGGGCCATGGTTCCTTGGTCTTGCCCGCGCGTATCGGTGACAGCTCCGGGTCGGCGTGAGTGACGCTCGCGCTCAGCGCGCCACGGAGCTGCGAGGTGACCATTGCGAGATCGCTCGCCAGTGGTGGGGTTCCGCGCGGGCGAGGGTCGCGGATCCACTCGTAGAGTTGGTCGAGGGTGGGCCATCCGGTGATCAGGGAGCGTGCCTTGTCGGGCGACTCGACCCATTCAAATCGGGGTCGTGGCCGCTTCATTCTGGCGTAAATGGCGGTCAAACAGCCTTCGGCGGTCGACTTGTCAGCCGGTTCTGTGGACAAGGCGTGGCCGAGCCACTCCTGCCGAATCCCGACGGCCTGCTGCCACAGGTCACGAACGTTGTTGCTGTAGACGGCCTGTGCAGGCATCGCGGCGTCGTTGCGCCGCGCGGGGGCGCTCATCGCGCCTGGGCGTCGCCGCCCTTCCGTGAAGAGATCATGGGGTGACTATGGCCCACCACGCGGCACGGACGCAAGCGGCTTCGACAGCCATCCGGGGGAGGACCGAAGTGATCGGTCTCGGCTCGATAGCTTTGCCGCAGCGCGTGACGAGCGAGCCGGAACGACGCTGACGGCTGGTGGGTCAGTGGCGTCCCGCTCGGGTCAGAACGTCCCGGGCTCGAGGGCGGTCAGCGTGCCCGGCGGGCGGTCGAGCATGTGGTCCGGCCCGACTCAGGTGAGCTTGTGCGCCTGGTCTGGGACGGCGGCCAGGAGGGCGGTCAGGGCGGGAGCCGGCGGGGTGTCTCGGGTGACCACGACCAGACGGCGCCTGAGGTTGGCTTCGGCAACGTCACGGACAGCGAGAGCGGAGTCCTTCGCCGGCAGGGTCAATGCCGGCATCAACGCGACGGCTCCCGTGACGCGGACGAGTTCGAGTTGAACACCGCACCGTCCGAGCACAGGTGGAACACGCCCTGGCCAGGATGAAATACTTCAAGATCCTCCGCGACTACCGGCGCGCCGCCCACACATTGACCGACGCTGCCTCCGGCATCGCCCATCTCCACAACATCATCCTCGCTGGCGGAACCGCCAGTCCGGACGGGGCAACACCTTCAGCGAGTTACGAGACATCCTTAGAAGTAGGGGTCCAGGTAACTGCCCCAACGCCAGTGGCCGTCTGCCGGAATTCCAATCCATAGGTGGATGTTGGCGGGGACAGAAGGCCCGTCCAGCGTCGAGGTGAAGTAGTAGATGCCGCCGTCGTGTGGGTCGAGGCAAGCTCGCCACGTGTAGGTCCCGGCATCAAGAGTTATGTCTACGACCCAAATGTTTTCAGCACCTCTCACATTGCCCCACGCGTACCGCCCTTTAGCCAGCTTGATGGATATGGTCTGGCATGACGTGGCCATGGAACCGTTAGGGTTCGCGGACAGCCACTGGATTTTGGTGTTGTATGCGGTTGCAGCCGCCTGCGCAGGTGAACCTGGCACCAAGAGCGCGGCACTTGCCGTCACCACCACAGCGAGAAAGGACCCAAGTCTCTTGAGCATCTGCGCCTCCTTGGTCGACGCTCGACGTCGACTTCGCTCATGCTGAAATAGCGTTGACTGGCCGGACCGGTTTGCCGTTCAGCCGTCGGGTTGGATGGGTCCTCTTGCGTCGTGCAGGCAGATCGACGTTAGCAGATCAATCAGAATCCCATGGCCCCGCTGATCCACCTCGTGCGGACTCAACGCATCGAGGGCAACGACACGTTGCCAAAACCAGTGTGGACCGTGACCTGCGGGCAGCCATGCCGGACGTGCCGTCCTCGCGGATCGATCAGCGGACCCCGAAGGCGGCACGGTCCGTGGGTGCCCGCAGCAGTAGAGAAGTCCTCATCCGCCGGTGAGCGGTTGACCCGGGGACTGACCGCAAGGACGCGCGGGAGTGACCGTTTGCCGCTGGATGGCCCGCTACGCTGCCCGGCTAGGTCGGGTTAGCCCGACGTCGGATACGAGGGTTGGCACCATGGTGCGCTGGAGCACCGGACCTTACCGTCAAGCCCGTGATACCTGTCGAACAACCGCCCGGTCAGGGATCGCTCCACGACGGTCCCTCGGTCGACGATGCCGCGGCCCAGGTACCGGCCCGATCGTCGGCCCCGCGCCTCGGCGCCCTCCTTGTCGGGTACGTGGTGCTTCTTGTGCTGCTGCTCATCCACGGAATCGGTCTGACGATCGCGACGCTGGTCATCGACACGAACCCGTCCCTGGCGGGGATGACGGACCTCGCGCCTGGGAGCCACGTCGCCTTCTATGTGGTGACGAACTGCCTCCTCGCCGTCTACATTCTCGTTCTGGTGTGGCTGATCTGCACCAAGCGTCGGGCCGCGATCGTCCACAACTACCTGTATTGCGCGACTTCAATCGGCTGTCTCGTGGCCTGGAACGTGCTGGGGATGAAGTCATCGATCGGCACGGTCATCGACTCGTTGCCGAGCGTCGTGGGCATTGTCTACTTCGCGAACTCGACGCGAGTGAAGCGGACGTTGAGACGACCGAGTTGACCGCGGTGGCCCGTTTGGCTCACGGGGGAATGGGTGATCGCCGCCGTGCGGGAGCACGAGACCCTGTGGGCCGTGAGCTGCCAGGCTCGCGCCTTCCTCGAGTCAGGTCACCTATCTGACGGTTTGGCACGCAACGGGCCTGTGGTCGTGCCACGTCCGGTGCGGAGCCATGGTTGGCCTGGTCTGGTCGGCCGGTGAAAGAACAGATTGCGAGCGTCGGCTCACCCTGTGCTGAACGCACTGGCATGCCCCGATGCGGCGCCGAGACGCTGAGCGTCCGTTGCTGTGGGAGGGGTTGCCAGCGCCTTCAGTGCAGCAGGTAGGCGGTCAGCCGGTCGGCGAGTTGCTTCGGGTGGCTGAGCGCCACTGAGTGGCAACCGTCGATTTCATCCGGGGCGGCGCCGAGCCGGGCGGCGGCCACCCGGCGCTGGAAGTCCGGCGGGAAGAACCGGTCCTCGCGGGCGATGAGCACCTTCGTCGGCACGTCCGGCCAGGCGTCCAGAGGCCACGGCTCGTTCCCTTCCGCGCTGACCTGGTCCCGCCCATGCGCCGCTGCCTCCGCGACGATCTCGGCCGGCACACCGTTGTAGAACTGCTGCTCCTCGCTGAGCCCTTCCGCGCCGCGGTAACCGGTGTTGCCCCACCAGTCGCCGGGCCTCTCACCGGGCTCCGGGATCATCGGCGTGAGCAGGACGATCAGCCGCACAGGCAGCCTGTCGGCGATCAGCGGCGCGGTGAACGCACCATACGAGTGCCCGACGACCACAAGGTCACGCCGGTCGCCGACCGCGTTGACGACCGTTTCGCAGAACTCGACGAACCCCGCCGATCCGTCCTCGATCGGCAGTTCCGGCACCACGACGTCGTGGCCGCGGCTGGCCAGCTCAGGGACCAGAAGATGCCAGTCCCAGGCGCTGCCCCCGCCGCCGTGGATCAGAACGAAAGTCGCCATGACCCAAAGCCTCACAGTTGGGTACGACAGACAGCGCGCCGCGCCGTCAACGCTGCCCCCACATCGCCCGGATCTGCCGCTGAGAACGCTCGAACCGCTTGCCGCCGTCAAGGGCACTGTGAGCGGCGGTGGTGTCGCGGGTGTGCGGCAGCGCCGGTGGTGGCTCGGGTCCGGGCTGCCCTGCGTCGGCTGCGGCCTGCCGACCAGGGCCACCGGTCAGCGGCGGCCGGTGGCCAGGGCGACGAGGTACTGTCCGCCGCCAGCGTCGACGCTTGCGGTCACCGGCAGTCCGGGCACCAGCCGGGCGAACCGGTCGACCAGCCAGTCCGCCGCCTCCTGGGCGTCCTTCTTGCTCGGACAGCGGGCGACCAGCTCGCGGCCACCCTTGCGTTCGAGTCGCTCGGCGACGGTGATCAGCGGCGCGGGCTCCACCACGTTCAGACGGTCCGGCCAGGCGATGACCACCTTGACCGCGCCCTTGCGGGTGTTGCAGGCACGGTGCGCGAGTCGCTCGGTGACCTTGGCCTTCCTGTCGGCGGTGCGGCTGTCGACGCTGGGACCCCGCGGGTCGTTCACCGACATGTCGGCGTCGACCGGCTCGTCGCACACCCAGCATCGCCAACTGTCACGCCTCGCGACGTCATCGAGGAGACTCATCCAAGCAAACTAGCCTGTCAGGCCCCGGCCAACGACAGCCGCATCTGCTCAGGCCGAATGCCACAGCCTCGGACTGCTCGAGCGTCACCGCCCGACCAGGGCTACACGACCTGGACGCCTGCCCTGTCCCCGGCCCTGGCACACCTGACCGAGACGGCTCGGGCACTATCGTTCTGGCGTGCACATCCGTTTTGACGTCCCAGCCGATCCCGCCTACCCAGGCCGCGTGGCCGCTGCGCTCGCCCGTGTTCGGCTGCGCAGGTACGGCTATGTCGGCGCGGTGCTGGCGGCGGTCGGGGCGATCGGTCTGGTCGTCTCGCGGGGGTTCGCGTGGGGCGAGCAGATTTCACCGCTGTGGATGGCGATGGTCGTGGGTGGCCTGCTGTCGATGCTGTACTGGCCGTGGGTGCGGTGGCGCGCCCGGCGCCGCTCCGGTCGCTACGCTGTCGAGGGCGCCTACGACATCACCGATGACAACATCATGATGCGCAGCGGCTCGGAGTCCGGCGGTATCGCCTGGGACGGGGTCGCCCAGGTCAGGGGCACCCCGGAGTTCTGGATCGTGTACGTCGGCCGGATGCCGGCGACCGTGATCCCACGCCAGTTGATGTCCGCCGAGGATGCCGAGACGCTGCGAACCTTCATGGCCAGACGTGGGCTGCTCCGGCGTCGGTGAATTCACGTGCCGCAGGCCGCGCGTCGTGGAGTGCAGCCGTCTGACGGGTGGCGGCGCGCGCACGTGCTGAGTTGCGGGTGGTGGACGGGCTTACTGCCTCGCTTTCTCGCTTCGTCAGTCTCGGCATTGCGAAAGCGACTCGGCGATCATCCTTCTCGGCGCGCCCAGATGACTGCTCGACCTCCTTCACGAGCCGCTGCCGGCTACCTCAGGGGGCGGAAGTAGTGCCGGACCGCGTAGCGGTAGACCTCCTCACCGAGTTTCGCCCCCTCGACGTCAGCGCTGCGGAAGTGGACGCCGCCCCAGACGCGCGCGCCGATGAGCTCGTTGAGCGCTTGCGAGAAGCTGGTGAATTGTCTGGTCGTACCGGAGTCGACGCTGGATCCGCTGAACGCGACGTCGTCTCGGCCGAAGAAGTACCGGTACAGCGACATCCGTGCGCCGGTGCCGCAGGCGTGGCCGGAGGGGTACTCGGGGAAGGGGGGCGTGACGAGCAACGACTGCCAGCCTGGGTCGGCGGCCGTCCTCGGGTTACCGTCCGTGTCGGCCAGTTGGATCGCCGTGACCGGACGCCAGTAGCTCCAGAAGTCCTTCTGGCTGAAGCACGCCACTCCTGAATCGGCCACGATGAGGTCGGTCATCGCAAAGAAGCGCGCAGTCTGCAGGGCGTCCAGCTGTTGGGTGGTGGCGAGCTGTCGCTTGATCTCCCAGGACGCGGAACGCCGGTCGTGCCACCAGATCGCGGCCTCCGTCTGGTCCTGGGTGCGCACCGTGCTCGTCGCCGAGCCGACTTCCTTCACCTCGTTGAGGTCCCGGGTGTACGCGCTGCTGGTCAGTCGCGGCGGCTCGGGTGTGCGGAACATCGACGCACGACGGATGAGGAACGGCCGCATGTGTCCGGTCCATGCGCCCTGGGACAGGAACAGCGGCGGCGTGGGTCGCCACTGGCCGGGTCTTGTCCCGTTCCTCCACTGCTGGTCGCCGAACGCGCCGTCGTTCTGCCGTGCGGTGATCATCGCGGCCGCGGCTCGTGCCCCGATCGTCATGCCGCCCTGCTTCGACCGTCCGTCGGGAATCTCGGCGAGAGCCGCGTCGTACTGTGCCCGAAGCCGCTCCTGCTGACTGGGAAAAAGGGCGGCGAGTACGTTGTGCGCGGCGACGGCGACGGCAGCGTCCGCCGACTCGGTCCCGCTCGACGGCGGCGCGGCCAGGTACGGCTGGTACGGGGTGCCGGCGATCGCGTTCAGCGCGTCGTAGACGGCTCCGCTCACCATTGCGAAGCTGCGTACCTGCTCGTTCGGTTGCTGAGCCGCGACGTCCCAGATCGCCGTCTGGGCATTGAGGTCCCATGTGACGACCGGATTGGTGGGGCCGGTGCCGGAGGTCGCGGCTGCGGCGCTGGGCGCCGGCCCGGTCATCGTGGACGCGACCAGCGAGCCGAGCGCGATGGTTGCGGGAATGATGCGTGACCAGGTCGCACGGCGTGTTTGGTTGCGGCTCGTCATGATCTCCCCGTCGGTGGGTTGCCGATGCTGGCTGCCGACAGCACGCGGCGTACGAAGCAGGATCGATGAAGATCGATCGTAGCATCGTCGGGCCTTGCCGGTTGCCCGAGCGACCTCTGGGCCCAACGCCCAACTACCGACCGAGTGCGGTGCCGGCCGGCCAGCCGAGCGATGAGTTCCGGGTCGTGCGGAGGTCACAGCCTGTAGGACCGCTGGCAGAAGGACGCGCTCGTACCCGAAGGAGACGCATGGCAAAGCTCATCTACTCGATGATCACCTCGCTCGACGGCTACGCCGAGGCGGCGGAGGGCGACCTCGGCACCGGGGCCGACGATCAGGAGGTGCACACCTTCATCAACGACCTCTTCCGCCCCGTCGGCACGTACCTCTACGGCCGGCGGATGTACGAGACGATGGTCTACTGGGAGACCGCGCACACCGAGCCCGACCAGCTGCCGCACATCCTGCAGTACGCCCGCGACTGGCAGGCCGCTGACAAGATCGTGTACTCCACGACGCTGGCGTCGGTTTCCAGTGCGAAGACCAGGATCGAGCGGACCTTCGACCCGTCCGCGGTGCGCAAGCTCAAGGCCGAGGCTGATCACGACCTCACCGTCGACGGCCCGAACCTCGCGGCCCAGGCGATCGCGGCCGGCCTGGTGGACGAGTACCACCTGTTCATCACCACGAGCGTGGTCGGCGGCGGCAAGCGGTTCTTCCCCGACGGCGTGCGCCTCGATCTCGAGCTGGTCGAGGAGCGTGCCTTCGACAGCGGACTGATCTACGCGCGCTACCGGACCCGCTGACTCGCACCGGTTGGTGACGCTGCCGGCGGCCAAGGCGGGGCAGGTGAGACCGGTCGCCTCGGTACGCGCGACCTGCCGACGCTGCGGTCGTTCCACCGCTCGTGGGGCTGGACCGAGCGCGACGGCGGTGACGACGAGTTCGTGCAGTTCGACGCCGGCGGCGTACGACTCGCGCTGTACCCGCTGGGCCTGCTGGCGTCAAGATCGAAGTCGCCGATCCACGTGTCGCGCGGATCGTCGGTATCGGCGGCGCACGTCGGGTCGTGCCGCGCGGCTCATCGAGGCCGAGAGCGGCGGCGGCGTATCGTCGGGGATCCTCCGCTGCGCCCGGCGACTGCCTCGACGTACACCGGAGCGGAAAGTCTTCGAAAAGATCTGGGTCTGCTTGTCGATTGGGGCTGATCCTTTTCGTAGCCCTGGTGAGAGCCCGGCACCGAGACGGGCCAGACAACCACTGGAGGGCACGATGACCACCACTGTGAACACGACCCGCGCCACCACTTCGACTCTCGGTGCGCTGATCCGGACCGGTGTCACCGCCACGGTTGCCGCGAGCGCCGCCACCATGGCCGTCGCCGCCGCCGGCCACGCGGCAGGGGTCAGCCTCGATATGGGTGGCGCCCCGATTCCGGTGGTGGGGTTCGGCGTGCTGACCGCGGCATTTTCGTTGATCGGCGTGGTCATCGCCGCGCTGCTGTCTCGTTTCGCTCGGAGTCCACGGCGCATGTTCGTCCGCACGACGGTGGTGCTGACGGTCCTGTCGCTGGTGCCGGACGTGATCGCCGACGCCGGGACGGCCACCAAGGCGCTGCTGATGCTCACCCACCTGGTCGCGGCCGCGATCGTGATCCCCGCTGTCGCGCGCCGCCTGGCTGCCTGACCTGTCGCCATCCCACCATCGAGCTACCGGAGGATCATCATGAAGCAGTACCTGCTGGCCGTGCACTTCGTCGAGGGCGCGCCGACACCGTCTGACGAGGAGATGCAGACCATGTTCAGGGAGACGGGCCGGATCAACGACGACATGCAGGCCGCGGGCGCCTGGGTCTTCGGCGGGGGACTCACGTCGCCGGACAGCGCCACCGTCGTCCGGGTCGAGAACGGCACCACCACCATGAGCGATGGGCCGTTCGCCGAGACGAAGGAGCACATCGCCGGGTTCTGGGTCATCAAGTGCGCGGACCTGGACCAGGCGCTGGCCTGGGCCGAGAGGTGCTCGGCGGCCTGCGGCCCGGTCGAGGTACGTCCCTTCGACGACCTGTCCCAAGCCTGACCAGGAGCCGGTCTTCCGACATGGACCTGGCGAGCATCTACCGCGCGGAGTACGGCCGCTGCGTCGCCACGCTGGCCCGCCTCCTCGGTGACATCAACCTCGCCGAGGAGGCGGTCCAGGACGCTTTCACCACGGCGCTGCAGAAGTGGCAGACCCCACCGCCGAACCCGGGTGCCTGGATCGTGACCACCGCACGCAACCGGGCCGTCGACCGGCTCCGCCGGGAGTCGACCCGCGAGGCCCGGCACGCCCAGGCCCTGCTGCTGCATCAACAGGACGAGCCACGAGAGGTGGGACCGGTGAAGGACGACCAGCTGCGACTCATCTTCACCTGCTGCCACCCGGCGCTCGCTCCGGACGCGCGGACGGCCCTCACGCTGCGCCTGCTCGGCGGCCTCGAAGTGCCGGAGATCGCCCGGGCCTACCTCATTCAGGAGGCGACCGTCGCCCAGCGGATCGTGCGCGCCAAGAAGAAGATCCGAGACGCCGCCATCCCCTACCGGGTGCCCGCGGAACATGAGCTGCCGGACCGGTTGCCGCCCGTGCTCACCGTGCTCTACCTGATGTTCAACGAGGGCTACGCGTCCACCGCTGGGCCGCTGATCAGAACGGATCTGTGCACCGAGGCGATCCGGCTCGCCCGCGAACTCGCCGCGTTGATGCCAGACGAGCCCGAGGTCCTGGGCCTGCTCGCCCTGCTGCTGCTGACCGAGGCGCGCCGTTCGGCCCGGCTCGACGCGACCGGCGACCTGGTGCTGCTGGCTGACCAGGACCGGTCATTGTGGAACCGACCGCTGATCGCCGAGGGCCACCACCTGGTCCGCCGTTGCCTGCGGCGCAACCGGCCCGGCCCGTACCAGATCCAGGCCGCGATCAGCGCGGTGCACACCGACGGCGCCGCCACCGACTGGCCGCAGGTCCTGGCACTGTACGACCAGCTCCTCGCGCTCGCGCCAACCCCTGTCGTCGCGCTCAACCGTGCCGTCGCCGTCGCCGAGGTGCACGGGCCGGCGGTGGCCCTCGCCGCGTTGGAGGATGTCGACCTCCCGGGCTACCACCGGCTGCCCGCCACCCGGGCCGAACTGCTCGCCCGGCTCGGACGTGACGACGAGGCCCGAGCCGCCTACGACCAGGCCGTGGCACTGGCCACCAACGAGACCGAGCGTGCCTTCCTGCAGACCCGTCGTACCGCACTCACCCGTGAATGGAGAACATCATGACCGCCACCTACACCGTCGATGTCTTTTCCAGCCTCGATGGCTTCGGCACCACCAGCGGCAACTGGGGCGGCTACTGGGGTAAGCAGGGCCCCGAGTTGCTTGAACACCGACTCGCCCTGTACGGCGAGGAGCAGCGCATGGTCTTTGGAGCCGGCACGTACCGGGTGTTCGCGCGGATGCTGGCCGCGAGCACCGAGGAGTCCGAGGTCCGTGACGCCTGGGTCACCCGGATGAGGAGCCTCCCGGCGACGGTGGTGTCGAACACGCTGGAAGGACCCCTCGACTGGCCGGACGCGACCATCGCGAGCGGTGACGCCGTCGACGTCGTCGCCCGGCTCAAGAAGGAGTCCGAGCTGCCCTTGCGATCGCACGGCAGCCTGTCGTTGAACCGGGCGCTGATGGCCGCCGGTCTGGTCGACCTCGTCCAGGTGACGCTCTTCCCGGTGATCACCGGTCAGACCGGAACGGAGCCGATCTTCCAGGGGGCGGCCGACTTCGACCTGGAGCTGATAGAGAGCCGGACACTCGACGGTCGCGTTCAGGAGCTCATCTACCGGCCCACCCTGCACGTCTGAGTTCGTCCGTGCGGACGGCCGTGCGGAGCTTGGCGTGACCTGGCCACTCGATACGCCGAACGTCCAGCCCTCTACCGGGGCAACCTGGTCTTCATCGCCGCCATCATCTGGCTTCGATGATCGACACAGGCCCTAGTTACTCCGTTTGCTGGCGTCGAGGGCAGCCTGCTCCACTCGCTGGCGGTAGTCCAGCCACCATGACTCGTCGGCGGGGGGCAGGTTGTCGTTCCTGGGCAGCAGCCCGGCCGCGCCGTCGATGAGTTCGCGCACGATGTCAGCGTGGCCCGCGTGCCGTTGTGTTTCCGCGATGACGTGAACCAGGACGTGGTGCAACGTGACCGCTCCATCGCCCCACCACGGCACACGGCCGACCTCATCCAGTGCAAGAGCTTCAATGGTGCTGTCGGCGTGGGCGATCGCGCGACGGTACAGTGCGACGATCTCCTCGCGGGCCTCATCCGCGGTCGCCCACATGTCGGCATTGGTCTCCGCTCCGTCGCCGACGTACGGCAGTTCCTGCTCGAACGCCCGGCCGAACACGACGCCGAAGTAGAGGATCTCCATGGCCGCCGAGTGCTTCACCAGACCGAGCAGGTTGGTTGCCGTCCGGGTCAACGGCCGCCGAATATCGTATTCGCCGAGCCCGTCGAGCTTCCACAGCAGCGCGTCGCGGCCGCCCTTCAAGTAACTGTGTAGGTCTGCCTTCATCGCGGCACTATGGCATCTGGTTGGGTGTCGGCGCTGCCCCGGACGATCCACCGAGCTCATGATCGGCAGGACACGCCCCAGGCCTGCTGGGCGGTCGATCGGTAAATGTGTAGCGGGTTGTTGCCCGTGTGGGGACACTGCGCCGGTGACCGGTTCTGCACTGCCTCGACTGCTTCGACCTCGTGCCCTGAGGCCCGGAGATCTCGTCGTTGTCGCATCGCTGTCCGGGCCGTTGCATGCCGCTTACGAGCCCGACCTCGAGCAGGCGATAGTCGTGCTCGAGCGGATGGGGTTCCGCGTGCGTCGGGCACCGCTACTCCTAGCAGGGCGGCACCATTGGTGGAGCGCCGCTACGCCGGCGGAGATCGGCAGGGAATTCAATGCTCTTCTGCGTGATCCTGAGGTGCGCGCCATCATCGCGCATGACGGCGGCCAGACGGCGCTCGGCTACCTCGACCTGATCGACGTTGAGGCGATCGCTGCCGACCCCAAACCGATCCTCGGCTACAGCGACGTCTCGCTGCTGCATCTGGTGCTCTATGCACGCACGGGTCTGGTCGGGTTCCATGCCGACCTGGCCACGCCGGGACTCGGCGGGGCGTGGCAGGCTGTGCCCGCGGCGCGCCGAGCGGAACTTGAAAAGCTCTACTCGACGTTGCTGACCGGTACGGAGGCGATCGGTGCGCTGCCGGCCACCCGGTCGTGGGAGTGCTGGCGTGCCGGTCGTGCCGAAGGCCGGCTGATCGGCGGGGTGCTCAATCGCATCATGCGGGCGCAGGCGACGCGGTACGCGCTGCCGCTCGAATGGTTCGACGGCGCGGTGCTGTTCTGGGAGGAGATGGGCGGCTACGCGTCGTGGGTGTGGAGCGATCTGCAGGTGCTGCGGCACTGCGGCATCCTCGATCGGATCTCCGGCATGGTCGTGGGCGTCCCGTACGCGATCGACGGGCTCGGCGCGCCCGACGCGTCCCCGACCCTGCCCGAGATTGTCCTCGACGTCCTGGGCGACCGTGACATCCCGGTCCTGGGCAACGTTGAGTTTGGACACGCCGGCCCGAATCTGCCGATGCCGGTTGGCATCCGCGTCAGCCTCGATGCGCAGCAGCGAACATTGTCGCTCCTCGAGCCGGCGGTACGGCCGCACGCGACAACGGGACCGGTCGGCTGAGCAACGCGGGTCCTGCCCGCTTCCGTGCGTCGTACGCTGCGCGAGCATCCAGCACCGCAGAGGATGCTGGTTCGCAGGGAACTGACGACCCGCGGATCCACAGGTTGAAGGCCCAGTGCGAGGTCCGCCGGTGCAGGTTCTCCGAGGAGAACCTGCACCGGCGGACCAATCTGATGCAACCGGGCTCACACAACTGACCCGCGATGCCGCCCGGACCAGATGGGCGCCTACTTGCGGATCGTGATCGTCGCCTTGCGGTAGTTGTTGCGCTTGTCGTTCTTCGTCGGGTCGTAGTTCTGTTCGATGTTGCCCGCCGCATCGACCGAGAACCAGTGGTACGTCGTCGTCTCGGTCACGTGGAACACCTCGCCCGGCTCCCGGAACTCGGTCGCTTCGTAGCGTGGCGACTGGAGTGTGGGCCGGCTGCCGTCCGTCGTGTAGTAGATGGTGGCCGGCTCGCTCGTCTCGAAGCGCACGTCGACGGGCTTGGAGTATTTCCCGCCGCCGGGAACGAGCTTGGACGTCGGGTCCTTCTTGTCCTTGCCCCAGTCCGCCGCGACCCGGAACATCTCCATGATCCCGTTGGCGTACTCCATCGTCTCGGCGTGGCCGCTGACGAGGTTGGGATCGCCCTCCCACACCGGCTGGAACGAGCCGCCCTGCCAGTTGCCGGTGGCAGGGTTGTAGACCGAGCCGCCGACCTCCCAGCCGAAGGCGTAGATCCCGTAGGTGTGGTACAGGTCCTCGCGCACGTTGCCCGCGGAGGAGTAGAGGACGTCCGACGAGCCGCCGACGTTCTCCGGCGTGACGACGGTCTCCCTGTGCGCCTTGACCTGCGACAGGATCCGGCCGGCCGACTGCCAGTAGAACGCCTCGTCACCCAGCGGCGGGCGCGGTGTGGTGATCCGCCCGTCCGCGATGTAGGCACCGGGCTGCCAGAACAGCTGGCCGCCGTTGGAGTGCACCGACATCATGAACTTGATGTTCGAGTACTTCTCGACCAGCCAGATGATGTTCTCCGACTCAGGTTCGGACAGCTTCTCCGGTCCCTGGTAGGTGTTGCTGACACAGCTGGTCGACGCACCCGCGTAGCCGTCGTGACCCGACCCGACCCGGTAGTTCCGGTTCAGGTCGACGCCCCAGGAGTCACGCCGGGCCGGATCGGCGTTCTCGTCCGGGCAGTGGTTCGTCATGTTCCGGCGCTGTGAGGCGAAGTTGTAGAAGCTGTAGTTCGCCCCATCCGGGTTGTTGGACAGAATGAAGAAGACGTCGGTGCCCTCGACGATCTTCTTGGTCTCCTTGTCGGACCTGTAGTTGTGCACCAGACGCTCGGCCGACTCCAGCGAGGTTGTCGCGGGCACCCACTCGCGGGCGTGGTCCTGCGCCTGGATCAGGACACCGGGGTTCCTGCCGTCGCGATGCTTACCGATCCGCAGAACGGGGATCGTGACCGGGCCGCGCGGCACCTCGCCCTCCGGTGCGCCGACGCGCTTCTGGTCCAGGAAGTCGGTCAGAGCGACCGGGCCGGACGTCGGCGCGACGATGCCGGTGCCCGTGTTGGTCCGGTACGGGTGCGCCCGGTCGATGAGGCCCTGGGACCGGGTCTCCAGCGCCGCAGCCACCTCGGTAGCCGTACTCGCGACCCCGGCGGAGGCGTCCTTCGCGAGGAGGACGCGGACCGCCTTGCCCGCCACCTCGACGCTGAGCGGGAGGTCCGCACCCGGCCGGTCCACGAACTCGACGGTGATGTCGTTGCCGCCCTCGTGGCCCCACGCCGCCGAGCTGACGACGACCGCAGACTGCCCGGTACCGCCGATCGTGGCCTGCGCCTTGCGCTGGTAGCCATTCGTCTGGTTCGGCAGGTAGACGATCTCGGCGATGTCCGGGTACTGCCGGGCGATCTCCTTGGCGCGGCTGTAGAGCTGCTGCGGGTTCCGGTAGCCGTCGACGAAGTCCGACTTGTAGCCACGATTCTCCGTCAGCGGCGGCGGAGCGTCCTCGAGCCAGTCGGAGACGTCACCGGTGACGACGCCGCCGGTCGAGCTCGTGACCCGGATCTGGTTCGGGCGCGCGTCGAGCTTGAACAGATTCCGGTGGAACATGTACTGCCCGGAGTCGACGAACCGGCTCATCGTCCGGGCGAAGCCGAACGGCGTACGCCGGCCTGAGTCGTTCTCCAGCTGCATCGTGACGATCGGGTCCGCCTGCTGCCCTTCGGTGGTCCGCGCCTCCACGTAGAGGAAACCCTGGCCCTTCGTGGTGAACCAGTCAGCGCGGACGATCCGTACCGTCTCCTCGTGGCTGAGCGGCTGGGCAGCCTGCGTACGGAAGGCTTGGATGCCGCCGTCGGCCTCTTCGCTCCAGGTGAAGCCTTCGTCTTCGCCGAGGATTTCGACGCCCATCGCCTCGAGTTCGGCGATCTGCTCGGCGGTCACCACCGCCTCGCCTTCGATGCCGCGGGGGACGCGCCTGAGGCCGTGCTCGAGGTCGAAGCCGGCGGCGACCACCTTGTCCAGCATGTTGGCGCCGGTCAGCTGGATGCGTACGAGGCGTACCAACTCCCGGTCCTCGAGGTGGGATCGCTGCGAACCCGCCGTGGCTGTGGACCCCGCGGGATCCGCCCCTGCGGGCACGGGCGCGGGCACGATGAGGACGCTCGCCACCAGGGCGGGCAGCGCGAGAAGCGCGATGCGCGGTCGTCCGCGTTGCATGCTTCCCTCCTTCTGTTTGCGGCCTGTGGTTGATGCCGGGGCCGGCCCACGAGCGGGCCGGACCGGTCCGTTAGGACAGCCATGCTGAGCTCACCCACGGTGAGCCTGGGTACGGCGACGGTCGCCGTCGTGAGAAGGAGCGTGCGGGGCTGTGAGCGAGCCGAGCGGGGTGAGTGTATGCGAATTCTTCACATCGACAGGTCGCGTGACCCGGATCTTGAGCAATGCTTGAGTTGGCCGTCCAACCTCGGCTGCCGACGGTCGAACCGGTCCTGTGTGGACTGTGGTGGGTCGGGCTTGTGTTCCTTCATGGGCTGCCACCATCCGGCCTGTGTCTGTCGGGGATCAACCGGTCGGAGATTGGCGACCGGACGGGCGGGGGTGCGCGATAGCGACAGCTTCTTGTTAATATCGAGCACGAAACTCCATGCTGAACTGCCGGCGTCAACCCCTGACGAGGAGTCGCGATGACCGAGCGGGAAACGTGATTCTCGCCGTTGCGCCGAACCCGGCGCTCGACGTGACCTACGGGCTGGGGGAACTGCACCGGGGCCAGGTGCAGCGGGTGCGAACCGTCAGCGAGCGCCCCGGTGGCAAGGCCGTCAACGTCGGCCGGGTGCTGCACGACCTGGGGGAGCGGGTCATCGTCACCGGCATGTGCGGCGGCCCGGGGGGCGTGGCCCTGCAGGCCGCTCTCGACCGGGCCGGCGTGCCGTCCGACCTGCTCGACGTGCTGCCGGACGTCCGGCGCACGCTGGTCGTACAGGAGACCAACGGAGTGACGACGTCGCTGTGGGAGCCTGGCTATGCACCGGTGGATCCGCCGGCCGCCGCCGACGCCCTGACCCGGCACGTGAGCGAACTCCTGGCCGGTGCCGACGCGCTGGTCGTCTCCGGCAGCCTGCCACCCGGCGTGGACCCGGGGCTTCCGGCTCGCTTGGTCGGCGCGGCAGTGG
The DNA here is from genome assembly GCF_018070045.1 of Micromonospora sp. U21. GTDB lineage: Bacteria > Actinomycetota > Actinomycetes > Mycobacteriales > Micromonosporaceae > Micromonospora. The sequence continues at coordinate 144,595 of NZ_JAGPYK010000005.1, forward strand.
CCGCCGGAGTGCCGTCCGTCGTGGACGTCAGCGGCCCGGCGCTGCAGGCGGCGACGGCTGCTGGCGGGGCGGTGCTGATGCCGAACGCGGACGAGCTGGCCGAGTTGGTTGCTCACCTGCCCTCGACGCCGGCCGAGGCCGTGCGTGCGGCCCGCCGGCTGCTGCCCCCCGCCGGCCGGGTCCCCGCGGTCGTGCTGACCCTGGGCGCCGACGGGATGGCTGTGGTACGACCGGATCTGGCCATCCTGGCCGCGCCGCCGGAGCGGATCCAGGGGAACGCGACCGGCGCCGGCGACGCGGCCTGCGCGGCCGTCGCCCGGCAACTCGCGGCCGCCGGGTCGCTGGACGCCGTCGACTGGCGCGGCCTGCTCGTCGACGCGGTGGCGCTGTCGTCGGCAGCGGTGCTGCGTCCGGTCGCCGGTGAGGTAGACGTCCGTGCCTACCGGCGCTGGCGGGATCAGGTGAAAGTGGAGGAAGTATGACTCTGGCTTCGATGGCGGAACTCGTCATCCCGGCAGCGCGGGACCGCCGGGCCGTCGGGGCGTTCAACGTCATCCAGCTTGAGCACGCCGAGGGCATCGTGGCCGGCGCCGAACGCGCGGTACGCCCTGTCGTGCTGCAGCTGTCGGAGAACACGGCCCGCTACCACGGCAGTCTGGCACCGCTGGCGCTGGCCTGCCTCCGGATCGCGGCGGAAGCGTCCGTGCCGGTCTGCGTACACCTGGATCACGCCACCCAGCGTGAGCTCGTTGAGCAGGCGGTCGAACTCGGCGTGCCCTCGGTGATGGTCGACGCGTCCGGGTACTCGTACGAGAAGAACGTCGCCCTGACCGCGGAACTCACCGCCTGGTGTCATTCGCGCGGGGTCTGGGTCGAAGCCGAACTCGGTGAGATCGGGGGCAAGGACGGCGCGCACAAGCCCGGCGTACGGACCGATCCGGACGATGCGGTCGCCTTCGTCGCCGCCACCGGCGTCGACGCGCTCGCGGTCGCGGTCGGCTCCTCGCACGCGATGCTGGTCCGTGACGCGGTCCTCGATGACGAACTGATCGCGGCGATCGCGGCGAAGGTGCCGGTGCCGCTGGTCCTGCACGGCTCTTCCGGGGTCTCCGAGGCGGGCCTGCGGTCGGCAGTCGCGCACGGGATGTCGAAGATCAACATCGCGACCCATCTCAATGCGGCCCTGACGGGTGCGGTCCGGCGTGCGCTCGCCGCCGACGAGGACCTGGTCGACCCGCGGAGGTACCTCGGTCCGGGCAGGGACGCGGTGGCCGGGCAGGTCGCCCATCTGGTCACCCTGCTCGCCCCGTGACGTCCCGGGCCGGCCTCAGGCCAGCAGCACGTTGACCCCGGCGGCGCGCAGGTCGGCGACGACCTTCGCGTCCGCGCCGTCGTCGGTCACCAGGGTGTCCACCGCGTTGACGTCGCAGATCCGGGCAAAGGAGTGCCGGCCCAGCTTCTCCGAGCCGGCCACGACGACGACCCGACGGGACCGCCGGACCATCGTCGCGTCGATGCCGGCCTCGCCCTCGTCGTGACAGGACGTGCCGCCGTCGGGGGAGAACGCGTCGACCCCGAGGATCAGCACGTCGAGCCACAGCTCGTTCAGGACCATCGTGGCCAGCGGCCCGGTCAGCTCGTACGACTGGGGCAGTGCCACGCCGCCGAGGATGACGGTACGGACGTGGCGTCGCAGCACCATCTCCGTGGCGATGTTGAGTGCGTTCGTCACCACCGTCACGGCCGGCCGCTGAACGGCCTGGGCGAGGTCGACCCGCGCGGCGAGGCGTCGGGCCGTCGCGGACGTGGTGGTGCCACCGTTGAACGCGACCACGTCGCCCAGTTCGACGAGCTCGCAGGCGATCGCGGCGATGCGTTCCTTGGCGCCGTTGTCGCCCCGGCCCCGGTAGCGGACCGGCAGGTCGTACGAGACGGACGTGGCCACGACCCCGCCGTGCGTCCGAGCCGCCAACTGTTGCTCCGCCAGGGTGGTGAAGTCCCGGCGGACCGTCGCCTCGGAGACCTGCAGGGCACTGGCCGCCTCGGCGACGGACAGCCTGCCGCGCGCACCCAGGATGTCGAGCAGCGCCTGCAGGCGCTGGGGGCGGTCTCGGCCGTCCGCCCGGTCGGTGGCGGCCTCGACCGTGCTCACTTGACGGCCCCCGCCGTGAGGCCTGCCACCAGGCGCTTTTCAACCAACGCGAAGAGAATGATCACGGGCACGATGCCGACGATAGAGACTCCGAAGACGTATTGCCACGCCGAATCGTACTGACCGACGAATTTTGTGATGGCGACGGTCAGCGGCTGGTTCTCCGCCGTGGTCAAGATGACGAGGCTGGCCGCGAACTCGTTCCAGCACGCGACGAACGTGAAGATGATCGCGGTGACGATGCCCGGCCAGACCACCGGCAGGGTTACCCGCCGCAGCGTCTGCAGTTTGCTGGCACCGTCGATCATTGCCGCCTCGTCTATCTCCTTGGGCACCCCGGCGAAGAAGCTGTGCATGATCCACACCGCGAAGCTGAGGTTGAACGCGCCGTTGACGAGGATCATAGCGAGCCAGGTGTCGTCGATGCCGATCGCGAGGAACTGCCGGAACAGTCCCGCCGCGAGTACGGTCGGCTGGAGCATCTGGGTCACCAGCACCAGGAGCAGGAACGCCAGTCGTCCGGGAAAGCGGTGCTTGGCCGTGTAATAGGCGGCCGGCATGGCCACCACCAGGACCAGCAGTGTCCCACAAGCCGAAATGACAATGGTGGAGACGAGGTTGTAGGCGAGCGGCGTCTCCGGCGTGGACCACATCGACGCGTAGTTCGAGGGCACCCATTCGGTCGGCACGTATGTGGCCGGAATACGCAGGATCTCCGAGTGCCGCTTGAACGAGCCGATCAACATCACCAGGTAGGGCGCCAGGAAGAACAACGCCACCACCGCGCCGGCCAATGCCATCAACCATCGGCGGCCGCCGCGGCGCTGCCCGCCACGACTTCGGGTGCGACCGTTGTCTCCGCCGGCGCGCACCGACTTCTTGGCACGCTCATCGCCCTGAGATGTGGTTGTCGTCGTCGCCAAGGCTCACTCGTCCCTCATCGGCCGGACAACCCGGAGGTAGATACCGATGACCGCGAGGACGATGACGAAGTTCACGACACTCAGTGCGCTCGCCGTCTCGACCTGGCGGTCCTGCTGGATGTATTTGAAGATCAACGTGGTGGTGGTGTCCGCGTCGTACCCGGGAATGCTGCCGGTCAGCGTGCGAAGGATGGGCAACGAGTTGAAGACGTTGATGATGTTGATCAGCACGGCGACGGCGATCGCTGGCCGCAGGACCGGGAAGATCACGCTCCAGTACGTCCGCACCGGTCCGGCGCCGTCCACTGAGGCGGCTTCCACCACCTCGCGCGGCACCATCTGCAGCCCGGCGAGGATCGTGTACGTGGTGAACGGCAGCGAGACGAACACCGCCACTCCCATGGCCACCAGGAAGGCCGGCACCGGCTGTCGGGTGAAGCCGAACCCGGTGTCCAAGATCCCGACGTCGACCAGGAACTGGTTCATGACGCCGTAGTAGGGATCGAGTCCGTAGTAGAAGACGGTGGCCGTCATCACGACACTGGCCGCCCACGGGACGATGACCGCGAGTCGAACCAGTCGGCGTCCAGGGAAGGCCTTGTCCAGGAACTGCGCGAGCGCCATAGAGACGAGCAGCGTCACCACGACGACGCCGACCACCCAGATCGCGGTGTTGAGCAGCACCCTGCCCAATGCGGGGGAGTCGAACAGCGTCACATAGTTGTCGAATCCGGCCGGGCCACGGTCCACTCCGACCACCGACACGTCCCGGGTCGAGGTCCAGACCAGATAGCCGGCCGGGAACAGGACGATGGTGACAATCAGCGTCAGCGCCGGCAACAGCCATGGAAGTGCGGCCACCAGGTCCCGGCGTGCCTGACGACGCGCCGAGATCGCGGGTGCCGGCACTTCCATGAGTTTGTTGGTCATCATGTGTGAACCGCGCAGGCTCTAGCCGTTGGCCTTGGCCTGGATTTCATCCAGCACCGCCCGGGGCTCCTTGCCCTGCCCGATCTGTCCCATCAGGCTCTGCATCGCGCCCTGGGTGGTCGCCCATTGCGGGTTCGTGCTGGGGTAGAAGCGGGCGCTCGGCAGGACCTCGAGGAAACTCGCGATCTCCTTCTTGCCCGCCAGCGCCGCCGCACCGGACTTGGTGGTGGGCAGGAACCCCTCGGTGTCGACGAACTTCGTGTAGACCGGTGCGCTGAACACGTAGTCCAGGAAGGTCTTGACCGCTTCCTGCTTGTCACCCTTGTTCTTGAACGCCATCAGGTGGTCGGCGACCCCGAGGGTCATCGGCTGACCGTCCCTGGTGGGGATGGGCGCGCTCGCGTACTTGAGGCTCGGGTTCTTCTCCGCGATCTGCCCGACGGTGGGCGGGAGCGCCACCACCATGCCGATCTTGCCCTGGATGAACACGTCGAGCATCGGGGTCCGGTCGGATGCTCCGGGGTCGGGCTGGGTGGCCTTCTCGTCGATCATCCGCTTCATGAACGTGACGGCTTCGAGGTTCGCGGGGGTGTTGACCGCGATGGTCGACCCGTTGGTCCACGATCCGCCGTTGCCGAAGGTCCAGATCGAAGTCTCTCCTTGGGCCTCCTCGCTGCCCAGCGGCATGCCGTAGCCGTAGACGCCGTCGCCGAGACCGGCCACCTTCTTCGCCGCGTCGAGCAGCTGGTCCCACGTCTTCGGCGGTGCCGCGACGCCGGCCCGCTCCAACAGCTCGGTGTTGTAGAACATGGTTCGGGCCGACGCGATCAGTGGCAGGCCGTACATGGTGCCGTCGATCGAGGCGTTGTCCGCGAAGGACTGCTGGAAGTCCGCCACGGTGTTCGCCGAGACCACTTCGTCGGCGGGGTACAACAGGTCGTCCGCCGCGAAGCCCGAGAAGGCGTCGATGTTGAGGATGTCCGGTGCCGCGTTCGACTGGACCTTGGTACGGACGACGTCGTTGATGTTGTCCCAGGACTGGATCTCCAGCTCCACGTTGACGTCCGAGTGGGCCGTCTCAAAGTCGGCGATGATGCCCTCCCAGAGCGACTTGGTGCCGTCGCTGTAGCTGGGCACCAGGAACGACAGCGTGCTGCCGCCCTCACTCTGACCGTCACCGCCGCCGAAGCCGCAGCCCGTCAGCGTCAGGCCGGCAACCGCTACGGCTGCCCACGAACGCACGAATCTCTTCATATCCGCCTCCACCGGCGCAAGGACATCGCCAAAGTCGTGATCGGAATCCTGGCTTGTTGTGATCGTTCCTGACTGGTTCTCTTCGGAACCGTGCACGATCATGCCGTCGCTTGGAGGGATTCTGCGGTGCCGCCGCGAGCAACGTCAAGGCCCTTCGCTGTAACCGCTGCTCAGATAGCGCGCGGCCTCTCCCCGTCCCGATGCATGTTCCTGACCGGTTCCACGGCCTTGTTGACAGATTCGAGCAGAGCGCTCCATTCTGGAGTCGCTTTAGACCCGCTCGCATGAACCATGAGGACGAGGCACCCGATGAGTGACGGAACCTTCCTGGCGGCCGAGATCAAGACCCAGCCGGATGACTGGCTCGGTGTCCTGGACGTGCTGCCCTCCGTGGCGATGGACCTTCCGCAGCCTGGCGAGCGAGTCGCGGTGCTCGGATGTGGAACGTCGCTGTTCATCGCCCAGGCCTACGCGGCCCTGCGCGAGAGCGCCGGCGAGGGCATCACCGACGCGTGGCCGGCCAGTGAACACCAGCTCGGCCGTGGCTACGACCGGGTGTTGTGCATAACACGCTCGGGCACCACGACCGAGGTGCTCGACGTCCTCAAGCTGCGCCGGGACGGCACGCCGGCCACCGTCATCACCGCCGACGCGACGTCCCCGGCGGTGAGCCTGGCCCGTCCGGTCGTGCTCGGCGACGTCGACGAGCGTTCGGTCGTACAGACCCGCTTCGCGACGACCACCCTCGCGCTGTTGCGGGCGGCCCTCGGTCACGACCTGCGTCCGGTCGCCGACCAGGCACGACAGATTCTCGACCGTGGCGGCGACGCGACGAGCCCGGCCGCGTCGGCCGACCAGATCACCTTCCTCGGACGCGGCTGGACGGTCGGGCTCGCACACGAGGCGGCCCTGAAGCTACGCGAAACGACCCAGCTGTGGACCGAGTCCTACCCGGCCATGGAGTACCGGCACGGTCCGCTCAGCATCACCGCGCCCGGCCGGGTCGTCTGGGCGTTCGGAGAGGTCCCCGTCGGCCTGCCGGATCAGGTCCGCGCCACCGGCGGACACTTCGAGTGGTCCGACGTGGACCCGCTCGCCGATCTGGTCCGCGTCCACCAGTTGTGTTCGCTGCGAGCTCGGGCAGCAGGGCTCGACCCCGACCAGCCGCGCAACCTGACCCGGTCGGTCATCCTCGACGGCTGACCGCTCGACACCCGGGCCAGGGTGCCGCCGGTGGCCGGGTCAGGTGGCCCGGCGCTGACTGCCTCGCGTCGGCCCAGCAGGGTTAAGCAAGTGTGCCAGGATCATGCGTCAAACGATCAGATTCAAGCAAAAGATTTCCGATCGGCCATTGCGCTCGCAAGTGGAGTGACCAATACTGCTTGAAATTTCGCGTGACGCGTCACATTCCCGCAGAGGAGCTGATCCACGTGAGTCCCAACGAAGCCATCCCGAACGAGTCCACCGCGGCAGCCGGGTCCCACCCGTCGCGTCGTAACGTCCTGAAGGGCGTGGGCGCGCTGGGCGCCGCGGCCGGACTGGGCGGTGCCCTGCTTCCGGGAGCGGCGGCCAGTGCGGCACCCGCGGCCGAACCTGCCCGGATCAAGGGCAAAGAGAAGTCCATGGTCAACGTGCCCTTCGAGGGCTTCGACGAGGTGCGCGTCGGCATCATCGGCCTTGGCAACCGCGGCGGAGACCAGGCCATGCGGTGGGCCGCCGTCTCCACGATCACCGCGGTCTGCGACATCCGGCCCGACCACGTCGCGGAAACCATCAGCCGGATCATGGACCAGGGCTTCCAGGACAAGGAGCCGGTCGGCTACTCCAACGGCGAGGAGGACTTCGAGCGGCTCGTCCGCCGCGACGATATCGACCTGATCTATATCGCCACGCCGTGGGAGTGGCACCACCCGATGGCCAAGGCGGCCATGGAGCACGGCAAGCACGTTGCCATCGAGCTGCCCATCGCGCCGTACCTGGACGACATCTGGGACCTTGTCCGCACGTCCGAGCGCACCGGCAAGCACTGCATGCTGCTGGAGAACGTGAACTACTTCCGCCCCGAGATGCAGATGTTCAACATGGCCAAGGCGGGGCTTTTCGGCGAGTTGCAGCACGCCTCCGGTGGCTACGTCCACGACCTGCGCTGGCCGTACACCTTCGGGGGTGCCTACCACCCGGAGCACTGGCGGCGGCGCTGGCAGACCCGGATGAACGCCGCCCACTACCCGATGCACGGGCTCGGGCCGGTCTCGGCCTGCCTGGACATCAACCGCGGCGACCGCTTCGACGAACTGGTCGCGGTCGCCTCCCGACCCAAGGCGCTGGCCCTGTTCCGCGAGGAGGACCCGCGGGTCGGCGCGGACCACCCGTCCTGGGACGACGATCCCTACATCTCCGGGGACCGCAAGCAGGTCTTCATCAAGACCGTCAACGACCGGTTCATCCGGGTCGAGCACGACGTGAACTCGCCCCACCCGTACAGCCGGGAGACCACGCTCACCGGGACCCGGGGTTCACTGGAACTGGACAACGCCCGGATCTACCTGGAGTCACTCGGTCACACGAACCACGCGTGGCGGACCGGCAGTGCCTTCAGCACGATCATGAACCAGCACGACCACTGGATCTGGCCGGCCCTGCAGGACCTGGCCAGCCAGTACGGTGGGCACGGCGGCGGCGACTTCATCTCCATCTTCCGGATGGTCCAGCTGATGCGCCTGGGCATGACCCCGGACATCGACGTCTACGACTCGGCGGCGTGGTGCTCGGTGATCCCGCTCAGCCACGAGTCGCTGAAGGGCAAGGGTTTCAAGTCGGTCAAGGTGCCCGACTTCACGCGCGGCCACTGGACGCAGGCGCGCCCCACGTTCGACCGTCCGCGGCCGGAGGACCCGTGGCTGGACGGCAACGGCCGGCCGCGCCGGTAGGCACGAACGCGGGCTGAGCTGACCTCCGGGGTCGGGCACGAACGGTATTGTCCGTGCCCGACCCGGTGCCCGGACCAGCAGCCTCAGGTGCGAGTGTGGCGAGGGGAAGCGGTGAGCGAGGACGCGGTGGTCGTCGCGTTGGACCTGGGCGGTACAGGCATCAAGGCCGCGCTGGTCCGGGCGGATGGGACCAGCCATCACACCGAACGGCACGCCACCGGCGCTCATCGGGGTCCGGAGGCGGTCGTGGAGACCGTCCTGTCCGTCGCCGGAGGGCTGGCTGGCAAGGCCCGCACCGATGGGTTGACGCCGGTGGCGGTGGGCATCGCGGTGCCCGGAGTGATCGACGAGGTGGCCGGCGTGGCGGTCTGGTCGGCGAACGTCGGCTTCCGGGACGTACCGTTGCGGGACCTCGCCGTCGCGCGGCTCGGGCTGCCTGTGGCGCTCGGGCACGACGTTCGGGTGGGCGGCGTGGCCGAGGCCCGGCTCGGCGCCGGGCGGGGTAGCCGGCACGTGCTCTTCGTCGCGATAGGCACCGGCATCGCCGCCGCTCACGTGGTCGGCGGGTCGGCCTACGCGGGCGCCCACGGCGCCGCTGGCGAACTCGGTCACATCGTGGTCCGTCCCGGTGGGCCGCGCTGCGGCTGCGGCCGGCTCGGCTGTTTGGAGGCGGTCGCTTCGGCGGCCGCGGTCGGCCGGCGTTACGCGGAACTGGCCGGTACGCCCGCCACCGCGGCTGACGTCGCCGCGCGGGCCGCCGCCGGGGAGGAACTCGCTGGGCAGGTGTGGCGCGACACGGTCGACGCGCTCGCCGACGGGCTCCTCACCGGACAGTCGCTCTACGATGCGGAGGTGATGGTGATCGGCGGCGGGCTCGCCGAGGCCGGGGCCGGGTTGATCGATCCGCTCCGGGCGGCGTTGCGCGGGCGGCTCGCGTTTCACCGGGAGCCGCGGCTGGTGCGGGCCGCGCTCGGCGACGGGGCTGGCCGCCTCGGCGCCGCCCTGCTCGCGCTCGATCGCATGGAAGTGTCGTGACCGAACGGATCAGCGGCAGGATGGTCAACCCGACCGGGGTCATCCAGCATGTTGGGGAGCCTGGCTCCGCCGGGCATCCTTGACGAAGACGATCCCGTCGGTGCTGGCCACGTTGGCCGGATCAAGCGGGGAGTAACCGAACCAGGGAGAGACCCGGGCAGCGGGCGTCACGTTGGCGAGGGCAGTGGCCAGTCTGCGGGCGTCGACGAAGCAACGTTCCTGCGGGAGCGCGTACAGCAGACCCTCGATGGTGTCCGGAGCCGGGACGTCCACGCCCTGGTGGCGGATCGTGCCGAGGGCTGTGGCGAGGAACGCGTACGCCTCGCCCAGGTGGGCGCTGACGATCGCGCCGGCGCTCCACCATTTCACCGGCAGATCGCCCATCCGCATCGTGCTCATGTCCCGCTGGAGGTGGCCGTTGTGGGCGTTCACCAGCGCCGGGCCCCGCTCCGCGATGGCGAGCAGGTTGGCGGCCATCATTGAATCGCGTACGCCGAGCAGCCTCGCCATGCGGCTGGATGACGTGTCGGCCATCCCGAAGTGGTAGCGCAGCAGGCCGATGGCGGTGCGCCCGTACAGGCGTGCCCGGTGCCAGTACTCCCGTGAGGACGCCGTGATCAGGCGTGGCGTCTGCGCGTCGAGCAGCGCCACCAGCTCGTCGGCGAGCAGCCGCAGCTGTGTGGCGTCGGGCGTCTGCCCCACGGACCGGGACGGGTCCATCATGGCGGCGGGGTTGGTCCACCGGTCGTCGCCGCCGAGCAGTTGGTCGAGCGTCTGCTCGGTGCAGGGAAGCAGGTCGGGGTCGACCCAGGTGGTGAGGTAGGAGTGGAGCGCGGTGAGGGCCTGCCGGGGGCTCGCGGCGCCGGTTATCTCCAGCGGGCCGTCGAAACCGGCGAAGCGCAGGTGCTGTGACGCGGGCCGGCCGTCGTTGTACGCGCGCATCCAGCGCACCAGCTCACGGTTGGCGGCGAAGGCGCCCCACTGGTGGCTGAAGCCGCGCTCCATGACCTCGTCGAGGATGCCATTGCCCGAGGTGACGTAGTCGTCCACGACCAGGCCCAGCACGCAGTCGCTCTCGATGGCGAACGTCCGGTAGCCCTCCTGTTCGACGAGTTGCTGGAAAAGATCGTTCCGCAGCTCGAGGAGATCGCCTTCGCCATGGGTGGGCTCGCCCAGGGCAAGCAGCCGCGGCGTGGCCGCGAGCAACGCCATGACGGTACGAGCGTCGACGACGTGGGCGGCGTCTGTGATACCAGCAGTCATGCCCTAAACCGTATCGCTGAACCAACGGTGGAGGCTTTCCGTCGATATCAGCAGGACGATGAGGTGAAACCTTCAAAGCGGTCGTTAGCTGGTGGGGGCGTCCCGGATGGCGAGCGCGGCTTGGACGAGCGCGGCGTGGGTCAGTGTCTGGGGGTAGTTGCCGAGGTGGGCGCCGGTTGCGGGGTCCAGCTCCTCGGCGTAGAGGCCGAGTGGGCTGGCGTGGTCGAGCATGGTCTGGAAAAGCTCGACCGCCTCGGTGCGGCGCCCGGTGCGGGCGAGGGCCTGAACGAGCCAGAATGAGCAGGGCAGGAACGCGCCCTCGGTGCCGGGGAAGCCGTCACGCCCGGGCGGATAGCGGTAGAGCAGCGGACCGCCAGCGGAGAGCGTGTCCCGAATGGCGTCGATGGTGCCGTGCACACGGGGCGAATCGACGCTGTCGATGTTCAGCAGCGGCAGGACGAGCAGCGCCGCGTCGAGGCCCTCCGAGCCGTAGCGGCGGACGTAGCTGCCCGTCGTCGGGTTGAAGCCGGATGTCCGGACCTCGGCGGCGATGGCATCTCGTGCCTTCTGCCAGCGGCGACGTTGACGGTCCGCCAGGGGGTGAGTGTCGGCGATGCGCAGGGCTCGGTCCAGCGCGAGCCAGCCCATGAGCTTGGAGTGTACGTGTTGGGCCGGTTCGCGGACCTCCCAGATGCCGGCGTCGGGCTCCTGCCAGCAACGGGTGACCACGTCGGCGAAGCCGCGCACCGCCCGCCACGTCTCGCTGGAGAGGCGGTGCCCAGCCTGTGCGAACGCCCAGGCGGCGTCGGTCACCCAGCCGTAACCGTCGAGCTGGTGTTGCCCGGCGGCGCTGTTGCCGATCCGTACCGGGACGCTGCCGAGATAGCCGGGCCAGCCGGGCACCTCCCGTTCTGCTGGTACATGACGCCCGTACAGGGTGAGCAGTGCCGGCAGGCGTGGCCTCTGCAGCCGGCTGGCGTGCAGCAGCCACGCGAGGAAGCCGCGGGCCTCGTCGGCTTTGCCGACGCTGAGGAAGGCACTGACGCCGATGCTGGCGTCGCGGGGCCAGACATAGCGGTAGTCCCAATTCCGCACCCCGCCGGCATCCTCGGGCAGAGACGTTGTGGGTGCGGCCACCGGGGCTCGTGAGGGCGAGTAGGTCAGCAGCCGCAGGGTCAGCAGGCTTCGTACGACGTGTTCCCGGAAGGGCAGTGACCTGTCGATGTCGACGGTCCAGGCCCGCCAGCGGTCCTCGTCCTCGGTCAGCAGTTGCCAGGCCGATGCCGGCTCGACGTGGATCAGCGGTTCGCGGTGGGCCACGGCCAGCACGAGTGTGACCGGACGGCCCGGCCTGACCGTGATCAAGGTAGGCCGACCTGGTTCGATATCCAGCGTGGGTGCGCTGCCCAGAGAAACCGCCAGTGAACCCCACTGACACACCAGGGCCTCGCGCCGTTGGTGGATTCGGGGCCGGCGGTGCCGTACGCCGAAGCGGGGGTCGAACTCGACGACGGCGTCGACGGCTGCCTCATCGGTCGACAGACGCCGCACGATCAGTGTCGTGGGCAGCAGGCGACCGGTCACCTCGGCCACCATGCCCTCGGTGAGGGTGAGCCGGCTGCTGCCCACCGCCCACGTCGTCTCCAGGGTGGCGGTGTACTGCCGGTAGCGCCGTTCGACGACCGTAGCCGGTCGGGCCGGGCCGACCCGGAACGTTCCCGCGTCGGGGCCCCCGATCAGCCGGCCGAACAGGGGCTCGCCGTCGAAGCGGGGCACGCAGAGCCAGTCGATCCCGCCGTCACCGGCGACGAGGGCAGCGGTGCGTGTATCACCCAGCAATCCATAGTCGCTGATCGCCGCCGGGGGCCGGGGACACGTCGTGTCGTACCCACCGGTCATGGAGATCGCTCCCTGAGGAGTCGTGCGACGCGGGTCACTTGGCCTGTAGGAGCAGCCCGAGGACCACCCCGTAGAGGACGTGGACGACAGCCACGACCGCGGGAGTCTGGATGCCGTAGTTGACGGCGAACAGACCGGGCGGCTCCAGCACGGCCCTGCTGGCCGGGCCCGCCCGCTGGGAGGCCATGCGCGGGTGGACACCCGGCAGTAGCGGCAGGAGCAGCGTCAGCGCAACCCCGACGTGGATGGTCCCGAGCAGCGCCCCGATCCACCAGGTGGCGCGGTGCAGCAGGGCGAACGTGGCCGCGTAGCCGAGGGCGAAGCCCTGACCGGCGCAGAGGTGCATGAAGAACCCGACGACCCGGGCCCGGTCGGGATCCTCGGTGACGAGGGTCCCGAGTACCAGGGGAAAGTCGAGGCGAGTGAGGCCGGCCAGTTGAGCAGTGATCAGCACTGCGGTGAGCACCGCGGTGGCGACCAACCCGAACAACGCCCATCCGGCCCAGTCCATCTCAGCAGCGCTGAACGTCGCGCGGCACGCGGCACCGCGACGTTCTCTCGGTCATCGGTCCGTCCTCTGGCTGAACAACGTGCAGGTCCCTGGTCCTGATCTGACGCCCGCGTGGCATCAAATCGGACGACTGTGGCCGTACCGGCTTTTCACCATAAGCCACTGAACTGTGACGAGATGTGTTCTCGCCGAGATGCGACCGGCGCCAGGACGGCCCCCACCGGCTGGAGGAAATGGTGTGCTCAGGGGCGTCGTGTAGCGCGCACGACGACGTCGTGCAGAGGGACCGCCTGGCCGCCGGGGCCGGTGACCGTGCGGACGTGCTCTTCGGCGGTGGTGATCTCCCACGTGGTGTTGTCCAGGCCCGCGGTGATGTCCGCGAGGGTGACCGATGCCTCGGCTGGAGGGTGGTGCCCGTGCCCGGTGGCTCCCGAGGTGTGCAGGTGCCCGACGATCAGCAGGGTGCCGCCGGGCGCCACCCATCCGGAGATGCGGTCATAGAAGGCCAGTTGCGGAATCGCGGGGTGCGCGTAGTGCGTCGTGACCAGGTCGAACCGCGTGCCCGGGTCCCAGACGGTCAGGTCCGCCTCAACCCACTGCACGCGCTCGAACATTCCGCTGTTCGTCGCGGCCTCGGCGGCGCGGGCGAGGACTTCCGGGGCGATGTCGACTGCGGTGACATGCCAGCCGTGCGAGGCGAGCCAGATCGCCTCGGCGCCGGCGCCGCACCCGGCATCCAACGCCGTGCCCGGCACCAGGCTGCCGGTCTCGCGGGCGAGATACGGATGCGGGGCACTCCCGGCCACCGCTGCGGGTCCGTCGCGGTGCGCCTGGTGCCAGTGCCGCTCCCAGTAGTCCTTGTCGAACCCGTGCGTCATCGCCTGCTCGGCCATCTGACCTGCCCCTTCACCGACTTCGTGTGTTGCTGCCGACTGTGACCGGCGACGAACCGATACGCAAAACTTCTTGCCGAATGGCAAAATTGGGGGCATGGACACGGACCTGGACCGCACGCTCGACGCCGTCGGGCCGAGGCTGAAGCACCTGCGGCTCCGCCGCGACATCACGCTCACCGACCTCGCGGGGGAAACCGGCATCTCCGCCAGCACGCTGTCCAGGCTCGAGGCGGGCCTGCGTCGCCCCACGCTCGAGCAGCTCCTCCCGCTCGCTCGCGCCTACGGCGTCACTCTCGACGAGCTCGTCGACGCGCCGCCTACCGGTGATCCCCGCATCAACCTGCGCCCCGTCGCGTGCAGTGACGGGTCGACGGTCCTGCCGCTGACCCGCAGGCCCGGAGGCATCCAGGCCTACAAGTTCGTCCTCCCGACCGGGGCTGACGACCGCGAACCCGACCTGCGCACCCACGAGGGCTACGACTGGGTCTACGTCCTCAACGGCACGCTGCGCCTGGTCCTCGGCGAGCACACGCTCATCCTCAGACCCGGAGAAGCCGCGGAGTTCGACACCCGCACCCCGCACTGGTTCGGCTCCACCAGTTCCGGTCCCGTCGAGTACCTCAGCCTGATCGGCAAACAGGGCGAACGCGCGCACGTCCGCGCAGCGCCAAGATCGGGCCCGTCCGAGTAAGGGTGTACGGCTGCGTGGCGGGCGTCTCGACGGCGGCGCTCCGTGTGTAGGTCCGTGCCCCTCGGGTAGGCGGCCGGTAAAGGCTTGACCACGGACATTGCGACATGCCGGACAGCCGGAACAGAGGAGGTGGCGTCGTGCAGCATCACGAATTCGTCGGGCAGGTGCAGGCCAGGGCCCGACTGGCGGACATCGGGGAGGCGACCTCGGCGATCCGGGGGACGTTGCAGACTCTGGGCGAGCGGGTTCCTGAAGGGCTGGCCGACAACCTGGCCGCGGAGCTGCCTCAGGAGATCGGCGAGTACCTGCGGCAGGCGGCGCCCGCGCCAAGCTCCGGAGTTCGGTTCGACCGCGATGCGTTCGTCGCTCGGGTCGCGGACCGGGCAGGCATGGATCCGCCTCAGGCCGCTTATGCCGCCCGTGTCGTGTTCGAAGTCGTCGACGAGGCCACGCAGGGTCGGATCATGGACCGCCTCCAGTCGGCGCTGCCGGCAGATCTGCGTCAGATGGTTCGTTCGGGCAGTCGCGGCCGGCTACCCGACTGATTGAGCGCGTGCCCATGCGGCTCTCACCGGCTTGTCGACGTGGTCGCCTTCGCCGCAACGTCGCCCAGCCCGGCGCGCAGCGCGTCCTGGCTCAGGCTCGGCCGGCCGCCCGGATGCCCGACGGTTGCCCCGGCGGCGGCGACGGCGTGCCGGGCGGCGGTCGGCGGCGGGTCGCCGCGCAGTAGCGCCGCGGTCAACGCGGCGACGAGGGCATCGCCGGCGCCGGTGGTGTCCACCACCTTCTGATCGGTCAGGGGGACGAGCAGGTGCCCGTCGCCCCACCGCTGGTCGCGCCAGGCGAAGAGGTTCCCGGCGTTCACGCCGAAGGCGAGCAGCCGCGGCCCGGCTGCCAGGATGTCGCCGGCCGCGGTCAGCACCCGGTCGATGTCGTCGGTGGGCGCTGCGGTCCACAGGCGTGTTTCGTGGGCGTCGGTGCGGACGACGTCGGCCACGGCGAGCAACGCCGGACGGTCGCTCTCGCTGGCCGGTGCACCGTCGACCACCACAAGCCGACCAGCGTCGTGGGCCAGGCGCGCGGCGCCGAGGGTAGCCGCGGGCGGCTGCTGCAACTGCACGAGTACGGCGTCCGCGGCGCGTAGCAGCTCCGCGGAGGCTTCGACGTCGGTCGCGGTGAGGAGCACCTCGTTGGGCAGGTGTTGCAGGTACCGCCACCGCCCGGCCCCGTCGAGCGCCTCCACGATCAGCCCAGTGGATGTGTCCGGTCGGCGGACCACCTGTGTGACGTCCACCCCGTCCCGGGTGGCCTGCGCGAGCAGGCTGTCGCCGATGTCGTCGTCGCCCGCCACCGCGACCAGCGCCACCGTCACGCCGAGCTGGGCGAGTGCTACCGCCTGGTTGGCGCCCTTGCCGCCCAGCATCTCGCGCCGCCCCCCGACGTCGGCCGCGTGGCCGACCTCCGGCCACTGGTCGAGCTGAAGGACGAGATCGCGGGCGAGTTGGCCGATCACCACCGCGCGGGGACTGCTCATGTCGCTGTTCTACCCGGTACCGGACACGACTACCGGTTCGGCGAAACCGAGTGGAACGGAGGCTGACCGTCGCCGTGGTGCGCCACCACGATGGCCCGGGGACGGGGACGTGACCGGTCAGACCGGCCGGACCGATGCGGTTCTAGTCGGCGGGCGAGACCCGACAATCGGAACCTGTGGCGTCGACAGTCCAATGTCGGCCGGCCACCGGCACACGGTGCAGGCCGATCCGTCCGAGGTCGTCGGGAACGTGGGCGTCGGCGAGGAGGCCGTCCTCGCCCGGTTCGAGGCCGAGCATCGTGCGCAGAAACAGCAATGGCGCCCCGCTGGCCCAGGCCTGCGGGTTGCAGGCGGTGGGGTACGGCACGGGCTGACGACCGAAGGACCGGTCGTAGCCGGAGAACGCCTCGGGTAGCCGGTGATCGGAGTGCTGGGAGGCCTCCAGCATCGCCATCGCGATCCGGTTCGCTTCCTCCCGGTAGCCGTAACGGGCCAGCCCGGCGGCGATGATGGAGTTGTCGTGCGGCCAGACCGTGCCGACGTGGTAGCCGATCGGGTTGTAGCCGACGTCGAGGGTCGACAGGGTGCGTACGCCCCAGCCGGAGAACATCTCCGGAGACATGAGCTGCCGCGCGAGCTGTCCGGCACGGTCGTCGGGGACGATGCCGCTCCACAGCAGGTGACCCATGTTGGAGGTCATCGAGTCGATGGGCCTTTTGTCGCCGTCCAGGCCGATGGCGTAGTAGCCGCCCCGTTCGGGGATCCAGTAGTCCCGGTTGAACCTCTCGCGCAGCCCCGCGGCCTCGGCGCGTAGGCGGTGAGCCATCGCGGGGTCGTGCCATGGCCCGTCGGCGAGTTCCGCCATGCGCAGTTTCCCGTCGTAGGTGTAGCCCTGTGTCTCACAGGTGGCGATCGGGAGGACGGGAATCGTCCCGTCGGCGTACTGCACACCGTCGGGGGAGTCGCGCCAGCACTGGTTACCAAGGCCCTGCGTGGAGCGGGTGGCGTACTCGACGTAGCCGTCGCCATCGCGGTCACCGTGGTGGTCGATCCATCGCAGCGCGGCCTCGGCGTTCTCGCGCAGCCGGCGCACCAGCTGGGCGTCGCGGGTCCACCGCCAGTACTCGGACAGGAGGACCAGCCAGAGTGCCGTGGTGTCGGCGCCACCGTAGTAGGGGCGGTAGGGCTTGACGCCGAGCTGGCTGAGCTCACCCGAGCGGTACTCGTGGAAGATCTTGCCCGGCTCCTGGTCGGTGAAGTCGTCGAACACCGTGGCCTGGTGTCTGGCCAGCACGATCAGTGCTCCCCGGGCAACCTCCGAGCCGCAGGTCATGGTCTGGTAGGCGGTGATCAGCGTGTCGCGGCCGAAGGTGGTGAGAAACCACGGCAGTCCCGCGGAGAGGAGGACGACCGGTTCGCCGGCGATGGTCTTCTCGAGTCGCATGGACACCAGATCGATCGCCGACCTGTGGTAGACGTCGCGCAGTAGATCCGTCTCCGCGTGCAGATGCGGCTTCTCGGCCGCCCATCGCGTCGACGGGTCCTCCGGCCCGTGATCGAACGCCTCGCCGAACCCGCGCACCACGGGCCGGCGGTTCTCCTCGCCGCAGCGCAGCGGCACACTCAACTCACAGCTCCACTGCTGTCCCCGCTCGAGGCGCAGGTCCCACACCAGGGCGTCGCCGTCGACCAGGTCGGCCGGCGGGTTGGCCTCGATGTGTACGGAGGCGGCGTAGCTGCCGTTGCGGTAGTGGAACGCGAGTGCCGAGCCGTCGGGTCCGTCCTGGCGGGTGATGTCCGCGGTGCGGTCGCGGCCGGACTCCTTGATCTCGAACAGGTCGGCGAAGTCGGTCCCGACCGCCAGGCGCAGTCGGATCGACGTCGGCTCGATGCCGAAATAGCGAAGTTCGACGCGCTCGTAGAGGCCGTCGCCGACGAAGCGCTGCCGCCGTACGCCGACCCGGTTCGCGGACAGGTGGGGCAGGTCGGCATTCGCCAGGAAGAACGCCGCCGAGTAGGCGTCGACGGTCCCGGAGGAGAGCACCAGCAGCGGGGCGTCGTCGATGGTCAGCTCCCACTGGTCGAGGAACCGGGTGTCGTCGTGGACGAGACCGCCGATCGAGCCCTTCGGCACGTTTCCCGCGGCGTCGGAGAACATGAACGTGCGGCCCTCCAGCACACCGACGGCGTCGGGCCCCAGCTCCGGAGGCAGGTCCCGAGAAGCGCCGCTGGACACCCGGCGCCCCATCGACGTGTCCGGCCGGGGATCCGCAGGCGTTGGCCGCCGTGATGTCGCGGTCACCCACACCTCCTCAGGTTGTGCTGCCTGCCCGCGCGGGTGTTGCCCGCGGCTGATGACCGCCGCCGAGCGCCGCCCGATCTCTCCACCGGGTTCCCGGCCACACGCAAGTCATCCCGGCGCGTTCGCTGCCGGTCCGGGGTGCGCGAATGCGACTGTCGTGTGCCGGTACGGGTGGTACGGGCGCGACTGTTCGGTTCAGCTGTCCTGGGTGAGCAGGGCGGCGTATCGGGTGAGGTACAGCGGCCACCCTTCGTCGTGGGAGACGCCGTCGCTGACGGACTGCCATCCCGGGCCGTGCCGGTCGATGTGGCGGTGCTCCAGCTCGACCCTGGTGCGCTGCGGGGTCTCGGCGACGAACCGGACCTCGACCTCGCTGGTGTTCTCCGGCTCGGTCTCGACCTGCCATTGCGGGCTGATGTCCCAGCTGAACACGAGGCGGTGCGGCGGTTCGTAGGCGAGCACCCGCGCCCAGCGGCACTCGCTGCCGTCGGCGGCCCGGTCGTAGATGTGGCCGCCAACCTTCGGTTCGAACACGGTTTCGGCGATCGGTAAGCCGAGCAGGTTGTGCTCGGGCGGCTTGAAGTCGCCGAACCGCTCGGTGAACACGGTGAAGGCTCGTGCGATCGACGCCTCGACGACGATCTGTCGGATCACCACGGCGGCTGCCTGGGTCATTGGTCCTCCTCGGTCGGTTCTTCGACGACGTCCTGATAGCTGTCCAGTGCCCGGTTCCAGAACGTCTCCAGCTGATCTCGCAGCGCGGCCACGCCCGCCGGATTGAGCCGATAGACCCGGCGCGCGCCCGCTGCGCGGTCGGTGACCAGCCCGGCGTCCTTCAGCACCTTCAGGTGCTGGGACACCGCCGGCCGGCTGATCGGCAACCCGTCGGCAAGCTCGCCGACCGCCCGGGGCCGCTCGGCCAGGCACGCGACGATGGCGCGCCTGGTGGGGTCTCCCAGCGCGTCCCAGCCATCACTAGCTCGGTAAGTAGCCACGAACGGTAAGCTACAACTTACGGAAGCGCGGGTCAAGGCACCGAGTGGGCCCGATTCAGGGTGGTGCGGGCGTGTCGCGTGGAGGCCCGGAAAGCCGGGCTTGACGGAGCGCAGACATCGGAGGTTAACTGCCTCAGCGATACAAGTCGATGCGTTCCGACCGTCCACACTGGCCGGTCGGGCGCTCTCGGCCATGCCATCGCGGCGAGGCCCACGGGAGCGGGCACCGCCTGAGGCGCAGCGTTGCGCCGCCACCCGTCCGGCGCGATCCCAGCGGCCGGCAGCACCCGACCCCACCGCACCACCCTGCACCGCCTCAGCCGAGCATCGGCGGCCCGGCTTTCGTACCACCGCCAACCCGGCCCCGGCGGGCCCGCATGCCAGTGGCGTGCGCGCCCGGGTCGACGCTCAGCAGAGGAGCACAGCATGCGTTCCCGTGCCTTAGCACTCGTCACCAGCCTGGCCATGTTGCTGGCCACCCTGGTAGCCCTGCCGGCCCCGGCCTCGGCAGCACCCCTGACCAAGGTCCTGGTCTTCAGCAAGACCGCCGGATTCCGCCACTCGTCCATCCCCAACGGCATCGCCGCCATCCGGCAGCTCGGAACCGCCAACGGGTTCACGGTGACCGCGACCGAGGACGCCGCCCAGTTCACCACCGCCAACCTGGCCCAGTACCAGGCGGTGGTCTTCCTGTCGACGACCGGCGACGTCCTCAACGCCAGCCAGCAGACGGCCTTCGAGTCGTACATCGCCGCCGGCGGCGGGTACGTCGGTGTGCACGCCGCCGCCGACACCGAGTACAGCTGGCCGTGGTACGGGGGGCTGGTCGGAGCATGGTTCGACTCGCACCCGGCGATCCAGTCCGCCACCGTCCGGGTCGAGGACCGGACGAACCCGTCCACCGCCCACCTGGGCGACACCTGGGTCCGCAGCGACGAGTGGTACAACTACCGCACCAACCCCCGGCCGAACGTGCGGGTCCTGGCCAGCCTCGACGAGTCCTCGTACAGCGGCGGCAACATGGGCGACCACCCGATCACGTGGTGCCGGGCATACGGCGGCGGACGAGCCTGGTACACGGGGCTCGGGCACACCGAAGAGTCGTACACCGATCCGAACTTCACCCGGATGCTGCTCGGTGGCCTGCGGGTCGCCGCCGGCGCCGTGGCGGCCGACTGCACGCCGCGTACGACCCCGCCACCCAGCGGCACCAGCCTGCGCGCCCGGGCCAACAACCAGTACGTCAGCGCGCCGAACGCCACCACCGCGCTGATCGCCAACCGGAGCGCCGTCGGCGCCACCGAGCGGTTCGACCTGGTCGACCTCGGCGGCGGCAACGTGGCGCTGCGCGCCAAGGCCAACGGCATGTACGTCGCGGCCGAGAACGCGGGCGCCGCCGCGCTCATCGCCAACCGGGCCGCCGCCGGCGCCTGGGAGACCTTCCAGCTCGTCCGCAACTCCGACGGCACGGTCAGTCTTCGCGCCCTGGTGAACAACCGGTACGTCGTGGCGGAGAACGCGGGCGCCGCTGCCCTGATCGCCAACCGGACCGCCATCGGCCAGTGGGAGAAGTTCGACCTCGTCACCGGCTGACCGCGCCCGTCCCGGTCCGCGCCACCACACCGTCGCCACCATCCGGCCGTGGCGCGCCCCCACGCGCCCAGCCCCCGGTCGTCGAGAAAGGACGATCATGCCCGCTCACCCCCGGCGCTGGCCCCGGGCACTCCTCGCGGCGCTCACCACCGTCGCGAGCGTGACCCTCGCCGTCGCCGCCCCCGCCCAGGCGGCTCCGATCCCCGCCGCCGACTACCAACAGGTCGCCCTGGCGACCGGCTCGGCGGAGCTCGGCGAGGCCATGTCCCTGGCCGTCATGCCCAACCGCTCAGTGATCCACACCGCCCGCAACGGCACCGTGCGGGTGACCGACGCGGCCGGCAACACCAAGGTCGCCGGCACCCTCCCCGTCTACACGCACGACGAGGAGGGCCTGCAGGGCGTCGCCGTCGACCCCAGCTTCGCCACCAACCGGTACGTCTACCTCTACTATTCGCCCGCGCTGAACACCCCGGCCGGGGACGCCCCGACCAGCGGGACGGCGGCGGACTTCGACCGCTGGAAGGGGCACCTGCGGCTGTCCCGGTTCACCCTCAACGCCGACAACACGCTCAACCTGGGCAGCGAGCGGATCATGCTCCAGGTCGACAACGACCGGGGCCAGTGCTGCCACGTCGGCGGCGACATCGACTTCGACGCCGCCGGCAACCTGTACCTCACCACCGGGGACGACACCAACCCCTTCGAGTCCAACTCGTTCACCCCGATCGACGAGCGGACCAACCGCAACCCGCAGTTCGACGCCCAGCGCTCGTCGGGCAACACCAACGACCTGCGGGGCAAGGTGCTGCGGATCAAGCCGCAGCCGGACGGCTCGTACACGATCCCGGCCGGCAACATGTTCCCGCCCGGCACGGCCAGGACCCGGCCGGAGATCTACGCGATGGGCTTCCGCAACCCGTTCCGGATGAGCGTCGACAAGCCGACCGGCATCGTCTACCTCGGCGACTACGGCCCCGACGCCGGAGCCGCCGACCCCAACCGCGGTCCCGGCGGCCAGGTCGAGTTCGACCGCATCACCGGGCCCGGCAACTACGGATGGCCGTACTGCACCGGCACCAACACCCCGGCCGAGACGTACAACGAGTACACCTTCCCGTCCGGGCCGTCGCTGGCCAGGTACAACTGCGCCACTGGGCCGACCAACAACTCGTTCCGCAACACCGGGCTCACCACGCTGCCCGCGGCGAAGCCGAGCTGGATCAAGTACGGCGACGCCGGGTCGCCCCCGGAGTTCGGCGGCGGCTCGGAGTCGCCCATGGGTGGGCCGGTCTACCGGTACAACGCCGGGCTCAACTCCAGCATCAAGTTCCCGGCGTCGCTGGACGGCCGCTTCTTCGCGGGGGAGTACGGTCGCCGGTGGATCAAGGCGATCGCGGTCAACGCCGACGGCTCGCGCGGGGAGATCTCCGACTTCCCGTGGAGCGGGACCCAGGTGATGGACATGGCCTTCGGTCCGGACGGGGCGCTGTACGTGCTGGACTACGGCACCGGGGCGAACAACCAGGCGCTCTACCGGGTCGAGTACATCGGCGGCGGCAACCGCAGCCCCGTCGCGGTCGCCTCGGCGAACCCCACCTCCGGGTCGAACCCGCTGACCGTCACCTTCTCCTCGGCCGGCAGCTCCGACCCCGAAGGCGGGGCGCTGAGCTACCTGTGGACGTTCGGCGACGGGACGACCTCGACGGCGGCCAACCCGACCAAGACGTACACCACGAACGGGACGTACACCCCCACCCTGCGGGTCACCGACCCCACCGGCCTGGCCGGCACGGCGAGCCTGGTGATCACCGTCGGCAACACCGCCCCGACGGTGTCGCTCACCCTGCCCGCCAACGGGCAGCTCTTCGCCTTCGGCGACACCGTGCCGTTCCAGGTCACCGTGAGCGACCCGCAGGACGGCACGATCAACTGTGCGCGGGTGACCGTCAACTACGCGCTGGGCCACGACAGCCACGCCCACCAGATCACCTCGAAGACCGGCTGCAGCGGCACCATCATCATCCCGGTGGACGGCGAGCACGACACGGCGGCCAACATCTACGGCGTCTTCGACGCCTCCTACACCGACAACGGCGGGCTCACCATGCACAGCATCAAGACCCTGCAACCGAAGCACCGGCAGGGCGAGCACTTCGGCGCCCAGTCCGGCATCCAGATCGCCGACCACGCCAGCGCCGAGGGTGGCCGGACCGCCGGCTTCATCGAGAACAACGACTGGATCTCGTACCAGCCGTACCACCTGGCCAACACCACCCGGTTCGCCGCGCGGGTCTCATCCGCCGGCGCCGGCGGCACCATCGAGGTGCGCGCCGGATCCGCCACCGGCACCCTGCTGGGCACCGTCACGGTCCCGGTGACCGGCGGCTGGGAAACCTTCACCACCGTCTCCGGCGCCATCAGCAACCCGCCCGCCGCGACGACCACGCTGTACCTGGTGTTCAAGGGCGGGGCCGGGAACCTGTTCGACGTCGACTCCTTCACCTTCACCACCGGCTCGGGCGGCGGTGCGGCGGTCAGCCTGCGGGCGCAGGTCAACAGCCAGTACGTGACGGCCGACAACGGCGGCGCGGGGCCGCTGATCGCGAAGGCCGCCACCATCGGGCTGGCGGAGCAGTTCGACCGGGTCGACGCCGGGAACGGCAACATCGCCCTGCGGTCGCGCGTCAACGGCATGTACGTCTGCGCCGACAACGCGGGCGCGGCGCCGTTGATCGCGAACCGTGCGGCGATCGGCCCCTGGGAGACCTTCCAGCTCATCACCAACTCCGACGGGAGTGTCAGCCTGCGCGCCCTGGCCAACAACCAGATCGTGACCGCCGAGAACGCCGGGGCGGCGCCGCTGATCGCCAACCGTGCGGCGATCGGGTCCTGGGAGAAGTTCGCCCTGACCGGCTGACGGACGACGGGCCCGGCCTGGTCGCGCATCAGGCCGGGCCCGCCGGCGCCGCCACCATCCACCGCGAACGGGATGGCGCGGCCATCGGCAACCGGCGATCATGCCTGCATGAATCCTGCTCCGGGCGTCGTCTCAGGGTGCCGGGCCGACCGGCACGTACACGGTGACCTGCACGGCCTCGGTTGGGGACGAGACGCCGTCTCTGTCGATCGGTGATCCTCCCCGCTTCCACGACGCCCGTTCGAGGGCTGGCGGTGCTGGCCGCCTCCGTCCTGGCGCCGCTCGGTGTGCTGGTCGGCGCGGTGTTGGCGGTGGTCGTCGCGATCCGGCGCCGCCTCCCGTCCCAGGCGAGAATGCGTGACGATCGAGGCGCGCCGGCCTGACCGTCGGCCGTCAGAATGGGGAACCCAGCGTCGAAGGGCTGGTCAGGCTCGCGCTGCCCCGATCGGCCCGTGACATGATTGCGCCCATGGGGAAGCAGCAGGACGTCGGCGGGCCCGACCGTCACAGCGGGTCAGGCACCACCAACCATCCTGGGGCCGGTGGCAGCGCGGACGCGCAGCTCGCCCTCGCGCAGGACCCCGCAACGCCACAGATGACCCTCATCGACCTGGCGTCCGACCCGTCGGCGGTGGTTCGCAAGGCGGTCGCGTCCCGGACCGACGCACCCGCGCAGGCCCTGCGGTCGCTGACCCGGGACCCTGATCGTCAGGTCCGGGAGACCGTGGCGAGAAACTCTTCGACCTCGGTCGGCAATCTCCTGCGTCTCGTCAAGGACGCCGACCGGTGGGTGCGCTGGGCGGTCGCCGGCAACCCGGCCTGCGACGAGTCGGTTCGTCAGGTGATGGTGGAGGCGCCCGACAAGGAGCTTCGCGGTCTCCTCGCGGAGACGCGGGGGTTGGAGCCCGAGCTGGCCGCCCGGCTGATCGACGACGTGTCACCCGAGGTACGGGAACGCCTCGCCACCCACACCCACGACCCCGACGTGATCACCGCCCTGATGGCCGATCGCACCGCCCGCGTCCGCAAGGGGGTCGCCCGGAACCCGCGGACCACCGCCGCGCAGCGCAGCGTGCTCGCCCAGGACCCGGTGGTCGACGTCCGCGCCGCGCTGGTCCGCGCGGTCGAGCTGGACGAGGCGGATCTGGAACGCCTGGTCGACGACCGTTCGGCGCTGGTCCGACTGGCGATGGCGAAATCCGAGGTCATCCCGTCGCACATCCGGCAGGCTCTCGAGAGTGACCCCGACGAGACGGTGGCCAGTGCGGCGCGAGGTTTCCGCCCGGGATCGGGCAACTCCCCGGTGGTACGGGCTCCACGGGTCGCGCACCGGCGCTCCGGGACCGGCCCGGGTCGACCCGGCGGCGCCACGCGCTGAGGAGCCGGCGGCATCGGCGCTGCGATGGACCGGTGACTCCCGGGCCGGAGCACGGCCAGCTACGGGCCGACCAGGACTGTTAACCTCCGGGTTTCCATCACGGGGGAGGCAACACGATGGGTGATCCGGCGGAATCGCCGACCGAGGATTTTGGCGTGCTGCTGCCAGCGCCGCCAGCCCGGCGCGGCCGGCGTCGCCTGCCGTGGGTGCTGGGTTGCCTGCTGGTCCTGCTGCTGCTCGGCGGCGGGCTGTACGCCGTCGCGCCGCTGCGCGACCCGCTGCCCGCCCCGGCGGTCGAGCTGACCGTACCGGCGTCGATGACCATCCCCGGTGCGGCGCCGCGACTGCCCTGGCCGCGTTCGGGTCAGGCGATGATCTCGGTCGACGGGCTCGGAACGTTCGGCGCCTTCGGCGGGTCGAAGCCGCTGCCGATCGCGAGCGTGACGAAGGTGATGACGGCCTACGTCATCCTCACCGAGCACCCTCTCGCCGTCGGCGAGCAGGGGCCGAAGCTGACGGTCAGCGCCGAGCAGGCGGCCGCGTACCCGGCGGAGAAGGCACGCGGCGAGTCGCTCGTCGAGGTGCGGGCCGGGGAAGTGATCACCGAACGGCAGGCGCTGCAGGCGGTGCTTCTGCCCTCGGCGAACAACATGGCGCGCATCCTCGCTGCCTGGGACTCCGGCAGCGTCGCCGCCTTCGTCGAGAAGATGAACGCCGTCGCGGACGACCTCGGCATGTCCGACACCCACTACACCGACCCGTCCGGCCTCGACCCCGACACCGTGAGCACGGCGCGGGACCAGGTGATTCTGGCGAGCAGGGCGATGGCGTTGCCGGCGTTCGCCGAGATCGTCAAGCAGAAACAGGCGACCATACCGGTGGCCGGCACGGTGCAGAACTACAACGAGCTGGTCGGCCGCAACGGCGTGGTGGGGATCAAGACCGGCTCCACCGACGAGGCCGGCGGCTGCCTGGTCTTCGCGGCGGTGGTCACCGTGGGTGGCCGGAAGCTCAGCATCGTCGGCGCGGTCCTGGGTCAGCCCGGCGCCAACACCCCGGTCCAGCTGGACCGGGTCTTCGCGGTGACCCGGTCGTTGCTCCGCTCGACAGCCGCCGCGCTCGCCGTCCACACGCTCGTCGACGCCGGCGAGCAGGTCGCCACGGTGCGCGGCCCATTCGACACCGGCAGCACCATCAACGCCGCCGAGAAGGTCGAGGTCGTCGGCTGGCCGGGCCTGCGGGTACGGCTCGACGCGCAGATCCCCGCCGTGTCGTCGCGGATCGCCGCCGGCGCCGAACACGGCCAGCTCACCGCCACGGCTGGCGACGGCGAGCCGGTCGCCACGGCGCTACGCACCAGGGCCGCGATGGAACCGCCGACCACCTGGGAACGCATCCGCCGCCACCGCTGACCGTCGGACGAGGCCGGGAGGCGCGTCATCCCGAGATGGTCTCTGGTGCGGCTTCCGGCTGCCGGTCGGACAGCGCCTGGTCGAGCGCGTGGCCGCGGACGCCGCGCGTCAGCAGGTAGCCGATCATCCAGAACTCGCCGACCGTCGCCGGTAGGACGAGAGCGTCGGCGACAGCGTGCGCCTCCGGGGCGAGATATCCGATGAATGTGCTGAGCAGGTATCCGATGCCGCCGCCGACGAGGATGTGGCCGAGCGGGCGGGGCATCCAGTTCGAGCGGAGCACGCAGATGCCCATGGGGATGAGCCACAGGCCGAAGAAGAGCCCGCCGACGCCCCACAGGTTTCCGCTGGTCAGGTAGAGCAGCTGGATGGTGGCTGCCGCGTCGCCGGCGGGGTCGAGCGCGATGTCGAGCGCCGTGGCGAGCAGCGCCGCGCTGACGAGGATCACGACGGCGTTGATGAGGCCGAACGCGGCGATGGCGCCGGCGGCGCGCGCGTCCGCGGTGCGGAACAGCCGGTAGAACCAGGCGGCGGCGAAAGCCTGGGTGATGACGATGAGCAGTTCGAAGGCGACGCCGGCCCGGGCGAGCGATTGGTGCTGGACCAGATTGGCGAGCGTCGCGCTGGGGTCGTCGGCCGCGAAGAGGCGTGGCCGGATGAGCAGAAAGCCGAGTGCCCCGGTGATGGCGAGGCCGAGGTAGAGCATCCCGGTCGTGCGGGCCGTACGGATCAGCGCGGGCATTGTGGCTCCTTGGGGAGGCCGTACCGGCTTGTGAAGTGGTCGCGATCCAACCAGCTCCCTTACAACGTAAGGTAACCATACGATGTAAGGTGCTGGCAAGAGTTGGGAGACAGGTGGCAGCAAGGGCTTCTCGGCAACCGCTCAGCCGTAAGCGCGTACTGGCGGCGGCGGTCGCCCTGGCGGACGCGGAGGGGATCCAGGCCCTGACGATGCGCCGCCTCGCAGGCGACCTCGGCGTCGAGGCCATGTCGCTCTACCACCACCTGCCCGCCAAGGAGGCACTCCTCGACGGCGTCGTTGAGACCGTGATCGCGGAGATCGACGCCGTGGTCGGCCGTCTCTCCGCGAACGGTGACGGCGAAGACTGGCGTACGCGGCTGCGCGGGCAGTTCCTCGCGGCGCGTCAGATCATGCTGCGGCACCCGTGGATGCCAGGGCTGCTGGGCTCGCGCCGCGCCATCCCCGTCGGCCTGTACACGTACTACGACGGGATCGTGGGCACCCTGCTCCAGGCCGGGTTCTCGCACCACCTCGCGCACCGCGCGTTGCACGCGTTCGGCAGCCTGCCGCTCGGGTTCGCGCAGGAGGTCTTCAGCCCGGCAGCGGGTGCGAGCATGGAGGCCGACGTGGCGGAGGCGGACCTGGCCGCGATGGCCTCGGCTCTGCCGCACCTGACGGCCATGGTGGCGACCGAGATGCATGACGGGACCGACCCCACGCTCGGCTGGTGCGACAGCCAGCTCGAATTCGAGTTCACCCTGAACCTGCTCCTGGACGGGCTCGAACGCCTCCGCGGCCGGGACCGGATCAGGAGCTGATTCACGACAGATCCCGCGCGGCGAACCGGGCCGGGCGATGTCGGGCACCTATGCAACGATCGGCGTGCGTCCCGCCACACTTCGTACCCCTTGGAGAGCACGATGTCCCTCTCCCCTGCTCGGGTCTTCGCCGCGCTCAATGCTGTGCTGCCCCCCGACCAGGCGTCCCCGGTGCTGGGCAAGGCCGTCGTGCTCGGCGGCAGCATCGCCGGGCTGCTGGCCGCCCGGGTGTTGTCCGACTACGCGGAAACCGTCGTCATCATCGACCGGGACGACCTGGAGGTGACGGGCGAGCGGCCCGGCGTGCCACAGGGGACGCAGCTGCACGCGCTGCTGCCCGGTGGCCTTCTCCAGTTCGAGCGCCTGTTCCCGGGATTCCGCGAACAGGCCCTGGCCCAGGGAGCGATCGAGGCTCCGCCCCCGGCGAGGCGCAACTACCTCGACGGCCGCCTGAAGGTGATCGTCCCCGACGACGCCGACAGCCTGGCCGCCAGCCGGCCTCTCCTGGAGGGGCTGATCCGCCAGCAGGTGCTGCGACTGCCGAACGTCAAGACGGTCACCGCCCGCGCCACGGGTCTCGTGTTCGACGGTGCCATCACCACCGGAGTCCGCTACGACGTCGGCGGGGCTCCCGGAGTCGAGAGCGGTGACCTCCTGGTGGACGCCATGGGGCGTTCGAGCAGGCTCTCCGACTGGCTGGAGCAGGCCGGTTGGGACCGACCCGTCACACGGCGGATGACCGTGCACCTGAACTACGCGACCGCCCTGTTCCGGCGTCCCGAGGCGACCCCGGCTTCGACGGTCGTGCTGGCCCTGCACACGCCGAAGATGTCCTTGGACGTGGCCGGTGCCGCGTTCTTCGCGATCGAGGACGGCCGGTGGATGGCCATGATGGCCGGTTACGGAGACAACCGCCCGGGGCGTACGGCGGAGGACTTCGTCCGTCGGCTGCGGGAGCAGTTCCCACCGGAGTTCGGCGAGGTTGCCGGGAACGAGATGCTGGGCGACGTCCAGACCTACCGCCACTCCGACAGTCGCCGGCGGGACTTTCACGCGCTGAAGCGTTTCCCGGCGGGGCTGGTCAGCGTCGGTGACGCCGTCGCGTCGTTCAACCCGGTGTACGGGCAGGGGATGACCGCGGCGGCTCTGCACGCGGCCTGCCTCTCGATGTACCTGCGGTCAGGCCCGGATCTGAACGTGCCCGCGCGCCGGTATCTCGCCCTGCAGAAGGTCGTGGTCGACGCCGCCTGGTCGACGTCGACCTCCGCCGACCTGGCGTTGCCGCACGTCGACGGGCCCTACCCGCGTGGCTACCGGTTCTCCAGTTGGGCCAGCCGGCAGATCGTCACGGCGACCGTCACGGACGTGGCGACCGCGCGACGGTTCAACCAGGTCGTCTCCATGCGGGAGCACCCGCTCTCGCTGGCCACACCCCGCGTGATTCTGGGCGCCCTGCGCGCCAACCGGCGGACGCGCTGATCGGTCCGTGCGGCTATCGCTGGGTCTTGCGCAGGATGTCGACGACGAAGCGGTGGTCGTCCAGTTGCGGAAGGCCGGACACGCCGACCCAGCCGACCACGCCGGTGCCGCGAACGCGCAGGGGCACCGCGCCTCCGGCGGCCGCGTACCGGGAGGCGGGCAGGCCGAACCGCTCCGCCAGCGTCACCTGCTTGTCCTGGCAGAGCCGGGCCATGTACAGCGACGAGTGCTCGAACCGCATCACCACGCGCCCCTTGCGGCGCAGCCACGCGTCGTTGTCCGCCGTCGAACCGGGCAGGCCGCAGTGGAACAGCTGGCGCCCGGCCCGCCACACACCCACCGCGATCGGGAGCCGCTGCTCGCTCGCTGCGGCAACGGCGAGCATCCCCAACTCGTACGCGTCCGTCTCCGACAGGCCCGCGAGCTCCAGCTCGCTCTCCTCGCGCAGCAGCTCGTCCAGCGTGGGCCACGGGTCCTGGTCAGATGGCATGCGTACCTTCTCCTCGTCGAGTGGGCGTACCTGTTGATTGTCGCAAACCCGCTGGTCGTGGGTGCGAGCCGGCGGCGGAGTGGATCGCCGTGACCGACGTGGCGATCACCAGGCGCAGGGGGCGTAGTCCTTCAGGAAACAGCCGTACAGGTCTTCGCCCTGTTCGCCGCGGACGATCGGGTCGTACACCCGCGCCGCGCCGTCGACCAGGTCCAGCGGGGCGTGGAAGCCCTCGTCCGCCAGCCGCATCTTCGTCGGGTGGGGCCGCTCGTCGGTGATCCAGCCGGTGTCGACGCTGGTCATCAGGATGCCGTCGGTCAACATCTCCTGGGCGCTGGTGCGGGTCAGCATGTTCAGCGCCGCCTTGGCCATGTTGGTGTGCGGGTGCCCCGGCCCCTTGTAGCCGCGGCCGAACTGACCCTCCATCGCCGACACGTTCACCACGTACTTGCGGCGGGCCTTCGCGGCGGCCATCGCCGGTCGCAGCCGACTGACCAGCACGAATGGCGCGGTCACGTTGCACAGCTGCACTTCGAGAAGCTCGACCGGGTCCACCTCCTGCACCCGCTGGACCCAGCTGTTGACCGAGTCGAGGTCCGGCACCAGGCCGCCGGCGTCGATGGCCGTGGACGCCGCGATCCGTTCCGGTGAGGCGGAGCCGCTGGTCAGCGCCAACGCGGTCAGCGCGTGCGGGGTGAGCGCGGTCGACTGCGGCCCGGCGGTCAGGCTGCCCGCCGGGGTGCCCGCACCGCCGGGCTTGGCGAACGTGATCAGCTCCGGCAGCGGGCCCTCCGGCAGGGCCGCGGCCTCCGCCGCGACGAGCTGCGAGTACGCCCCGGGCGAGCGGCGGACGGTCTGCGCGGCGTTGTTGATCAGAATGTCGAGTGGCCCCTGGGCGGCGACCGAGTCGGCGAGAGCGATCACCTGGGCGGGGTCGCGCAGGTCGATCCCGACGATCCGCAGCCGGTGCAGCCAGTCCGCGCTGTCCGGCATCGCCGCGAACCTGCGGACCGCGTCGTGCGGGAACCGCGTGGTCACGGTGGTGTGCGCGCCGTCACGCAGCAACCGCAGCGCGATGTACATGCCGATCTTCGCCCGGCCGCCGGTGAGCAGCGCGCGCCGGCCGGTCAGGTCGGTGCGGGCGTCCCGGCGCTGCCGGTTGAGCGCGGCGCAGGACGGGCAGAGCTGGTGGTAGAAGGCGTCCACCTCGCGGTAGCGCTGCTTGCAGACGTAGCAGCCGCGCGGGTTGTGCAGGACGCCGGCCGTTGCGCCCGCGGTGGGAGAGGCGAGGGGGATGCCCTGCGTCTCGTCGTCGATCCGGCCGGGGGCGCCGGTGGCGGTGGCCGCCGTCACCGCACGGTCGGCCGTCACGATGGCGTCCCGCCGCTCCTCGCGCCGCCGCTGCTTGATCACCTTGTAGAGCTTCGCGGTGGCCCGCTGCACCCGCACCACGTCGGGGTGATCGGACGGCAGAGCTTCCAACGCCTCGAAGACGCTGAGACAGGTCTCCAGCTGGCTCCGGTCAATCCCGGGTTGACCGATTTCCGTACCGTTGTCCGCCGTCATGAGTCTCTGTCTCGTCCCGTTCCCTGCGCCGGATCCAGCCGGCCCACCCCAAGTCCGACCCGGAACTGTACGCACCACACGGCCTCCGATGCACCCCGCGCGCGCCGCAGACCGCCGTGACGCCGCTCCGGTCAGCTCTCCGGGTGGCGCCGGACGAAGTCCTGGTAGGTCTCGTTGGCCAGCTCCTGCTCCCGGACGCGGGCGGTCAGCTCCGCCTGGCGCAGCTCGGCCACCGACCGGGCCTGGGCGAGGCGCAGCTCGTGCCGCCGGTCGCGTGCCCGGGCCCAGGCGCGGGCCACGGCCCACGCGATCCAGCCACTGCATGCCACCAGTCCGGTCAACACGAAGGCGAGAAGGAAGTCCATCTCGACATCCTTTCCGGTCAGCCGACGTCCCTGCGTACTGCGAGCCAGATACCCAGTCCGAACATCAGCACCACGTATCCCGCCAGGACGGCGGCGGGCAGCCCGGCGCCGGTCGACTCGATCACCCCGGGCGTGCCCCCGTCGAACTGGGACCGGGCTCCCAGCGCGCCCGCCAGCGCGCCGGAGCTGGGGGCGAGCAGCAGCTTCTGGACCATCTCCAGCGGGCTCAGTACCAGGGCGAGGCCGCTGATCGCGTTCTCCAGCACCAGCGTCCACACCAGGCCGACGGCGATCGCCGTCGCGGTGCTGCGGAACGCGATCGCGAGGAAGTAGCCCACGCTGGCGTGCGCGCTGCAGATCAGCCAGGCCGCCGCGACGGCACCGGCGAGGTCACTCGCCGCCGGCCAGTCCAGGCCGCGCCCCTCGACCAGCGCGAGCAGCGCGGTGACCCCGGCCATCGCGGCGAAGGTGAGCGCGACGAGCAGCAGGGTCAGGGCGCAGAGCGCGACGGCGTGCCCGGCCAGCACCTGCGCCCGGCGGGGACGCTGGGTGAAGATCAGGTTGAGCGTGCCCCAGCGGTACTCGTTGCCGACGACCAGAGCGCCGAGGATGACCACGATCGCCCCACCGAAGAGCGGGAACAACCCGATTCCGGTGGTGACGAGCTGGCCGGGCAGCACGGCGTCCAGCAGCGACGCGGCGGAGTCCGCCTGCTTCGGATCGCCGGCCAGCGTCAGATGCACCAGGTACGGGACGCCGATGCCGAAGGCGAGCGCCAACACGATCCAGGTGAGGGTGACGGTCCAGACCGCCGGCCGTTTCCGGTCGGCGAACCAGGCCGCGCGTACCGAGGCGATCACCGCTTGCTTCCCATGGTCGTCGACTCCTCCCGATCGGGCCGGTCCGGCCCGGTCAGCTCCAGGAACGCCTCTTCCAGCGAGTGGCGTACCGGCCGCAGCTCCCGTACGTCGATGCCCGCCTCGACCAGCCGCCGGTTGAGCTCCGCGGCCAGCGCCGGATCGGCGTCGACCCGTAGCCGGCCGTCGACCGTCTCCACCGCGCGGACGCTCCGGTGGTCGCGCAGGCACGCGGCGGCCTTGTCGACCGGGTCGGCGGCGATGAGCAACTCGCCGCCGCCGAGCGCCGCCCGCAGCTCGTCCGAGGTGCCCTCGGCGACCAGCCGGCCACGGTTGAT
The DNA here is from genome assembly GCF_018070045.1 of Micromonospora sp. U21. GTDB lineage: Bacteria > Actinomycetota > Actinomycetes > Mycobacteriales > Micromonosporaceae > Micromonospora. Next base: position 177,868 of record NZ_JAGPYK010000005.1, read on the forward strand.
CACCGCGATCCGGTCGCAGACCTGCTCCACCTCACCGAGCACGTGGCTGGAGAGCAGCACGGTGCGCCCGTGTTGCCCGAGCGACCGGAGCAGCTCCCGGATCTCCGACACACCGGCCGGGTCGAGCCCGTTGGTGGGCTCGTCGAGGATCAGCAGGCTCGGCTCCTTGAGCAGCGCCGCCGCCACCCCGAGCCGCTGCTTCATGCCCAGCGAGTACGTCCGGAACGCCGAGCGTGCACGTGCGGTCAGGCCCACCTCGGCCAGCACCCGGTCGGCGGCGCTGTCGGGCACTGCCGCGTAGCGGGCGGCCAACCGCAGATTGTCCACGCCGGACAGATGGGGGTAGAAGGCCGGTGACTCGATCAGGGCGCCGACCCGGGCCAACTGGTCCGGGGTGCCGGGCGGCTGGCCCAGCACCCGGATCCGGCCGGAGGTCGGCCGGACGAGCCCCACCAGCATCCGCATGGTGGTCGTCTTGCCGGCGCCGTTCGGGCCGAGGAAGCCGAAGACCATCCCCTCGGGCACTCGCAGGTCGAGGTCGTCGACCGCGGTGACACCACCGGGATAACGCTTGGTGACCTCGTGCAATTCGATGGCGAATCGGTCATTCCCCAACGGATTGCCGCAATCGTCCTTCGGTGTGGCGGAAGCCGCCGAGGGGATTTTCCTTCGCCTTCATCTGAGGGGTCCTTACTGATTCCCGACCACGACGCAGGGTTAATTGCGCGCGGTCAATTAACTGTTCGTTAAGGCGCGGTCGAGGTGGCGGTGGAGGACCGTCAACCCCGGGATCACGCCGTCTGCCCGCCGCCGGCCTGGAACGATGTAAAAGCCTCTGACCTGCGGAGGGGTCGACGACGCCCACAGAGTAGCGGAGGTTGATCGGCTCGGGAAGGCCCGCGACGGCGGGGTGCGGGAAAATTTTCCTCAGCCGCAGCTCAGTGCCCTCCAATTGACTTCCGCCGCTGCGCCCTACGAAACAATCTGTTGACGAATGAATTGACCTTGGGCAGCATGTAGACACTTTCGAGTCGATGGTGACCGTTGGCATAGGAGCCTGGATGAACCTGCCGCCGGACGGTGCGGAGAACCTGGAAGTGCGACCTAAGCTGCGACACGACGTGGTCTTCCTGGACGCGCCGGCCGGTGCCTACCTGCGCGGGCCGGACACCGCGTTCCTGATCAAGGGAAGATCCGCCTTCCGCTGGCTGACCTCGCTGAGCCCCTATCTGACCGGGGAGCACACCCTGGGGCAGCTCACCGCGTCCCTGGACCAGGGGCAGCGGCAGACCGTGCTCACCCTGGTCCGCGCGTTGCTCGCCCGTGGCTTCGCGAAGGACGCCGGCGACCGCACGCAGCTGGCGGAACCGGTGGCCCGGCGGTTCGCCCCGCAGATCGAGTTCGTCGACCACTTCACCGACGACCCCACCGGCCGGTTCCTGCGCTTCCACACCGCCCGGGTGGTGCTGGTCGGTGGGGGAGCGACCCTGCTGGCCGTGGCGAGCGGCCTGCTCCGCAACGGGTGTCTCCGCCTCGACCTGTACCCGGACGACGATCCGTCGCGCTACGCCGAGGCGTTGCGACCGGAGGTGGCGGAGCTGCGCGACGACGGGCTGGCGGCCGAGTTCCGGGCACATGACGGGCCGGTCGAGCTGACCGGAGCGGACGCGGTGGTGTACTGCACCGACCGGACGGGCCTGGCCGGCCTGGCCGAGCTGGCCCGTGCCTGCCACCGGGACGGCCCGCTGTTGGTTCCGGTGCTGTGGGACGACGAGCGGGCGGTGGTGGGGCCGACGGTCGAGCCGGGCCAGACCCCCTGCTGGCTCTGCGCCCAGCTGAGGCTCACCGCCGCCGCTGACGCGGATGTCGCCGTCGAGTTCTGGCGGCAGCTCGCGGTCGGTCCCGGCCCCGACGCGCCCGCGCCGCTGCCGGAGGTGACCGCGCGGATGGTCGGCAACGCCGCCGCGTTCGAACTGTTCCGGGTGCTCACCGGCGCGCTGGCACCGGACACGGCCGACGGCGTGCTGCTGCTGGACCGGTCCACCCTGGAGGCCGCCCGCGAACGGGTGCTGCCGCATCCGGCCTGCCCGGTCTGCCGGGACGTCGAGGTGCCCGAGCCGGTCGGGCCCGGCGGCTCCGACGACGAGACCTACCAGCGCGCCCAGGCGTTGGTGTCGCCGAACGCGGGGGTCTTCACCCGGTTCGTGGACGACCCGTTGGAGCAGGCACCGCTGAAGACGGCCCGGCTGCGGCTGCCCGGCCGGCGCGGGCCGCGCGAGGTGACCGCGTTCGACGTGCACACCGTGCTGAGCGCCCGGCTGGCCGCCTACCGGGTGGCGGTGCGTGACCACGCCGCCCGGTACGCCGACCCACGCGCTGGCGTGCTGGCCACGGCCGAGCAGCTGCGGGAACGTGGCGGGCACCCGGTGCCGTGGACCGAGCTGCACAGCGCGACCGGCGCGGTGCCGTACGACCCGCGCCGAGCGGTCCGATGGCTGCCGGCGACGGTGCTGGGCCGTCCGGAGAGCGTCTGGGTTCCAGCGGCGCTGGCGCTGCCCACCTCGGCTGCCAACGGCGAGGGCCTCGCCGAGCGGACCCCCGCCGGCGCGGCGGCCGCCGACAGCCTCGACGGTGTCATCGATCAAGGCCTTGCGGATGCGCTGGCGTACCACGCCCTGATTGCGGCGATGCGGGGCGACGGTGGCCTCGCCGTGCTCGGCGAGGAGGAGCTGGTCGCCGACGAGGACATCGCGTTCGTGGTGAAGGCGGCCCATCGCTTCGGCCGTCAGCTCGCGGTCTTCGCCCTCACCGACGCCGCACCGGCGCACGCCGTGCTCGCCGTCACCGCGGCGCCGGGCGGTGGCGACCGCGACTGGCGGCTCGCCGGCGGCTTCGACCCGATCGCCACGCGCCTCAGCGCCCTCCGGGACCTGGTCGGACGGATCCAGGTGCGGCACTTCGAGGGGACCGAGGCCGACCTCGGCGACCCGGTGCTCGCGGACCTCGACCCGGCCACCCTCACCGGCCGCGCCGCCAACGGCGCCCCGGCGGTCGGCGGCACCGATCGGCACGCGGTGCTCGCCATCCTCGCCGAGCGGGGGATCAGCGCGCTGCTGGTCGAGACCACCACCCGGGACCTCCGGGCCAGCGGGGCGTTTCGCAGCGGCGTGGTCCTGCTGCGGCACGACGGCCGCGCGGCCGACTGAACCACCACACCAGTGGTCCGAGCGAGGCACGCACCGTGAAAGGAGGTGGAAACATGCCGATCACACTGAATGACGAGCTCCGCGAGCTGGAGACCGAGACCTTCGAGATCGAGGAGGTTGAGGACGGCGGCGAGGCGCTCGCTGCTACCAGCTCCAGCTGCTCCTGCTCGAGCTGCTGCAGTTGCAGCACATCGAGCTGCTGCAGCACCAGCACCAGCACCTCCAGCTGCGGCTGACCGGGTGGACGGGGTTGACCCCCACAGCGCTGACGCAGTCCAGTCCCCGGTGGGACGTCGCATCTGAACGCACCAACCGCCGCCGGCTGACACCGGCGAGTAGCCCCTGCGTGCCTCCGCTGGCTCCATCGTGGTGGTGCGGACGCAGACCCACCACGACTGGCGCCGACCGCGGCTCAAGGAGAGGCCCGTGACACAACCCCTGTCATCCGCCGCGCTGTCCGAATCGGTCCGCGGCGAACTGCGGGACCTGCAGACCGAGACGTTCGAGGTCGAGGACATCGCCGATCTGTCCGCCGACCACATGGACATCTGCAGCAGCAGCACCAGCACCTCGAGCTGCTCCAGCTGCAGCACGTCCAGTTGTTGCAGCTGCACCTCGTCGAGTTGCAGCAGCACCAGCTGAGCCTCGGCGCCACCGGCCGCTCCGGACGGTCGGACGGCGCAGAGGTTCGCAGACGCCCGAGGGGAGGTAGAGGGAAATGCCGGATCTGACGGAGGAACTCCGCGCGTTGGAGACCGAGACGTTCGAGATTGAGGACGTCGACGCGATCGACGCGATGGTCATGGACTGGTCCAGCTCCAGCTGTTCCTGCTCCAGTTGCTGCAGTTGCAGCACATCCAGTTGCTGCAGCAGCAGCACCAGCACCGGATGCGGCGGCGGGTAACCCCGCCGCAGCCGTCCCCGCCGGCGAGCCACGCCGGCGGGGAGCCCCGGTCCCGACACCAGACCCGCAGCGACCGCAGACAGGTGAACCGCATGATCGTCGACGTCCGGACCACCTCCACCGGGTGGGACGCCAGCCTCAAGCAGCTCGGCGAGGCGTTCCACGAGCGGCTCCAGGACCGGGCGGGCCAGCCGGCCGACAACGGCCCGCTACCCGCCGGGATCACCGTCCGCATCGCCGCCCTCGGCCTGACCGACGCGTACGCCGACGGCGGTGAGGGGCTCACCAGCGACGTGGTGCCGATCTGGCTGCACGGCGCCACCGCGCTGGTCGGTCCCCGTTGGGCCGGCGCGAGCGACCCGCTGGAAGCCCGACCGGGCCCGTGCCCGCTCTGCGTCCAACGGCGCTGGCAGGCCATCCGGCTCCGGGAGGAACGGCACGCCCTGGAGCACGGCGCCCGGGTCGGGGTGGTGGCGCCCCTGCCGCACCTCACGCCGTTCGCGGTCGACGCTCTCTGGCAGCTGTTCCGGCAGGCGTGCCGCCCCCGGACCGACCGCCCCGGTGTGGCCCGGCTGCACCAACTGCGGATGGACACCCTGGAGACGACGGTCGTCGAGGTGCTGGCCGACTCCGAATGCCCCGCCTGCGTGACCACCCGTGCGGACACCGCCGAGGCGGCGGTCATCCCGCTGACCCGCCGGCCGAAACCGGACCCGACCTCGTACCGGCTGCGTGCGGCCGACGAGCTGGACCTGCCGGTCGGCGCGCTGGCCAACCCGGTCGCCGGGGCACTGGGCGGAAACGCGCTGCGGGCGTACAACGCCACCGCCACCGCACCGGTCACCGGCTACTTCCGGGTCCGCAGCCGGTACGACCTGCACGAGATGTGGTGGAGCGGGCACGCCAACAGTTACGGCGGCAGTCAGACGTACGCGCTGCTGGAGGGGCTGGAGCGGTACGCCGGCCAGTTCCCGCGTGCCAAGCGCACCGAGGTCTTCGACAGCTACGCCAACCTCGCCCCGGACGCGCTCGACCCGGCCGGCCTGGGTTACCACCCGGCCTTCTACCAAGGGCACGGGCTCTACTACGCCCCGTACTCGCCGGACGAGCCGATGCACTGGGTCTGGGGGTGGTCGCTGCGCGACAGCCGGCCCCGGCTCGTTCCCGAACAGCTCGTCTACTACCTGGACCGCCGCACCGACCAACGCAAGTTCGTTCAGGAGTGCTCCAACGGCTGCGCCAGCGGCAGCTGCCCGGAGGAGGCGTTGCTGCACGGCATGCTCGAACTCGTCGAGCGGGACGCCTTCCTGCTCGCCTGGTACGGCTCGGCCCGGCTGGCCGAGATCGACCCGGCGACCTGCCGCGACGAGCGGGTGCACTTCATGCTCGACCGGGTCGACCTGCTCGGCTACGACATCCGGCTCTTCGACACCCGCGCCGACCTGCCGGTCCCGGTGGTCACCGCGGTCGCGGTGAGGCGCGGCGACGGGCTCGGTCAGCTCTGCTTCGCCGCGGGAGCGAGCCTCGACCCGGACGACGCGGTCCGGGCGGCGCTCTGCGAGACCGCCTCCTACGTCCCCGGCTTCGACGAGCGGGTCGCCGCCAGCGAACCCGAGCTGCGAGAGATGGTCCGCGACTACACCCGGGTCACCGAGTTGAGCCACCACGCGCTGCTCTACGGCCTGCCGGAGATGGCACGACACGCGGCGTTCCTCCTGGACGACCCGCCGCTGCGGTCCATGTCGGAGCTGTACGGCGACTGGCTCGCCGTCCGGCCGGAGCACGACGACCTGCGCGCGGACATGACCTACCTCGCCGGCCTGATCGCCGGCCTCGGCGGTGACGTCGTCGCCGTCGACCAGACCTGCCCGGAGCAGGAGGTCGCCGGGGTGCACACGATGGCCATGGTGGCTCCGTCCCTGGTCCCGATCGACTTCGGCTGGCAGCGGCAGCGGGTGCTCTGGAGCGACCGGCTGGAGCGGTACCTGGCCCGGGGCCGGCACGGACCGGACGGGCTCGGCGCGACCGCCCGCAACCCCCACCCGCACCCCTTCCCGTAGGAGCAGTGACATGCAGCAGGCCCGCGAGGTCGTCCGGGACTACATCGAGGCGGTGTTCGGGCGGGCCCGGACCCCGATGGAACCGCTCAACTACGAGGTGGACTGGGCCGACCAGCCCTCCCGGCACAAGAGCTACCCCGGCGCGTCTCGGCTGCCGCTGCCCGCCGAGCTGCCCGAGCTGCCCACCCTGCGCGACCTGCACACCGGGGAGAACCTGCCGCCGACCGCCGGCTGGTCGCTGGCCGGGCTGGCCGCCCTGCTGCGCCTGTCGTACGGGGTGCTGGACCGGCGGATGACGGTCAACTGGAACCAGGACGTCGCCAAGCGGGCGCACTTCGAGCACGCGGTGTGGGGACGCGGCACCGCGTCCGGCGGCGGAATGTACCCGATGGAGCTGTACCTGGTGGTGGGGGCGGGTGGGCCGCTGCTGCCCGGCGTCTACCACTACCACACCGGAGCGCACGTGCTGGAGCGGCTGCTGCTCGGCGACGTCACCGGCACCGTCCGCGCCGCCCTCGGCGCCGACGACCCGGGGACGGCCGGCGGCAGCTACCTGCTGGCCGGCGTCCGGTTCTGGAAGAACTCGTTCAAGTACAACAGCTTCTGCTACCACGTGGTCACCCAGGATCTCGGCGCCCTGCTGGGCTCCTGGGACCTGCTGGCGCCCGCTCTGGGCGTACCGCTGCGGCGGCTGCTCTGCTTCGATCCGGCGCCCCTGGACCGGCTGCTCGACCTGGACAGCGACGCGGAGAGCGTCTTCGCGGTCGTGCCGCTGGACTGGACGGGCGTGGACACGCGCCCACCGGTGGCGCCGGCGGACGCCCTCGCGGAGGTGCGCGCCCGGCACCCCGCGTTCGAACGGTCCCGTCGGGTGCGGGATTTCCCCGCGGTCACCGCGGTCCACCGGGCGGCGGCCGCGCCCGCCGTGCCGGCCCCGGACACCGTCGACGCCGCCGCCCCCCGGGACCTGCCCGGTGAGCCGGTCGCGCTGCCCGCGCCGCAGCTGGACCGGCTCGGCCGTCCACTCTCGACGGTTTTGGCCAGGCGGTCGAGCAGCTTCGGCCGGTTCCGCCGGCCACCCGAGCTGACCGCCGCCGACCTCGGCACCACGCTCGCCTTCGCCGCCGCTGCCCGGCGCTACCCGGCGGACGTCAAGCGACCCGACGGCGGGCCCGAGCTGACCCGGCTCTGGGTCTTCGCCAACCACGTCGAGGGCCTGCCCGGTGGCGGCTACGCCTACTGCGAGCGGCGACACGCTCTGCTGCCGGCCGGTCCCGAACCCGAGGACGGGATGTCCGCCTTCCTGCAGCAGCAGTACTTCCTCACCAACTACACCATGGGTCAGGTCGGCGCGGTGCTGGCCATCTCCGGTCGGCCGGACGCGGTCCTCGACGTGTTCGGCCCGCGGGGCTACCGGATCCTCAACGCCGAGGTCGGCTCCGTCGCCCAGCGGGCGTACTGCGCGGCCACCGCGCAACGCCTGGGCTGCGGCGCGGTGCTCGGCTTCGACAACGTCGCCATGAACACCGCCCTCGGGCTGGACGGCACCGACGAACGAACTGTGCTCTTCCTGCTCCTCGGGCGGCACCCGGAGTCCACCGCCGACCTGGCGTACCGGCTGTGACGGCCCCGACCCGCGCCGACCCGCCAGCGGCGGCCCCCCGACCCGTGACCATCCGCCGACGAAGGAGAGACCCGTGACGGTGTCCCTGCCCGCACCCCCGGTGACCCCGATCTCCTGGCGGATGCCCGGGGTGTTCATGCTGCGCACCGCCGGACTGCCGATCGAGGTCGCCGACGAGCTCGCCTTCGACCGGACCGCCGGCTGGTCCCGCCGGGTGCTCGACCTGGAGGACCGGCTCCGGACGACCGGCCGGGACCTGGCCGACGCGCTCCAGGTCGCGGTGGGCCGGAATCTGACCGATGACGGGCTGCGGCAGCGGCTGATCCGGCTGCGTCGGGACGTGTTCAACCTCCGCCCGCCCCGCCCCGCAGACCCGTCGGCCTGGCCGGCTGCGGCGTTGGGCGGGGACACCCACCGGGAGCTGGCCCACTGGCTGGAGACCTTCGCCGCGTATCGCCGGGAGCTGGCCGCCGGCCCGGCGCTGCTGGACGACGAGCTGGGGCGGCGGCGGACCGTGCTGCGTGGCCTCGCCGACGATCCGAACCTGCGCGGTGGCATCCTGCTCGCCTCCCCGTCGCTGGACCGGTACCTCACCGGCTACCTCACCGGGACCGGCCCGCTCGGCAAGCGGGCCCGCCGGGTAGAGCGGTCGCTGCTGGAGTACGCCTACCGCACCGCCGCCAAGACCAGCCCGTTCAGCAGGCTGACCACCGTGAACGTCGGCACCTTCGAGACCGGGACCGGCCATATCCTCGACGTCGCGCCGAGCACCGACGAGGCGGGCGCGGCGATGCGGGGCAGTGCCCGCCTCAACCTGGCCGCGCTGGGCCGGTTGTCGACCATCGTGCTCGCCGACGAGACGCTCCGCGCCGACCTTCCGGTGACCGTGACCAGCGGTTGGCGCATCGCCCACGGCCGACTGCGCTACCTGCGCCGTCGCCGGACCAGCTCGGAAGACGGCGACGCCGCGATCACCCTGGAGTCGATCCACGAGTCGCTCTTCGTGCTCCCCACCGGCCGGGTGCTGCACGACATCCTGGACGCGCTCGCCGGTGGCCGGGTACGACGGATGTGCGACCTGGTCACCGAGCTGGCCACCGACGGGCGCCCCGCCGAGGAGATCGCCCAGTACCTGCACCACCTGCTCCGGGTCGGTCTACTGGTGGTGCCGAACCTGCAACTGGACATCCACGCCGACGACCCGGTGGAGGGTTACCGGGCGGCGCTGCGGCGGATCGGCCGGGACTGGTCCGACCGGCTGGCCGAGCGGGTGGCCGCGGCGAACCGCCTGGCCTCCGCCTATCCGACCGCTGACCTGCCGGGGCGTCGCCGGGCGCTCGACGGGATCCGTGACGAGCTGGTCGCCGCCCACACCGATCTCGGCCGCCCCGACGTCCCCGCCCCCCGCACTCTGGTCTACGAGGATGCCACGCGGCACACCGGCGCCCCGGTGACCGCCGACCGCGAGCGCTGGGAGCGGGAGGTTCTACCCGGCCTGCGGGCGCTCGCCCGGATCATGCCGGTGTTCGACATCAACCTTCCCCGCCGGCTGGCCACCAAAGGCTTCTTCCGGGCCCGGTACGGCGCCGGCGGTCGCTGCGACGACCTGCTCACCTTCGCCCACGAGTTCCAGCAGGACTTCTTCGAGCACTACAGCGGCCGGATGATGCGCCGCCGGGCGTTCGACGCGGACAACCGCTACGTCCGGCAGGAGAACTGGTTCCGGCAGGAGGAGATCACCGCGCTGGACGACGCCCGGCTGGAGGTGGCCCGGCGGATGAACGACGCGTACGACCGACTGCCGGCGGGCGCCGAGGAGCTCGTCCTCGACGATGCGTTCATGGCCGACATCGCCGCCATGGTGCCGGAGACGCTCGGCACGCTCGACCCCCGGTCGTTCTTCCTCCAACTCGCCGACCAGGGTGGGCGGCACCGGGTGGTGGTCAACCGGGTCTACTCCGGAATGACACTGCTCTTCTCCCGCTTCGCGCACCTCTTCGCCGAGCAGGACCTCGCCGGCGCGCTCCGCGCCGAACTGGTCCGGCTCCAGCCGCCCGGCGCGGTGCTCGCCGAACTCAAGGGCGGGTACGACGCGACCAACCTCAACTTGCACCCGGTGGTCACCCCGTACGAGCTGGTCTGCCCGGGGGAGATCAGCCACCGGCCGGCGGCCGAGCAGATCGACATGGACGACCTCAGCGTCGAGCACGACCCGGTCGCCGACCGCCTGCTGCTGCGCTCGCGGCGGCTCGACGCCGAGGTCATCCCGGTCTACCTCGGCTTCCTGCTGCCGATGGCGCTGCCGGAGGTGCAGCAGGTGCTGCTCACGTTCGCCTACCTGGGCATGGCCCAACCCGATCTGTGGGCCGGTACGACCGTGCCGCTGCCCGGCCGGGGCATCGCCGGATACCCCCGCATCGTGCACGGCGACCTGGTGCTGCAACGGCGAATGTGGAAGCTGCACCCGGATCACCTGCCCTCCCGGACGGCCGGGCAGAGCGACGCCGAGTGGTTCCTCGCGTGGCAGCGGTGGCGGCGCGACAACGGCCTTCCGCGCCGTGTGTTCGCCACCCCGGAGGGCACCCGGCTCGCCCCGGCGGCCGGGGACGACGCCGCCCAGGGCGGCGCCCGGCCGGACCACAAGCCGCTGTACGTGGACTTCGACAGCCACTTCTCCCTGCAACTGCTGGACGCAACGGCGCGTGCCGCGGGCAGCCGGCTGGTGCTGACCGAGATGCTGCCGGGCCGCGACGAGCAGGTGCTACACGACAGCACCGGCACGTACGTCACCGAACTGACCGTCGAACTCAACGGTGTCCGAGTTGGAGCAGACCATGACTGACCACCCCTCGCCGATCGACCACGGCTGGCTCAGCGTGCACGTCTTCTACGCCAGCAACGCCAACCCCATGCTGGTCGAGGGGGTCCGCCCGCTGGTGGACGAGCTGCGCGCCGAGGGACTGATCAGCCGGTACTTCTTCATCAAGTACTGGATGGAGGGCCCGCACGTCCGGTTGCGGGTGCTGCCCGCCCCCGGCGCCGACCCGGCGCTGGTCTGCGCCCGGGTCGACGCGGCCATCGGCGCGTTCCTGCGCCGCCGGCCCGCGCTCTACGAGGTGGACAGCGCGGGCCTGGGCGACCTGTACAAGCAGATGTTCCTCGCCGAGTACGGCCGGCAGCGGTGGGACGAGGAGTACGGCCCGAACGGCGACATGCCGATGCGGGCGAACAACAGCTACCACCACATCCCGTACGAGCGGGAGTACGGCCGGTACGGCGGCCCCGCCGGCGTCCAGCTGGCCGAGTGGCACTTCGAGCAGTCCAGTGACGTGGTGCTCGACCTGCTGGCCACCACGAACGTGCACGTCCGTCCGGTGCTGCTCGGGCTCTCCGCCCAGCTCGCCATGATGATGTGCGCCGTCTTCCTCGACGACGACCGGCGGATTGCCAGCTTTCTCGACGAGTACCGGCGCTTCTGGGAGGTCTCCTACTCGGAGCCGAGCGACGACTACCACGCCAGCTTCGACACCAGCTACCGGCGAATGGGCGGCGCCCTGTGCGGCCGGCTCGCCGACATCCGTGCGGCGGCGCGGGAGCAGGCGACCGCGCGCGTGGGCGGAATCGAGGGCCGCTGGCTGGCGCACTGTCGCACGCTGCGCGAACGGGTGGTGGCGTTGGCACGAGATGGCGAGCTGGTCTTTCAGCGTGGCGGTGGTGCACCCACCCCGCTCACGGACCTCGACGCCGCGCTGCCCATACTGCTCAGCTCGTACGTGCACATGACCAACAACCGGCTCGGAGTGAGCATCCTCGACGAGATCTACCTGTCGTACCTGATGCGTGCCGCGCTGCTCGACGACGCACCGGCCGGCGCACGATGACGACGGTCGACGCCACCTGGGCCCGCCCCCGACTGCGCGCCGCCGTCGTGCTCGGCCCCGGCCAGTGGCGGGGCGAGAAGCTCGTGCACCACGTCAAGGACGGCGAGACCGGCTGGTACTACCGGGTCGGGCCGCGCGAGCACTTCCTGCTCTCCCGGATGGACGGCACGCGCACCCTCGACGACCTCGCCGCCGAGTACGCCGCGACGTACCGGCGCAGGCTCGGGCCGGAGAACTGGCAGCAGCTCTTCGGCATGCTGCACCGCCGTCAGCTGCTCGCCGACGCCACCGACCCGGAGACGATCGCCCACCTGACCGCCTCGGCTGCCGAGGGCGCGGCGAAGGCCCGGCGGGGGCCGTTGTCGGCCCGGTGGCCGCTCTTCGACCCGGACCGGCTCTTCAACCGGCTGCTTCCTCGGCTCGGCCCACTGTTCAGCTGGTGGTTCGTGCTGCCGGCCCTGCTGGCGGTGCTCGCCGTGACCGGCTATGTCGCGGTGCACCTGCCGGACCTGATAAAGGGGGTGGGTGGCGGACACCGCCCGCTGGCCGCGATCGTGGCGGCGGTGGTGACCACCTGGGCGATCGTCTTCCTGCACGAGTGTGCGCACGGGTTGACCTGCCGGCACTTCGGCGGCCGGGTCACCGAGATCGGGGTGATGTGGCGGTTCCCGCTGCTGGCGCCGTACTGCAAGGTCGACGACATCGTTCTCTTCACCCCCCGGCGGCGGGTGGCCACCGCGTTCGCCGGCGTGTTCGTCAGCATGCTGGCCCTGGTGCCGTTCGCCGCGATCCGGATCTGGGTAGGGCCCGGTGCGCTGCGCGACCTGGCCGGCACCATGCTGCTCTTCGGCACCGCGACCGCCGCGCTCAACCTGGTGCCATTCCTGCGCCTGGACGGCTACCACATGCTCAGCCACGCCCTCAACCTGGCCGATCTGCGGGCCGACACCTACCGGTTCTGGGGTCGGTTGCTGCGCGGTGGCCCTGCGGCGGTCGCCGGTTACCGCCGCAGGGACCGGCTGATCTACACCGGATACGGCGTGGCCTCGGCGGTCTTCGCGGTCACCGTGCTGACGCTGCTGGTCCGGTTCTGGTACGTCTCGCTGGCCGGCTGGCTCGGGTCCGGCTGGGCGGTCGCCGTGCTGCTCGCCGAGGCCCTGCTGTTACTGGGATTCGCGGGTTACCTGGCCCGCCGCCGGAGTGCGGCGGGCGGGGACGCTTCGGCGGCGGGCACGGCGACGAATCAGGCCGGGTCGGCGCGGCCGAGTCGCCAGTAGCCCATGAAGGCCACCGCCCGCCGGTCGAGACCCCGCTCCGCGACCAGGTGCCGGCGCAGGGCCCGGATGACGCCCGCTTCCCCGGCCAGCCACGCGTACAGCGGAACCGGTGGCACCTCGTCGGGAACCTCCCACAGGATCTCGGTGTCGACGTCCACGTCCGCGACGGGCTGGGCGGCCCCCGTCGCGCCGCCGGCCAGCAGTTCCCCCGCCGCGGCGGCGACGGCCGGCACCAGCCGGCTGCCGTGCCCGCCCGCGCCCCGGGCCAGCCAGCGGACCTCGACTCGCGGGGGAGCCACCAGCGGCAGCACGTCGTCGACGTCGGGAACCTCCAGCACGACCGTGCCACGGGCATCGCGTGGAAGCCGTTCGCAGATGCCGCCGATGGCCGGCACGGCGGTCTCGTCCCCGGCCAGCAGCAGGCTCGCCGCCGATGACGGCCGGAACTCGATCCCGCCGTGGTCGCCGTCGTAGCCGGCGTCCGGCCCGAGGATGGCGATCTCGTCGCCGGCGCTCACTCGCCGGGCCCAGCGGGTCGCCGGGCCGCCGTCGCCGTGCAGCACCAGGTCGACGTCGACCTCGGCCAGGTGCGGCCGGACCGCCCGTACGGTGTAGGTGCGCACAGGACTGCGCAGGTGCTCGGGCAGGGCCCGCCACTTCGCGTACCAGTCCGGTCCCTCCGGCAGGCGCACCTCGCGCTGGCCGGGCAGCGGCAGAGCCAGCTTGATCCGCTGGTCGTAACCGTTGTCGGCGAAGCGGTCGAGGTCTCCTCCGGTGAAGGTCACCCGGATGAAGGACGGGCTCAGCCGGCGTACCGCGCGGACCTCGACGGCGAACATGCGCCACGGGGCGATGGGCCGGGTCTCGGTCATGGTGCCTCTCTGGTGCTCGGCCGGCGTGCTACCGGGGGTGGTTCGCCACGGCGCGGGAGCGCCACAGCAGCCAGACGAAGTAAGGGGTGCCGATCATGGCGGTGACCAGGCCGGCGGGGATCTGGGCCGGGGCGATGAACGTCCGTCCGAGGGTGTCGGCGATGCTGACCAGCGCCGCGCCGAGCAGGGCCGCCACCGGAAGCACCCGGGAGTGCCGGCCGCCGACGAGCGCTCGGGCGGCGTGCGGGGCGACCAGGCCGACGAAGCCGATGACCCCGACGGCGGAGACGGCGGTGGAGGTGAGCAGCGCCGCCGCGCCGAGCGCGACCAGCCGGGTGCGCTCCAGCCGGACGCCCAGCACCCGGGGGGTGTCGTCGTCCAGCGTCATCAGGTCGAGTTCGCGCCGGGCGGCGACCACAGCCGGGGTGAGCACCAGCAGGGCGATCACCACCGGAAGCACCTGTGTGGACGTGCGGCCGTAGGTGGAGCCGGAGAGCCAGGTCAACGCCTTCCCGGTGTTCCAGGGGTCGAAGGCGACGATCAGGTATGTGATCAGCGCGGTGCCGCCCTGCCAGGCGCCGAAGCCGATCAGCACCAACCGGTCGGAGCTGAGCCCGCCGCCCCGCCAGGCAAGGCCGTACACCAGGGCGAACGCCAGCATCGCGCCGAGCCCGGCGACGCCGGAGACGGCCCACACGCCAGCCAGCGGCACGAAGGTCAGCAGCGCGACCGCGCCGAGTCCGGCGCCGGCGGTGATGCCGAGGATGCCGGGTTCGGCGAGCGGATTGCGGCAGACCGCCTGCACGGTGGTGCCGGCGACCGCGAGCGCCGCGCCGGCCAGGACCGCCGCGGCGACGCGCGGCCAGCGCTGGTCCAGCACGAAGGTGTACGCGGGCCCGGTGCTGCCGTTGACCCAGTTGACGAGGTCACCGAGGAGCACCCAGGTGTCGCCGGCGAGCATGCCGACCGTCACGGCGGCGACGGTGACCACGGCGGTGACGGCGACGACGGTGCGGTGGAAGGCCGGGGATCGGACGGCCGCGTGCCCGCCGGGCGGGCGGCGCGTGGGGCCGGCGTCGCGGTGCCGGCGAGCCAACCAGATGAGGATCGCCGCGCCGAACAGGGTGGTGACCACGCCGGTGGGAACCTCCACCCCGGCCTGCCCGCCCATGATGGCGCGCAGCAGCACGTCGGAGCCGAGCACGATGACGACCCCGGTGATGCCGGACAGCGGCAGCAGGACGCGGTGCCGGTGCACCCCGGGCACCACCGGGGCTAGCAGCCGGACGATCACCGGGGCGCAGAGGCCGACGAAGCCGACCGGGCCGGTGAGGGTCACCGCCGCGGCGGACAGCAGGACCGCCAGCACGGTGACGGTGAGTCGGGTACGCCGGACGTCGAGACCGAGCACGGTGGCGGTGTCGTCGCCGAGGGCGAGGATGTCGAGGCGGTGCCCGAGCAACACCAGCACGATGACGGCGCCGACGATCACCGGGGTGAGCTGGGTCAGCGCGACCAGGTCGCTCTGCACCAGTGAACCGTTCCCCCAGGCGAACATGCCGATGGTGGCCTGCTCGAACAGGAGCAGCAGCAGGGTGGTCACCGAGCTGAGCGCCAGCGCGGTCGCCGAGCCGGCGAGGATGAGTCGGGTGGTGCCGGCCTGTCCGCCGGCGGACATCGCCATCACCAGAGCGGCGGCGGCCAGTCCTCCGCAGAAGGCGAGTGCGCCGGCGGGCAGCGCGGGCAGCGAGATGCCGAACGCGGCGACGGAGACGATCGCCAGGTGGGCGCCCGCGTTGACGGCCAGGGTGTCCGGGGAGGCGAGTGGGTTGCGGGCAATGGATTGCAGCGCGGCTCCGGCGACACCGAGCGCGACGCCGATGGCCAGCCCGGCGAGCAGTCGGGGCAGCCGGGAGGCGACCAGGACGCGGGCCGCCTCGTCGTCGGCGCCGGCGGCGAGCCGCAGCAGGTCCAGGGCGCCGACGGTGGAGGTGCCCTGGGTGAGGTGCACCGCGCCGACCACGAGCAGCAGCAGGGTCGCGGCGAGGAAGACGGCGACGACGCGGGGCACGGCCAGCCGTCCGCCCGGAGCTGGCCGGGTGGCCGGCTCCGGGCGCGGGGGTGCGATCAGCACGCTCACACCGTGTAGGTCTTGACGAGCTGGTCGATGTACTGCTTGCCGGACAGCGGGCCGCCGAAGGTCCAGACGCCGTCGGGCATCTTGTGCAGGTTGCCCCGCTGCACGAACGGCAGCGACCTCCAGATGGCGTTGCCGGCGAGACCGTCAGCGAACACGTCGACACCGTCGGAGGCGTTGTAGAAGAGGTGCAGGTTCGGGTCCTTGAGGACGGTCATGCCCTCGACGTCGGTCTGGCCGAGACCCCAGACCTCGTCGGTCTTGCCGCTCCAGGCGTTGCTGAGGCCGAGCTGGATGCCGATCTGGGAGACGAGCGCACCCTGGCCGAACATCCGGATGCTGACGGTGCTGCCCTCCTTCCAACCGTCGGCGATGGCGAACGGGCGGCCGGCGGCACCCGCGTCGGCGATCTTCTTCCTGCCGTCGGCGATGGTCGCGTCGAAGTCGGCGAGCAGCTTCTCCGCCTCGGTGGTCCTGCCGACCGCCTTGGCGATCATGGTGAGGTCCGCGCGCATCCGCCCGAGGTTGTCCTTGGCGTCGCTGCCCTTGGCGACCACGACGGGGACGTACTTCTCGAGCTGGCTGACCAGGCTGCCGGCCCGATCGTCCTCCATCACGACCAGGTCGGGCTGGAGGGCGACGATCGAGTCCACGCTCGGCTCGCCGCGCGTGCCGACGTCCTTGACGCCCGGGTCGAGCTTGGCGGCGGTGACCCAGGTGCCGTAGCCCTTGGCGTCGGCGACGCCGACGGGCATCACGCCAAGGCTGACCAGCATCTCGACCTCACCCCACTCCAGGCCGACGACCTTGGTCGCCGGGGCCTTGAGGGTGACGGCCTTGCCGCGGCCGTCGGTGACGGTGACCGGCCCGCCGGCCGCCGAGGCGGAGGCCTCGGGGGTCGCGGCGTTCTCGGTGGTGCCGCACGCGCTGAGCGACAGCGCGGCCACCACGGCGATGAGGGCGGTGAAACGGGTACGGGTCATGACGATCTTTCTCTGGTGCGGATCGGAGTGGTCGTTCAGATCGGGGTGCGGGTCAGGTGCCGCCCCACGGGGCGGGTGGTGACCAGTCCGGTGAATGGATCGGCGGTCACCTCGATCCGGATCCCGTAGGTCTCGGTCAGGGCGTTCTCGGTGAACACCGCGGTCGGGGTGCCGGTGGCGCGGACCCGGCCGTTGTGCAGCAGGACCACCTCGTCGGCCACTGCGGCTGCCTGGTTGAGGTCGTGCAGCACGACGCCGACGGCGACGCCGTGGTCGTCGGCGAGGTCACGGACCAGGTCGAGGATCTCCACCTGGTAGCGCAGGTCGAGGAATGTGGTGGGCTCGTCGAGGAGCAGGACCGGGGTGTCCTGGGCCAGGCAGGTGGACAGCCACACCCGCTGCAGCTCGCCGCCGGAGAGTTCGTCGACCGGTCGGTCCGCCATCGCGGTGACGCCGGTGACGTCCATGGCCCGGGCGATGGCGACGGGACCGTTCGGATCCTCCGCCCGCCAGCGCCCCCGGTAGGGGTGCCGTCCGTACCCCACGACGTCACGGACGGTGACCCCGCTGGGTACCGGCCGGCTCTGGGTGAGCAGGGTGACCCGACGGGCGAACTCCCTGGCCGGCAGGCTTGCCGCGGCGTCGCCGTCGGCGAGGTGAACCGTGCCGGCCTCGATCGGGTGCAGCCGAGCCAGGGCACGCAGCAGGGTTGACTTGCCGCTGCCATTGGGCCCGACGAGCGCGGTCACCGCACCCCGGCGGAGGCCGATCGTCGCCCCGTGCACCACGGTCACGCCGTGATAGCCCAGGCGGAGGTCGACGCCCGACAGGCTGTGCTCTCCGGCGGCCGACGCCAACTCCTTCTGCATGAGGTTAGGCTAACCTAACCCGAGGATGGCCTGTCAAGACGGTCCGGACCTGCGAATTCGTGCGGCGCTCCGCTCATCGACATAGCTGAGCCGGCGTGGAATGCCAGACCGGTGGGTGGCAACCAGAATTGGCGGGTCGTTGACACTGACGGCGGCCGATCTGGTGGCTACGGTCGTGGATGCCGAGGTTTCCCCGACCACTCGAGGAGTGACCGTATGACCCCCTCGCCGTCCCGGCTCTTCTCCGAGATAGCGACAGCGGAACGGCCGGCCGAGACCAGGGTGGTCATGCGGCGGGCGGTGGTGCTGGGTGGCAGCATCGCCGGGCTCATGGCGGCCCGGGTGCTGAGTGACCACGCCGACGACGTGCTGATCATCGAGCGGGATCCGTCCGATGTGGACGACGGGCCTCGGCTCGGTGTGCCGCAGGGCAGCCAGGTGCACGCGCTGCTGCCCTCCGGTCAGATCCAGTTGGAACGCTGGTTTCCCGGCATCGTCGACGAGGCGCTCGCGCTCGGCGCCCCACCGCCGCCGGGGGATCAGGGCGCGGCGAAGATCTTCGTGAACGGTGTGCTGGGGCTGCCACCGGCACCGTCCGGCACCGGCCCGATGCTGATCACCACGCGTCCGTTCCTGGAGGCGCTGGTCCGGCGGCGGACCCTCGCGATCGACAACATCCGGATCACGTACGGCCGCGCGGACGGCCTGGTTCTCGCCGACCGGCGCGTCACCGGCGCCCGGTACGTGCCGGACGGCGGGACCGAGCCGATCGCCGAACCGGCGGACCTCGTGGTCGACGCGATGGGCCGGTCCAGCCGGCTCAGCGACTGGCTGGCCGACAACGGGTGGCCACGCCCGCCGATGCAGCGGATGCCGATCAAACTCAACTACGCGACCGCGCTCTACAAGCAGGACCCGGCGGTCAGCGACACCTGGGTGGTGGTCTACCACACCATGGCCGGTAAGGGCCGGTCCGCCCGGATCGGTGGGATCAACTCGGTCGAGGGAGGCCGCTGGATCATGCTGGTCGCCGGCTACGACGAGGACCGGCCCAGCCGCGACGTCGCCGACTTCACCGCCCGCTGCCGCCAGCACTACCCGCACATGTTCGGCGACATCGCCGAACATGGCGAGATGCTCGGCGGGGTGGCCACGTACCACCAGGCGGACAGCCGACGCCGGGACTTCCACCTGCTCGACCGGATGCCCGCCGGACTGGTCGCGGCCGGAGACGCGATCGCGTCCTTCAACCCGGTGTACGGCCAGGGCATGACCTCCGCGATGCTGCACGCCTCCTGCCTGTCGGCGTACCTGCGCTCGGACCCGGAGCTGCACGAGGAGCCGGCGCGGGCGTACTTCGACCAGGTGCGGGTGGTCGTCGACGCCGCCTGGCAGATCTCCACCTCGGCCGACATCGAGCTTCCACACGTCGACGGCCCGTACCCACCCGGGTACAAGGTCACGAAGTGGTTCGGTGACCTGGTCTTCCGGACGTCGCTGACCGATCCGGTGCTCAGCGCCCGGCTGGGCCGGGTCACCACCATGCTGGACCATCCGGCGACGCTGAGCCGGCCCGGCACCGTGCTCCGGGCGCTCCGGCTCGGCCTGTTCCGCGGCGGGTCCGCCGCCACCTCGGCGCACACCCCCTAGCCCTGTCCGGCGCGTGGCCGATGACCATGAGCGGGTTGCCGGCGGCCCGATGTACGGGTGGGGGATGCGTGCAGATCACGATCCTCGGCCCGCTCGCCGTCGACGGCCAGCCGGTCCGGGGGGAGCGGCTCACGGCGGTGGTCCGCGCGCTTGTCTGGCCGCCGACCACCCGCTTGAGCCCCTCGGGTGTGTCGTACGCGATGACCGTGCCGCGGTCGATCACCGTGATCGCGTCCGCGAGCGCGTCGGCCTCCTCCAGGTACTGCGTGGTGAGCAGCACGGTCGAGCCGTTCGTGACCAACGATCGGACCACGTCCCACATGTCCTCGCGCTTAACTCGGTCGAGCCCCGTCCTCGTCGACCGAGGCGTACTGGCCGGTGAGGCCGATGGTCTGCCGGACCCGCTCGGCGTCACGTACGACGTCGAAGCCACTGATCCGGGCGGTGCCGCCGTCCGGGGTCAGGAGCGTGCCGACACGTTGCCGAGGCCGTGGCGGCTGCGCCCCCGCGCGCCGGCGGGTGCCGCTGACCGCACCACGGCGCGCGGTCGGCACGCCGGGGGTGTACGGGGCGGCGCGGCAGCGACGAGAATGCCGATCAACGTGAATGTCCCTCGGGCAGCGGCGTCCGGGGGGACGACGGGGGGAGGACGCGGTGTCAACATCAACACGCCTCGGCGCGGCGGGGGTGGTCCTGGGCCTGATCATGGCGGGCCTGAGCGTGCCCCCGGCCGGCGCGCACCAGCGCGATCGCGGCTACTCCGCCGAGATCCGCCGCGCGTCCTACGGCGTCCCGCACATCACCGCCACCAGCTACGCCAACCTGGGCTTCGGCGTCGGATACGTGCAGGCGGAGGACAACCTCTGCGTCATCGCCGAGAAGGTGGTGACGGTCAACGGCGAGCGCTCCCGCTACTTCGGCGCGACCGGTCCGACCGACGCGAACGTGCGCAGCGACCTGTTCTTCCGCAAGGCCATCGACGACCGGGCGGTGGAGCGGCTGCTCGACGGCCGCCGCGACGGCGTGCACTCACCGTCCGACGACGTCCGCGACCAGATCCGCGGCTTCGTCGCCGGCTACAACTCCTACCTGCGCCGCACCGGTGCGTCGAGGCTCACCGACCCGGCGTGCCGGGCCAGGCCGTGGGTGCGTCCGCTGACCGAGCTGGACATCTGGCGTACCACCTGGGCCAGCATGGTCCGGGCCGGCTCGCGGGCGGTGCTCGACGGGATCGTCGCCGCCGCGCCGCCCACCGCCACCGGCCCGGCCGCCGTCCAGGACGCGCCCGGCGCGGCCGCCGTGCTCGCCGCCAGCGACGGCGCCCCCGCCGGGGTGGGCAGCAACGCGTACGGGCTGGGCGAGGCGGCGACCGCCAACCGGGGCGGCATGGTGCTGGCCAACCCGCACTTCCCGTGGGACGGCGCGGAACGCTTCTACCGGATGCACCTCAAGGTGCCCGGCCGCTACGACGTCGAGGGCGCCGCGCTGATCGGCGACCCGATCGTCGAGATCGGGCACAACCGCACCCTCGCCTGGAGCCACACCGTCTCCACAGCCCGCCGGTTCGTGTGGCACCGCCTCGCGCTGGTCCCCGGCGACCCCACCTCGTACTACGTCGACGGTGAGCCGCGGAGGATGACCACCCGCACGGTCACCGTTCAGGTGCCCGGCCCGAACGGCGGCACGGTACCGGTCAGCCGGACCTTCCACGACACCCACTTCGGGCCGGTCGTGGTGGTGCCCGGCACCTTCGACTGGACCGCCGGCACCGCGTACGCCATCACCGACATCAACGCCACCAACAACCGGGCCTTCGACGGCTGGTTGCAGATGGGCCGCGCCGAGACGGTCCGCGACCTGAAGCGGGTGCTCGACCGCTACCAGTTCCTGCCCTGGGTCAACGTGATCGCCGCCGACGCCCGCGGCGAGGCGCTCTACGCCGACCACTCGGTGGTGCCCCGGGTGACCGACGCCCTCGCCGCCGCCTGCATCCCGGTGCCGTTCCAGCCGCTCTACGCCAGCAGCGGCCAGGCCGTCCTGGACGGTTCCCGGTCGGCCTGCGCGCTCGGCGCCGACCCGGACGCCGCCGTGCCCGGCATCCTCGGCCCGGCGAACCTGCCGGTCCGCTTCCGCACCGACTACGTCACCAACTCCAACGACAGTTACTGGCTGGCCAACCCGCAGGCCCCGCTGGAGGGCTACGCGCGGATCCTCGGCGACGAACGGACCCCGCGCAGCCTGCGTACCCGTCTCGGCCTCGACCAGGTGCGGCAGCGCCTCGCCGGCACCGACGGGCTGCCGGGGCGCGGGTTCACCGCCGAGCGGCTGTGGCGGACGGTCTTCGGCAACCGGGTGTACGGCGGTGAACTGGTCCGCGACGACCTGGTCGCGCTCTGCACCGCCCAGCCCACCGGCACCGCCTCGAACGGCGCGAAGGTCGACCTGCGCGCCGCCTGCGCCGCACTGGCCCGCTGGGACCTGCACGCGGACCTGGACAGTCGCGGCGCGCACCTGTTCACCGAGTTCGTCCTGGCCAACGGGCTGCGCTTCGCCGACACCTTCGTCGTCACCGACCCGGTGCGCACGCCGCGCCGGCTCGACACCGCCAACCCGGCCGTGCGCACCGCGCTCGCCGACGCCGTACAGCGTCTCGCCGGCATCCCGCTCGACGCCCGACTCGGCGACATCCAGACCGAGCCGCGCGGCGATCGGCGTATCCCGATCCATGGCGGACGCGCCGAGGCCGGCATCTTCAACATGATCGTCAACAACCGGGTGCCGGGCGCCGGCTACCCGAAGGTGGTGCACGGCTCGTCGTTCGTGATGGCCGTCGAGCTGGGCCGACACGGGCCGTCCGGGCGGCAGATCCTGACCTACTCCCAGTCGACCAACCCGAACTCGCCCTGGTACGCCGACCAGACCGCGCTCTACTCCGGCAAGGGGTGGGACACGATCAAGTACACGGAGGCGCAGATCAAGGCGGACCCGAACCTGCGCACGTACCGGGTGGGGGAGGGCCGCCGCCACTGACCCGCCGGCACGCAGGTGGCCGGGCTCCCTGGCGGGGAGCCCGGCCGGTGCGGTCATCGCCTCCGCGGAGCTGTCCGGCTCAGCGGGGGGTGGGCTGCGGCGCGACAGGCACGCGAGGCGCGACCGTTCTCCGCGCGGTGGTCCAGCTGCCCCTCAGCCCGGTAGACGGCCCCGCGTGGAGACGAAGTGGTACGACATGACGGCGAACTCGGGATCGCGGACCAGCCTGCGGAACGCGTGCAGTTGGTTGGCTGACAGTCCCGCCGCGAGCAGGTCCGGCTCCAGCTGGCGGGAGTTCGTCTCGTAGAGCGACGTTCCGGTCGATCCGCCGACCCAGCTCTGCGAGTGAGTGATGGTGTCGAGATCGGTCAGACCGGCGAGGGCCATCTCGGTGTGCACGTCCTGAGCCCACCCCAGGTCGGCGCCGTGCTCCTGAAGGACACCCATCATGGTGTCCATCACCTGGGCGAAGAGCTTCGCCGCGTCGTCGCTCGGTGCGGTCAGCACCCGCAGTGGTGCGGTGCAGTCGAACTCCTCGACCACCAGCCACCCGCCGGGCGCCAGCGCGCCGGCGAGCGTGCCGAGG
Organism: Micromonospora sp. U21; assembly: GCF_018070045.1. Lineage (GTDB taxonomy): Bacteria > Actinomycetota > Actinomycetes > Mycobacteriales > Micromonosporaceae > Micromonospora. Next base: position 200,947 of record NZ_JAGPYK010000005.1, read on the forward strand.
ACCCGTCGTCGATCGGGCAGGTGCAGCAGCACCAGCCGGGCGTGGATCAGGTCGAACGCGTCCCCGGGTGGCGGTTCGGTGCGGACGTCGTGCTGGCGTACGTGCAGGTTGCCATCGGCCACGAGGTGCGTGGGATCGATGTCGGTGGCCAGCACGTGACCGTCCTCGCCGACCGCCCGGGCGATCCGTCGGGCCATCGAGCCCCCGCCGGCTCCGACCTCCCAGCACCTCGCCCCCAGGCGCAGTACCGGGCGGGCCAGGCGACGCATCGTGATCGGATCCAGGAAGGACTCCAGCGCCTGCATCTGTGGGACGGCGTCCGGTGCGCCGTTGTCAAAGGTGTACGCGCCATCGGTGGTAGCGGTTGCCATCGGTGTCTACCTCTCCGAGAGGGGTCGGGTGACCTACGGGGTGTCGGCCCAGAGCCGAGGTGTTGGTCGGTTGGCCGGGGGCGGCGGGGCGGCGGCGACGCTCAACATCGCCGTCAGCGGGGCCGGATCGGTCCGGGCCTCGGCCGTCGGTCGGTCGTAGACCACCTGGCCGTACTCCAGCACCGCCACCCGGTCCGCGATCTCGATCGCGTGCTGGAGCTGCTGCTCCACGAGCAGCACGGTCAACCCGTCGGCGGCCAGGCCACCGATGAGCTCGCGGACCCGTGCCGCCAGGTCGGGGGCGAGCCCCTCACACGGTTCGTCGAGCAGCAGCACCCGTGGTTGCCCGAGCAGGGCACGGGCTATCGCCAGCATCTGCTGTTCGCCGCCGGACAGTTCGCACCCGCGGTGACGCAGCCGCACCGCCAGCCGAGGCAGCAGCTCGAGGATCCGCGCCACCGTCCAGCCCTCGCCGCCGGGGGTCGCGGCACGCCACGGTGCGGCCGCCAGGACGAGGTGCTCGGCCACGGTCAACCGGGAGAAGACCCGCCGGCCCTGCGGGACGAGACCGACCCCGGCCTGAGCGATGCGGTGTGGTTGCCGGCCGGCCACGCGCACCCCGCCGATCTCGATGCGACCGCTGGAGGCGCGCACCAGGCCGGCGATCGTGTGCACGAGGGTGCTCTTGCCCGCGCCGTTGCGACCCACCACGGCCTGGACGCTGCCCGGAGGCACCCGCAGGCTCACCTCGTGCAGCACGGTTCCGCCGGCGTAGCCGGCGCAGAGACGCTCCACACACAGCATCAGGACACCCCGTCGGCGTAGGCCTGCCGCACCAGCGGCGAGGTACGGATCTCGTCCGGCGTCCCGGCGGCCAACGTCCGGCCGTCGCGCAGCACGGTGACCGCGTCGGAGAGGGCGTACACCAGGTCCAGTCGATGCTCGACCAGCAACACGGCGACCGCCCTGGGCAGCGCCCGGAGCAGCTCGACCAGCCGGCCGACCTCGGTGGCGGACAGCCCGGCCGCCGGTTCGTCGAGCAGCAGCAGCCGGGGGCGACCGGCAAGGGCCATCGCGATCTCCAACTGGCGTCGTTGTCCGTGTGCGAGGTGGCCGGCGGGCACCGCCGCGACGTCGGTCAGGCCCATCTGCTCCAGCAGCGGGCCCGCCCGGTGGTGCGCGGCGCGTCGACGTCCGCCGGGCCGCCACCCGCGGCGCCGGATCACCCGGGGCAGCGCGGCGACCACGACGTTCTCCGTCGCGGTGAGCGTCGGAAAGACCGCGGGCCGTTGGTGTATCCGGTTGATGCCTCGGCGGGCCCGCGCGGCCGGGCCGAGCCGACTGACGTCCCGACCGTTGAACCGCACCGTGCCGCGGTGTGGCTTCGTCGACCCGCCGATCACGTTGAGCAGGGTCGTCTTGCCGGCTCCGTTGGGGCCGATGAGCGCGTGCCGCTGGCCGTCGTGGATGCACAGGTCGACGCCGGCGAGCGCGGCGAGCGAGCCGTAGCGCACGCTGACATCCTGGGCGCTGAGCAGGCCGGTCATGCGTGCAGCTCCGGTACCGGGGCGTGGTCACGGGCGGCCGGGGCGTCCGGTCTACTCGGCGGGGCGGTCGGCGGGCGCAACCTGACCCGTGCGCCCCGGACCCGGTTGACGCCGGTGGGCAGCAGGTAGACCGTCGCCACGAACAGCGCGCCCAGCACCAGCGGCGCGTGGCCGGGCAGCACCCCGAACAGCCAGTCCCGCACGGCGATGACGAGCGCCGCGCCCACCAGGGCGCCACCGACCGAGGCCGTACCACCGATGACGACACCGAGCAGCAGCAGCGCGGAGGTGTCGAAGCCGAAGTCGGCGGGCGAAATGTACTGCTGGGCGACGACCAGCAGCGAGCCGGCGGCACCGGCTATCGCGCCGGCGGCGATGTGCGCGCCGGACAGGTGCAGCGGCACCCGGTGCCCGCTGGCCCGCAGCCGCGTCTCGTCGTCCCGGCCGGCACGCAGCAGCAGCCCGAACCGGGTACGCAACAGCAGCAGCACCGCGCCGACCAGTGTGGCCACGACGACCAGCGTGTACAGGTAACGCGCCTGGTCGTTCGCGAGGACCGGCAGGCCCCAGAACGGGCGGACCGGGGATATGCCGGCCAACCCGTCCGTGCCACCGGTCACCGACCGCCACCGGCCGAGGACGGTCACGACGAGTTCACCGATGGCCAGAGTGATCATCAGGACGATCACCCCCCGGGCGGGGACGACGAGCGGCACAGTCAACGCGGCCAGCACCGCCCCGGCCCCGGCCGCGACGGCGAGTTGCACGACGCCGACGTCGGAGATCTGGCTGCCGAGCACGGCGCAGGCGTAGGCGCCGGCCGCGTACGGTGCGGTCTGGCCGAGGGTGGGCATGCCGGCGACACCGGTGAGCAGCGCCACGCTCACCCCGACCAGGCCCAGCGCCAGCGTCCGGGCGAGGATCGCCGCGGTGTAGTCGTCGACCGCCCAGGGCGCCACGACCAGGCCGGCCAGGACGAGAGCCGCGACGGCGCCGCGTACCCGGCGGATCACCTCGTCCCTCATGTCACCCTCCGGTTGGTGGCGAAGCCACGCGCCCGCACGGCGAGGACGGCTGCCATGGCGGCGAACAGCAGGAACGGCGCGGCGGACGGCAGCAGCGCCACTCCCAGGGTCTGGATCTCCCCGATCGCGAGCGCGGCGAGCAGCGTGCCCGCCATTGACCCGAGACCACCAAGGACGACGACCACCAGGGACAGCAACAGGACGGTGTCGGCGGTGTCCGCGCCGGGGCCGATGATGGGCGCGCCCAGCACCCCGGCCGCGCCGGCCAGCGCGCCGGCGGCGGCGAGCACACCGGCCCGGATCCGCGCGGGACTCACACCCATGCAGGCGACCATCTCGGCGTCGTCGACGGCCGCCCGGACCAGCATCCCGGCCCGGGTGCGCCGCACCGCGAGGTAGAGCCCGGCGGCGATGACCGCGGCGACGACGATGAACACCAGCCGGTACGCGGCGTAGCGGTGGCCGGCGACGACCACCGACCCGTCCAGGGCGGCGGGGACCTGGACCTGCGGATCGTCGGGGCCGAAGCCGGCGACGAGCAGGCTGCCGCCGGCCAGCGCCACCCCGAAGGTCAGCAGCGCCTGGGTGAGGTGGTTGCCCGTGGCGACCGGCGTGAGCAGGCCGGCCAGCAGCACACCCGCCGCGGCCGCGGCCAGCACGCCGACCGCCAGTGCCAGCGCCAGGCTCGCCCAGCCGCCGTCGAGCAGGGCGGCGGCGGTGTACCCGCCGATCGCGTAGAGCGTGCCGTGCGCCAGGTTGAGGATGTTGGCGACGCCGAAACAGAAGACCAGGCCCGACGCCGCCACGAAGACGAGCAGCCCGTAGGCGACCCCGTCCAGCGCCGGGATCAGGTACGGGTCGATCCGGTTCGTGCCGGCCGCCACCGCGATCACCGGCCGATGGTCGCGAGGTCACCCACGACGGTGTTGGACAGCGCCCGACCATCCTGGCGGACCTGCCGCAGGTACCACTTCTGCACCGGCGAGTGCGTGGTGGTGGAGAACTGCCAGGTGCCGCGCGGGCTGGCGATCTGGCCGAGCTGACCGATGGCCGTGTTGATGGCCTCCGGAGTCGGGTCGCTCCCGGCGGCCCCGATGGCCCGGTCCAGTACCGCCGCCGCATCATAGGAGGCCAGCGCGTACGTCGTGGGGGAGCCGTCGTGCTTCGCCTTCCACGCCGCGACGAAGGCGCGGTTCTCGGCGTTGTCGAGGTCGGGCGAGTAGTTGAGCACCGAGTAGATGTCCCGGGCCGCCTCGCCCTGCGCGTTGAGCACGCCGCCCTCGGTGAGGAACCCTGCCGCGTACAGCGGGACGTCCTTGATCTCGGACTGCGCGTACTGCTTGACGAAGTCGACGGCGGCGCTACCGGCGTAGAAGGTGTAGACGGCCGCCGCACCCGAGGCCTTGATCCGGGCGAAGTACGGGGTGAAGTTGGTCGTGGCCGGGAACGGGGTGAACGTGGTCTTGCCATCGGGGTTGGCGAGCTTCCCGCCGGCCTGGGCGAACGCGTCGGTGAAGCCACGCAGCTCGTCCCACCCGCCCTGGTAGTCCGGGCCGATCGCGTACACCGAGCCCTTCACGTTGTCCCGGACGTGCTGCGCGATCGCCGCCCCGGGCTCGTCGGAGAGGTACGAGGTGTGCCAGACCCGGGAGACCTCCTTGAGCTCCGGTCGGCCGTTGGAGCCGACGAGCGGCACCTTGGTCTCGTTGAGCAGGGGGTAGACCCCGGCGACCGAGCCGCCACCGACGATGCCGGTGAGCGCGACCACGCGGTCCTGCTTGAGCAGTTTGGTCGCCGCCGGCACCGCGGTCGCGGCGCCGTTGCCCTCGTCGGCGACGACGAGGTCGACCTGTCGGCCGCCGAGTTTGCCGTCGTGGGTGGCCAGGTAGAGCTCGAAGCCGTCGCGGATCTCCTTACCGACGGCCTGGTACGTCCCGGACAGCGACGCGAGCAGGCCGATCTTTATCGATCCGCTGGCACTCGTGCCCGGCCCGTCGTCGCCGCACGCTGTGCCGACGGTCAGCACGAGCGCGAGCAACGAGGCGGTGACGGCACGGCTGCGCCGAGGGGTGGTGAGAGGCATGTCTTTCTCCAGGGGAAGGGAGGGGTCTCCGGCGTGGGGGCGCCGGGATTGTCAGCGGCTGCGGGCGAGCGCAGCCCGGGCCGCGGGGGTCAGCGCGTCCCCGATCCGGTTGGCCAGCTCGGTCATCTCGTAGGACACCTTGCCCACGTCACACTCCGGTGCCGCGAGCACCAGCAGCGAGGCGCCGTCGTTGAAGGCCATCGAGAACATGAACCCGCCTTCGAGCTGTGTGACGTTGGAGATCACCGCGCCGGCGTCGAAGAAGGCCGCCGCGCCCCGCAGCAGGCTGACCAGCCCGCTGCCCGTCGCGGCCAGTTGGTCGGCGCGATCCGGCGGCAGGTCGCGGGTGGCGGCCACCATCAGACCATCGCTGGAGATGGCGATCGCATGGCTGACCTCGGTCGCGCGAGCGGCGAAGTTGTCCAGCAGCCAGCCGAGATCCTGTTGGTCGCTCACGTGCTCTCCTGTCGCGTCATTTGTTGCCGAGGTTGATCGGGGTACGTCGTCGGGTCGCCACTCCGCGCGCGTACGCGGCCATCGCCGTCGCCACCTGGGCCGGATCGCGGTACTCGGACCGCTGCTGCTGGGGCACGGTGACGCCACCGGGCACGAGATGCCGTTGCGGCTGCCGTTTGGGCAGGCCGGATGTTGTGGTCGTGGCGACCTCGGGGGTGGTCGCCTGGGCGGCGGTGCGCCAGGCGTCGTCGGCCGGACTGGACCACTCCCGGCCGTCCTGACCGTCGACGACATCGGTGTGGAACCAGTGGTTGACCTGTTCGAAGATGAGCAGCTCCTCGGTCGACGCCTCACCCCGGTCCGTCGGCGTGGGGGCGGGTCGGAACACCGGCGCCGCCGGCAGGGTCCGCTCGACCGGGGCGCGCCCTGCGGTGGGCTGCGGGCGCGGCTGGTACGGCGGTGGAGGGTTGGTCGTACGGGCCGCCCGGCGTGACAGCCGCCCGGGTGCGAGCAGGTACTCCTCCGGTGGCAGAGACCGGATCATCGCCGCGGGCAGTGTCGCCTCGGCGAGGGTGCCGCGTCGGGGGCCGCGTCGCAGTTGGACGCTCGCCCCCAACCGGGCCGCGAGCTGGCCCACGACGACCAGCCCCATCGCGCGTACGGCGGCGACATCGATGGCCGGCGGGCGGGCCAGCAGTTCGTTGAGCTGCTGCAGCCGCTGCGGGGACAACCCCACGCCCCCGTCGCTGATCTGGACGATGACCCGGTCACCCAGGCTCCGGCCGGTCACCCATGCCTCGCTCCCCGGCGGCGAGTACGTCGTCGCGTTGTCCATGAGTTCGGCGAGCAGGTGCACGACCTCGTCGACGGACTTGGCCGCGACGGCGACGTCCCCGTCGATCATGCCGAGCCGGATCCGCGCGTAGTGCTCGATCTGCGACAGTGCCGCCTGGAGCACCTGTTGCAGCGGCACGTCGTGCTGGCGTACCCGACCCACGCCGACGCCGCCGAGCACCAGCAGGCTGGCGTTGATCCGTCCCATCCGGGTCGCCAGGTTGTCCAGGGTGTAGAGCTGGTGGAGCCGGTCGGGATCGGTCTCGTCCCGCTCGACCAGATCGACCTGGGCCAGGACGGCGTCGACCAGCCGCTGCTCACGGCGGCTCAGGTGGATGAAGATGTCGGCGGTGTTGGCGCGCATGACGGCCTGTTCGGCGGCGGTCCGCACGGCGGCCCGGTGCACCGCGCTGAACGCCTGGCCCAGCTCGCCGATCTCGTCGTCACTGGATGGTTCGAGGGCGGCGCTGGACTGCTGGCGGGCCAGCTCGTGGGGGTCGACGGCGGCGCTTCCCGGCTGTTGGAGTCGGGCCACCACGGCGGGCAGCTGTTCGAACGCGACGGCGTTGGCCGCGTCGCGCAGGCGACGCAACCGCCGGGTGATCTGCCGGGCCACGGCCCAGGTCACCAGCGCGGTCAGCAGCAGTGCCAGGAGGACGCTGACCGCCTCGGCCACGGCCCGGCGGCGCTGGTCGGCGTGCGCGGCCCGGACGTCGTCGAGCACCGCGTCGTCGACCCGGCCCCGCAGCTCGGAGAGGCGGGCGGCACGGTCCTGCGTCGTGGACACCCAGGAGTTGGTCGCCAGTTGCAGTCGCGTCCCCGGCTGGGCTCGGGACACCTCGTCCTGCATCCGTTGCAGTACGAGCGCCTCCTTGCCGGTACCGACCTGGTCCCACCAGAGGCTCCAGTCGGGTGGGGCCAGGGCGAGGAACGACAGGCTCGATTCGGTGTAACTGGTACGGGCGGCGGTGATGTCCTGCTGCATGGCGGGGGTCAGCTCGCCGGCCGCGACCGCGCGGAGCACGGCGACCTGCTGCTGGCCGATCGCCTCCGCCGTCTTCGACAGCGCCGCCGAGGCCCGGATCCCGTCGGCGAGCTGAGCGTTGACCACCCCGTGCGAGACGTTCTCCCGGAAATTGATCAGGTCGGCGATCGCGATGCGGTAGCTGAAGGTCATCGCCGAGACCGAGGCGTGCGCCGCCGTGCGCACCTGGGTTCGCAGTGGAGCGAGGCCGTCCAGGGCCGTGTCGATGCGTCGCAGGAGGGGCCGGTTGGCGTCGGCGTCGGCGGGCACCCGGTCGCGCTGCCGGCGGTAGCGAGCGACGGCATCGTCGGTGGCGGCCATCTCCGCGCCGAAGGCGTCCTGCTGCTCCGGGGCGGCGTAGGTGAGCAGGTCGGCGGCGGCGATGCGCTCGCGTTGCAGCCGGTAGGCCAGGTCACCGGCCTCGGCGCCGAGACGCGCCAGCACCTCCAGATCGCTGGCGCGGGTCGTCTGGCGGGCGCTCTCGGTCAGCGCCAGGCCGGCGAACCCGATCACGGCGACCAGCGGTGCCGCGACGATGAGGCGCATCCGTCCGGCGATCTTCCAACCGCGTCGCCGGGTCGGGTAGGGTCGGGCCGCGTGGGACCTCGTGCTCGACGCCAAGATTGACTCCCACGACTCGTCGATGACGGTCTATACGCACGTTGCCGAATGCAAGTCCCATTCGGCCGGAACGCGCGCCCGGAGACCAGACCTGACCGTGGTACAAACTGCCCGTACCAGCATCTGTACCCAGAGTCAGCAGGCGGTGACGCGGCGGCGATGACGCGGGTCTGCGAGGTCAGCGCTGGTCGTCGTGGGGGCCGGCCGCCCGACGCCGTGCACCATCGTCCGGGTCCGGCTGGCCGTTGAGCACCTGGCCGATCAGCTCACGCAGCTCGTCGATGGCGTCCACCACCGCGCCCGGGTCGCGCGCGTCGCGCCGACCACGCTGGTGTGGCACCGGTGGGTCCGGCCGTACCGGGTCCGGGGAGCGGGGGCCGCGGCGGCCATCGGCCGCCAACTGCTCGGCCGCGACCTGCGGCCACAGTTCCGCCAGCCGGCCGCCGGTGTCGAGGACGTCGTCACAGCGGACCGCGAACTCGTGGCTACCGAACCGGCGACCCGACTCCACCGCCGCGACCGTCTCCCGACTGAACCGCACCAGGTCCGCCAGGGCCCGCTGCGTCAGGCCCCGTCGGACCCGGCAGCTGCGGAGTTCCCATCGGAACCGCTCAGTGGCGGCGGAGTGAGCAGCGCTCGACGGGGACGTGTGTTCCATGCGCTCACCTTCATGGCACCAGCGAATCGACAGTGGGCGTCCGATCGAGATTAGCTGATGGGTCGAACATTCATAGGGGGCAATTCTTAACCCATGATGGTATGGGTGTGAAGACGTTGGCCGACCTGGATCGTCGAGGAAAGCGCGACCAGGGGTGCGGCGGACCCGCTCCGGAGCGCCCGCGGTGCGCGGTGGGCCCGGCCGCTCCACGCCCGATCCGTCCGCAGGCCAGCCCCCTTGGCGTGCGGACGGATCGCGGTCACGGTCAGGCGGCGTGCACCTCGGCGCTCGCCGCCCTCCGCACCGTCGGGTCGTCGACCGGTGCCCCGATATCGATTGTTACGGCCAGTGTGTGGTGTGCGCGAAATGCAACATTGGGCTTGTATGAACGATGCTGCTCGGGTGTCAGCCGTAGGCCGGGAATGGCAGCCGCGAGTCGGGTGAGGGCGATACCGGCCTCGAGTCGCGCCAATGCCGCACCGATACAGAAATGTGGCCCGTGGCCAAACGACAGGTGATCTCTCCCGTCGGAACGGTGCGGGTCGAACCGGTCCGGATGGGCGAAGACCGCGGGGTCCCGGTTCGCAGCTCCGATCAACAGCAGGCAGCGTGCCGCCGCCGGTATGGTCACCTCTTCCAGGGTGACCTCTCGGCGGGTCACCCTGAGCCAGCCGTCGATGGCGGGCGCGAACCGCAGCGTCTCGGCCACGAACGCGGGGGCGGACAGCGGGTCGGCGGCGATCGCCCGCCACCGCTGCGGACTGGACAGCGCCTGGTCGAGGGCGTGGGCGAGCAGCCCGGCGGTGGTCTCGTGGCCGGCGACCAGAAGGTTGAAGGCGAGGCTCGCCACCTCGGTCACCGTCAGCACGGCGTCATCGTCGTCGCGGTAGGTCAGTGCCCGACTGATGAAGTCGTCGCCGAGGTGCCCACTGTCGGTCCGCTGGCGGACCAGCTCCTGGCAGTAGTGCCAGAACTCCAGCAGGTCCTGCGCCAGGCGTACCTGTTCCTCCGGGTCGGGCTGCCCCCAGATGAGGGCGATCTGGCCGTCCGCCCATTTCCGGATCCGGCCGATGTCGGCGTCGGGCACTCCGAGGATGTCCAGGACGACCAGCAGGGGAAGCTCGGTGGCGAATTCCGGGACGAGATCGGCCTGCCCGCCCTGGCGGGCGACCAGCCGGGACACCAGTTGGTCGACCCGGCGACGGACGATCGGGCCGTACTCGGCCTTGACCCGGTCCGGGGTGTTCGCGAAGGTCGCGCGTAGGGCCCGGCGGGTGCGCGGGTGCACGGGCGGATCCGCGGCGGCGGTGGTGGGCGGCGCGTCGATCTGCATGATCACATTCATCGCCTCCGGGCAGACCTCGTAGACCGGAGCGAGGGTGAGGGCGTTACCGAACGTCCCGGCGTCGGCGAGAGCGCGCCGGACGTGCTCGTGCCTGCTGATCAGCCACAGGCCCAGATCCTCGGCGTATCGCACCCCGGCGGGATCGTCGAGAATGCGTCGCCACACGCTGGCCGGATCGGTGAGATAGGCCCCGGTAAACGGATTCAACCGCATGTAACGCCTCCTGTTGCGCGCGGCGTGAAATCGGCAGCGCCCCCATTCAGCGAACCGCTTCAGTCGGGCCGATAATGGCGCGCATCTGCCTCTTACCCTTCACGGTGCGCTGACCAGCTGCACAAGTCAAGATTGGCTGACGTCTATTTATAAGACGTCGTAATTGCGTGGTGCAACGAACGGGTCAATCCCGGCCGGATGCAAGTTGCGAAGCGGTCCTTGCCTGAGTCAGCCCAGTTGGGCGGGTCGAATCGGTGTGCCCGGGAGCAGGCGGACCAGATGGGACAGACCACGACGGACGGTGGGAATAACAGGTCGCCGCATTTCCCTCATGACCGGGGAAACGACACCCGGGACAGCAGGTGACGCGGGATCGGATCGCCGGCCCGGATGGTAGGAATGCTCGCGGAGTGCCGAGGTGCGCCCTGCCGGTCCTGGCGATGCTCAACCTGACCGCCGCAAGAGATTCAGAGGTGCGCCTCGGGGTTGTCTCTGGTCGCGGCTGGGGCAATGCCGGATGTGCCATTGACGCGGCGGGTGACGATTGCCGGGCTGATCGAACCTGTGGCCGAAGGAGCGTGTTCGGCGGGCGCTGCCGTGGCGATCGTCGTTGATCTGGCTGCTGTGGTTCGTCCGCCCGGTGCGGGTGTTCTACCGGGTCGGCCTGGTCACACCGAGCCGACGAACTGGCTGACGTGATAGGCGGTGCTGCGGCCGTCCGGGGTACGGGTCCATTTTGAGACCAGCAGGTGCAGGTCGTTCGCGTCGCGGCTCGACCAGGGATGGATGAACCCACCGTAGAGGGCCGGCTCCTGCCAGCTCGTGACCTGGATCTTCTCCGCCGTCCACGCCTGGTCCGGCCCGGGAGCGGTCCGGGTGACCAGACAGCCGTTCTGGCAGTTCAGGTACGACATCACCCAGGTGCCGTCACCGAGGCGGCGTACGGACGGCTCGCCGAAGCGGCCGGTGAGAATGGGTGTGCAGGGCCGTCCCCAGCCCCAGTCCGTGCCGTTCCAGCCCCACCCCTCATACGATTCCGGGTAGAAGAGGCGGTCCCACCGGACGCGACGCAGCATCATCGGGCCGTTCTGGCGACCTGATCGTACTGAGAAGACGTAGACGTGGTCACCGGCCCGCTGCATGGTCCACATCTGGAACGGGTCCCGGTTGTCCGGGCTGTTCCACCACTTCAGCGGCGTACGGACGAAGTCGTTGCCGTTGTCGGAGTAGGCCAGCCCCGCGTAGCGCGACTTCCAGTGTGGTCCCGCGGGGCCGGCGGAGTTCCAGTTCTCGATGCTCATGTACGAGATGAGCTGTCGGCCGGTCTCGGGGAAGCTGATGCCGTCGTTGGGGATGACCGTCACCTCCGGCAGGCCGTCGATGCCGATGCCGTGATGGCCGTTGTGCATCAGCTCCGGGGCGCGACCGTTGCCCGCGACCCGTGCCGCGCTGTCGAAGACCACTCCGCCCGCCGCGCCCGGGTGGACGGCGGAGCGCAACATGACCGGTGACCGCCAGTCGTTCGGCAGGGGTGGGCCCTCCGGCCACGGCGTGTCGAAGGTGTCACCGAAGAGGTAGCCGATCGACCCGTTCTCCAGCACGTAGGGGATGCCCAGATCGGTGCCCGCGACCCGCCACCGGCTGTTGGTGTCGAGGTCCGCGCCGGTCAACCGCTTCTTCCACGTCGCCGCCCGGGCCGGGCCGGCCGCGGTCAGGGCGGCCCCGGTGGCTCCGAGGGCGCTGGCCGCACCAACCGCGGCGACGCGACCGATGAACGAGCGGCGACGCATGCCCATGGTCGTTCCTCCCGGCCAGGCGGCTGGACATCGATTGCTGGCGAGTTAACCTGCGACGATCGTCGATGTCAATACCTGCCCGCTCCTGCCCGCACCGTGAAGGAAATCTTCGCCGAGCATTGACATCTGTCATCGCGTTGGTGGCAAACTCGGCAATCGACATCGACGCCTGAGACAGGTACGCGAAGCCACCAAGCTGACCCCCCGACCTCGCGAGGAGCACCGTGAGACGTACTCTCCTGGCCCTGCTGGTCGCCCTCGGCGTGGCCGTGGCGACGGTCGCGACGGCGCCGGCCCACGCCGAGCCGATCGGCACCCTGGCCTGCCCGTCCATCCCCGCCTACCGCGACCCCGCCGTGACCCTGGTGGTCTACCGGGTCGCGCGCGCCCACAACGCCAACGACAAGGTGATGCTGTCCGCCTTCGAGGCGGGCTGGGTCGAGTCACACATGAACAACCTGCCGTGTGGCGACAAGTCGTCGCTCGGGGTGTTCCAGCAGCGCTGGGACTACGGCTGGGGCACTCCGGAGCAGATCATGGACCCGGTCTACGCCAGCACCCAGTACGTGACCAGGGCGATCGTCTGCGACCGCAACAACCCCGGGTACAGCGCCGGTCAGGTCGCCCAGTGTGTGCAACGGTCGGGCTTCCCCGACCGGTACGACCAGGTGGCCGCCGTCGCCCGAGCCCAGCTCGGCGAGGCGGCCCGTACCCACGCCATCGCCGGCGGTTCCGCCACCGATGCCACCGGCGACGACCGCGACGACATCGTCACCTTCACCCAGAACTCTCTCGCCGACGTCTACGTCGGCGCCTCCACCGGGAGTTCCTTCACCGGCACCTCGGTGAAGTGGAACGACTTCTTCTCCATCGGTGGGGAGACCGCCTCGACCGGCGATGTCAACGGCGACGGCAGGGACGACGTCGTCACCTTCGCCCACAGCAACACCGGCGACGTCTATGTCGCGCTGTCCAACGGCACCTCGTTCGGCGGCGGCCTGAAGTGGCACGACTGGTTCGCGCCGGGCTCGGAGATCGGTGCGGTCGGTGACGTCAACGGCGACGGCCGGGCCGACATCGTGGCGTTCACCCACAATCCCGCCGGCGACGTGTACGTCGCCCTCTCCACCGGCACCTCGTTCGGCCCCGGCCTGAAATGGCACGAGTACTTCAGCCCGTTCGGTGAGTTCCCGGCCCTCGGCGATGTCAACGGCGACGGCGCGGAGGACATCATCACGTTCACGCAGGGTCCCGCGGCTGCGAGCGATGTCATCGTCGCCCTGTCGACGGGCGGTTCGTTCGGTGCCGCGCAGAAGTGGCACGACCTGTTCGCCGTCGGCGCGGAGCAACCGCGGGTCGGTGACATCAACGGCGACGGCCGCGACGACATCGTGACGTTCACCTGCAACGCCGACGCCGACGTCTATGCGGCCGTCTCGACCGGGACGGGCTTCGCCGGGACGACGGTCAAGTGGAACGACTTCTTCTGCCTGGCCGGCGAGTTCCCGTACCTCGGCGACGCCAACGGTGACGGCATGGACGACATCATCGTCTTCACCAAGGGCGCCACCAACGACGTCCACGTCGGGCTGTCCACCGGCACCGGCTTCCTCGGCGCCACCAAGTGGCACGACTACTTCGGCCTCAACGGCGAGACGACGCTGTGAGCAGCGAACTGGAGACCCCCATGCGACTGACCAGGCTCTCGTGGCGCGCCTGCGCCCTCCTCCTGGCGACGGCGCTCGCCGGCCAGATGACGGCCACGCCGGCGGCCGCCTCCCATCCCGTCGCCGCCGGTCCACTCGCCTCGGCCTTCGACCGGGCCGCCGGCGAGTTCGACGTGCCACGGGACCTGCTGGTCGCCGTCGCCTACGGTGAGTCGCGGCTGGAGGAGCACGGCGGCCTGCCCAGCCAGGCCAACGGATACGGCGTCATGCACCTCGTCAGCAACCCCACCCAGCACAGTCTCGAACGGGCGGCCACGCTCACCGGTGAGCCGGTCGACCGGTTGCGCTCGGTCACCTCGGTCAACGTCCGGGGCGGTGCAGCGGTGCTCCGCGACCTGGCCGACAGCGAAGGACTGACGGCCGGTGCCCGGGACCGGCTCTCCGCCTGGTATCCGGCCGTGGCGCGGTACAGCGCCGCCGTCAACGACGCGACGGCCCGCCTCTACGCCGACCACGTCTACGACCTCCTGCGATCCGGCATCACGGCTGGCTCGGTACGGGTCGCGCCGTACCCGGTCCGACCTGAACTCGGCCGCTACGCGCGGGTCGCCCCTGCGGGCGCCGGTCCGAACCTCGCCGCCGCCGCGGTGCCGGAGTACGGGCCGGCCCGTTGGATCGCCGCCAACGGCGGCAACTATCAGGCGGGCCGATCCTCGCGGATCACCACCGTGGTGGTGCACGTGACCCAGGGGTCGTACGCGGGCACGGTGAGCTGGTTCCAGAACCCGTCCTCGGGGGTGAGCGCGCACTATGTCGTGAAGTCGAGCAACGGTGAGATCACCCAGATGGTGCGCGAGGGCGACACGGCCTACCATGCGCGCTCGGCCAACCCGTACGCCGTCGGTATCGAACACGAGGGATTCGTCGACAACCCGGCCTGGTTCACCGACGCCATGTACCGGTCGTCAGCCGCGCTGACCCGCTACCTCTGTGACAAGTACGGACTGCCCAAGAACCGCACGGCGATCAAGGGGCACAACGAGCTGCCCGGCAACGACCACACCGACCCCGGCCCGCACTGGAACTGGAACCACTACATCTCTCTGGTCAACGCCGGTGGTTCGGGAGGTCCGTACCTGGCGGGATCACCGACGGACTTCACCGGTGACGGCCGGGACGACGTGGTCACCTTCACGCAGGGCAGCCTCAACGACGTCTACGTGGCCGCCTCCACCGGGAGTGCCTTCGCCGGCACCTCCGTCAAGTGGAACGACTTCTTCGGTCTCACCGGCGAAACCCTGCTCACCGGAGACGTGAACGGCGACGGGAAGGACGACATCCTCGCGTTCACCCACGGCACCCTCGCCGACGTGTACGTGGCCCTCTCCACCGGTACCTCATTCGGCGGTGGACTGAAGTGGCACGACTGGTTCGCGCCGGGCGCCGAGGTCGCCGCGGTCGGCGATGTCAACGGCGACGGCAGGGACGACATCATCACCTTCACCCATGACACCAACGCCGATGTCTACGTGGCGCTGTCGACCGGCACCGGCTTCGGGCCCGGCGTGAAGTGGCACGAGTACTTCTCGATCCCCGGGGAGTTTCCCGCGCTCGGTGACATCGACGGTGACGGTAGGGACGACATCATCACGTTCACGCAGGGTCCCGCGGCTGCGAGCGATGTCATCGTCGCCCTGTCGACGGGCGGTTCGTTCGGTGCCGCGCAGAAGTGGCACGACCTGTTCGCCGTCGGCGCGGAGCAACCGCGGGTCGGTGACATCAACGGCGACGGCCGCGACGACATCGTGACGTTCACCTGCAACGCCGACGCCGACGTCTATGCGGCCGTCTCGACCGGGACGGGCTTCGCCGGGACGACGGTCAAGTGGAACGACTTCTTCTGCCTGGCCGGCGAGTTCCCGTACCTCGGCGACGCCAACGGTGACGGCATGGACGACATCATCGTCTTCACCAAGGGCGCCACCAACGACGTCCACGTCGGGCTGTCCACCGGCACCGGCTTCCTCGGCGCCACCAAGTGGCACGACTACTTCGGCCTCAACGGCGAAACGACCCTCTGAGCACTCCCGACAGGAGTCACGCCATGTTCCGGCATTCGCGTACCCCCGCGCGTCGCGCACTGGTCGCGCTTCTCACCCTGGCCGCGGCGGTCCTGGCCGCCGTGGTGGCGCCGCCCTCGCCCGCGTTCGCCGCACCGACCTTCAAGGCGCCGTTCCCCTGCGGGCAACGGTGGACGTACGACCACCACAGCGCCGAGGTCCGACAGGCGCTGGACTTCGTCCGCGCCGACGGCGGCACCACCGGAGGCACCCCGCAGGTCGCCTCCGCCGCCGGTGTGGCGCGGCACTACTCGCAACCCGGTGGGGCTGGCAACTACATCGTCATCGACCACGGCGGCGGGTGGACGACCTACCACTTCCACCTCAGCGCCTACTCCGTGCCCAACGGCGCGTACGTGCAGCAGGGCCAGCAGATCGGCATCACGGGCAGCACGGGAAACTCCTCCGGCCCGCACGTCCACTACGAGCAGCTCTACAACGGCGTCGGGCAGACGATTGTCATCAACGGCGTCTCGCTCGCCCCCTACCCGGCCCAGTACAACCAGAAGTACCTGGTCAGTGACAACTGCGGCGGGTCGTCCGGCGGCCGGTACCTGGCCGGCTCGCCGACGGACTTCACCGGCGACGGCCGCGACGACATCGTCGCGTTCACCCGTGGATCGCTCAACGACGTGTACGTGTCGGCGTCCACCGGCTCCTCGTTCAACGGGACGTCGGTGAAGTGGAACGACTTCTTCGGGCTGAACGACGAGACGCTGCTGTCCGGGGACTTCAACGGCGACGGGCGCGACGACGTCGTGGCGTTCACCCACGGCGCGCTCGCCGACGTGTACGTGGCACTGTCGAGCGGGTCGTCGTTCGCGGGCGCCACGAAATGGCACGACTGGTTCGCGCCGAACGCCGAGGTCGCCGCGGTGGGAGACGTCAACGGCGACGGCCGCGACGACATCGTCGCCTTCACCCACGACGGCGCCGGGGACGTGTACGTCGCGCTGTCCGCCGGGTCGTCGTTCACCGGTACGGCGTTGAAGTGGCACGAGTACTTCTCGATCGCCGGTGAGTATCCGGCCCTCGGTGACGTCGACGGCGACGGCAGGGACGACGTCATCACCTTCACCCAGGGACCGGCCACGGCATCGGACGTCATCGTCGCGCTCTCCACGGGCAATTCGTTCGGCGCCGCCCAGACGTGGCACGACCTGTTCGCCGTCGGGACGGAACAGCCGCGCGTCGGGGACATCAACGGTGACGGTCGCGACGACATCGTGACGTTCACCTGCAACGCCGACGCGGACGTCTACGCGGCCGTCTCCACCGGCACCTCGTTCGCCGGGACCACCGTGAAGTGGAACGACTTCTTCTGCCTGGCCGGCGAGTTCCCCTACCTCGGCGACTACGACGGCGACGGCAGGGACGACGTCATCGCCTTCACCAGGGGCAGCCTCAACGACGTCTACGTCGGCCTCTCGACCGGCACCGCCTTCCAGGGTGGCGTCAAGTGGCACGACTTCTTCGGACTGCCCAACGAGACGACCCTCTGACCCGCCCGTACGCGGCCTCCCGGCTCGCGGCTCCCCCTGTCACCGGACCAAGGGGGTTCCGATGTCCAACGTTCCCGCGTCCTCGCCGATCAGCCGGCGGCGGTTGATCGGCGGCGCGGCGGTGGCCGCCGCCGGGATGCTCGGCGGCGCCCTCACCGCGCCGGCCGCTGCCCGGGCCGCCGGCGACGGGTACGGCCTGCGCATCGTCGACCGCAACGAGAACGCCGGCCGCCTCCAGTACTACCGCTTCGCCACGGACGCGATCGGGTGGGATCCGGCGGTGAACGTGCTGCTGCCCGACGGCTACCACACCAGCGGCAGGCGTTACCCGGTGCTGTACCTGCTGCACGGCGGCACGAGTGGCGCGAGGTGCCCGGCGGGCACTACTTCCGCCGCGACCTGTTCGTCCAGGACCTCAACGGCATGCTCGGACGCCTGCGCCGCGCCGGCTGACCACCATCGCCCTGTGGAAAACGTGGTTCCTTCGGATACGGCAAATGTCTTAATCCTCCTGATAACTCACTGAATGCCCTATACCTTCGAGTCGGCCTTCTCGATGGTCGAGAGGGGACTGGAAAGAGCAGAGGCAAACGTGAGACTCATCCGGCGACTTCCGGCTCTCGGGGCGATGGCCGTTGCGGCCTCCGGCGCCGTGGCCCTGTCCACTGTGACTCCCGCGCTCGCCGCGCCTGGCGACGCCAGCGCCCGTGGGGTGGTGGTGGACCTGTCCGCAGCGGTCCTGGGCACGACGGTCATCACCGCGGACGCCGTCATCGGCACGGCCACCGCACCCGCGGGCGGCGGCACCGACACCGACACCGCGCTGGCGATCGCCATTCCAGGCGCCCTCGGCGTCACCGCCACCGGCACGGTCGTCGAGGTCAGCGCCACACGTGGCGAGACCGCCTCGTCGGCGAACGCCGAGATCGCGGATCTGGCCCTGGCCGTCCTCGGCACCCCGGTCATCGACGCCGACGTGATCACTGCGGCGGTCAACTGCCCGCAGGTCGGCGCCCAGACCGCGGACACCACCTTCGTCGGGCTGGAACTGTTCGGTGAGCCGGTCGAGCTGCTCCCGGACACGCCCGGCGTCACCGCGAGCGCCGCGGTCACCGTCCCCGGCCTGGTGGAAGCCGCGCTCAACGCCACCCTCACCAACGTGGAGACCGTCACCGAGGACGGCGCCACCGCCATCGCCGTGCAGGCGACGCTGAGCCTGACCGGCAGCGTCATCGGCGGGCCGTTGCTGGACATCCCGGTCGGTACCGTCATCCTCGCCGAGGCGCGTTGCGAGCGGCCGCTGGGCCCGTCGCCGACCCCGACCCCGACCCAGCCGACACCGTCGCCGGCCCAGCCCACGGCGCCTCCGGCGGGCGACCCGACGCAGCCGCCGACGGTCACCCCCACCCTCCCCGTCACCGGCGGTGACGCGTCGGGTCTGTGGTGGCTGTTCGGCACCGGTCTGGCGTTGATCGTGACCGGAACGGCGGCTCGGCTGACCCTGCGCCGGTCCAGGGCATCGCTGGACGCGTAACACCCGCGCCCCTGATCGCCACC
The DNA here is from genome assembly GCF_018070045.1 of Micromonospora sp. U21. GTDB lineage: Bacteria > Actinomycetota > Actinomycetes > Mycobacteriales > Micromonosporaceae > Micromonospora. The sequence goes on from NZ_JAGPYK010000005.1 coordinate 219,766, forward strand.
GCGGGGGTTCCGGCTCAGGCCGGAACCCCCGCGGTCGTTCTGTGGCGGCGAACCATCTGCCGCGGTCACCGCATCGGTCAGGGTGCCCAGGGTGCGGCGATGTTCCAGGTGCTGTCGGCGGCCCAGAGCGTTGGCGTGTTGTACGGGTCGCCGCCGGCGCCATTGCTGAGCCAGACCTCCGAGTTGTAGTGCCGCAGGTACCTGCCCCGGAAGTTGTACGACTCCAGCGACACGCCCGTGCCGGTCAGTCCCACCCGTGCGCACCAGGTGGCATCGGCGCGAGTGAGCGCCGAGCCGTCGTTCGGCGAGTTGCGTACCCGCGAGTCCTGGTGCCGCAGGTACTGCCCGGGAAAGTTGACCGACTCGAACGAGTAGCAGGCGGCGTCGGCCAGGCCGGGCCGGATGATGTACGTCGCGTCGTTCTTGAGCAGGGTCGGGCTGCCGGCGTCGACCACCTCGGTGTAGGCCAGGCTGGCCTGGTGCCGCAGGTACCGGTTGGTGTGGCCGGGCGTGGTCACCTGCAACGACCGTCGGGTGTTGACCGGGAGAGCGACGGGGGCCGAGCTGCCGATGGTCTTCGAGGCGTTGATCAGTGCGGTGTTGGCGGCACGGACCCGCGCCTGATCCATCTTGATCACCTGGCGGTCGTAGGTGAGGAAGCCGTTCAGCTCGCCCTCCAGATCGGTGATCTCCGTGTAGACCGACGCGCTGAGCCCCTTGCCGAGCATCAGGTTCTGGCTGCCCTGCACCAGGCCCACGTAGCGATTGGTGAGCGTGGTCGAATCGGGTTGCCACTCGTAGGCGAAGAAGCTGCCGTTCGGGCTGTACTCGTGGCCCGGGGTGTGCAGGCCCAGACCGCCGAACTCGCCGAGTGCGGCGATCCGGCTGGTCGACGGCGCGGGGGAGTCCGGCCCGAGGTACGCGTGCCAGTCGTCGATGTCGCCGTTGCCGGGGTTGCCGAGGGACTGACAGCAGTTGTGACCGCTGTGCGGGTTGACCAGGCGGGTCGGGTCCTGGTTCTTGATGTTCTGCGCGACCCGGCGGGTGTCCGCCAGGGACCGCTCGCCCCAGCCCTCGTTGTAGGGGGTGTACACGACGACGGCGGGGGAGCTGCGGTGCTCGTCGACGATCTCGCGCGCCTCCGTCTCGAACTGCGCCTGCTGGGCGTCGGTGGCGTTGATGTCCTGCGCGGTCATCGACGGGATGTCCTGCCAGACCAGCAGGCCGAGCCGGTCCGCGTGGTAGAACCAGCGCTGCGGTTCGACCTTGATGTGCTTGCGCACCATGTTGAAGCCGAGATCCTTGTGCTTCTGCAGGTCGAAGGCGAGAGCGGCGTCGGTCGGCGCGGTGTAGAGCCCGTCCGGCCAGTAGCCCTGGTCGAGGGTGCCGACCTGGAACACGAACTGGCCGTTGAGCTTGGGCCGTAGCACCCCGTTCACCAGGCCGTTGGTGATCTCACGCATCCCGAAGTAGTGCGTGGTCCGGTCGACGGTGGCAGCGGCGGCGTTGCGGAGGGTGATCCGGAGGTTGTAGAGGAACGGGTCGTCGGGCGACCAGCGGCGGGCGTTGGGCACCGGCACGCTGAAGTCGGTGAAGCCGCCGGTGGCCGAGCCGACCACGGTGCTCCCGTTCAGCGCCTCGGCGAGCACGCTGTGGCCGCTCACGTCGCCGCGCGTGAACACCCGGACCCGCAGGGTGTTGTCGCTCAGGTTCGGATAGACGTCCACGCTGCTGATCGAGGCCGCGGGCACCGGCTCCAGCCACACCGTCTGCCAGATGCCGGAGCTGGGAGTGTAGAAGATCCCGCCGGGTTGCTTGGTCTGCTTGCCGATGGGCGGCAGGCTGCCGTTCTGCCGGCTGTCGGTGGGGTCCCACACCTTGACGACGATCTCGTTCGTCCCGGTGGTGAGCTGCGGGGTCACGTCGAAGGTGAAGGCGTCGTAGCCCCCGGTGTGCGCGCCGACCCGGACGCCGTTGACCCACACGGTGCTCTGCCAGTCGACCGCGCCGAAGTGCAGCAGGGTCCGTCGGCCCGACCAGTTCGGTGGGACGGTGACGGTGCGCCGGTAGAACAGGTAGTTGCGGTTGTCGTTGGCGGCGCGCTGGATGCCGGAGAGCGCGCTCTCCACCGGGAACGGCACGTTGACCCGCTCGGGCAGGTCCGTGTTGAACTGCGGGGCGTCGTCGGTGGCGGACTGCCGGAGCTGCCACTCCCCGTTGAGGGTGAGCCAGTCCGGCCTGGTCATCTGCGGTCGGGGGTACTCGGGCAGTGGAGTGCCGACCAGCGCCTGGTTGGTCCAGGGGGTCGTCAGTGGCGGCGTCTTCGGCGGCGCGGCCTGTGCCCGTGGGGCTGGCGCGGCGAGGACGCCGGCGACCAGGGCGATGATGAGCAGCAGGGGCAGGGCGGGGCGGATGGGGACCTGACGTGTCATGCCGTCTCCGGGGGGCGAGTCGCCACGGGCGGTGCAGCTGGCCCGAAGCGCGTTGGCGGTGGGCATCGGGTGGTCACGCGAACGAGGGACGGACGTTATCGACGGATGCCGGTGGGATTTCCACGTACGACCGATCGCAGTTGCATTGACACCCATCACCACATGTATAACGTTATAGAGGCACGGCGGACCTGCCGTCAATCCTTGTTTGTCAATGTCTTGCCGGCTCGTCAGTCGGGTGCGCGAAGGGTCGGTGGATGGGCGTCAGCCTGAAAGACATCGCCGGGCGGGCTGGCGTCTCGCTGGCCACGGTCTCCAACGTGGTCAACGGGTACCGACCGGTGGGGGAGCGCACGCGTCAGCGTGTGCAGCAGGCGATCGACGAACTCGGGTACAGCCCCAACCTCAGCGCCCGGCACCTCCGTCGGGGGCGTACCGGGCTGATCGCCCTGGCCATCCCGGAGCTGAACAACCCCTATTTCGCCGAGCTCGCCGAGATCGCCATCCGGGAGGCGGCGAGGCTCGGCTACACCCTGCTGATGGAGAACACCGCCGCGGACCGGGAGGCGGAGCTGCTGCTTCTCGACGGCTCGCGGCGGCACATCATCGACGGCCTGATCTTCAGTCCCGTGCGTATCGGCAGGGAAGAGGTGCTTGCCCGGACCATCGACAGCCCGCTGGTGCTCATCGGCGAGGGCGTCCACGACGTGTCGCACGACCACATCGCCATTGACAACGTCGCCGCGAGTCACGCGGCGATCCAGCACCTGGTCGAGATCGGGCGCCGACGGATCGCGTTCATCGGAGCTGCCGACGACGGCGACCGGCAGTCGGCGCACCTGCGGACGCGCGGCTACCGGGAGGCCCTGGCCGCGGCCGGCCTGCCGTACCGCCCGCGGCTGGTCGCCCCCACCCACGAGTTCGGCCGGCGTGACGGCAGGAACGCCATGCGTGACCTGCTCGCCCTCGGTGAACTCCCGGACGCCGTGCTCGGCTACAACGACCTGGTCGCCATTGGCGCGCTGCGGGCGTTGACCGAGGCCGGCCACCGGGTGCCGCAGGACGTCGCGGTGATCGGTATCGACGACATCGAGGAGGGACGATTCAGCACCCCGACCCTCACCACCATCGCGCCGGACAAGGAGGCGATCGGCCGTCTCGCGGTACGCCGCCTCGTCGCCCGGATCGAGGGTGCGGAGGTCACGGCGCCACTGACCGTGCAGACGCCGTTCCGGCTGATCCGCCGGGAGAGCACGATTCCCGTGTGACAGTCGCCGACCGGCCAAACAGGTAGGGGGTGTGACGGCGATCGAGAGGCAGTCACGAGCAGCAGTGATGACGGCGCCGGGGCAGGGCGCTTCCGCTTCGTACATGTCGGGACCGGACCGGTGACCCTGGCAGGGCGAGAAGGAAAACCCGGATGCCGTCGCCGAACCGGTCCGCTATCGTCCGCCAAATGGATCTTCAAATCGTGACGGTCGCGCAGCGGCCCGACCTCGCGCCGCTGCTGGACGACTTCGACGGCGCCTGGCCGGAGTTCATGGAATGGGATCCGATGGCTTCGCTGTACTACGCGGTGGCCGACGAGCTGTACCCGGAGTTCGTCCTGCTCGCCATCGACCCCACGGAGCCGGGCCGGGCGGTGGCGCGGGCCTACAGCGTGCCGCTGTCCTGGACCGAGGAGCGGCTGCCGCCGGGCGGATGGGACCGGATGGTGCAACGGGCGACGATCAACCGCCTCGCCGGCACGCCCACGAACACCGTCTCCGCGTTGGAGATCTGCATCCGTCCCGAGGCCCGCGGCCGGGGCCTGTCCGCTCGGATGGTCGACGCGATGCGCGAGAACACCCGCCGGCTCGGCTATGACACTCTCGTCGCGCCGGTACGCCCCAGCGGCAAGCACGCGGTTCCCGACGAGCCGATGGAGCGGTACGCCTTCCGCGTCCGCGACGACGGCCTGCCAGCGGACCCGTGGTTGCGGACGCACGTCCGTGCCGGCGGGGTGATCGACTCCGTGGCGCCACGGTCGATGACCATCCCGGGCACGTTGCAGGAGTGGCGGCGCTGGACCGGCCTGCCCTTCGATCAGACCGGCCCGGTGCGCGTGCCAGATGCGCTCGTCCCGGTCTGGTGCGACGTCGAGCATGACCACGGCGTCTACGTCGAACCGAACGTGTGGGTCCGCCACCAACTCTGACCTGCGCTCGGCATGAGCCGGAGCGGCCGGCCCCCGTGGGGATCCATAGCGCCGGCGGTACGACCCAGAGAGGATGTCCTTTCGGATCCATTGATCTCAATATGATGACCGCATTCGTGATTCAGGTGCGCTCACGAGGCGTGCCGTCCTGATGCGGAGGAATGCATGGCTCGTTGGCGTACCCTCACCGGCCTCTTGGCCACCGCGTTGGCCGTGGTGACCGCGGGCAGCCTCTCTCTCGCGGCGCCGGCGGCCGCGGCCGACGTCACTCCGACGCCCAACGTCGTCGGAGGCACCCGGGCCGCCCAGGGCGAGTTTCCCTTCATGGTCCGGCTCTCGATGGGGTGCGGCGGGGCCCTGTACAGCTCACGGCTGGTGCTCACCGCGGCGCACTGCGTGGGCGCCACCGGTACCAACACCCGCATCACCGCGACGCTCGGGGTGGTCGACCTCCAGTCGTCCAGCCGGATCACCGTCCGGTCGAACTACGTCTACCGGGCTCCCGGCTACAACGGAAGCGGCAGGGACTGGGCGCTGATCCGGCTGGCCACCCCCGTCACCGGGCTGAGCACGCTGAAGATCGCGAACACGACCGCGTACGACAACGGCACATTCACCGTCGCCGGCTGGGGCGCCGCTCGCGAGGGCGGCTCGCAGCAGCGGTACCTGCTCAAGGCGACCGTCCCGTTCGTCAGCGACTCCACCTGCAACTCCTACTACCGCGGCGAGATCATCCCCGCACAGGAGATCTGCGCCGGCTACGCCAGCGGCGGTGTGGACACCTGCCAGGGGGACTCGGGCGGCCCGATGTTCCGCCGCGACGCCGGCAACGCCTGGGTCCAGGTCGGCATCGTCAGCTGGGGCAACGGCTGCGCCCGGCCCAACTATCCGGGTGTCTACACCCAGGTGAGCTACTTCGCCTCGACGATCGCCTCGGCCGCCGCGAGCCTCGGCGGCTGACCGTACGCCCGATCGAGTGGCCCGGCCGGCGACGGCCGGGCCGCCCGCATGCCAGCCCCGGCCCTGGATGGGCCATCACGATCGACGCGGCGGGGGCCACCGTCGGGGTCAGTCGCGCGTGAGCCCTGGCGGGAGGGCGTCGTCGTCGGGTCCGACGGGGCGGGCGTTCACCAGCGGGTTGCGGTGCAGCGCGGTGACCAGGGCCGCATCGCCGCCGATGTCGGTCCAGGTGTCGTCCCAGAGGGCGGAGACGAGCCAGGAGTGATCCGCGGGAAAGAACAGGTCGGGCAGCGATCCTTCGCCGCGCATGTGGCCGGTCCGCCAGGTCAGGGCCTGTCGGGGGCCGGCCTCGACCAGCAGATAGCGCCAGTCCCAGTAGAGGGAAACCGTCGGAGCGAACGGGAAGACGATGTCGTGTGCGCCGGTGTCGAGATAGCCCAGCCACCAGGGCTGGTCGGGGGTCTGCTCGGCGAGTTCGTCGACCACCGCGCGTTCGTGGGCTTCGAGCGTGACGCCATCGGGCGGATGGAAGGTGGCGTAGGCGTCGAAGACCGGCGGGATCGCCGTGGTGATCGAGACGCCGTGCGTGGTTCGACCAGCGAGCCAGGCGACGTCGCTGGCCGTACCGATCCGCCAGCGTCGCCCGTCCCTGGTGACGTCCATCAGCCCATCCAAGCCGATGCGTCAGTCGAGCAGGCCCCGGCGGTGATCAGCGCCCCTCGGGGACGGCCATCTCGCCGAGCAGCGACCAGTCCTGCTGCGGCACGGTGGTGTTCACGATGCGCGGCGTCTCGGCGAGATGGGCCGGCAGATCCTCCTGCGCCTTGCGGAAGTGGGCGGACTGCACGTGCGCCGCGCCGGCCTCGTCGTCGCGGAACGCCTCGACCAGCACGTACTCGGTCGGGTCGTCGAGGCTGCGGGACCAGTCGAACCACAGGCAACCCGGCTCGGCCCGGGTCGCCTCGGTGAACCCGGCGGCGATCTGCGGCCACCGGTCGGCGTGCTCGGGCAGGACGCGGAACTTGGCGGTAATGAAGATCATGGCCTTAGGCTACCCAGGCGGGTTGATCAGCCGTCGACGCCGCCCGGGCGGGCGCGGGCGACAACCTCCTCCGGGCTCAACGGTGCCTTCGGATGGTGCGTGAGGCACAGCGGGGTACGGACCTTGACGAACGAGAACCCCTCCCCGGCGGCGTAGAACTCACCGCTGTTCAGCAGGCCGATGTCCGGAAGCCGCCCGCCCTTGGCCTCGGCGAGCTGACGGGCCGCGTCGATCTGCGCGGGAGCGTTGAGCAGCCCGAAGAACTGCGTCGTCGCGTTGCCGGAGATCTGGTTGTGCAGGCTCTTGGGGGCCTGGGTGGCGAAGACCAGCCCGAGCCCGTACTTGCGGGCCTGCGAGGCGAGCGCGATCGAGCTTGCCGTGCAGGCCGTGGTACCGGTCGACGGCGCGAGCGTCTGCGCCTCGTCCATCACGAACAGCCCACCCAGCGGTCGGTCGCCGGCGGGGTGCCGCTTGATCCAGGCGAAGAGCGCCATCTGCAACTGGTTGACGAAGCTCTGCCGCTCCTGGTCCGACGTGAGACCGACGAAGCTGATCACCGACACCCGAGCCCGCCGTCCCGGCGAGGGCGTCAGCAGCAGGCCCGGGTCGGCCGGAGCACCGACCCCGCCGAAGAGCGGATCGGTGACCATCGCCGCCTTGAGCGCCTCGGCCAACTCCTCGGCGAGCTTGCCGGCGCGGGCCAGCCGACTGACTCCTTCGGGCAGGTCGGCGAGGAACTCGGTGAAGCCTGGCAGGCCCACCATCCCGCTTCGCGCGTACCCCTGGAGGGCCTCGGTGAGGACGGCCTTGCCCTGCTGGGCGAGCCTGCTCGACCGGTCGACGCCGGCCCGGGGCGCGAGCGCCTCCACGGCGGAGCGGACCGCCTGGTCGAACTCGTCGGGCCAGTCCCGCAGCGAGGTGAAGTCGGGCAGAGGTTGGAAGCTCAGCGGCCGGCCGGCGGTGACCCGGGGCGTCCACACCACCACCTCGGTGTGTGCGAGGTAGTCCGTGGCCCGCTCGGCGTCACCGGGACGCCAGCCACTCGGCGGCTCGGGCCACGCGTCACCGAGCCGGGCGAGGTCGTTGTTGGGGTCGAGCACGATGGCGGAGACACCCTCGCGGGCGCACTCCTCGACCAGCCGGCGGATGAGCACCGTCTTGCCCGAGCCGGACCCGGCGAACACGACGGCGTGCCGGCGCAGCGACTCCAGGGCGACCGTGAACGGGTGACCGTCGTCGACGGTCCGCCCCAGCCCGACGGCCCGACCGTCGGGGCGGACGGCGCCGTCCGGGGTGACGGGCACGGCGGCCGGACCGGTCGACGATCCACCGGTCACGTCGGCGGTCGGCGCGTTCGTCGGGCCGGGACCGGCTCCGCCCGGCACCGGGCCGGTGCCTTCGGGTGCTGCGCCGGGGCCGGCGCTCTCGGGTGCTGCTGGTGGGCTGCCGTCGCGCGTTCGGTCGAGCCCGGGCAGGACGGCCCGGAGAAGGTCGGTGCCGCTAGCCGGACGACGGGCCACCAGCCACTCCTGCAAGGCCGTGGACGGCTCGGTCGCCATCACGCGCAGCGCCGCGAAGACCCGTAGGTCCGCCTCCGAGACTTCACGGCGGAGGCCGCCGGCCGCGTCGAAGCCGGTCAACACCTCGGTCGTACGCTTCCCGGTCGGCCACGGACCGTTGCGCAGCAGGACCAGGCGCCGTTGCGGCAGGTCCCGGTCCAAACCGGACAGTGTGCACGCGGACTTGACCCGGGCGGTGACGGCGACGGCGTTCGGGTGCGCGATGGCCCGGAAGCACCAGTGCGCCTCGTTCTCGGTGGCCTCGTCGAGAACCTCGATCAGCCGCCCGTGCAGCGCGGGTTTGCGCCCGGGCGGCGGATCGTACTTGTAGGTGACGCCGGTCGGCGCCTGTTCGGCGATCCAGGCGGCCAGGCCGGCGGCGAGCAGCGGCGGCATGTGCTCGTCCTCGCCCGCCGGGGCGACGGCGGCCGACACGTCCGCGGCCGCTACCAGCTCGGCGAACCGTGCGTCCAGTTCGCGCAGGCGGCTCTCGTCGGTCGTCGGGTCGCCGGACACACCGCGGACGGAGACGGCCATCGGCGTCGAGTCGACGCCGTCGATGAGCCGGTCGAGCTCGACCACCTCGTCGCGGTCGCGGCACCAGGCGACATGGCGGTCCACCCGCCGCAGCAGGGCGCGCGGCGTCAGGGTGGACGCGTCGGCGAAGGCAACAGGGGCGATCGGCCAGGTGGGGTGGGGTGGCACGAAGTGCGGACCCGCGAAAGCGGCGGAGAGGCGCTTCGCGACGATCGACTGCCCGATCTCCGGGGTGGGGATGCGGTCCGGGAGGGTCGCCTCACGGAAGCGGTCGCCGACCGGGGTGGGCACGGTCCGTGTCATCAAGACCCAGGTGTCCGGCAGACACGAGACGACCACCAGCGTGCGGCGGGTGGCGTCGCGCAGCTTGAGCAGGCCGTCGGCGATCGGGCCGAGCACCTTGGCCTGACCGTCCTCCAGCCCGTTGTGGTGGTTCAGCAGTGACGTGCTGGTCTGGGCGAAGAGCGTGTCGAGCTGGTCCACGGCGATGACCGTGGGGTCCAGGGTCAGGGCCATCAGCCGGGAGATGTCCTGCACGATCTGCTGCGGAGTCCGGATCGTGGCGCTCAACCCCCAGGCCGCCCGCGCGTCCGGGTCGCCCGGCTCGGAGATCAGGTGGGCGTAACCCACGTCCTGCGCCTCGAAGTCGATGGCGCCGTGCAGGACGAGCGCCCGAGCGGTGTCCTGGGCGTCCCGCCCGACCTCCCGATCGCGGGCGCGCAGCGCCCGGATGAAGGCGTCGAGCTCCGCACGGGTCACGGGTCGGGCGCCCGCCACCGCGTCGCGGACCTCCACCGGCAGGCCGAGCTGGGGAGTGAGTCGACGAAGAAAGGTCTTCAGCTGCGTGCCCCAGCCGACGTGGGCGCGGCCCATGCCCTCCACGAGGGCCAGGGCGACGCTCTCCCAGAACGTCTTTCCGCTGACCATGTCGACCAGGAAGAAGTAGCCGCCGTCGCGCTGGATCCGTTCGCGGACCGCCCCGAGCAGGTGCGTCTTACCGGCGCCCGCGCGGCCCTGCATGGCCACGCCGAGCGGCACGGTCGTGTCGTCGGTGCGGGCCCGCGCCACCCCGCGCAGGATCTCCGCGACCACCTTCTCGTGCAGCTCCGGCACGTTGTGCGGGCTGGGTCGCCAGACGTCGTCCGGAGTGACCGCCGGGTTGAGACTCACCGCTTCCAGCGCGGCCCGCTCGTCGTCGGAGATCACGCCGGACCGATCGCCAGGGCGTGGTTGTCCTCGTTCCCGATCCGGACGGCCGCGGCGCGGTCCCGTGGGGTCAGCGACTTGGTGTTCGCCACCGGGATGATGCGGACGTCCTGGCGGCCGACCATGGCTCGCAACGCCGCGTCCAGAGCGGTCCGGTCGGTGTCGACGAGCCGGTCCCGGACGTCGGCGAGGCCGACCCAGGCGCCCGGCGCCCCGGCCAGGTCCCGGTACGCCGCCCGGACCAGCGCCTCCACGTCCCGCGCCGATGTGGGTGCGGGTGCCGGTGCGTCGTGCCGGGGTTCGCTGGCCGGAGGGGCCGATGCGTCGGTCTGCTTGAAGAAGTCGCCGTGGCTGAGCCGGAGCCGGTCCAGCGAACGGTGCAGGTTCGACAGGACGACGAACAGGGACCGGGTCGCCGAGCCGCCCTGCTTCGGCGGCGCTGCGGTGTGCAGCTGACGCACCACACGCCAGCCCTCGTCGGTCAGCTCGTGGGAGAACGGCCGGTGGGTCCGATCGGTCTCGACCAGGCCAAGTTTGACGAGCTTCTCATTGTCTTTGCCGGTCAGCGCGAAACCGGCCAGGTCGCGTAGTTCGACATTGGTGAGTCGACGTGCCTCGACCATCAGCACCACGAGGGCGTTGATCTGGTTCGGCGTCAGGTGCGGGACGTCCGCCGGGCTCGTCATGATGTCTCATCTCCGTGGGAGTGCGTGCCGTCCGCGCGTCGCCGGGCCAGCAGCCGACAGATCCCGTCGACCACCGCCAGCACGTCGGAGAGCACCTGCTCATTGGTGAAGCGGAGCACGTCCAGCCCGAGTAGTTGCAGCTGCACGTCCCTCCGCCGATCGTTGGCGAAAGCGATTCGCCCACGATGCTCCGGGCCGTCCACCTCGACCGCAAGACCCTCCACGGGCCAAAAAAGATCCAGTCGGTACGCCACACCCAGCACGTGCCACTCGTACGTCTGGTTCCACCGCCGGCCCCGCGCCCAGTCGTGTGGTGCGAGGGCGCGTTCCAACGCCTGCTCGGCCGCGCTGTCGCCACGTGGCACGCCCGCGATCGGCGTCCAGGCCAACACCGTCGGCTCCCGCTCGGCGGCCGTGTCAGGATTCCGATCGGCCGTGCTGGCCAGCTCCGCGAACCGCGCCGGCAGCATCATCGACACCGGCCGGATCCGCTCGGCGTGGCGCAGGGGCCCACCGGCCAACCACACCGTGAAGCCGCCGTGCCGCACGAGCCACTCGGCTGCGGCCACAAGCGTCCGCTCGGCGCCCGGGCCCAGGTCGGGCAGGGCGATGAGGAGTACGCAGTCCTCCCGGTCGTACGCCTCGGCGAGCACGCGGGCGAGCCCGGCGGCGCGTACCTCCGCCGCGAAGCGGGACCGGCCGGCGGGCCGGTGCGGTCCGCGCAGGCCACGCTCGGCGAGGTCCGCGAGGAAGGGGCCGAAGTGCCGGGAGCGGGCAGCGGTGCGGGCCGCCAGGGCGCGCACCGCCGCCACCCCGAGTGTGCCCTCGCGCTCGAAGCGGTCGGCGCCCGCCAGCCAGCTCGGGAACATCGCGAGCGCAGCGCTGTCCAACTGGTCGAGGAGGGTGTCCACGAGGTCACCGATCGGACCCACGACCGTGGGCCGGTAATGCACGACCGCGGGCGCCGCTGGCGGCAACGGGTCGAGCGCCACCCGCAGCAGCTCCGGGTCGACGTCCGGCAGGTGACTGACGCGTCGCGTCGGCGGGGCGGCCCACCAGGGCGCCGTCATTCGATGGACGCCTCCGTCGGCCTCGCCATCGGCTCGGACGGGGTGGGCCATGCCGGCACCCTACGACACCTCCGCCCGGGGCGACCGGGGCGGGATCCCCGTAATAGTAAAGAAGGTGAACAGAAGATGGTACAGTCACTCCTGTCGATATCTGGCCGAGCCTCCGGCCAGGAAGATCCCAGGAAGGAGTGATCACATGACGAGACTGCGCACGCTGATCGCGCTTGCGGCACTGACCCTCGCCAGCGGTCTGGTTGCGGTCATCCCGTCAACCGCCGCGTCGGCGGCCGCCTGTTCGGCATCGTGGCAGGCGTCGGCCGTCTACACGGGAGGCGCCCAGGTCTCCCACAACGGCCGCAACTACCAGGCGAAATGGTGGACCCAGAACGAGGCGCCGCCGGGCACCACCGGCGTCTGGCAGGACCTCGGCGCCTGCGGAGGCGGCACCACGCCGCCGCCCACGGGCAGCTGCAACCACCCGAACTGGGTCGCCGGCACCTGGTACGCCACCGGCAGCATCGTGCGGTACACCAACGGCCTCTACTACGTCGCCGAGCACGACAACCCCGGCTACGACCCCGTCATCAGCACCTGGTACTGGGAGCCCTACACCTGCGGCGGCACACCGCCCACCAACCCTCCCACCAACCCGGGAAGCTTCGTGGTCAGCGAGGCCCAGTTCAACCAGATGTTCCCAAGCCGCAACTCCTTCTACACGTACTCCGGGCTCGTCGCCGCACTCAACGCCTACTCGGCGTTCACCAGGACGGGCAGCGCGACGGTCCAGCGCCAGGAGGCCGCGGCCTTCCTGGCGAACGTGCACCACGAGACCGGCGGACTCGTTCACATCGTGGAGCAGAACACCGCGAACTACCCGCACTACTGCGACCCCGGCCAGCCGTACGGATGCCCGGCGGGGCAGGCCGCCTACTACGGTCGCGGGCCGATCCAGCTGAGCTGGAACTTCAACTACAACGCCGCCGGGAACGCCCTCGGGCTGCCCCTGCTGACCAACCCGTGGCTGGTGCAGACCGATGCCGCGGTGGCCTGGAAGACCGCCATCTGGTACTGGATGACCCAGAACGGGCCGGGCACCATGACCGCCCACAACGCGATGGTCAACGGCGCCGGGTTCGGCGAGACCATCCGCAGCATCAACGGCTCGATCGAGTGCAACGGCGGGAATCCCGGCCAGGTGCAGAGCCGCGTCACCAGGTACCAGCAGTTCGTTGGCATCCTGGGCGTGCCGGCCGGAGCCAACCTGTACTGCTGACCCGTGGCCGGGCCTCGTCGCTGTGCGGCGACGAGGCCTGGTGAGCGGCCAGCCTTAGCTGATCGTTAAGTAACGGGCCAGTGGTTACACCCGCCGGCAACACTGGGCAGACTGGGCCAATGCCCGCCGCCGATCCGCCCCCTGCCTCCGCTCACCGCCGCCGTGCCCGGGCGGTCGTCGCCGTGGTCGCCGCGTTCGTCATGGTGGTCGCGGTCGGCGCCTGGTCGCTGTGGGACCGGGTCGAGGGCGACGGCGGCGCACCGCTGCCGGGCGGTGCGGCGGCCCTGAGCACGGCGCCCGATGCCGGCCCGGCGGGCGGCACCTCCACCTGCGCCGGCCAACCGGCCCGGGCGACCCGCGAGCTGCGTGGCATGTGGATCACCACCGTGAACAACATCGACTGGCCGAGCCGTCGCGGACTGCCGGCCGAGACGGTGCGGGCCGAGTTCCGGGGTTGGCTGGACCTTGCCGTACGGCGTAACCACAACGCGGTATTCGTGCACGTGCGGCCGAGCGGGGACGCGCTCTGGCCGTCCAGCTACGCGCCGTGGTCGGAGTGGCTGACCGGACGCCGCGACGGCCGCGACCCGGGCTGGGACCCGATGGAGTTCATGGTCGCCGAGGCGCACGCCCGCAACCTCGAGTTCCACGCCTGGTTCAACCCGTACCGTGGCGGACAGCCGGCCACTGTCGGCGGGCCGGGGCCCAGGCTGGACCAGCTCGCGCCGACACACCCGCTGCGGCGGCACCGCGACTGGGTGGTGACCTACCCCAGCGCCGACCGGCCCGGCAGCCGCCTCTACTTCAACCCGGGAATTCCTGAGGCGCGCGCCTTCGTCGAGGATTCGATGTTGGAGGCGGTCCAGCGGTACGACGTCGACGGGGTGCACTTCGACGACTTCTTCTACCCGTATCCCGAGGCCGGACAGGACTTCCCGGACGGCGCGGCGTTCGCCCGGTACGGCAGGGGGTTCGCCAACAAGGACGCCTGGCGCCGCGACAACGTGAACACGCTGGTCCGGGAGATGAGCGAGCGGATCAAGGCCATCAAGCCGTGGGTGAGGTTCGGCATCAGCCCGTTCGGCATCTGGCGCAACAAGCGCACCGACCCGGCCGGCTCCGCGACAGCCGGCCTGCAGAGCTACGACGACATCTACGCCGACACCCGACTCTGGGTGCGGAAGCAGTGGCTGGACTACGTCGTGCCGCAGCTCTACTGGCACATCGGGTTCGACAAGGCCGACTACGCCAAGCTCCTGCCGTGGTGGGCGGCCACGGTGAAGGGCACCCGGGTGCAGCTCTACATCGGGCAGGCCGACTACCGGGTGGGCGAGCGCGGCGCCTGGCGCGACCCGGGCGAGCTGGACCGCCAGCTCGCCCTCAACCGCCGGCACGGGGTGAGCGGAAGCGTGCACTTCAGCGCCAGGCAGGTGCGTGCGGACAAGCTCGGGGCGGTCGGCCGGTACAGCGCGGCGCACTACGCCGGCCCGGCGCTGGTGCCCACGATGGCGCAGCTGCCGGCGGCGCCACCGGCCGCGCCCGAGGTCACCGGCGTGCGGCGTGCGGACACCGGCGGGGTGGCGTTGACCTGGCGCGGGGAGGACGCCGCGAGCTTCGCCGTCTACCGGGTCGATGGCGACGGGGCCCGGCTCGTCGGCACCGTCCGCGGTACGGGGTGGGTCGACCGCACCGCCCCGGCCGACCGTCCGCTCACCTACTGCGTGTCCGCGCTGGATCGCAGCGGAAACGAGGGCCCACTCAGCGCGGCGGCGCCGGTATCGCCGTAGACGGCCTCCGTCACCGTGGCCGGCTCGGCACCGTCCGGGCCGGGAGGCAGGTGCGATACGGCCGTTCAGCGAGGCTGGATGAGGCACACCCCGCCGGGGGCGGGCCGATCCATCGTGGCCAGCGCGTGGGGCACCTCGGTGAGGCCGATGGTGCGGGTGACGAGCTCGGCGGGGCGTAGTACGCCGGCGGTGACCAGCCGGAGCAGCTCCGGATAGGTGTGCGCGGCCATGCCGTGACTGCCCCGCAGCTCCAGCTCGAACGCGATCACGAGATCCATCGGCAGGGCCGGTCGGCCCTGTGCGGCGGGGAGGAGACCGACCTGCACGTGCCGGCCTCGCCGGCGCAGGCTCTCGATGGAGGCGGCACAGGTGGCGTGACTGCCCAACGCGTCGAGCGACAGATGCGCGCCGCCGCCGGTCGCCTCCCGAACGGCGGCGGCCACCGCGCCGGGACCGGTCAGGGCGCTGCCGTCCAGGCAGACCGCGGCCCCGCAGCTCCTGGCCAGCTCGAGCGCGCCGGGGGCGACGTCGACCGCCACCACCCGCGCGCCGCAGGCCGCCGCGATCATCACCGCGGACAGTCCCACGCCGCCGCAACCGTGCACCGCCACCCACTCGCCCGCGGCGACGCGCCCCTGGCCGACGACCGCCCGGAACGCCGTGGCGAAGCGGCAGCCGAGCGCCGCCGCGGCCGGGTAGTCCAGCTCGTCGGGGAGCCGCACCAGGTTGACGTCGGCGTCCCGCACCGCCACGTACTCCGCGAACGAGCCCCAGTGGGTGAAGCCGGGCTGCGTCTGCCGCTCGCAGACCTGCTGATCACCGGCGAGGCAGGTCGGACACCGCCCACAGGCGCAGACGAACGGCGACGTGACCCGATCGCCGGGCCGCCACCCGCGTACGCCGGCGTCGACCGCCGTGACCACGCCGGCGAACTCGTGACCGGGGACGTGCGGCAGGCGGATGTCGGGGTCGTGTCCCTGCCAACCGTGCCAGTCGCTGCGGCACAACCCGGTCGCCTCGACGCGGATGACCGCGCCCCCGGGAGGCGGCACCACGTCCGGGATGTCGCGGACCTCGGGTCGGGCACCGAACTCGTCGAAGATCACGGCACGCATGCGCCGCATCCTCACACGCCGGCGGACCGACCGAAGGCCCCACCCCACCTGGACGCCGGTGGACCGGCTGTCCGGCGCGAGACGTGTACGGCGACGAGCGTCCCCGCCGCCGCGGCCGACGGCGGGGACTCACCGCGTGGCGACGGACTACTTCAATGCGAGGGTCCGAGCGTCGGCGGCGATGACACTGGCGACCGCGGCCGGCACCAGCTTGCCGGCCTGCCGGTCGACGTAGGTGGCCAGCTCGGCGTACTGCGCGTGGACCAGCTTGACCGTCATGGCGTTGATCGCGGCCGGCTCGGCGCCGGAGGTGAGGATCAGGTAGCCGAGCCCGGCCTGGCTCACCGTCACGGTGAACGTGCTGGTCGCGGTCGCGGTGCCCTCCGGGCCGGTCACCTCGGTGCGGATGGTGTGCCGGCCCGCGGTCAGCTTGGCCAGGTCGAGCCTGCGCCCGGCGGCCGACGTCCTGCCGTCGAGCGTGACGGTGACGCTGTCCGCGTTGGTGGCGGCGACCGCGATCACCGGGGACTGGGCCCGGTCGAGCCGTGCCCCGTCGACGGGCGACGTGATCCGCACGGTCGGGTCGGCCGGGGCCTGCTGCATGAACGCCGAGTTCCAGCCGGCCAACTCGGACGCGCGGTTGGTGATGACCGCATCGGTGCCGATCCGCTCCAACCGCTGCCACAGACCGCCGGAGTCCATCGTCCAGGCCATCACGGCGACGCCGGCGGCGTGCAGCGGGGCGACGACCTCCGGCTTGGCGAGCAGCGCGTTGCCGTCCGGGTTGTACGCGGTCAGGTGCAGCTCCCTGGAGATCGCCACCGGATCGGCGTCGAGGCTGCTGCGGAGCAGACCGAGCGGCAGCTCGGGAGCGAGCTCGAAGGTGTACCTGAGGGCGTCGACCTCGAAGCTCTGGACGAAGACCCGGCCCATCATCTGCTCGTCCCGGATCACCTGGATGATCGTCGCGACCTCGGCCCTGGTGTGCCTGCCCTTGATCTCCAGCAGCAGGCTGCCACCCCGCGTACGCAGGTCCGCGAGCTGCTCGGCCAGGGTCGGTACCCGCTCGCCCACGTACTGCGGACCGAACCACGAGCCGGCGTCGAGCGCCTTGATCTGCGCGGCGGTCAGGTCGCGGATGTTGCCGGTCCCGTCGGTGGTCCGGTCGACGGTGCCGTCGTGCAGGATGAACGGGATACCGTCCTTGCTCGGCTGGACGTCGTTCTCGATCCAGTCGGCGCCGCCCTTGCGCGCGATCTCCTGCGCCACCAGGGTGTTCTCCGGGGCGGCGGCGGACGCGCCCCGGTGTGCGATCACCGTGAACGGGCTGTCCTCCGGGCGGATGTAGCCGTTCGGCGGCAGCTCGGTGACGGTGACGTCGTCGTACGAGACGGTGCCGCCGTTGACGAAGAGCGCCTGGACGCCGTTGGGGGAGCGCTGGAGGCTGTTCGTGCGCATCGCCTCGCGCCCGTCGAAGATCCAGCGGGCCTGGTTGCCGTGCACCTCGACCGCGACGCGGACGTCCCGACCGGTGCCGGCGGCGTACGGGGCGGAGGCGGTGTTCGTCACGACCCAGGCGTTCGCCGTTGTCCGCTGGGCGAACTCGAGACCGTTGGCGGCGGTGGTGCCGCTGCGCATGGTGGCGATCCACCACGGGGTGGCGCCGTCGGCCGGGACGTCGATGCCGAGCGACGCCCATCGGGTGGCGGCGGAGACCGACTCGAAGCGCATGGTCGCCTCAAGCCGGAAGTCGGCCAGGTGCCGGCCAAAAGTGATCATGTTGTTCTCGCCCGAGCTGGCGGAGGTTCCGTACAGGCGGCCGTTCTCGACCTTCCAGGCGCCGTCGACCGCGTTCCAACCGGCGGGCAGCGATCCGGAGGAGAAGTTCTCCGAGACGACGACGTCGCCCGGCTCGGCGGTGGCGGGCGACGACGTCGCGACGGCCACCGCGACGGCAGCGCCGGTGACGGTGAGCGCGGCGATGGTGGCGGCGGCCCGGGTACGCGCCGCGACGAGCCTCGTCGCGGCGCGGCCGAGCGGCGATGATGCGGATAGGACAGTCATGGTCGGGACGGTAGGAAGCGCACCCGAACTCATGATCAATCGAGCGTGGCTGGCGCTCGAACCCTGGATGTACGCAGCGCCCGGGGAGGCGGTTCAGTCCGGCAGGCCGGTGCAGGCGACCCCGTCGATGGTGCACGCCGTGGGGGCGGAGCCGATCGACGAGCCGTCGACCCGGAACGTCACCCGGACCGAGGTGCTGTCGGGCACCTGCCCGGTGCTCCCGTCGGGTACGAACGTCCACACCGCACCGTCCTGGCTGGCCTGCGCGCCCTCGACCGAGCTGACGCGCAGCGACTCCCGGGGCAGGGTGACGGCCAGCTTCCACTGCGCTACCGGCACCTGGCCGGGATTGCTGATCGTCACCGCGGCGCCGTAGCTGAGCAGCGAATTCTCGGCGATGGCGAAGTCGGCGCGCAGGGCGGCCGGTGTGGGTGGAGCCGTCGCGGGGGTCGGTGTGGGCGTGGTCGACGGCACGGGGGTCGGGGTCGGTGAAGTTGCCGTGGCCTGCGGGGTCGCGGGCCTCGTCGGGCTGGTGGCCGCCGGTTTCGCCTGCCCCGCCCGGGGCGTGTCGGTTGGCGGCGTGCCCACCTGGTCGGCGGATGGCGGCGGATCGAGGGCCACCGGCGCCAGCCCTTCCGGCGTGCGCAGCACGCCGATGACGGAGACCGCCGTGGCGATCAGCACCCCGAGCGCCGCGATGACGGCCACCCAGGTGGCCCGCGAGACGTCGCCCCGGCCGGTGAGCACCCGCCGTACGGCAGCGGCGATGGCCACGATCCGGTCCAGCAGAATGATCACCACAGTTCGCCGTGGCTGGGGCGGTGTTGCCGGCACTACCTGTCTCCCCTTCAATTCGTCACCGGACACGCGCCTGCGCACCCCCGGGCGGGGGTGCCACCCGTCCCGGTCACAGCGCGCGAAGCCCGACGAGTATCGCCTCAAGCAGGTCCGCGGTCGGCAGCTCCGACAGCGTCGGCGGTTCGTGCGTCTCGATCAGCCCGGCCGTGAGCAGGTCACCGAGGAGAACCCGGACGGTCCCCAGAGGCAGGTCCAACTCGGCGCCGACCTCAGCCACCGACACTGGATGGTGACACAGCTCGACGATCCGCGCCTGTTCGGGGAAGAGCGGCACAGCAGGCGTGACCCCCCGCCGGGCGACGACCAGTGAGATCAGGTCGAACCGCCCGCGGTCGGTCGCGGTGCGCCCGCCGGTCATCGTGTAGGGACGGGCCACCGGCCCGGCGTCGTCGTCGTACCACGCCTCGTCAGCGGTGTCGGAGGTGTACACCTGTGTCCCCGCTCCTCGCCGCGGAGGCCGGTTCCAGGGTGACGGGCAGGTGCCGCTCGGCCTGCCCCACGAACAGCGCCACCTCGTACGCCATGTCCCCGATCTCGACGTCGTCGCCGGCGATCCGAACGGTGAGGATGGTCCCGTTGCGGATGGTGGCGACGAACAGGAACGCCCGCGACATCTGCACCACGATCTGGCGCAGCCCGCCCGCGTCGCAGGTCCGGGTGGCGGCCAGCCCCAACGCCAGCAGGCCGGCGACCACGCCGGAGATCTGCTCGGCCAGCTTCGCCTCGACATGCCGGGACCCGCCCAGCGGCAGCCCGTCCGGAGAGAGCACCACGGCGAACTGCGCACCGCGCACCCGGTCGACCAGGCGGTCCAGGGCGCCGGTCAGGCTGTCTCCGCTGACCACTGCATGCGTCATCGATGTCTCCTTGCTGCTCTCGCGACCGGCAGCTCGACGGTGTCGGGGCCGGTGGTGCCGGGTTCGGACCCGGTCGGACCGGGTTGGCGGGTCCGCACCGGCAGCTCGCCGTGGCCGCTCGGGCCCGGCTCGCCGGCTGCGGCCCGGGCCGGCCGGTGCGCGGCGTCGAGGGGCGGCGCGGCCGGTCCGACGCCGGTGACCGTGACCAGCCTGGCCGGAAGGAGCACGATCGCGGCCGTCCCGCCGCGCTGGCTGGGACGCAACGACACACGTGCGCCACAGCGGGCGGCGAGCACGGCAGCGGTGTACAGCCCGGCCGGGCCGGCGGGCGGGCCGTCCGGGGGCGGGTCGCCGAGCAGGTGGTTCGCCTCGGCCAGCGCGGTCGTGTCCAGCCCCGGGCCGTCGTCGACGACCAGGATGGCGCAGCCCTGCGGCCGGTGCTCACCGGCGACCCGGACGGTGGTCTCCGTCGCCGAGAAGGCGAGGGCGTTCTCGATCAGCTCGGCCAGCAGGTGGATGACGTCCGTGACGGCGGGGCCGGCGAGCGACCAGGGCCAGTGCGGGGCGATCAGGACCCGGTGGTAGTCCGGCACCTCGGCGACCGCACCGCGTGCGACGTCGAGCAGGGGCACCGGGCGCCGCCACCGGCGGGCTGGCGTCGCGCCGGCCAGGGCGATCAGGTTCTCCACGTTGCGTCGGACACGGGTGGTGAGGTGGTCCAGCCGGAACAGCTCGTCGGTCTCCTCGGCGGCTCGCTCCCGCCGCTGCATACCGTCCAGCAGACTGAGCTGGTCGCGTAACAGGACCTGGTTGCGGCGGCTGAGCCGCAGGAACAGGTCCCGCGTGGCGCGCTCCGTCGCCGTGGCCTGCCCGGGCTGGACCGGGGTCTCGATGCCCGCTGTGACGTCGGGTCGGGCCGGCGCCGCGCCGACCGGTGGCTGCTGCCGGCGGCGGTCGGTGCCCGATCGGGCCAACTGGTCGGTCAACCGGAGTACGGTGCCGGCCCAGCTCAGCAGGACCACGATCACCGCGATGAGGCCGAGCCCCACCACTGCGCCGGTGCGCGCGACGATCACGGCGGCGCCCGGCGTGGCCCGCTCGACACTGCTGCGGGCGGTCGTCATCACCAACTCGTGCAGCGCGCCGAGTGCGGCGTCCGCCGCCGCCCGCCAGGCCGGCCTGGTGATTCCGCTCAGGGGTTTCGCGCTGTTCGTCCGCAGCAGCGCGTCCTCCAGGGCGAGCAGGTCCGCGAACTGCGGGCCCGCCGTGAGCCGCTGATGGTCTCCCGGGCCGTCCGCCGACAGCCCGACGGTCGCCTCGGCGCCCGCGTACCGCTGGTTGCTGACCAGGTCGGCGAGGCGGCGCCGCTCGTCTGAGGAGATCCGGTCACCTGCCAGGGCGGCGCTGACCAGGGTGTCCTCCCGCGCCAGCAGCTCGCGGGCGCGGGCCAGCGCGATCACCGCCCGGGTGTCGGCGGCGAGCGCACTCTCGTACGCGCCCCACTCCGGGCCGTACACGGCGAAGGCGGCGTCGACGAGCTGGTCGTACCCGTCGACCGCCTCAGCGCGGTCGAGCTGCTCGGCGTCCACCTTGGACCGGACCGTGCTCAGGCTGTTCAGTCGCCGGCCCAGCTCGTCGGCCCGGTCGCGGACCGCGCCGGCGGTGAGCAGCCGCAGGTCGCGGCCCTCGGTGAACGCGCGGACCTCGGCGGCCGCCCGGTCG
The DNA here is from genome assembly GCF_018070045.1 of Micromonospora sp. U21. Lineage (GTDB taxonomy): Bacteria > Actinomycetota > Actinomycetes > Mycobacteriales > Micromonosporaceae > Micromonospora. The sequence goes on from NZ_JAGPYK010000005.1 coordinate 241,131, forward strand.
GTGCCCGCACGTGCCCCGGCGAGCGCGGTTCCGGGCCGCCCAGCCGCGGCGATCGTCTCGGCGGTGAGCCGGCGTTCGGTCTGGAGGCTCAGGATCAGCCGATCGATGGGCTGGCCCAGGGTGTCCGCCAGGGTCCGTACCCGGAGCAGGTCGGCCGCGTCCTGGACGCTCAGGTAGGCCGCGTACGACCAGAGCGTGACCAGCACGGCCGCCAACGCGACGAGCCGGGTCCGCATCCGCCGGTCCTCGGGCCGCGTCACGTTCCGCTCCGCGCGGTCCGGCCGCGTCCACCGCGTTGCCGCCTCATCGGGCCGTCCGTTGCGGCCACGGCTGGCCGGCGGCGTTGCTGGCACGGTCGGCGACCATGGTGCGCAGTAGCGCCAGCAGCTCGGTGCGGTTGGCGCAGTTGAGCCGGTTGCGCATCCGGGCCACGTGGTGCTCAACGGTCTTGGCCGAGATGAAGAGCCGGTCGCCGATCTCGCGATAGGTCAGCCCGGCCAGCACCAGCTCGGCCACCTCGTACTCGCGGTCGCTGAGCCCCTGCTGGGTGGGGCCGGTGGTGGCGTCGGTGACCTGGGTGGCGCTCTCGCCGGTGGCGGGCCGCTGCCCGCCGTTGGAGCCGGCCGGCCGGCCCTGGAGGACTCGGGCGCACTCCAGCAGGGTGGTCATCGCCCGCCGGTCCGAGGTGCGGATCGCGGCCTGCCCGGCAAGGCGAGCGCCGTCCCAGCACAGCCCGGTGTCGTGCAGCCCTCGGGCGGCGGCCTCCACCCGGACCGGGTCGACCACCCCCCGCAGCACCTCCACCCAGCTCTCGGCGGCCGCGGCGACCACGGCCGCGTACCGGCTGTGGCCGGCGGCGGCGAGCAGGGCGGCGACGTGTTCGTCGGCGGCCACCGCCTCGTCGGTCAGGATCGCGGCGTGCAGCCCGCTCCAGTGCAGCGGGACGCTCCACAGTGCCGGCTCCCCGAGCCGGCCGAGCAGCGCGCGGCCCTCCCGCAGGTACGGCTCCAGCCGGGCCAGGTCGCCCAGCCGGGCGCCCGCGATGGCGAGCTCGCCCAGCGGTAGCAGCGCGAACAGGTCGACGGGGTGCCGAACGACCGCCTCCAGCGCCTGCCCCCAACCCCGCTTGAGCGCGCCGAGATCGCTGTTGCGCCGGGCGATGCCCATCTGCAGCGCGGCGGCGAAGAGCTGGTCGCGTGACTCCAGCGGTCGCCCGTCGACCGCCACCGTGGCGAGGTGTTCGGCCGCGGCGAGTGTCTGGCCCCGGACCATCAGGATCCAGGCCTGCAACAGCCGGTGACGGCGGGCCATCAGCGGGCCGCCGACACCGGCCGCCAGGGCCCGGTGCAGCACCCGTTCGGCGATCTCCAGCTCACCGCAGTGCACGGCGGTCAGGGCAGCCAGCGCGGCGGGACCGTCCGGTAGGAGTGCGGCCCGCCCGTCCGGTTCCAGCAGCGCGGCGGCCTGCACGAGCGCGGAGAGCGCGGCGGTCGGCGTGCCCGTGACGCTCTCCCGTACCCCGTCGGCCATCAGCCGGGCGGCGCTGGCGTGCAGCGTGGGTGGCCCGCCGGCCGGGTCGCCCGCCGGCGGCTCGGTGGCGGCGGACAGGTCGCCGGTGGCGAGCCCGCCAACGGTGGCGAACGCCAGCGACGAGGAGGTGCCGGCCCACCGGTACAGCTCCACGCTGCGGTCGGCGTGACCGCGGTGCGCCAGGGCGGTCGCGGCCACGATGGCGGCCTCCGTGCGGTCGGCGGGAGCGGCCGCGGCCAGGAGCCGGTCCGCCAGCCGCAGGGCGCCGTCGAGGTTGCCGGCGAGCGCGGCGGCCAGCGCCTGCCGGGCGCTGGCCGGCCACCCGGCGGCCGTGGCGGCGGCGAACAACTCCGCGGCGAAGGCCGGCTCATCGGCCAGCGCCTCCTCCGCGGCGGCCGCCAACGTGGCGGCCGGGCAGTCACCGAGCACGCCGACCGCGAGCAGCGACCGGACCAGCGGTAGCACCGCGCCGCCGCGCGCGAGCTGCAACTCGGTGAGCCGGCGCCAGACGGCGGTGCGGTCCGTGGTCGGGCTGAGCGCGGTGACGGCCCGCCGGACGATCGGCGCGAGCCGGCCGTCGGCGCCGAGCAGCCCGGCCGCCCTGGTCGTCGCGATCAGCTCATCCACCGCCTCCGGCTCTCGGCCCAGGAGCGCGCCGAGCATGCTCACCGGCAGCGGCACACCCGCGGCGACGGCGAGTAGCAGCCGGCGGACATCGGCGGGCAGGACCTCCAGGTCCGGCCCGAACTCCAGGACGACGGACCGCGACGGCTCGACCGGGACGCCGGTGACGGTCTCCGGCCCGCGCAGTCCGCGGGCCAGCCGCTCGACGTCCCGGGGCACGCCGGCGGTCTGTGCGTGCACGAAGTCGACCAGGTCGCTCCGCCGGCCCAGCTCGGGCACGGCGGCGAGGTAGGCCGCGGTCTGCTCCCGGGTGAACGCGGTGAGCAGCAGGGCCCGCCCGTCCCGGCGCAGGGCGTCGGCCAGCTCCACGAGGGCCGCCGACCGGGGCCACGGGCGGTGGGCGACCACCAGCCGGTGCCGACGGCCGGCCACCAGGCGCAGCAGCGCCCCGAGCCGCGCGTCGTCGAGCAGGTGTGCGTCGTCGACCAGCACCAGCGCCTCGGGGTCGACCGGTTCGCTCGGCTCCGGGGCGCCCAGGCGCACGGCGATCCCGGCCTGCTGATGCACCCGGGCCAGCTCCGCGAGCAGCGCGGTCTTGCCGTGACCGCCCGGTCCGGCCAGGCCGACGGTGAGCGGACCGGTCGGGTCCTGCGCGACCATGTCCAGCAGGGCGGTCGGCCCCTTGCCCAGGATCAGCCTGGACTCGGCGACATCATTCATGATCATTATGGTCATCCTTCGCGTCCCCGGCTTCGGGCCAGCGCCAGGCGGGACGCCTTCGGTAGTTCCAGTGGGAGGATCCGGACCGGGGGGCGGGGTGGCGGATCGCCCGGGACGATGGTGTCGTGGTGGGGGCGGCGCGTCGCCGGGACGGCGGCCCCCCCGGCGCCGGAGACCGGCGCCGGCTCGCGGACCGGCTCCGGCCGCCGGGGACGCGGCGACACCACCTGGCAGGCGGCCATCGCCGCCCCGGTGGCGGCGGTGAGTTGTGAGTCCGGCTCCACCTCGACAGGGACCGGGAGGGCCGCTGTGATCAGCTCGGTGACGAGCGGGATGCGGGCGGAACCGCCGGCGAGCAGGACGCCGTCGAGCTGCGCCGGTGCCAGGCCGGCGCCGTGCACGGTCCGGAGCAGGAGGTCGACGGTGGCCTGCACCGTCGGGCGGATCATGTCCTCGAACTGTGCCCGGGTCACCGGTATCCGCGCCGGCCCGGTCGGCAGGGGCAGCACCACGTCGGCTGCCAGGTCGACGGTCAGCTCCCGCTTGACCCGCTCGCACTCCGCAGGGAGCCCGCGCAGGGCGGCCTGGGTGCCCCGGCGTGCGGTGGCGGCCAACTCCCGGGCCAGCACGGTGCGTACATGCCCGGCCAGCGCCTCGTCGAAGTCGGTGCCGCCGATCGGGTCGAGACCCTGGGGGACGCCGAAGCTCTCGTACGTGCCGCGTGGGGTGCGCCGCACCAGGGCCCCCTCGAAGCTGTTGCCACCCAGCGCGTAGACCGCCGCCGTGGTGCCCGCGAACCCGCGGGCCGCGTGGCTCTCCGCCACCGTGACCGTGTGCGGCAGCAGCGTCACGTTGCGCAGGCCGAGGTCGGACAACGCCCGGTGCAGCAGATCCCGTCGGTACGGGCGCCAGGCCGCCGGGTGGCTGAGGACGATCGCCTCGGCCGGACCGCCCTCGAAGGCGTACACCCGCTCCACCACCCACGTCGCCAATTCGGCCGTGAGCGTCTGCGGCGCGCATGCCTCGCCGCCGAGCAGCAGGGGCACGTCGTCGCCGATCCGGCGGACGAAGTCTCTGCTGGTGCGGCTGCCGTCGTCGGTCATGGGCTCGCCGACGTGCAGCGAGCCGTCCTCCGACAGGTGCAGCATCGACGGTACGAGGGTCGAGCCGGCGTGCAGGGGGACCGCCTCGGGACGCGTCCAGGTCGTGCCGTGTCGCCGAGCGACGGCGGCGGCGGTGTTGGTGTTTCCGATGTCTATCCCCAGGACGTACGGCATCCGTGTCTTCTCCCCCCGTGAGGTGGCCGGCCGGTGGCGATCGCGTCGGGGCTGCCCGGCGCCCACCCCCGGCGAACCCCGCGGGCTCCTACGTTCGTACCAGAGATCGCTCCCTGGTCGGGACCCTAATCTGGCCGGGACGGTTTCCCCCAGTCCCCCTAACGTAGGAGGTTGCGCAGACCCTAATGCAGCGGGGCAGGATGCGGGCCGAGCCCCGATGTCCGGGATCGCCCCCGCGCAATAACGTCACTGTCGACGAACGACGGTCGCTGATGCCACATCCGAGGAGAACCGGCACATGGACTCGAACCAGACCCTCCACGACTTCGTGCTCGATCTGCTGACCAACCCCGATGCGCGGTCGGCGTTCGACCTCGACCCGGAGGGTGCGCTGAACGCCGCGGGGCTCACCGACATCACCGCCGCCGACGTGCAGGACGTGGTTCCGCTGGTGGTCGACTACGCCCCGGGTCAGGGCCTCGCGCCGCTGGCCCCGGTCGGGCAGCTCGGGTTCGACCCGCTGGTGACCGACGCCACCGACGTGGTCGGTCAGCTCCAGAGCGTGGCGCAGCAGATCAGCATCACCAGCGCTCCCAGCGGCCTGGACGTCAAGGCCGGTGTGCTGGGTGCCATCGCGGTCGACCCGGCGACGGTCGCCGCTGGCGTCACCGTGCTGCCAGGGATCGGCCTGGGTGTCGGTCCGAACGGCCTCGACACGGACCTGACCGGCGTGTCCGACGTGGCGCACACCCTCGACGCCGACGTGGTGGAGCCGGTGGACGGCATCGTGGACCCGGTTGTCGGTGACGTCACCGGCACGGTGGGCAACCCGACCGGCCTGATCGGCACCGCCGACCCGGGTCTGCTCGGTGGCGACCTGCTCGGCGGCGACCTGACCGGTGGTGTCCTCTCCGGCACCGAGGGTCAGCTCGGCGGTGTCGTCGGCTCTCTCGGTGTCGACGACACCCTGGGCGGACTGGGCCTGGGCGACGGTGGCGGCGTCGTCGGCGGCGTGGTCCCGCCGCTCGACGTGCCGTCCGTGGTGGGCGGCGTGACGCACCAGGTGGACGGGCTCGTCCCCGGTGTCACCGGCACGGTCGGTGACGTGACCGGCGGCGTCACCGATGGCGTGACCGGCGACCTGCTCGACGGCGGGCACTCCTCGTCCGACAACGGACTGCTGGGCATCACCGGCGGTCTGCTCTGACGGGGATTCCCGGTAGGAGCGGGAGGCCGGATCGCCGTGGGCGATCCGGCCCTCTCCGGTTCCACATCCGGTCCCTCTTGATAATTGAGCCGAAATCCGCACACTTGGTGCGGTGATGGTGGGGATCTGGTTGGACGTGCTGGACGAGATCGCCCGCACGTGCAACGCACACGGCCGAGGTGACCTGCTCCAGACGGTGCGGCAGAAGCGTGCCCAACTGCTGGACCCGAAGCTTCGCGTCCTGGTCATCGGGGAGCCGAACCAGGGCAAGAGCCAGCTGATCAACGCGATCATCAACGCGCCGGCCTGCCCGGTCGGCGACGGCCGCACCACAGTTCTACCGACCGTGGTGCAGCACGCCGACGTCGCGTCCGCCGCCGTGGTCCAGGCGCCGCCACCGGCACCGGCCCGGCCCGCCGGCGCCGCGCCCGCGGCGATCGTCGAGCGGTCTCCGGTGGCGCTCAACCAGGTCGCGGCGGGGGTGGCCGGCACGATGGGGCGCCGGCCGGGTGGTGGCCCGGCGTACGTCGAGATCGGGCTGCCCCGCGCCCTGCTCGGTGCCGGACTGGTGCTGGTGGACACTCCCGGCACCGACCAGATCGCCGTGCTCGGCGGCAGTGCCCCGGTCGCCGCTCCCACCCGTGCGGACACCGTGCTGCTGGTCTCCGACTCCACTCGGGAACTCTCGGTCACCGAGTTGAACATGTTGCTGCACGTCATGCGCTCGCATCCGAACGTGGTCGTGGTGCAGAGCAAGACGGATCTCGTGGCGGACTGGCGCGCGGTCGTCGAGCGCAACCGACAGCACCTGGCCGACGCCGGCGTCCCGGCGCCCGTGATCCCGGTCTCGGCGGCGCTGCGGCTGCGCGCTGCCGCGGCCAACGACCGTGGCCTCAACGCCGAGTCGGGCTTCCCCGCGCTGATCGCCCGGTTGCAGCGGGACCTTTCCGGCAAGGCCGATCAGCTGGCCCGGGCCTCGGTGCAGGGGGTGGCCCGGACGGTGGTGGAGCAGTTGGCCGCGCCGTTGCGCGCCGAGCTGGCGACCCAGGAGGCCGAGGAGCAGTCCGGGCCGATCTCCCGGCTGCACGCGGCCCAGCGTGAGGTCGACGAGCTGCGCCGCTGCTCCACCCGGTGGCAGAACACCCTCGCAGACGAGATGGCCGACCTGCTCTCGGACATCGAGTACGACCTGCGCGACCGGACCCGGCAGATCCTGCGCACGGTGGACGAGGCGTTCGACACGGCCGATCCGCTGGTCGCGTGGGACACCTTCCAGGACTGGCTGGAGCGGAGCCTGGTGGAGGCGGCGGAGGCGAACCACGAGTGGCTGATCCAGCGCTGCGACTGGATCGCCCGCCGGGTGGCCGCCAACTTCGCCCGGTACGGCTACGACGTGTTGCCGCCCTGGTCGATGACGATGCCGGAGGATATCGGTGGCCGGCTGCCCGAGCTGGAACGGCCGAGGATCGACAAGTTCACCACCGGTCAGAAGCTGTTCACCGGCATGAAGGGCTCGTACGGCGGCATGCTGATGTTCGGTCTGGCGACGACGTTGGCCGGGATGCCGATGATCAATCCGGTCTCGGTCGGCATCGGCGCGCTCTTCGGCGGCAAGAGCATCCGCGACGAGAGCAAGCAGTTGCTGCGCCGCCGACAGGCGACCGTTAAGACGGCGATCCAGCGGCATGTCGACGACTTCTTCGTCCGGATGATCAGGGACTGCCGGGACGCCGGCCGGCAGGTGCAGCGGATGCTGCGGGACCACTTCACGGGGCTGACCGAGGAGCTCCAGGAGGCCATCGTCCAGTCGTTCCGCAGCGCGAAGCAGGAGGCCGACACCGATGCCGCCCTGCGTGACCAGCGGCAGCGTGAGATCCGGCTGAAGATGACCCGGTTGGCCGCGCTCTACGAGCAGGCTCAGCAGTTGAGCGGTACCCGTGCGGCTCCGGTGCTGCTGGAGCCTCGGGCGTGACCGTCGGGCTGCGGTTGGACGAGGCCGCGTGGGGGTTACTGCACCAGGCCATCGACCTCTACCAGGACAACCCCCGGGCCGTCGGACAGTTGCGGCATCAGGTGGCCCGGTTGGAGCAACCGCTGCGGATCGCGGTCGCGGGCCCCTGGCGTGCCGGCAAGTCGACGGTGCTGAACGCGCTGATGGGAGAGGAGGTCGCGCCGGTCGAGGGAGCCGACGGCGTCTTCACCTGGTACGAGGACGGCGCCCAGCCGCGCGCCACCGCCTACCCGGCCGGCCAGCCTCCGCAGGAGCTGACGGTGGTCAAGTCGGCGACCGGGATGCGGGTGGATCTCGGCTGGGGGGCGGGGGAGGTGCGCGACATCGTGGTGCAGTGGCCGACGCGGGCGCTGCGCCAGGTGACCCTGATCGACACTCCGGCGGTCACCGGCGCCGGCGAGCAGGGTCGCGTGCCGGTGATGGACCGGGTGCTGCGGGACGCGGACGCGGTGTTGTACCTGACTCGCGATGGTCGCGACAGCGATCTGCGGGTGTTGGAGTCCGGCCGGGAGAGTGCGGTCGGGCAGGCCGCTCCGGTGAATGTGATCATGGTGTTGTCCCGGGCGGACGAGACCGGTGGTGGCCGGATCGACGGGCTGCTCACCGCCCGCCAGCTGGCCCGGCGCCACCATCGGGATCCGCGGGTCAGCGCGCTCTGCGTGAACGTGGTGGCGTGTAGCGGGGCGATCGGTCTGGCGGGTCGGATGCTCAGCGAGTCGGACTTCGCCGCGTTCGCGACGCTGGCCCGGGTCTCCCGGGCGGAGCTGGAGGCGCATTTGCTCTCCGCCGACCGCTTCCTCCGTGGCGAGCTGCCGGTACGGCTGGACCCCGAGGTGCGCGCGGCACTGCTGGACCGGTTCGGGCTCTTCGGGATCCGACTGGCGGCCACCCTGGTCCGTACCGGCTTCGACAGCCGGGTGAAGTTGTCCGCCGAGCTCATCCGCCGTAGCGGTCTCACCGAGCTGCGCGAGTCGATGACCCGCTGCTTCATCGATCGCCGCGACACGTTGAAGGCCCGGTCGGCGTTGGCCGCTGTGGAGGCCCTGGTGCGAGCCGAGCCCGTGCGGGGTGCCGACGAGCTGGTCGGCGCGGTCGAGCAGATCCTCGCTGGTGCGCACGAGTTCCGGGAGCTCCGGCTGCTGGTGGCGCTGCGCAACAGCCGGCTCGGGTTCGACGCCGAGCTGGTCGCCGAGGCGCAGCGTCTGATCGGTGGCGACGGGGTCGGGTTGGCGGCCCGACTCGGCGTCGAGCACGAGGCGACCGTGCAGCGGCTCTGGGAGGTCGCCGCCGATGCGCAGTGGCGATGGCGGGACCGGGCCGAGGACCCACTGCTCCCACTGGCTCAGCGGCGCGGCGCGCAGGTCGTCGTCCGCAGCTGCGAGGGGATGCTCGCCGAGCTGGCCGCCGGCGGTCGGTGAGATCCGGCGGCGGCACTGCCGGTCTACCGAAACGCTTTCGCAAGCTTTTCAGGAAGGCCGGCAGTCGCTTGCGGGCTCAGGCGCCCGGCAGGCCAGGTGCCCCGTCTGCCTACGTAGGACGGTAAGGGAGCCAGCGAAAGCGGCTCAGGTTTTACCCGCCTGACATCTTGCCGAAACCGTTTTCGTGCGCGACGCTAGCGGCGGAAAGTGACATCCACCACCCGGTCGCGGCGGCAACGACGTGCTGCACGAGCCGCGCCGGATCCGGCGGGAGGCGGGGGCGCGATGAGGACGTTGCAATCTCGCGACATGCCGGACGGTCGCCAGTGGACCGATGCGCACGGCTGCCGACACGATCCGCCGGCCCTGCCTGGCGGCCACCGCGGGCGGTCGCGGTGGCCGGTGGCATCGCTCCGGCATAGCGGTTCCAGCCCACCCCGGCGATACGAACGAACCACGGACCCGGACTGATCCTCGCTCGCAGGACCCGCGTACCGGCTCCTCCGAACGATGAACCCTAGGAGACGAACCATGATGAGAACCTTGGGCAGGCGCACTGCCCTGCGTTCATTGGCAGGAGTCCTCGTGGCGGCGCTGACCGTGGGCGTGGCCGCGTGCGGCAGTGACGACGGCGGCACGAGCGCGGCCGAGGCCGGGCCGAACGGCGTCGACGACGGCAGCGAGCTCACCATGTGGACCCGCGCGCCGCTGGAGAAGCAGGCGAAGCTCCTCGTCGACGCGTACAACGCCGGCCACCAGAACAAGGTCAAGCTGACCGTCGTACCCAACGACGACTATGTCGCGAAGGTCGGTGCGGCGGCCGGCTCGGACGGGCTTCCCGACCTCTTCGCCGCGGACATCGTCTACGTGCCGAACTGGGTGAAGCAGGGCCTCTTCCAGGATCTCAGCACCAACATCGACGGCCTCAGCTTCAAGGACTCCATCAACAAGGGCCACCTCTCGGCCGGCACGGTGGAGGGCAAGAAGCACGTCCTGCCCTTCGTGCTGGACCTGTCGATGCTGTTCTGGAACAAGCAGCTGTTCAAGGAGGCCGGGCTGGACCCGGAGAAGGCCCCGGCGACGCTCGAGGAGTACGCCGCCGCCGCCAAGGCGGTCCAGGCAACCAAGAAGAACGGCGTCTACGGCACGGCGACCGGTCTGAGCTGCGGCGGCTGCCTGGTCTTCACCTGGTTCCCGTCGGTCTGGGCCGGCGGCGGGGAGGTGCTGAGCGAGGACGGCACCGAGTCCAAGCTCGCCGACGACACCGCCCAGAAGGTCTACAGCACCTGGAACGACCTGTGGAAGTCCGGTGCCGTTCTGCCCGCCTCGGAGGGTGAGACGGGTCCGACCTGGACCGCCCCGTTCACCGAGGGCAAGGTCGGTCTGATGCTCTACCCGGCGACGCTGCTCTCCTCCACCCCGTTCGACGTCGGTGTGGCCCCGATCCCCGGCCCCAACGGCGGTGGCTCCACCTTCGTCGGCGGGGACGGCCTCGGCGTGTCGAAGGACTCGAAGAAGGCGGCTCAGGCCTGGAACTTCCTCAGCTGGATGATGTCCGAGGAAGCCCAGGTCGAGGTGCTGGCGAAGAACAAGGACGTGGTGTCCCGCGCCGACCTCGCGAACAACAGGTACGCCGCCGAGGACCCGCGGCTGGTCACCATCAACGAGGCCGCCGGAAAGGGCGACACCCCCGTCGCGCTGAACTTCCAGCAGGCGTTCAACGCGCCGAACAGCCCCTGGCTGACCCTCGTCCGCAATCGGGTGCTGAACGGCAGCGGCGACCTGCAGAAGGACAACGGCGAGATCACCGCCGTGCTCAAGCAGTAGGTGCGCACGCGGGCGTGTGCCGACCGATGGCTCCCCGGGCCGGCACACGCCCCACGGCGGGACACGACCCGTCAGCGACCGCCCCCGGCCGACCGATCGAGAGGTTCCCATGAGAGTCACCGCACCGTCTCGCCCGCCCAGTGCGGCGATGCGGGACCGTGCCCGTACACGGGGCCGTCAGGCCCTGCTGGGCTGGCTCTACGCGACACCGACCGCGGTGTTCGTCGTGGCGCTGTTCGCCGTGCCGCTGCTGCTCGTCATCAGGATGTCGGTGTCGAGGTGGCCACTGCTCTCCGGCGACCAGGGAGTCAACGCTCCCGACAACTTCGTCAAGGCGGTCAACCACCGGTTCTTCACCGACTCGGTGGTGTTCACCCTCAAGTACACCGCGCTCGCGACCGTGCTGCTCCTGGCCCTCGGCCTGGGGCTGGCCCTGCTCGTGCAGGAGTCGAGCCGGTGGAACAACCTGCTCCGCGCGTCGTTTCTGATTCCCAGTGCCCTCGGGCTGGCGTCGGCGTCCCTGTTGTTCTACGTCCTCTATTCGCCGTACGCGAGCCCACTGGCGCCGGTGATGGATCGTCTCGGCGTCACCTTCCTCGGTTCACCGACCGCGGCGCTCATCTCGACGACCTTCCTCATCGTGTGGCGCTACGCCGGCTTCTATATGGTGCTCATGCTGGTCGGCCTGCAGGGCATACCGGCGGACGTCTACGAGGCCGCCCGCGCGGACGGCGCCAGCCGGTGGCAGACCTTCCGGAAGATCACCCTGCCGCTGCTGCGCCCGACCCTGGCACTGACGACCGTGCTCTGCGTGACCGGTTCCCTGCTCGCCTTCGAGCAGTTCTACATCCTGACCAAGGGCGGTCCGGACAACAGCACGATCACCGTCGTCCAGCTCATCTACATGGTGGCGTTCCAAGGTCAGAACGACCTCGGTGTGGCGGCGGCCCTCTCCGTCATCGTGCTGCTGGCCCTGGTCCTCATCAACGCGCTGCAACTGCGCGCCTTCCGGTCCGAGGAGAACTGACGCCGATGGTCGCCGTATCCCGTTCCCGCACCGGTCGCGGCGGGCCTCCGCCATCCGCCGCGGCGCCAGGTCGCCCCACCGGTCCCAAGGGCGTCACCATCGCCGGCATCGCCCTGCGCACACCGTACTGGGTGCTCTCCGGCTCGGTGGGATTGATCTTCCTGGCTCCGCTCCTCTGGACGGCCGTCGCCTCGGTGGGCCCGCGGGCCGGCACCAACCAGGTGGACGGCTGGGGCTTCGGCAACTACGAAACGTTGGCGAACTATCAGGCCGGCATCTGGCGCTACTTCGCGAACACGGCCTTCGTCGCCCTGCTCGCGGTCGCCCTGACGCTGCTGATCTCCCTCCTCGGTGGTTACGCGTTCGCCCGGTTCCGCTTTCCCGGCAAGAACATCCTGTTCCTGGTCACGCTCGCCATCCTGATGGTCCCGTACGCGACGTTGCTGATCCCGCTCTACGTGCTGCTCAACCAGGTGGGGCTGGAGAACTCTCTCGTCGGCGTGGCCCTCGTGCTCACGATGTTCCAGCTGCCGTTCTCCACATTCCTGATGCGCATCTCCTTCGAGGCGGTGCCGCGGGAACTGGACGAGGCCGCGATGGTCGACGGGTGCTCGACGTTCAGCGCTCTGTGGCGGGTGCTGTTGCCCGCGGTGAAGCCGGGCCTGATCACCGTTGGGCTGTTCGCGTTCCTCACCGCGTGGAACGACTTCATGGCGCCGCTGATCCTCATCAACGACAGCGAGCGCATGACCCTTCCGCTCGCTGTGTCCAATCTGCGGGGCCAGGTCCAGGGTGTCGTCGACTACGGAGCGACCGAAGCGGGCGTCGTCGTTCTCGCCCTTCCGTGCATCGTCCTGTTCCTGCTGCTCCAACGACACTACGTGCGCGGCTTCATGTCCGGCGCGATGAAGGGATGACCATGAGCGGCACCGTACCTACGGCCGCCCCTGTCCTGCCGATCCGTGGCCGACTCCGGCCGCTCGGCCTGGACCAGGTCCGGATCACGGGCGGATTCTGGGCCGAGCGTCAATCGATCAACGCCGCCGCGACCCTTCCGCACATCGAGCACTGGCTCGAGCGTGCGGGCTGGATCGGCAACTTCGACCTCGCCGTCCAGGGTGACCTGTCGCGCGAACGCCGTGGACGCGAGTTCTCCGACTCGGAGATCTACAAGTTCCTCGAGGCGATGGCGTGGGAGATCGGCCGGAGCGGCGATGCCGAGCTGGAGTCGAGGTTTCGCGCCATCGTGCGACGGGTGGCCGCGGCGCAGGAGGCCGACGGCTACCTCAACACCAGGTTCGGTCGCGCAGGGCAGGCGCCCCGGTGGTCCGACCTCGAATGGGGTCATGAGCTTTACTGCGTCGGTCATCTCCTGCAAGCCGCGGTCGCCCGCGCCCGAACGCGTCCGGGTGCGGACGACGGGTTGTTCGAGGTCGCCCGCCGTGCCGCCGACAACGTGTGCGAGACGTTCGGGCCGGACGGCATCGACGGCCTCTGCGGGCATCCGGAGATCGAGACTGCGCTGGTGGAGTTCGCCCGGGTCACCGGTGATGACCGCTACCTGACCCAGGCCGCCCTCTTCGTCGACCGGCGGGGTCACGGGCGGCTCGGTGATGTGGAATTCGGTAGGGAGTACTTCCAGGACGAACGTCCCGTCCGGGAGGCGACGGTCCTGCGGGGGCACGCGGTACGGGCGAACTACCTCGCCGCCGGCGCGGCCGACGTGGCCGTCGAACTGAAGGACGCCAGCCTGCTGGACGCGGTACGCACCCAGTGGAGCAACGGGGTGGCCCGCCGCACGTACGTCACCGGCGGGCAGGGCTCCCGGCACCAGGACGAGGCGTTCGGCGAGGACTGGGTGCTGCCTCCCGACCGTGCCTACTCCGAGACCTGCGCCGGTGTCGGTTCGGTGATGCTCGCGTGGCGGCTGCTGCTCGCCGACGGCGACCCCCGGTACGCCGACCTCATCGAGCGCACCTTGTTCAATGTGGTGTCGACCTCGCCGTCGGCCGACGGGCGGAGCTTCTTCTACACCAACACCCTGCACCGCCGCGAACTCGGCACTCTCCCCGACGCCGACCGGCCCAGCCTTCGCGCGGCGGCCTCGCTGAGGGCGCCCTGGTTCGAGGTCTCCTGCTGCCCGACCAACGTCGCCCGCACCCTGGCCAGCCTGTCGGCCTACGTCGCGACGTCCGATGACGAGGGCCTCCAACTTCACCAGTACCTGCCCGGCACCGTCGAGCACCGCTTGGCGGACGGGCGTGACCGGTGCGTGAGCATCGCGACCGACTACCCCCACGGCGAGCAGGTCCGGGTACGGATCGAGAGCGACGACGACGGCCCCTGGGCGCTGTCGTTGCGAGTGCCCGGTTGGGCGGCACAGGGTGCCACGCTGACCATCGACGGAGACACCCGGTCGGTCGGTCCGGGCTTCGTCACCGAGAGCCGGACGTGGCGACGGGGGGACGAGGTCGTTCTGTCCCTGCCGATGGCGCCCCGGTTCACCTACCCGGACGCCCGCATCGACACGGTCCGTGGCTGCGTCGCGGTGGAGCACGGCCCCCTCGTGCTCGCCCTGGAGTCCGTGGACGTGCCCGGCGTCGAGACGGTCGACGAGCTGCGCGTCGACACCAGCCAACCGCCCCGCCTCGTCGATGGCCGCGTCGCCGTGCGCTGCCGGCGCGTCCGTCCGCGCGACCACGACTGGCCCTACCGGGACGACGCGGTCGAGCCGGCGCCGGTGGTCGGCGAGGACCTCGACGAGGTGGCGCTGGTGGAGTACCACGACTGGGCCAACCGAGGGCCCTCGACCATGCGCGTCTGGCTCCCGACAGCCCGCTGACCACATGTCACGGGCTGCGGGGCCCACTGATGTTAGCGCTAACGCACCTCCCGTTCAGCCGCACCGACGTCAAGGAGGAAACGACATGATCCATAGACGAATGAGGCGGGTGCCCCTCTGGGCCGCCCTGGCCGCGCTGGTGGTGGGAGGGGCGGTCGGCGTACCGTCCCCGGCCCACGCCGACAGCCCGATCCTGCCGGGCAACGAGGGTGACGTCGGTGTCTACACCAACGGGCAGAACCACGCCATGGAGATCGGCGACCCGACCTACAGCAACGTCGGTGACGTCGCCAACCAGCTCAAGCCCGGTGTGCCGTTCACCGCGGGGAACATGCACCAGTCGATCTTCGAGAAGGATCTGGCCGCAGGCGGCACGGACTACTACCTCGACCGCGTTCTGGGCGTCCCCGGAACGCTTGGGTCGGCGGTGCTGATGACCCGCGGCCGCTCCCTCTACATGCGCGGCGCGAGCAACAACAACTTCACCACCATGGGCTTCGCCGGCAGCGCCTACGTCGGCGGCCCCAACAACCTCGGCAACCTGTACACCGTCACGGTGCCCGGGCAGACCGTCACCGAGGTCAACGCCAACCGGTTCAACGCGCCCAGCCACGCGAAGAGCCGGTACACGATCGGGACCACCGGCGTCACCGCGAACCAGACCAAGTTCATCACCGAGGACAACGTCGCCGTCACCGCCCTCGACTTCGACAACCCCGGCGACGCACCGGCCACCTTCACCGTCCGCGCCGCCTCACCGCTGGCCACCCAGGCAGGGCCGGGCACCGCCACGCTGACCGGCACGCGCACCATCACCAGCGGCGCCAACAACGGGCTCATCGACACCGCGTGGGACTCGATCAAGGTCGACGTGACCGGTGCCGGCTTCAGTCGTACCGGAGCCAACCTGGACCGCGAGATCACCGTGCCGGCCGGCGGCTCGGTGTCGTTGTCGGTGGTCGGCGCCGTCTCCTCGGCCACGCTGACCAACACGGTCAAGAGCTACCAGGAGTACGCCGAGATGTCGCCGGCCACGGCCGTGCGTACCGGCATCACCGCCTTCAACCGTCGCTGGGCGCAGGACGTGCCCTACATCGACGTGCCCGACCCGGCGCTGGAGAAGGCCATCGTCTACCGCTGGTGGGGCGAGCGGTACAACACCCTCGACGCCAACGCGCCCGGCCACGTCTACCAGTACCCCACGACGATCGAGGGGGTGAACCTCTACCAGAACGCCGTCGCGCTGACCCAGCCGATGCACCTGCAGGACACGAAGTGGCTGCGCACGCCCTACCTGCCGTACGGCCAGGTGCTCAACATCGGGGAGCTGTCGGGTTCCTCGGCCTTCCTGGACAGCCCGGGGCACACGAGCTGGAACAACCACTACTCGCAGTACCTCGGCACCGCCGGGCTCGAGGCCTACAACGTGCACGGCGGCGGCAAGGAGATCGCCCGGAAGTTCGCCCGCTACTTCGAGGGCGACGGCGTCGGTCAGCTCGAGCACTACGACGGCAACGACGACAAGCTCATCGCCTACGACACCAACTACATGCCGGGCAACGACGCCGACGCGATCACCTTCGGCTACCCGAAGACCAACGCCGGCGCACCCGGCGCGCGCACCATCGAGCGCCCCGAGTCGGCGTACGTGTGGGGCGCGTTCGACGCCGCCCGCCAGCTCTACCAGCTCGCCGGCGCCGATCAGGGCAAGGTCGATGAGATGGCCGGCGGCGCCGACGCCATCCGCGCGGCGATCCTCGATCGGCTGTGGAGCCCCGACATGCGGATGTTCCTCGCCGGCACGTCGCACGGCGCCACCAGCGCGGCCAGCGCCAACGGCCGGCCCAACCCGCTGCCCGAGTCGGCCCGCGACCTGATCCCGGCCCGGGAGTCGAACCTCTACGACGTCTACGCCGAGAACCTCATCCCGTTCGACCAGTGGCAGAACTACGTCGACGGCTACCGCTTCCTGACCTACGGCGACAACTTCCCGATCTTCCCGTTCTACACCGCGAACCAGTACGACCGCACCGCGTACGGGATCGGTGGCTCCAACAACTTCTCCAACATCAACTTCACCGTGCAGTACCGCGGTGTCCGCTCGGCCCTGCGCCACTACGACCCGGAGCAGAAGTACATAACCCCGGCGTACGCGAAGCGGCTGTTGGACTGGATGGCCTGGAGCATCTACCCGAACGCGGACCTGCGCGCCCCGAACCAGGCGGAGTACTACTCCAACTGGAACCCGACCGCGAAGACCTACAACCGCAACAACCCGAACCACGTGATGCTCGGCAACATGAACTACATCTTCGTCGAGGACATGGCCGGGCTCCAGCCACGCTCCGACGACAAGATCGAGCTGTCGCCCATCGCGTTCGGATACGACCACTTCATGGCCAACAACCTGCGCTACCACGGGCAGGACGTCACCATCGTCTGGGACCCGGACGGCAGTAACTACGGCCTGGGCGCCGGCTACAGCCTGTTCCTGAACGGCGAGAAGAAGGTCAGCACCGACAAGCTCGGCAAGCTCACCTACGACCCGCGCACCAACCAGGTCCAGGCCGAGGCCGGCCTGAGCGTCACGTTCACCGCGACGACCGGGGCCAACGTCCCGAGCGCGGTGGACACCCCGATCGAGGACACCCGCGTCGTCGAGTACCTGAAGACGGCCGGCATCGACCTCACCGAGGACGCGCCGAACCTGGCGGCGGGCGCCAACCTCAGCTCGTCGTACACCCAGCAGGGCGTGCGGCCCACGCCGTGGCGGCAGTTCCACACGCCCGGCTGGAGCGCCACCTCAATGAACCACACGCCCGGCGCCATCAAGGAGACCGAGCGGCCGGTGTCGCTCGCGGCCGTGACCGACGGCGTCACCGCCAACGAGCCGTACTGGGGCAACTACGGCACGACCGACAAGAACGGTTACATCGAGCTGGACCTCGGCTCGGCCAAATCCTTCGACAACGTGCAGGTGTACGCGGTCAGCGACCGCCAGGCCGGTGGCTACCGCGAACCCGCTCGGTGGTGGGTGCAGGTGCCTGACGGCGACGGCGGCTGGAAGGAGGTACCGGGCCAGTTCAAGAACCCGACCGTCCCGTCGGCGAAGTTCAACGAGGCGCTGTTCGACACCGTGACGTCGAACAAGCTGCGCATCGCCTTCACCAACAACCCGACCTTCTACACGGCGATCTCCGAGATCCAGGTGTTCGACTCGGGACGTGACGTACCGGAGGTCTCCAACCAGGCGCCCGTGGTCACCGCCGCGCGCGACGGCTCGGCGGACGGCAACCTGTCCACCATGCTGGTCGGCACGGTGTCCGACGACGGCATCCCCTACGACAGCGAGCTCACCTTCGGCTGGGAGACCGTCTCGGCTCCGCCCGGAGCGGGCGTCATCTTCTCCGATGCGAAGGCACTGACGACCCGGGTGACCGGCACGGTCGAGGGTGACTACGTGTTCCGGCTCTTCGCCAACGATGGCGAGAAGCGGTCGGAGGCGACCGTGGCGGTGACCCTCGCGAAGCGGGAGGTGGTCGCCGAGTTCGGCTCCTCCGCGACGATCAGCACCAGCGGCACCGCGTCGTGGGAGAACCACCAGCGGGTCAAGGAGAGCACCACCCCGAACAGCTCGAACCCGGGGGCCGGAAACGGCTGGGGCAACTGGGGCCAGCCGCAGAACGGCACCAGCCCGGAGCGGGAGGCGTGGATCCAGTACCGGTGGACCGCACCGGTGCGGCTGTCGTCGACCGACATCTACTGGTACGACGACAACGGTGGCACCCGCCGGCCCACGGGCACGACGTACGCGATCGAGACCTCCGCGGACGGCACCACCTGGACGCCGGTCACCCTCACCGGTGATTCGACGTACGCCGACGGGCTCGCCACCAACGCCTACAACCACTTCGACTTCCAACCCGTCACGACCAGCTATCTGCGCATCCGCATCTGGGGCCTGATGGGCAGCGGCGCGGGTACCGGTGTGCTGCGTTGGCGCGCCAACGGCGAGACCGTTGACTCGGTGCGTTCTCCGGTGCTCATCCGGACCGCCGTGGGCGATGTGCCCGCCCTGCCGAGCACGCTCGACGCGGTCTACGCCAGCGGCGCTCGCGGCACCGTCGCGTTCAACTGGCAGGAGATCACGCCGGCTATGGTCGCCGAGACCAACGTCGAACCATTCGTGGTCTACGGCACGAACGACGCGTACGGCCTGATCGCCGAGGCGCGCGTCTACGTGCGGCCCGAGACGGCCCCGGGCGGCATCTCGATCCAGGGCGCCGAGACGTTCGAGCGGTCCGTCGACGTGGGCGAGCTTCCCCACCTGCCGAGCAAGGTGGAGGTCTCCTACAACGACGGCTCTCGGGACAACCAGGCCATCGGTGTCAACTGGGAGTTCGACGAGGACATCGTCGACACCCCCGGTCGCTACACGATCATCGGCAACCTGATCCTGCCGGACTACGTCAGCGAGGCCGGCGCGACGCGGACCACGCTGACTCTCACCGTGGGTGACCCGCCGGAAACCCCGACGTGGGACGTCGAGGTGCAGGCGCGCACGCAGTGCATCGGCACCAACGCCTACGTCTCGGTCAACGCGCGCAACGCCGAGGACGTGCCGCTCACCATCGAGCTGGTCACGCCGTACGGGTCGCGCACGGTGTCCGGCGTCGCCCCGGGGAAGTCCGCGTACCAGGCGTTCACCACCCGAGCCAAGACGGTGCAGGCCGGAATCGCGACGGTGAAGGCCACCGGCAGCGTCGACGGCCAGCCGGTGACGGCGGAGTTCGAGGCGCCGTTCGGCGCGCTCAACTGCGGCTGACCCTTCGTGGTGGGGGCGCCGCACCGGCGCCGCCACCACCTCCGGACAACAGTGAGGAGATCGCCACCGTGAACACCACCGTGGTGCGCGGCGCCGCCCCACCAACCCGCCGGCCGGTGCGCCGGGTCCGCAGCGCGGTCGCCGCGGCGGCGGTCGCCGGGCTCGTCGCCGCCGGCCTGGTCGGGGTCGCCGCGCCGGCGCACGCCGCCGATTCGTACACCTTCACCAACACCGTCAATCCCATCCTCGGCGACGGCAGCTACTACTCGGCCGATCCGGCGCCGGTCGTCGTGCCCGCCGGCGCTCCCGGCCACGACAGTGGCAGGGACCAGCTCCACATCTACACCGGGCACGACCAGGCCGGGCCGTCCACCAACGACTTCATCATGAACGAGTGGGGCGCCTTCCGGACCACGGACGTCGAGGCGGGGGAGTGGACCCACTACCCGTCGCTGATGCGCCCGGAGCAGGTCTTCGCCTGGGCGACACCGGGGCGCGCGTACGCCGGTCAGGTCGTCCGGGGCGTGGACGGCCGCTACTACTGGTACGTACCGATCAACGAACGGGACAGCCCGGCGTCCGACAAGTTCGCGATCGGCGTGGCCGTCTCGGACAGCCCGACCGGCCCGTGGACCGACCACGCGGGCGGGCCGATCATCTCCCAGCGGGTGCCGACGCCCAACACCATCCACAACATCGACCCGACGATCCTCGTCGACGGCACGGCCCCGAACCAGCGGGTGTACCTCTGGTGGGGCTCGTTCAGCCAGCTGCGGATGATCGAGCTCCAGCAGGACATGAGGACCCCGGTCACCACCCAGCGCTCGGTCACCGGCCTGACGGGCTTCTTCGAGGCGGCCTGGGCCTTCAAGCGCAACGGCACCTACTACATGGCGTACGCCGGGAACAACGCCGGCCCGACCTCGCAGTGCACCCCGGCGAACTACCACGCCTGCATCGCGTACGCGACGGCGTCGTCGCCGGAGGGGCCGTGGACCTACCGGGGCACCATCCTCCGGCCGGTCTCCTCGACGACGAGCCACCCGGGCATCCTGGAGTTCGACGGCAGGTGGTACATGGCGTACCACACGGCCGACGCCGCGGGCGGCGGCCATTTCCGCCGGTCGGTGGCGATCGACCCGGTCGAGTGGGACGACACGCAGAGCCCGCCGAGGCTGAAGCCCGTGACGCCGACGCCGGTCAGGGGACCCGACCGCACCCCGCGGGCGAACATCGCCCAGGCGGCGACGGTCACCGTCTCCAACCAGCCGGTGCCGACGCAGTACTGGGTGAAGGCGCTCAACGACGAGATCGTCCGGTCGAACCCGTTGCCACCGGACATGTGGGGGACCTGGACCGGCAACAACCCGCCCCAGCAGTGGGTGCAGTACACGTGGGACCAGCCGATGCGGATCTCCGGTTCGCAGATCGACTTCTGGAACGACCAGCCGCAGGGCACCGGCGCGGGCGTCGCCGCCCCCGCTCGCTGGCGCATCCAGTACTGGAATCTCGGCAGCGGTCAGTGGGCCGACGTGCCGAGTCCGAGCGGCTTCCCGACCGGCACACAGGGCTTCCAGACCACCTCGTTCGACCCGGTGACCACCACGCAGGTTCGCGCGGTGTTCGACGCGTCGACCAACGGCAGCACCTACTCGGGCGTGGCGGTCGAGGAGTGGAAGATCCTCGCCGCTCAGCCGGAGTCCGTCAGCCCGCCGGCTATCACGGTGGAGGTGGGGGAGACCGAGCTGCCCGACGGTCTGCCGGTGTCGTTCGGCGCCGAGACGCTGCGGGTGCCGGTCTACTGGGACCCGGTAACGCCGCAGGACGTCGCGACGCCCGGGACGTTCACGATCCACGGCAGCGTGCTCGGCTACGCCGCCGGTCGCGTCTTCGCGCAGGTCCGGGTCATCTCGCCGGAGGACACCGAGGGCGACGAGACCCCGCCGACGCTGACGCTCACGCCCAGCGGCAGCGCCGGCACGGCCGGCTGGTTCCGGTCCGCGGTGCGCGTGCGCATCGCCGGCGTCGACGACCGGGGCGGCCGGATGAGCATCCAGTCGCGGGTGGACGACGGCGAGCCGGTCGTCGCGAACGCCGTACGGTCACTGGACGCCAACGTCTCCGGGGACGGCCAGCACACCGTCACGGCGACCGCGACCGACCGGGCGGGCAACACCTCGGAGCCCGCGAGCCTGGCCGTCCGCATCGACGCCACGGCGCCGGTCAGCACGGCGACCGTGAGCAGCGCCACCCGGGCGGTCACGGTGACCGCGAACGACGCCACCTCCGGGGTCGCCCGTGTCGAGTACGCCATCGACGTCGGAGCGTGGACCGCCTACAGCGGGGCCATCGCGGTGCCCGACCCCAACCGGCACACCGTGTCGTTCCGTGCCCTCGACGCGGCCGGGAACCTGGAGACCGCGAAGACGGTCACCGTCCCGGCGGACCTGTCGGGGCCACTGACCGGCAACATCGGGCCCATCGCGACCCCGACCGCCTCCTACACGGCGGGGTGGAACAGCGTCGCCGCCCTCCACGACGGTGCCGACCCGGCGAACCCGAGCCAGGCGCAGGTCTGGGGCACCTGGTCCGGCAACCGTCCGGCCACCCAGTGGGTCCAGTACGACTGGACGCGACCGGTGCGCATCACCGGCACGGAGTTGAAGTTCTGGCGGGACTCCGACCGCGGCACCGGCGACGGCGTCGCCGAACCCGACGGGTGGGTGCTGCAGTACTGGGACGAGGGGACCTCGGCCTGGCGTGACGTGACCGGCGCATCCGCCTACGGCACGAGCACCACCGCGTTCAACACCGTCACCTTCGATCCGGTCACCACGCCCCGGGTGCGGGCGACGATCCGGGCCAACGGGAACGGCACCACGTACTCCGCGGTCGCGATCACCGAGTGGCGGGTCGTCGCCGACGACCCGGGCGCCCAACCCGCGTTGCCCGTCGCGGTCAGCGCGCAGGCGCGGTGCGTCGGCGGTAAGGCGTATGTCGCCGTGCAGGCGCGCAACGAGCACGACGCGCCGGTGGACATCGTCCTGGAGACGGCGTACGGCGAGCGTTCCATCGCCAACGTGGCACCCGGTGCGAACGCCTACCAGTCGTTCGCCACCCGGACGTCCTCGGTGCCGGCGGGCTCGGCGACCGTCCGGGCCACCGGGCCCATCAACGGTGCGGACGTGACGACCGTCCGCACCGCAGACCACGCCGGTGCCGATTGTGCCGGCGATCCCCGTCAGGCCCCGTAACCACTAGTGATGATGGAGCAGCAGATGAACACAGGGAACCGTAGACGGTTGCTCGCGGCCGGTGCCGCGGGTGCGGTGCTGGTCGGGACGGTGGCGTTGCAGGCGCCGGTCCAGGCCGACCCGGGCGACAGCGCCGACGTGCGGGTGACGGTCGACATCGAGGAGATCGCCGAACCCGGCGTGCTCGCCATGTCGATCGCCGGCAACTCCGTCGCGCTGTCCGAGGACGGCTCGACCCTGCTGGTCCGTCAGTTCGTCGGTAGTTTGCCGACGGTGACGGTCACCGACACCCGTACGGCCGAGGAGGTGCCCGACAACGCCGCATGGGCCGTGCTGGGTAGCGCCACCGACTTCGTCGGCGGCGCTACCCAGGCGCCGATCAGCGCCGGCCATCTCGGCTGGAAGCCGCGCCTTCTCGACGGCGGTGACACCGGACTGGTCACCGAGGGCGAGGAGGTGGTGACCGTCCTGGACGAGCCGACCCAGCCCGGCAACAACGTGGGCCTGGTCGACCAGGAGCTGCTGGTGTCGACGTTCGACTCCGAGGCGGTCACCGGCGACGCGTACTCCGTGGACGCCGACCTGTACCTGCGGACCCCGGCGGAGGTCGCCGCCGGCTCGTACACCTCGACGTTGACCCTCTCCCTGTTCGAGTGACGCACGGGTGGGGGCCGCGTCGCCGTGGCCCCCACCGTCACATCCCTCCGTCGAAGGACCCGCGATGATCCGGACCTTGCCGCGGACGCCGCCGCGACTGCTCGCCGTGCTGGCCGCAGTGTTCGTCACCGTGTCGATCGCACCCGCCACCGCCGTGGCGGAGCCAACCAGCCCGACGCTGACCTGGGCGGTCCAACCGGCCAACCAGCAGGGGCCGGACGGCCGCCGATGGGTCGAGCGCACGCTCGACCCGGGCCAGGTGGTGACCGAGCACCTGGCCGTGCGGAACCTCAGCGACGGCGCGGTGGTCTTCGCGCTGAAGGCGGCCGACGGCTACCTCACCGACAAGGGGCGCTTCAACATGCTCCCCTCCAACCGTGAGTCGACGGACGGTGGCACCTGGATCAGGGTGCAGGAGACGGTCAGCGTCGGGCCCAACCAGACGAAGGTGGTGCCGTTCACCATCACCGCGCCCAACGACGCCACGCCGGGAGACCACCCGGCCGGCATCGCGGCGGCGGTCACGAGCGCGGGAGGCACGGTCGCCGTCGAGAGCCGGGTCGGGTTCCGGGTCATGCTGCGGGCCAGCGGTACGGTCACCGGGTCCCTGGCGATCAGCGGGCTGACCGCCAGGTACGAGCGCTCGTGGAACCCCTTCTCGGCCGGCACCGTCCACCTCAGATACACCACGACGAACGACGGCAACGTCGCGGTGACCGGCACCGGCCGGACGGCCGCCACCGGTCCGCTCGGGCTGGCCGTACGGCGAACCGCGACGACCGTCGAGGAGACGCTTCCTGGGGGCACCCGGGAGGTCGGCGCCCACCTCGACGGGGTCTGGGCGCTGGGCCGACTCCAGACGCGCGTCGACCTCACCCCGGCCATCCTCAGCGGTGACCCGGCCGGCGCCGAGATCAAGCCCGCCACCGCCACCGTCACGATCTGGGCACTGCCATGGCCGCAACTGGCCCTCGCCGCCGCGCTCGCAGCCCTCGCCCTCGCCATCCGAAACACCGTCCGCCGACGCCGGCGGCGAATCGCGCAGCTGCTCGCCGACGCCCGGAACGAGGGCCGGGCGGAAGCCCGGACGTCGGCCCTGGCTGGCAACGCGCCGCAGTCCTCCTAATTTCCCCCCGCCCGAAAGGACGATCCGCAATGGTTGAATCCAACAAGATGCCCGTCAGCCGACGTCAGGTACTTCAGGCATCGGCCATTGGCGCCGCCGCCGTGGCCACCGCGGGCGCGCTACCGGCGACCGCTGCCACGGCAGCGACGGCCACCGGGGCGACGACCGCCCCGACCGCCCTGGGCGCGACCCCGGCCGATGCCGGTCCCGGCGGCACCGCCCCGGTCAGGCCGTTCCAGCTGCGTGACGTGACGCTGGGCGACGGCCTGCTCCAGGAGAAGCGCGACCGCATGAAGAGCTACCTCCGGCAGCTCGACGAGCGGCGCTTCCTCGTGCTGTTCAACAACCAGTCCGGCCGACCGAACCCGCCGGGCGTCTCCGTCCCCGGAGGCTGGGAGGACGGCGGGCTGCTCAGCGGCCACTGGGCCGGCCACTTCATGACCGCCCTGGCACAGGGCTACGCCGACCACGGCGAACCGATCTTCAAGAGCAAGCTCGACTGGATGGTCGACGAACTCGAGGCGTGCCAGGCCGCGATCACCGCGCGCATGGGCGATGGCGGCCCGGGCGATGAGGAACCGGAGGAGCCGCAGATCGGCCGGGTGCCGGGCCGCTTCGGCAGCGCGCTCCGCCTGAACGGCCCCAGCCGGGCGCAGCACGTGACCCTGCCGCAGGAGGCGATCAGCCAGCTCGCCGACTTCACCATCGCCACCTGGGTGAACCTCGGCTCCACCCAGAACTGGAGCCGGCTGTTCGACTTCGGTCAGAACACCACGGTCAACATGTTCCTGACCCCGCGTGCTGGGGTTACCGGCAACGTGCCGCGGTTCGCGATCACGGTCAGCGGTGGCGGTGGGGAGCAACGGATCGACGGCAACGCGGCGTTGCCGACCAACCAGTGGGTGCACCTGGCCGTCACGCTCACCCAAAAGACCGGCACGCTGTACGTGAACGGTCAGCAGGCCGGCCAGAACACGGCCATGACCCTCAGCCCGGCCAACCTGGGGAACCCCGGCAACCGGTGGATCGGGCGGTCGCAGTACGGCGATCCGTTCCTGGACGCGAGCATCGACGAGTTCCACATCTTCGACCGGGCCCTGAGCCAGGCGGAGGTCCGGTCGATGCTGGACTCGCCGACCGGGAGCACCGCCGGCGGATCGATCGCCTGGTACCGGTTCGAGGAGGAGGGCGGTACCGCGATCAAGGACGCCTCGCCCAACGGCCGGGACGGCGGCATCGTCGCGGCCCAGAGCAGCGGGGCCGCCGACTGGGTGCCGACCCACCCCGGCTATCTGGGCGCGCTCCCGGAGGACACGGTGCTGCGGCTCGGTCCGCCACGGTGGGCCGTCTACGGCGGCAACGCGGCCACCAACACGTGGGCGCCGTGGTACACGCAGCACAAGATCATGCGCGGTCTGCTCGACGCGTATTACCACACCGACAACCAGAAGGCCCTCGACGTCGTCGTCAAGATGGCCAACTGGGCGCACCTCGCGCTGACCATCGGGGACAAGAACCACCCCCAGTACGCGGGCCCGATCACCCGGGACAACCTGAACTACATGTGGGACCTCTACATCGCCGGCGAGTCCGGCGGCGCGAACGAGGTGTTCCCCGAGGTCTACGCGCTCACCGGCGACGCGAAGCACCTGGACACCGCCAAGCGCTTCGACAACCGGGAGTCGCTCTTCGACGCCTGCGTCGAGAACCGCGACATCCTCGTCACGACGCCGGCCACCAGGCCCGGTCGGCGCCGCCCGGATCGGCTGCACGTCAACATGCACATACCGCAGTTCGTCGGATACATGCGTGTCTACGAGCACAGCGGGGACCCCGAGTACTTCCAGGCCGCCAAGAACTTCTTCGGCATGCTCGTCCCGCACCGCAGGTACGCACACGGTGGTTTGGGCGGCAACTACCCCGGCTCCAACAACAACACCGAGTTGTTCCAGAACCGGGACAACATCGCGAACTCGATCGCCCAGGGCGGTGCGGAAACCTGCAGCGCGTACAACCTGCTCAAGCTGGCCCGCAATCTGTTCCTCCACGAGCACGACCCGGCGTACATGGACCACTACGAGCGGGGGCTGTTCAACCAGATCGCCGGCTCGCGGGCCGACACGACGAGCGTCAGCAACCCACAGGTCACCTACTTCCAGCCGTTGACCCCGGGCATCAGCCGTAGCTACGGCAACACCGGGACCTGCTGCGGCGGGACGGGCCTGGAGAACCACACCAAGTACCAGGAGACGGTCTACTTCAAGTCGGCCGACGGCACGACGCTGTGGGTCAACCTGTACGTACCGTCGACGCTCACCTGGGCCGAGAAGGGCTTCGTCGTCACCCAGGAGACGAGCTACCCGCGGGAGGATCGCACCAGGCTGACCGTCAACGGCCGTGGCCGGCTGGACATCAACCTGCGGGTGCCGGGCTGGGTGGAGAAGGGCTTCATCGTCACGGTCAACGGCGTCGTGCAGAAGGTCACCGCCAAGCCCGCCAGCTACCTGACCCTGAGCCGGACCTGGAAGCCGGGCGACACCATCGAGATCCGGATGCCGTTCAGCATCCGGATCGAGCGGGCGCTGGACCGTCCCGACACGCAGTCGATCTTCTGGGGGCCTCTCCTCATGCAGATCCTCGGCAACCCGGGTGTCGGCAACTACCGGGAACTGTCCCTGTACCGCCACCTGAAGCGGGACGGCGACTACTCCCGTGCGGCGATCACACCCGCGAGCACTACGGACGCGGGTGACGCGCTCTTCACCACGCACGGCTTCACCCTGCGGCCGTACCACATCGGCGACGCGCAGGCCGCCTCGACGTACTTCCGTCGGGTCGAGCCGACGATCGTGTTCGGGTCGGTCGACACCGGTGTGCCCAACCGGAAGCGGAACGACGGGCTGCCGAACTACGACGTACCCGTGGCGGGCATCCCGTCGCCCGGCAGTGACGGCCCGACCTTCCTCGACCTGGTCTGGGATCAGGCGCCCTTCAGGAACCACGGCCAGTTCGTGTCGACCGTCAACCACGTGGCGCAGGCGTTCGTCGAGGCCGGAATCCTCAGCGGGAAGGAGCGGTCGATCGTCGTGACGAGCGCGGCTCGATCCAACAAGGAACTCGCTCCGTAGGCGTCGCCCACTGCTGTCCGTCCACGTGCTGGATGGCCGTGGCCCGGTCGACCCGACCGGGCCACGGCCGTTCCGGTGGCGGTCCTGCCATTGCGATCGACGGTCACCCTGTCGAGCTTTCGAGAGGTTTTCGGGATGGCATCTCTGCCGGTGACCGGGTCACAAGCTCCCCGTGTACTCTTCGGCCCAGCTAGCGGGTCCGGGAGCCCTGGCGGACCGCACCCGACGCCGCAACACCCCCGAAAAGGTTTTAGGATGTGCTTCCGCTGGCTGATCGACAAGATACCCGGCGACGGCCTCGCCGACGCGCGGCGCACCTGTGTCGGTCGCTGAGAGGGAGCATCGCATGACCACCGAGCCCGAGGTCCCCGCCTACCGCCCGCCCACGCTCACCGATGTCGCCAAGCTCGCCGGGGTGTCGGTCGCCACCGCGTCCAAGGCCATCAACGGTCGCGGCGAGGTGCGGTCGACCACGAGAGTCCGGGTGCTGGAGGCCGCGGAGCTGCTGTCCTTCGCGCCGAACGCCCTGGCCCGCGGGTTGCTCAGCGGGCGGACCGGGACCGTCGGCCTGCTGACGAGCGACCTGGAGGGGCGCTTTTCGATCCCGATCCTGATGGGCGCCGAGGACGCGTCGGGGGCCGGCCAGGTCTCGGTCTTCCTCTGCGACGCGCGCGGCGACGCGATCCGGGAGAAGCATCACGTGCAGGCGCTGCTGTCCCGGCGGGTGGACGGCCTGATCGTCGTGGGCTCCCGCACAGACCCCCGCCCGCCGCTGGCCGGCAACATCCCCGTGCCGGTCGTCTACGTCTACGCCCCCTCCGCCGACCCGGCGGACATCTCGATCACGGTCGACAACGTGGGAGGTGGCCGGCTCGCCATCGAGCATCTGCTGGCGTGCGGCCGGCGCACCATCGCCCACATCACCGGGGAAGCCGGGTTCCAGGCGGCGAGGGACCGTGCGGAGGGCGCGGCGGCCGCCCTCGCCGCCGCCGGGCTGCGGATGGTCGGCGACCGGCCCTACTTCGGGTCGTGGGACGAGTCCTGGGGGAGAGCCGCCGCGCACATGGTCGTCGAGCAGCATCCCGAGGTCGACGCGATCTTCTGCGGCAGCGACCAGATCGCACGCGGTGTCCTGGAGACGCTGCGTGACTTCGGACGAGAGGTGCCCCGCAGCATCTCGGTCATCGGCTTCGACAACTGGGAGGCCATCGCGGCGGACTCCCGCCCACGGCTGACCAGCATCGACATGAACCTGAAGCACCTCGGCGAGGTGGCCGGCCAACGGCTCTTCGCGGCGATCGACGGTGCCGCGCCCAGCTCGGAGGAGTTCCCCGGTCGCGTCGTGATGCGCGAGTCGACCCTGCCCGTCGGCTGAGCGCCGTCGGCCGTACCACCGCACCCGCGGCCACGGCCTCAGCGATGGAGGACCGGGCCGGTCGACTCCCGTACGACGAGGCGGCCGGGTTGCCGGACGACCCCGCTGCCGGGATTGCCGTCCATCGCGGCGAAGAGATGGTTGACCGCGGCGGCCCCGAGTTGTTCGAGGTTGAGGTCCACGGTGGTCAGCGGCGGTCGGCAGTCGGCCGCGAAGAACTCCCAGTTGTCGTATCCGACGAGCGCCACGTCGTCGGGGATCCGCCGACCGAGGTCTCGCAGGGTGTCGGCGGCGCCGGCGGCGACCTGGTCGTTGCCGCAGAAGATCGCGTCCACGTCCGGCCGGGCGGCGAGCAGCAGCCGGGCGGCGTGCCGGCCCCATCGTTGCGACCACTCGCCGTAGAGCGGGTCGCCGGCTGGGGTGAGCCCCGCCTCGGCGAGCACCGTTCGTAGGCCGGCGGCTCGATCACGTGCCGCGCGGTAGGTGTCCGGGCCGGTGATGTGCCCGATTCGGCGGCGGCCGTGCGACACCAGGTGTTCGGCGGCGAGCCGGGCGCCGCCCTCGTCGTCGGCGACGACCGACAGGTCGTTCGGATCGGTCGACTCGGCGTAGGCGTAGACCACCGGGACCGGGATGTCCTGTGTCAACGACGAGCGCAGGTCGTTGCTGTCGCCGACCACGATGAACCCGTCGACCTGGCGGGCGAGCAGGGTGCGGATGTAGTGCTGTCGGCGGATCGCGTCGCCACGGGCGTCGCAGAGCAGCACGGACATCTGCCCGTTGCCGAGGGCGTTCTCGGCGCCGAGCAGAATGGGTATGGCGAACCGGCCGCCGAGTTCGTCGGTGAGCAGCCCGACCGTGCGGGTGCGTCCGGAGATCAGTCCGCGGGCCAGCACGTTGGGCTGGAACGACAACTCGGCGGCAGCCCGCAGCACCCGTTCCCGGGTTTCCGGGGCGACCTCGGCGCGGCTGTTGAGTGCCTTGGACGCGGTGGCCACGGAGGTGCCTGCGCGGCTCGCCACGTCGCTCAACGTCACTGACTGGGATCGTCGTCGGCCCACCGAAAGCCTTTCGCAAACATTTCAGGGTAAGTGGCGGTGCCTGCTGCCCCCGTCCTTTTCGCAAGCGTAGTGCGCACGCTGGCTCCGGGGAAGGTGGCGGAGCTGCCGAGGGCGCTGGTTTCCCACGCCTTCGGGAACGTACCGAAAGGGTTTTCGGAGGCGATTCCGTGCATGTCACCGCGAAGCCCCAGGCATTGCCGGCCTGCTCGACGGCAGCGTGTTTCGCTCCGGTGAACCCATTGACACGGCCGTGATCCACCCGGAACCATCAGCGACAGTCCACTGCTCCTGCCTCGTCGTCACGAGTTCTCATGACAACGATGTCAGGCCGCGACTCCAAAGGAGAGTGCATGGCCGAGACCGGCGGGCTCACGGTCCACCCGGCCTGAGCGCCCGGTAGCACCACCACCCTCCAGCACCACCGACCGCTCCAGCCACGGTCCACTCCGCCCAGACGTTTGACGTACTCGACCCGGTTCGAGGCGAAAGGCCCTGCCCCTTATGTCGCATCCCCCCATTGCGCGCCTCCTGTCCCCCCGACTGATCGCCGCGACAACCGCGGTCCTGCTGCCGGTGGGACTCCTCGTCGGCGCGCCCCTGGCCAGTGCCGCGCCCACCACCGCGCCGCCCGGCAACTTCAGCTCCTCGTTCGAGTCGGCCGACCCGCAACCCTCCGCGAGCACCGTCGAGGTCGACCGGAGTGGGAAGCCGATCCAGGCGAACCTGAACGGATCGAGCCGCACGGGACTGCCCGGCAGCCTGCTCGATCAGGTCGGTGCGGTGACCGCGAGCGCCGAGAACGCGCCGAACGAGACCGCCGCGAAGCTCACGGACGGCGACCCCTCGACCAAGTGGCTGGCGTTCAACCCGACCGGCTGGGTGACGTACCAGCTGACCAGGCCGGCGCCCGTGGTGCGGTACGCGCTGACCTCGGCGGACGACGCCCCGACCCGCGACCCCAGGGACTTCACCCTGCAGGGCTCCACCGACGGCAGCACGTGGACCGACCTGAACCGGCAGACCGGGCAGACCTTCGGTGGCCGGTTCGCCACGAAGACCTACAGCTTCACCAACACGACCGCCTACGGCTACTACCGGCTGAACGTCACCGCCAACTCCGGTGACTCCCTCGTTCAGCTCGCCGGCTGGGACATCAGCGACGGCTCGGACGTCGAGCCGCCGGCCACTCCGATGGTCAGCGTCACCGGCGCCGGTCCGGCCGGCGGCTACACCACCAAGCCGGGGGTGGGATTCACCGGCCTGGCTTCGCTCCGGTACGCGGGCGGCGCCGAAGCAGCCGGCCGCTCGTACGCGACCAACAGGCTCTTCGACGTCGACATCCCGGTCGGGCCGAAGACCCGGCTCTCCTACAAGATCTTCCCCGAGTTCACCGGTCAGGACGCCCGGTACCCGTCCACCCACGCCGCAGTCGACCTGCACTTCACCGACGGTAGCTACCTGAGCCGCCTCGCGCCCGTCGACCAGCACGGCTACGTGCTCACCGCGGCCGGGCAGGGTGCGTCGAAGGTGCTCTACGCCGACCAGTGGAACGCCGTGCAGGCCGACATCGGCGCGATTGCACGCGGCAAGACGATCGACCGCATCCTGCTCGCCTACGACAACCCGCAGGCGACGAGGGAGACCCGGTTCCAGGGCTGGCTCGACGACGTCGCGGTGACGGCCTCCCCGGCGTCGATCGACGGTTCGCGGCTGACCAACTACGTCGACACCCGACGCGGGACCAACTCGACGGGCGGGTTCTCGCGCGGCAACAACCTGCCGATCACCTCGGTGCCGAACGGCTTCAACTTCTTCACTCCGGTGACCGACGCGACGTCCGACTCGTGGGAGTACCAGTACCACCGGGTCAACAACGCGGCCAACCTGCCCACCCTGCAGGGCCTCGCGATCTCGCACGAGCCGAGCCCGTGGATGGGTGACCGCAACCAGATGTCGGTCATGCCGGTCGCCGGCGGCGGACCCCTCACCGGGCCGCCCTCCAGCCGGGCGCTCGCCTTCCGGCACGAGGACGAGACGGCGCAGCCGGACCTCTACCGGGTCGCGTTGCAGAACGGCATGACCGCCGAGATGTCGCCCACCGACCACGCCGGGATCATGCGCTTCACCTTCCCGTCCGGGCAGGCCACCGGAAGCCTCGTCTTCTACAACGGCACGTTCACCATCGGCGCCGACGGCACGTTCACCGGCTGGGTCGACAACGGGAGTGGCCTCTCGGCCGGTCGTAGCCGGATGTTCGTGTCCGGCGCCTTCGACCGGGCGCCCACGGCCTCCTCCGCGACGGCCGCCACCTTCGACGTCTCCGCCAACCACCAGGTGACGATGCGCATCGCGACCTCGTTCCTCTCGGTCGACCAGGCGCACCGGAACCTCGACCTGGAGGTCACCGGGAAGAGCTTCGACCAGGTCCACGCCGCCGCCACCGCGGCCTGGCAGGACCGGCTCGGCCGGGTCGAGGTACGGGACGCGACCGAGACGCAGCTGGTGACGATGTACTCGAACCTGTACCGGCTGAACCTGTACCCGAACTCCCAGTCGGAGAACACGGGCACCGCCGCCGCGCCGCGCTGGCAGTACGCGAGCCCGGTGTCGGCGCCGACCGGCACGTCGACCGCCACCCACACCGGCGCGAAGATCGTCGACGGCCAGATCTACGTCAACAACGGCTTCTGGGACACCTACCGCACCGTGTGGCCCGCCTACGCGCTGCTGTACCCGGACGTCGCGGCCAGGATCTCCGACGGGTTCGTCCAGCACTACCGCGACGGCGGCTGGATCGCCCGCTGGTCGTCCCCGGGCTACGCCGACCTGATGACCGGCACCAGCGCGAACGTGGCACTGGCCCAGGCGTACCTCACCGGCGTCAAGCTGCCCGACCCGCTCGGGGCGTACGACGCGGCGGTCAAGGACGCGACCGTCGCGTCCGGCCGCAGCGCGGTGGGCCGCAAGGGCATCGAGACCTCGCTGTTCCTCGGCTACACGCCGACCTCCACCGGAGAGTCGGTGTCGTGGGCTCTGGAAGGCTTCATCAACGACTACGGCATCGGCAACATGGGCGTGGCCCTGGCCAAGGACCCGGCCACGCCGAAGTCGGAGCGCGAGCGGCTCAAGGACGAGTCGCGGTACTTCCTGGAGCGCGCCCGCAACTACGTCCACCTCTTCGACCCGGAGACGAAGCTCTTCCAGGGTCGCGACGCATCCGGCACCTTCCTCGCCGGTGACCCGCTGGACTGGGGCGGCGTCTACACCGAGACCAACGGGTGGAACTTCGCGTTCACCGCGCAGCAGGACGGCCAGGGACTGGCCAACCTGTACGGCGGGCAGAAGGCGCTGCGCGACAAGCTCGACCAGTTTTTCGCCACCCCGGAGAACGCCGACCGTCCCGGCGGGTACGGCGGCACGATCCACGAGATGCTCGAGGCGCGCGCGGTGCGGATGGGCCAGCTCGGCATGAGCAACCAGCCCTCGCACCACATCCCGTACATGTACGACTACGCCGGCGCGCCGGCCAGGACGCAGGCGATCGTGCGGGAGATCCTCCAGCGCCTCTACGTCGGCAGCGAGATCGGCCAGGGCTACCTGGGCGACGAGGACAACGGCGAGATGTCGTCGTGGTACATCCTCAGCTCGCTGGGCATCTACCCGCTCCAGGCCGGGTCGTCCCACTGGGCCATCGGCTCGCCGCAGTTCACGAGGATGACCGTCCACCGCACGAGCGGCGACATCGTCGTCAACGCGCCGAACAACAGCACCAAGAACGTGTACGTGCAGGGCGTCAAGGTCAACGGAAAGAATCAGCGCGAGCTGTCCGTCGACGTGTCCGCGCTCGCCAGGGGCGGCACGATCGACTTCCAGATGGGCCCCAAGCCGTCGTCCTGGGGCACCGGCAGGAACGACGCGCCGCCGTCACTGACCAGGGGCGACAAGGCGCCCACGCCACTGCGGGATGTCACCGGCCCGGGTCTCGGCACCGCGACCGCGACTGGCGGCCGGGACGCGTCGAAGCTGTTCGACGACTCGTCGACCACGCAGCTGACGTTCACCACCGCGACACCGCAGGTCAGCTGGGCCTCCCGTGGCGCCAGGCAGAAGCCGACCTACTACACCCTCACCTCCGGGGCGAACGTGGGCGATCCGGCGGACTGGCGGTTGCAGGGCTCCAACGACGGCATCACCTGGAGCACCGTCGACTCCCGCAAGGGCGAGGTGTTCCGGTGGCGCAGCCAGAGCCGTCCGTTCACCATCGACAAGCCGGGACGGTTCGCGCAGTTCCGCCTCGTCGTCACCAGGACCGTCGACGCCGCGCAGGCGAACCTCGCCGAGATCGAGTTGCTCGCCGGGGGCGACATCGAGGTCGGTGGCGGCGACATCACCGTGACCGCCGCGGGCAGCGTGCACGCGACGTCCGGCGTACCTGTCTCGGTGCCACTGGCCTCCGTCACCGGGGGCACCGCCAGCGGCTACCAGGCCACCATCGACTGGGGTGACGGCTCACCGGTCACCGAGGGCACCCTGACGTTGAGCTCGCGGGCCGTCTACAGCGTCAGCGGCTCGCACACCTACGCCACGCCGGGTCATCACCAGGCGAGCGTCACGGTGACCGACGGCACCGGCCAGGGCTCGGTCACGGTCGGCGTCGACGTGGCCTACGCGCCGAGCTCCGGCCTCACCGCGGTTTTCGACACCGTCTGCATCGGTGACGAGGGCGCCCTCGCGGCGAACTGCGATGCCAAGTCGTGGGCGTACTCGCGGGCCGCCCTGACGGCGGCCGGCGTGACCCAGGGCCAGCGGCACCAGGTGCCCGGAACGGCGCTGCAGTTCACGCTGCCGACCGTCCCGGCAGGGCAACCGGACAACACCACCGGCAACGGCAGGACGGTCGTTCTCAACCTGCCGACCGACGCCAGGAGCATCTCGTTCATCGGCGCCGGCACGCAGGGCAACCAGAACACCACCGGCACGGCGACGTTCAGCGACGGCAGCACGGCCAGCATCCCGATCCAGATGAGTGACTGGACGCTGGGCGGCAACGCCAACGGCACCCCGTCGTACGGCAACATCGTCGTCGCCAAGGCCGCGTACCGGTTGAGCGGCACGAGCCGGGACGGCGCGCAGCCGTTCCTGTTCGCCACCGCGCCGTACCAGATCCCGGCGGGCAAGACGCTCGTCTCGGTGACCCTGCCGACGCAGACCGGCGACCCCGGCTCGGCGGGCCGGATCCACGTGTTCGCCATCGCGAACGACGGCACGCCGGCCGCCGCGCTGGTGACCACCGCCCCGAAGAACCAGACGGCGATCGCCGGTCAGGTCCTCTCGACCACCCTCGGCTCGGTGAGCGGCGGCGTTCCCGGCACGACGGGCTACCGCGCCCGGGTGCAGTGGGGCGACGGCACGGTTCCGGACGACGTCACGGTCGGCCCGGACGGTGCGCTGAGTGGACGGCACACCTACGCGCAGGAGGGCACCTACACGGTGCACGTCACCGCGTGGGACACGTTGTCGAGCAGCACCGGGACCTTCACGGTGACCGTGGCTCGTGGCGCGTCTCAACCGGCGATCGCGGTGTCGGCGTCCGCCACTGTGACCAGCGGTGACGCGGTCACCATCAACGGCAGCGGTTTCGCGGGCGGTGAGCAGGTGACCGTGACGCTCGGAACCAGTCCGGCGCGGACCATCAGGGTCTCGGCGTCCGCATCGGGAGCGGTACGAGCGTCCGTCGCGACGTCCGGTGACGCCGAGCCCGGCCGGTACTCCGTCACCGCCACCGGCGCGTCCTCGCGGACGCCGGCGACGGCCACCGTCCAGGTGACCGGGCAGCCGGAGAAGCCGACCTACGAACCGCAGGCGGCGCTCACCACCGCGGCGGGACCGCGCGGTACGTCGATCACGGTCGACGGTGCCGGATTCGCTCCGAACGAGGCGGTCACGGTCAGCTTCGGTGACGGCCTCGCGGTCAGCACCGTGCGCGCGAATGGTGACGGCGTCATCGCGGGCGCGACGGTCAGCGTCCCCGGGGCGGCGAAGGTCGGCTCGACCGTCGTCACGCTGGTAGGTGCCAGGTCGGTGACGCGGGTCGCGCTGCCCTTCACCGTCACGAAGTGAGTCGGCGGTAGCGGTGGCGCGTGGGGCGGGCCGGATCACGGCCCGCCCCACGCGCTGCTAGCGTCGGCCATCGTGGACGATCACGTGCTGCTGGCGTCCGGACGGGAGGCGGACGTCTTCGCGCTCGACGGGGCGCGCGTGCTGCGCCGCTACCGTGACGGCGGGGACACCGCGCCGGAGGTGGCGGTGATGGCGTACGTCGCCGCAGCCGGCTACCCGGTGCCGGTGGTGTACGCCGCCGACGGCCCCGACCTGGTGCTCGAACGGCTCGACGGCCAGACCCTGCTGGAGGCACTGCTCGTCGGCTGGATCGGCATCGACTCCGCCGCCGAGCTGCTCGTGGACCTGCACGATCGCCTCCACAGCCTGCCGGCCAGACTCGGCGCCGAGCCAGCGGAGCGCGTCCTGCACCTCGATCTGCACCCGCTCAACATCATGCTGACCTCGCGCGGTCCGGTAGTCATCGATTGGCACAACGCGGCCGAGGGACCGGCCGACTTCGATCTGGCCATGACCGCGCTGATCATGGCGGAGGTGGCGGTCGGTCCGGATGCCGACCTCGCGGAGCGCAGCCGGGCGGGCCTCGCTGCGTTCCAGCGGTACGCGGAACCGCCCCGGGTCAGCCAACTGCGGCGTGCGCTGGACGTTCGACGGGGCAATCCCACGCTCTCCGCCGTCGAGAAGGCCGCGCTGGACCGTGCCGTCACCCTGGTCCACACCCGCGCCGGCTGACCGGTGACCGTCGTCACCCACTGGACCGCCGACACGCCCATGCCCGAGATGTGGGGTGTGACAATGGCGTCGTCCCTATATATGGTGTCGAGCGCAGCTGGTTCGGCCGCTCATCGGTAGCGGTCGAGGCAAGAGGGAACCCGGTGGAAATCCGGGACTGCCCCGCAGCGGTGAGTGGGAACGACCGCCGTCATCAGCACTGGGCCGCCAAGCGGCCTGGGAAGCGACGGCCAGTAGGAGACCGGCGAGCCCGGTCGTGCCCACAAGTCCGAAGACCTGCCAGCGCGCCGTGCACCCGCACCCGGGTGGGCGGCGGTCCGACGCCGCGTGGGACGGCCGACGCCCCCTGACCCACGCCCGGCGTGGCGTCCGCCGGTGTCTGTCTCCTCGCGTCCGAGGGCCATCAGGTCTCGAACTCGCGAGGAGTGAGTGGTGACAGTCACCCAGGTGGTCCCGACCGGCGGCGACACCGCCCTGCCGGGCCGGCGGCGGACGCAGATGCACGTCCGCAAGCGCGACGGCGCCAGCGAACCGGTGGACGTGAACAAGATCGTCCGTGCGGTCGAGCGGTGGACCGACGACCTGACGGACGTCGACCCGCTGCGGGTGGCGACCCGGACGATCAGCGGCCTCTACGACGGCGCGACCACCGCGGAGCTGGATCGACTGTCCATCCAGACCGCGGCCGAGATGATCGGTGAGGAACCGCAGTACTCGCGCCTGGCCGCTCGGCTGCTGGCCGGCTACGTGGACAAGGAGGTGCGCCGGCAGGGCATCACCTCGTTCAGCGCGGCGATCCGGCTCGGCCACGTCGAGGGACTGATCGGTGACGAGACCGCCACCTTCGTCGCCGCACACGCCCGGACGCTCGACGACGCCGTCGACCCGGACGGCGACCGGCGGTTCGAGTACTTCGGCCTGCGCACGGTGTACGACCGGTACCTGCTGCGCCACCCGACCAGCCGGCTGGTGCTGGAGACCCCGCAGTACTGGCTGCTGCGGGTGGCCTGCGGCCTGTCGCGTACGCCGGACGAGGCGGTCGACTTCTACCGGCTGATGTCCAGCCTGGCCTACCTGCCCAGCTCGCCGACGCTGTTCAACTCCGGCACCCGGCACACCCAGATGTCCTCCTGCTACCTGGTCGACTCCCCGCGCGACGAACTGGACTCGATCTACCAGCGGTACGCGCAGATCGCCAACCTGTCCAAGTTCGCCGGTGGCATCGGCATCGCGTACTCCCGGGTCCGGTCCCGGGGCGCGCTGATCCGCGGCACGAACGGGCAGTCCAACGGGATCGTGCCGTGGCTGCGCACGCTGGACGCGAGCGTCGCCGCGGTCAACCAGGGCGGCCGGCGCAAGGGCGCGGCCTGTGTCTACCTGGAGCCGTGGCACCCGGACGTCGAGGAGTTCCTGCAACTGCGGGACAACACCGGCGAGGACGCCCGGCGCACCCACAACCTGAACCTGGCCAACTGGATCCCCGACGAGTTCATGCGCCGCGTCGAGGCCGACGAGGTGTGGTCGCTGTTCGACCCGCACGAGGTGCCGGAACTGCCCGACCTGTGGGGCGAGCGGTTCGACGCCGCGTACCGGGCGGCCGAGGCGCAGGGCCGCTACGTGCGGCAGGTCCCGGCGCGGGAGCTGTACGGGAAGATGATGCGCACCCTGGCCCAGACCGGCAACGGGTGGATGACCTTCAAGGACGCCGCGAACCGGCTGTGCAACCAGACCGCCGAACCGGGCAACGTGGTGCACCTGTCCAACCTCTGCACCGAGATCATCGAGGTGTCCAGCGACGCCGAGACCGCGGTGTGCAACCTCGGCTCGGTGAACCTCGCCGCCCACCTCACCGACGGCGCCCTCGACTGGCGGCGGCTGCGCGCCACGGTCCGTACCGCGGTCACGTTCCTCGACCGGGTCATCGACATCAACTACTACCCGACCGCCCAGGCGGCGGCGAGCAACCCCCGCTGGCGGCCGGTCGGGCTCGGGCTGATGGGCCTGCAGGACGTGTTCTTCGCGCTGCGGCTGCCGTTCGACTCCCCGGCCGCGCGGGAGTTGTCCACCCGGGTCAGCGAGGAGTTGTACCTGACCGCCCTGGAGACCTCCGCGGACCTGGCGCGGCGCTTCGGCGCGCACCCGGCGTACGGGCGGACGCGGGCGGCGCGGGGGCGGTTGCAGCCCGACCTGTGGGGCGTCGAGGGAACGCAGACCGCCCGGTGGACCGCGTTGCGGGAGCGGGTGGACACGTACGGGTTGCGCAACTCGCTGCTGGTGGCAATCGCCCCGACCGCCACCATCGCCTCGATCGCCGGTTGTTACGAGTGCGTCGAGCCGCAGGTGTCCAACCTGTTCAAGCGCGAGACCCTGTCGGGCGAGTTCCTCCAGGTCAACACCGCTCTGGTACGCGAGCTGAAGACCCGCGGCCTGTGGACCGGGCCGGTCCGGTCGGCGATCAAGCGGGCTGAGGGCTCGGTGCAGGACATCACCGAGCTACCGGCCGCCGTCCGCGAGCTGTTCCGCACCGCGTGGGAGCTGCCGCAACGGGCGCTGATCGACCTGGCCGCCGCTCGCGCGCCGTTCATCGACCAGTCCCAGTCGCTGAACCTGTTCCTGGCCGCGCCCACCATCGGCAAGCTCTCCTCGATGTACCTGTACGCCTGGAAGGCCGGCCTGAAGACGACCTACTACCTGCGGTCCCGCCCCGCCACCCGGATCCAGCAGGCCACCGTCGCGCCCACCGCCGTCGCCCTCGTCGCGCCGGTGGCGGCCGACCCGGAGGCGCTGGCCTGCTCGCTGGAGAACCCCGAGTCGTGCGAGGCCTGCCAGTGACCGCCGCCGACACCACCACCGACACGAGGACCACGAACATGCTGCTCGACCCCGGGATGGACCTCACCCTCCGCCCGATGCGCTACCCGCACTTCTTCGACCGGTTCCGCGACGCCATCCGCAACACCTGGACCGTCGAGGAGGTCGACCTGCACGCCGACCTCGCCGACCTCGACAAGCTCTCCCCGGCCGAGCGGCACCTGGTCAGCCGGCTGGTCGCGTTCTTCGCCACCGGCGACACCATCGTCGCCAACAACCTCGTGCTCAACCTCTACCAGCACGTCAACAGCCCCGAGGGCCGTCTCTACCTGTCCCGGCAGCTGTTCGAGGAGGCGGTGCACGTCCAGTTCTATCTCAACCTGCTCGACACGTACGTGCCCGACGAGACCGAGCGGTTCGCCGCCTTCGCCGCCATCGAGAACATCCCCTCGATCCGCCGTAAGGCCGACTTCTGCTTCCGTTGGATCGACTCCCTCAGCAACCTGCGCGAGCTGCGGTCCCGCGAGGACCGGCGGATGTTCCTGCTCAACCTGATCTGCTTCGCCGCCTGCATCGAAGGGCTGTTCTTCTACGGCGCGTTCGCGTACGTCTACTTCCTGCGTTCGCGCGGCCTGCTCCACGGCCTCGCCTCCGGTACCAACTGGGTGTTCCGCGACGAGTCCATGCACATGGCCTTCGCGTTCGACGTCGTCGACACCGTGCGCGGCGAGGAACCCGACCTGTTCGACGAGGACCTCGCCGGCCAGGTCCGCCAGATGCTCACCGAGGCCGTCGAGTGCGAGGTCCAGTTCGCCGAGGACCTGCTCGGCCACGGCGTGCCCGGCCTGACGCTGGACGACATGCGTGAGTACCTCCAGCACGTCGCCGACCGGCGTCTCGCCCAGCTCGGGATCGCGCCGCACTACGGGTCGGCCAACCCGTTCGCCTTCATGGAGTTGCAGGACGTGCAGGAGCTGTCCAACTTCTTCGAGCGGCGGGTGTCGGCGTACCAGGTCGGGGTCAGCGGAACGGTCGCCTTCGACGACGACTTCTAGGGCGTGAGGGGGAGCCGACGGCGGATCCGTCGTCGCCTCCCTCTCCCTCAGAAGTCGTCGACGTTCACCGTCACGCGATGCGCGCTGGACTTCCAGTTGGGCACGTTGACCAGGTCGTACCCGCCGCCGCGCTGACCCACCGTGATCCGAACGAGGCCGAGGTGCGCCGGCGCGGCCGGGATGAACACGTCCATGCCGGTGATGAAGGCCTGGCTGAAGAACTCCGGCAGCGGAGCGGTCAGGTCGGTGACGCCGTCACTGCCGTCGTCGAACGCGAAAACGGCGATCGTCCTCTTGACGCGCGGCGTGTTCGCCGGGTTCAGGACGTCCCGACCGTTGATCCAGAGGTTGTCGCCGGCGTCTCCCTGGTCGCCCCACCACTCCTTCTGGCGCTGGATCGTCAGCGCCGTGTGCCGGTCGCTGGTGTCGACCAGCGCGCCGAGTCCCTCGCCCGGCCGGCTCGTCGCCAGGCGCAGGAACGAGTCCGAGCGGAGGAACGGCTGGAAGTAGAAGTGGTGTGTCGCCGCTCCGGCGCGCACGATCGCGAACTCGTACCGGGCTGTGGCGAGCACCGGGAACGGGCCGAACGAACCGTCGCCGCTGAGTGGCACCCGATGCGCGGGCCGGTTCGACAGCCGACCGCCGGTGAGTGAGCTGACCGGGTAGACCTCGAGCGTCGCGTCGGCGACGCCGGCGTTGCTCGGGAAGAGCACCGCGCGGCCGGAGACCCGGGCGGTGCCGAAGAGTTGGGGCACGATGCTCGTGGTGCGTGGCGCGCGGCCCTGGAAGAACCGGAAGATCTCGCCGAACGACTCCCGCGACGACACCGTCTGGGTATGGGACTGGTCCGGGAAGTAGACGTTGCTCGCGCCCGCGACGGCCCGCGCCGGGTCGCCCTCGCCCCAGATCGCGAGCGTGGGTACGCCGCCCGGCGGTGCCGCCGCGGTGCGGCCGTCCAGGTTGACGTAGTGCGCGACCCGGGCGGCCCGGTCGGGGGAACTGGCGAGGTATCCCTGCATGACGAAGGTGCCCAGGGAGTGCGCGAGCAGATCCACCCGGTCCGCTCCGGTCGCCGTCAGCAGCCGGGAGATCCGGGCGTCCAGCCCCGCGTACACCTGGGGCAGGATCGTGGCGATGTTCGGCGAGTCGTATTCGTGCGCCTCGATGATCTCGATCGGGTAGCCGTTGCTGGCCAGGCGCTTGGCCTGGGTCTGAAACTGCGACGCCGACCCGGCGCTGCCGTGCACGAAGATCACTGGACGGTACGACGGGGTGGTGGCGGCCTCGGCGGCGCCCGGAACGGCGGCGACGGCCGGGCCGGCGGCGAGTGCCACTCCGGCGACAAGGGAGAGCAGTCTCCGTCGGGACGTGTTCATCGATCCTCCACCTCGGTAGACGAACTATTTGCACTAGCAGCGCAAGCATCGTCTCAGGGGGAGGGCCGGCGGTCCACACCTTCTTCGGCCGCGGTTCAACCGCCTGCGCAGCCGACACATGTGCGTGCTGAGGGGCGGGCGGCGAGTCGCTCGGCGGGGATCGGACGCAGGCACCGTTCGCACCTGCCGTAGGTGCCCGCCTCGACCCGTTGCAACGCCACGTCGAGCTCGGCGAGGCGCCGGCGCGTCGCGTCGAGGACCGCGGTGAGCTGCGCCCGTTCGAACGCGATCGTGCTGCCCTCGGGGTCGTGTTCGTCATCGGCGTTGGACGACCGGGAGGCCTCGAAGAGGCTCCGCAGATCGCTGTCCAACGCGGCTACCTGGGCCTGGGCCTGGTCGCGTAGCCGGAGCAGCTCCGTCCGCATCGCGCTGGAGTCCCTGGTCATGACCGCTCGACGGTACCGCGGACGGCCGTCGACAACGACCTGGTCCTGACGCGGGTCTACCTGAAGTTGCGGGTGTGCGGGCCAGCACCGGCGGTCGGCTCAGCGTCCGGCGCGGGCGTCCTCGCGGTGCGACCGGCCGTGCCCGTCGT
Organism: Micromonospora sp. U21; assembly: GCF_018070045.1. Taxonomy (GTDB): domain Bacteria; phylum Actinomycetota; class Actinomycetes; order Mycobacteriales; family Micromonosporaceae; genus Micromonospora. The sequence continues at coordinate 283,729 of NZ_JAGPYK010000005.1, forward strand.
CCCGGTCGATCCGCAGCTCCCGCTCCAGCTCGGCGATCACCGCGCGCAGGTCGTCCAGCCGTTGGCTGATCGCGATGCGATCCACCTCGTCCGGTGCGCCGTCACCGTCCTCGTCGTACCCCGGGGCCAGGCGTTCGGTCATCTCCAGCCGGCGTGCTTCCTCCATCGAGTTGACGATCACCGCGATGAGGATGTTGAGCAGCAGGTTGACGGTGATGACCACGTAGCTGACGTAGTAGAGCAGCGTCCACGGCGAGATCGTCATGCCCTGCTCGATGAGGTCCGGCAACGTCTCCAGCGACAACAGCACGAACAACGTCAGCAGGGACCGGCCGATGTCGCCGTACTGATCCGGAAATCTGCTGCCGAAGATCAGCCAACCGGCCATGCCGTACACGTAGAGCGTCACCACGGCCAGGGCGAGGAAACCACCGACGCCCGGCAGGCTGCGCCACAGGGCGGAGACGATGGTACGAAGGCCCGGAGAGAAACGCACCAACCTGACCATCCGGGCGACCCGCACCACACGTAGCAGCGCCGGGTCGCCGTGCAGGCCCGGAATGAAGATCGCCGCGATCACCGCGAAGTCGAAGACGTTCCAGCCGTGCCGGAAGAAATCCTGCGGGCGGCGGCCGTAGGCGGCCAGCCGGATGCAGATCTCGACGACGAAGACGGCACGGAAGAACAGCTCCAGCCCGTGCAGCGCGGCGCTCGCCACGGTCAGGCCCCGGTATGTCTCCAGGCCGAGGACCACCCCGTTGGCGAGGATGACGACGACGATGCCGATCTCGAAGGGGCGCGACCGGGCGAGCCGGCCGCAGGCGTCGACCACTCTGGACCGGAGGCGTGCGGGTGCGGTCGGCTCGCCTCGCTGGGCGGGCACGCGTGCGCCACTCACCAGTTGCCCGGCTCGGTGGTGCGTGCCGAGGCGGCCGGGCGGGCCCAGCTCCGGCCGTCGTCGTGGCGGTGCGGGCGGCGTGCGGGCATGCCCTCACCCTAACCAAGCGCCCGACGCGCAGTGGTCCGTCTCGTTCGCGGCCACGGGCGGCGACCGCCTGGCGCGTCAGAGATGGACGGTCCGTTCCGGTGTCACCGGGGCCGTGAAGAACGTGGCGATCGGGTCGACGAGCCGGGGGTGGGCCCGGTTGATGGCGTCGTGACCCGTCCAGGGTCATCGGCAGCAGGTCGCCCATCATCCGGCCGATCGGCGTACGCAGGGGCCCGGGCGGTGTCGCCGGCCCGCAGCGCCTCCTGTGCGGCGTCGAGCCATGCGGCGGGGAAGCCGCCGTCGATGGAGACGGCGGCGTCGTAGAGGGCGAGCCGGTTGATCGGCAGCCGGAGCGCGGCCTGGAGCGCGATGAAGCCGCCGGAGCTGTGGCCGACGACGTTGCCGGACCCGGTGTGCTCCAGCACCACGGCAAGATCGTCGATGTCCTGCTCGAAGGTGTATGGCACCGACCTCGGTGGGGCGTCCGCCCGTCCCCGGGGGGCCGCGAACGGGGACCGGGACGCGGTCGACCCGCTCGTCGAACTCGCCGGTGAGCGCGGCGACGGTAGTCCACCCGGTCCTGCCGGCGGTGGTGGGCGGAGCGCGCCGGGCGGGCTGCGGGTGTGGCCACCCGTCGCCCGCCCGGGCTGCCGATCGGCGCGGCCGACGGTCAGGCCCGCGCGGCCCGGATCGCGTCGTGCAGCGGGGTGCTCGGCCGGCCGATCAGCCGGCTGAGGTCGTCGCTGTCGGTGACCAGCTCACCGATCGCGATGGAGTGGTCGAGCGCGGCGACGAACCCGGCGGTGCCGGCGTCGAGCCCGACGTTCTCCAGGGCCGAGGCCAGCTCGGCGGCCGACAGGTCCTGGTGTACGACCGTGGTGCCGGTGACCTCGGTCACGGCCGCGGCCAGCTCGTCGAAGGTGAAGGCGGTGCCGCCCAGTTCGTAGACGGTGTTGTCGTTCTCCTCGCGGGTCAGCGCCGCGGCTGCGGCGGCCGCGTAGTCGGCCCGGGTCGCGGCGGAGACCTTGCTGCCACCGGTGGCGCCGAGGATCGTGCCGCTCTGCAGGTACTGCGGCAGCTGGTCGGTGTAGTTCTCGGTGTACCAGCTGTTCCGCAGCACGGTGTGGGGGAGGCCAGAGGCGGTGAGGATCTCCTCGGTGGCCTTGTGCTCGGGCGCCAGCGGGTTGGTGGTGGTGTCGGCGCGCAGGATGCTCGTGTAGATCAGGCGCTCGACCCCGGCGAGCCTGGCCGCGTCGATGACCGCGGTGTGCTGGCGCACCCGCTGGCCGGGCGTGTCACCGGAGATGAGCAGCAGGCGGCGTACGCCGGCCACGGCGCCGGGCAGCGTCGACGGGTCGTCGTAGTTGGCTCGACGGATCTCGACGCCACGCGCGGCGAGGTCGGCGGCCTTCTCCGGGGTGCGGACGATGGCGGCGATCTCGGCGGCGGGTACGCCGGTGTCGAGCAGCTGCTCGATCACCAGCCGGCCCAGTCGGCCGGTGGCGCCGGTGAGGGCATAGGTGGGCATGGCAACCTCCGATGCGGTGACGCAAACCTGTAGGCACTTACGAAACTACAGCACATGCCGTTACGTAACTGTGGGGTAGGCTGCTGAGGTGAGCGACATGCCGGCCCAGGACCCGGCGGGGCCTACCCAGGAATTTGTCAGCGATGTCTTCGCGCGCGGCTGCACCTCCCGCGCGGCCTTCGAGGACGTCACCTCGAAATGGGCCTCGCTGGCCCTGCTGGCGCTCGGCGAGGGTCGGTACCGGTTCAACGCGCTCCGTCGCCGCATCGACGGCGTGAGCGAGCGGATGCTCTCCCAGACCCTGCAGACCCTCGAGCGCGACGGCATGCTCACCCGCGAGGTCCTCACGGCGATCCCGCCGCGTGTCGAATACTCGCTCACGCCCCTCGGCGCCCGGGTCGCCGAGCAGCTTCGCGGCCTCGCCGACCTGCTGGAGGCCTCGGTGCCCGAGTTGCAGACCGCCCGCGACGCCCACGAGCGCGACCGCGGCCAGGGGCACCCACGCCGCCTTGATCATCCCGCGTCGACCGGGTTGTAGCCTCAGCCCTCATGAGTTGGCTGCCCGACGAATTCGTCCACCCCGTCCACGTGCCCGTGCCCGGCACGTCGCTGCACCTGCGGCCGATCCGGGAGGCGGACACCGCGCTCGACTACCCCGCCGTGATGGGCTCCCGGGAGCGCCTGTGGGAGATCTTCGGCCCGGCCTGGGCCTGGCCCCCGGCGACGATGACCTATGAAGAGGACCGCATCGACCTGCTGCGGCACGAGAAGGAGATAGCCGCGCACCAGTCGTTCAACTACGCGCTGCTGAACGAGGAGGAGACGGCGATCCTGGGCTGCGTCTACATCGACCCGCCCGAGCGCACCGGCTCCGACGGCGAGGTCTCCTGGTGGGTGGTGGACGACCTTGTCGGCGGCGAGGACGAGCGCGCGCTCGACGCGCTCGTGCCGCGGTGGATCGCCGCCGACTGGCCCTTCCGCCAGCCCCGCTATCTGGGCCGCGACATCAGCTGGCAGGAGTGGCTCACGCTGCCGCGCGCCTCGTGAGCCGTCCGTGACGGTGCCCGCCTGGCCGTCAGGCGTTGAGCGTCTCGCGGGGCGGTACTCCGTAACTGGCGTGGTACCGGGCGGTGAACCTGCTGTGGTTGGCGAATCCCCACCGACTCGCGATCGCCGACACGGTGTCCCAGCGAGGGTCGGCCAGGAGCAGGTCGTGGTGGGCCCGATCGAGCCGGACCCGACGCAGGTACGCCATCGGAGTGGTGTCGAGATGACGGCGGAAGGCGAGTTGTACCGCCCGTAGCGAGACCGCGGCGGCGTCCGCGATGTCGGCCGCCGTGATGTCCCGGTCGGCGTGCTCGTCCATGAAGGCGATGGCGCGGCGCAACGTGGCGGTGTTGGCGTCGCGTCGGTCCTGAACGGTCGGATCGGTGACCGCCGTGTTGGGAAAGACGGTGAGCGCCGACGCGGCGAGCATTCGCGCGGCGTTGCCGATCACCAGCGGCTGCGCGCTGGCGATCGGGTTGTTCAGGACGACGTCGCTGACGTAGCTGGTGGTGTTGCGCCACTGTCGGGCGAGGGTCGCCGAGGCCGGGCCGATGTCGGTGAACCGGATCTGACCGGGTCGCCGGCCCGGCGCGGCGGTGGCGACCTGCGAGAGCACCGCGAGGTCCAGCACACAGATCTCCACCTCGCCGGGGTGCCAACGCACGCTGAACGGCAGGTCGGGCCGGGTCGCGAGAAAGACGTCGCCGGGAGCGAACCGGTGGGCCGTGCCATCACAGGTGCGGTCGACCCGCGCGGTGTGGGCGCGGCAGATCACCAGTCCGTCGATGGCGCCCACCTCGACGTCGAGGTGGGCCGTCTGCCCGGTGGTCGCAACGGCGAACGGCCCGGCGTCGACACGTTTGTGGACTACCTCTGCTGTGGTCGGGGCAACGAGAGCGAGCGCAAGACGTACGACGCGGCCGGTGTGATCGCCAAGGCGCCGCTGTTCTACGACAACTACTTCGTTCCGCGTGGCTACGCGTTCGCCGCGGTGGACCTGGCCGGCACCGCCCGCTCGACCGGCTGCGAGGACGTCGGCGGCCCGGCCGAGGTGGGCAGCGCCAAGGCGGTCGTGGACTGGCTCAACGGGCGGGCCCGCGCCTTCACCGCCGACGGCCGACCGGTCAGCGCGGCCTGGAGCAGCGGGCGGGTCGGCATGATCGGCAAGTCGTGGGACGGCTCGGTCGCCAACGGGGTCGCCGCCACCGGTGTGCCGGGGCTGGCGACCATCGTGCCGATCTCGGCGATCTCCAGCTGGTACGACTACATGCGCTACCAGGGGGTGCTGCGGTCCGCCGACTATCCCGGGTACCTGCACTCGTACGTCAACGGCCGCACCGACGGAGCCTGCGCGGAGGTGCTGGCCCGGCTGCGCGCCGACAGCGCCGAGGAGACCGGTGACTACAACGGCTTCTGGGCGCAGCGCGACTACCGGCCCGCTGCGGGCCGGCCACGAGGACCCGTTCGACGTCCGGCGCGCATGGTGGGTGGACTCTCTGCACCGTTGGTTCGACTACTGGTTGCAGGGGCTGCGCAACGGGGTCATGGACGAGCCGCGGGTCGACCTGGAGACCACAGCCGGGACGTCGACGACGCAGCGGGACTGGCCGGCGCCAGGCACGCGGTCGGTCCGGGTCGCCCTCGGTGCCGGGAACGGCGTGACCGGTACCCTCGGCGGGCGCGGCGCGCGCCCGGGCCGCGAGCAGGCGTACGTCGACGAGTCGCTGACCGAGGCGGAGCTGGTCGCCGAGCCGAGCACCGCGACCGCCGGACGATTGGTCTTCCTCTCCGGTGCGCTCGCCGCGCCGGTGCGGATCTCCGGCAGCCCGTCGGTGCGACTGCGGGTCCGGGTGGACCGGCCGACCACCGAGCTGACCGCGCGGCTGGTCGACTACGGCACCGCCGAGCGGATCCGTTACGACAGTTCGGAGGGCGTGCGGACGCTGAGCACCGAGTCCTGCTGGGGAGCAACCACGCCGGTCGACGATGCCTGCTACCGGGACACCGAGGAGATCACCGAGGTCTCCGACCACGCGGTGCTGACCCGGGGCTGGCTCGACGCCGCCCACCACCGCTCACTGCGGTTAAGCACCCCGCTGCGACCGGACCGCTGGTACACGGTGACCGTGCCGCTGAACGCGTACGACGCGGTGCTGCCCGCCGGCCATGTGCTCGGGTTGGTGCTCGGCCAGAGCGACCCGGAGTTCACCGAGACCGACGACCGGGACGCCACCGTCCGGGTCGACCTGGGTCGCAGCGAGCTGATCCTCCCGCTCGCCGGTCGGGCCGGGCTGCCCGCGGTCGATGTCGCGCCGCGGGTGGTCACCGCGCCGGCCGACCCGTCGGCCGCCCGGACCACGCGGGACGCCCGGCAGGTGCCCTGACCGGGCGGGCGTCCCGGCTCGCCGCCCGCGTTGTCACGGGGTGACCGACCGCAGCGTCCCGTCGTTGGCGGCCGAGCCTTCGGTGGGTCCAGGCAGGGTGTTCATCGTGGACCCGCATCGCGTACAGCCGCCGTTCACGACCTTCTTCGAGGCTTCTTGATCGAAATAGCTTTCGCTTGATCGAGGAGAGGCTCTCACGTGAGGGACAAGCAACCCGAAGAGGTCGAGCGCGCGCAGTTGTCGCGGCGCAAGCTGGTCAAGTACGCGGGCGTCGGCGCGACGCTGGCGGCGGCCAGCCCGCTGGTGGGCGGCGGCCCGGCCTGGGCCGATGAGGAGCGCCGGCCCGGCGACGACCGGGGTGACTCGAAGACCCGGGCGTGGCGTGCCGGTGACCACCACGTCCATTCGGAGTACAGCGGCGATTTCGACACCACGAAGTCGCCAGTGGTCTTCCACAAGGGCGCGGACGCGGTCTACCCGATCGTCACCAACGCCATCATGGCCAAGAACTTCGGCCTGAGCTGGGCAATGTGCACCGACCACGGTGGACCCACCCACTCGAAGGTGAACATCGAGCAGGCGTACCCCGACCTGCTGCGCTCGCGCAAGCTGGTCCCCGAGGTGCTCCAGTTCTGGGGCATGGAGTTCGACGCACCCTCGCTGGACCACCACACGCTGATGATCCCGCGTCACGACGACGAGGCGAAGCAGCTCTTCGAGCTGGAGAGCCGGTTCGCCAAGTACGACGCGTTCCCCACCGACCCGGGCAGGGACACCGAGGCCAAGATGGTGGAGTTCCTCAAGGTCGCGCGGGGCATGCCGCACAAGCCGCTGGTGATCGCGCACCACGCGTCCCGCTCCGCGCCCGGGCTCGGCGTCTACGGCCAGGACACTCCGCGCGAGTTCCGTAACGGCAACAACGCCGCGCCGGACGTCTACATCGGGTTCGAGGGCGCGCCCGGCCACCAGGCCGGTCCGCTCAACGGCGGCAAGCGGGGTGGGTACGGCAACCACCCCACCTACGGCGGCTTCGACCAGATGACCGCGCGGGTCGGGGGGCTGTGGGACTCGCTGCTCGGCGAGGGCCGTCGCTGGTGGATCACCGCGACCTCGGACTCGCACGTGCACTGGACGCGTGGTGGCTCGGACTTCTGGCCGGGCGAGTACAGCAAGACCTACGTGCACGCCCGCCAGGACTACGGCGACATCATGGACGGCCTGCGCAACGGCCGGATCTGGGTCACCACCGGCGATCTGATCCGCAGCCTCGACGTCACCGCCAGCTCCCAGGGCCGGACCGCCGAGGTGGGCGAGACCATCACGGTCAGCCGCCGCAGCCGCACCGACGTCGAGATCGAGATCAGGTTCCGTCCGCTGAACGGTGAGAACGCCAACGGTGACCGGCCCGAGGTCCGCCGGGTCGACCTGATCGTCGGCCAGATCACCGGTCCGAGCACCAACCCGGACGCCGACACCAACCCCACCACCAAGGTGGTGGCCCGTTTCGGCCCGCGCGACTGGCGCCGGCAGGGTGCGGACCTCGTCATCCGGCACACCCTGCGCAACGTCGAGGCCGACACCTACGCGCGGGTCCGGGGCACCAGCACCGACGAGGCCGAGCCGCTCGCCGACGGGCTGGAGAGCCCGTGGGACGACCTGTGGTTCTACTCGAACCCGGTGTTCGTGCAGGTGCGCTGACCCGGTACGGCACGGCGGGTCGCCCGGGATCAGTCGGTGCCGCGGCGGCGGGCTCGGTCGGCGGGTGCCTGCCGGCCCGGCTGGGGCGCTGTCGCCGAGCGGCTCGGGACAGGGGTCGCCGGGTCGGGCGGCACCTGCGCGACCACCTCGCACAGGTCGCGCAACGGGTCGACCGCCTGGGCCGAGCAGGCGACCCGCTGGAGCAGGGCCCGCAGCGTCGCCGACTCGGCCGGCGCGAGCGCCCCCAGCAGATGCGACTCGACCTGCCGTAGCGCCCGCCGCCGCTGCTCCCACGCCCCGCGGCCGGCGTCGGTGACGTCGACCAGCCGGCTGCGCCGGTCGGCCGGGTCCGCCCGGCGGGCCACGAACCCGGGGCGTTCCAGGTCGTCGATCAGGTAGGTGAGCACGGTGCGGTCGATACCGAGCTCCTCGGCGATGGTCCCCTGGTTCCGGGCCGGTCCGTTGATCGCGGCGGTGAGCACCTGATACCCGCGCGGGCCGCCGGGGAAGTCAGTGAGCGCGTGCTCGGCCGCCCGGACGTAGCCACGGAAGACGATCCCGAGCATCCAGCCCAGGTCGTCATCGAGCGGATAGGGCCGGTCCCGCACGTCAGAGGCACCCGTCATGCGTCGACAGTAGCGCAGCGCGACAGACCTTGTTGGCGACAGATGTTCTGTATGACATAAGGTTGAGGTCATGACGCGTCGTACCAGGGCGTCGCGCGAAACGGGAGGCTCCGCAGATGGGTGACTACGGCCACGACCTGCTCTTCGGATCGTTCATCACCCCTGGCAGCGACGATCCGGACCGCACCGTCGACCTCGCCGTCCTGGCCGAGCAGGTCGGGCTGGACCTGGTCACCTTCCAGGACCATCCGTACCAGCCGAGGTTCCTCGACACCTGGACGCTGCTGAGCTACGTCGCCGCGCGGACCAATCGGGTGCACCTGTCGGCGAACGTCACGAACCTGCCGTTACGCCCGCCGGCCGTGCTCGCCCGCAGCGTCGCCAGCCTGGACCTGCTCAGCGGCGGCCGGGTTGAGCTCGGCCTCGGGGCGGGGGCGTTCTGGGAGGCCATCGAGGCGATGGGCGGCCGACGGCTGACGCCCGGGCAGGGAGTGCGGGCGCTGGAGGAGGCCATCGACGTCATCCGCCAGCTCTGGGACGCCGAGGCGCGGGGAGGAGTGCGGGTCGACGGCGAGTTCCACCGGGTCGTCGGCGCCAAGCGCGGCCCGGCCCCCGCCCACGCGGTGCCGATCTGGCTGGGCGCGTACAAGCCGCGCATGCTCGAGCTCACCGGTCGCCGGGCCGACGGATGGGTGCCTTCGCTGGGCTACCTCCAGCCCGGTGACCTGGCGAAGGGCAACGAGATCATCGACGACGCCGCGCGGCAGGCCGGCCGTTCACCCGGGGACGTCCGCCGGTTGCTCAACATCTCCGGTCAGTTCGCGTCCGCAGGGGGCGGGCCGCTGCACGGGCCCGCCGAGCAGTGGGTGCGGGAGCTGGTCGAGCTCGCGCTGGGCGATGGCATCAGCGCCTTCATTCTCGGCAGCGACGACCCCGATGACCTGCGCCGGTTCGCCGGCGAGGTGGCGCCCGCCGTCCGTGAGCTGGTTGCCGCCGAGCGCGACTGCGGCACGGCGCCGGACCGTACGCCGGTCACCGAGCCGTCGGCGGTCGTCGCGCCCCCGTCGCGGCCGGCCCGCGCGCGCGTGACCGGCGGCGCCTTCGCCGTGGTGCCGACCCCCGACGACGGCCGGCGGCGCAGCGAGCAGCGGGTCTGGGACGAGTCGGCCCGCCCGAGCGGGCCCGCGCCCGACCCGGCCCGCACCTACACCCCCCAGGAACAGGCCAATGGCCAGCACCTGGTGCAGGTGCACGACGGCCTGCGTGGCGAACTGGCCCAGATCCACGACCTGATCGAGCAGGTAGCGGCCGGTGAGATCGACGCCGGCGCGGCCCGGTCGCAGATCAACACGATGACGATGCGGCAGAACAGGTGGACGCTCGGCGCCTACTGCGAGTCCTACTGCCGCATCGTCACCACCCACCACACCATCGAGGACGAGGCGCTCTTTCCGCGGCTGCGCCAGGCCGACCCCCGGCTCCGCCCGGTCATCGATCGGCTGGAGCAGGAACACCTCGTCATCCACGACGTCCTGGAGGGCGTCGACCGGGCCCTGGTCGCGTACGTCGGGGCGCCGGACGGGTTGGCCGAGCTGCGCGCCGTGGTGGACCTGCTCACCGACACCCTGCTGTCCCACCTCAGCTACGAGGAGCGCGAGCTGGTCGAGCCGCTGGCCCGGCTGGGAGTGAGCTGACGGCGGCGATCCTTCGCGACCCCGGGTTGCCCCGAACGATCTGAGAGACTACTTTCGAGACATGTCTCTCAAGAATCCGTACGGGGACTTCGAGATCACCGAGCCGCAGGCGCTGCGGGCGCTGGCCCACCCGGTCCGGCTGGCCATCCTCGACCGTCTCCAGCGGCACGGCCCCGCCACCGCCACCGGGCTCTCGCCGCACGTGGGCGCCACGCCCTCGGTGGTCAGCTGGCACCTGCGGCACCTCGCGACGTTCGGCCTCGTCACCGACTGGGAAGGGGCCACCAGCAAGCGGGAACGCTGGTGGCAGGCGGCCGCCCGGGGCTTCCGCTTCACGCTGCCCGACGACGCCGAGGGACAGGCCGCCGCCCGTCAACTGCGCGGCGAGATGTTCGCCCGGTCCGCCGACGTGCCGCAGCAGTGGCTGCTGCACGACGAGCCCCGGTTGGACGCCGAGTGGCGCGGGTTGGCCGGGGTGGCAGACACCCGGTTCGTGGCCACCGCCGACGAGCTGCGGCAGCTGGAGGACGCCATCGAGGAGCTGCTCGCCCCGTACGTGCGGCGCAAGGACGAGCCGGCGTCGCCGGCCGGCGCGCGCGCCGTCCGGATGCTGCGCTACCTGCTGCCCGAGCCCGGCGACGACGACCCGGCGACGCCGTGACCACCGTCGGCACCGCACCACCGCCGGCACTGCACCGCGACCGGCGGTTCCGCACCTTCTGGATCGGCGAGACGGTCTCCCAGTTCGGCGACCGGATCAGCGAGCTGGCCCTGCCACTGATCGCCGTCTCCCTGCTCGCCGCGACGCCCGCGCAGGTCAGCGTCCTCACGGCGCTGATCTGGCTGCCCAACCTGCTGGGCCTGTTCCTCGGCGCGTGGGTCGACCAGCGCACCCGCAAGCGCCGGCTCCTGATCATCGCCGACCTGATCCGGGCGGCGGTGCTGCTCAGCCTGCCGGTGGCCTACCTCTTCGACGCGGTCACCCTCACCCAGCTCTACCTGGTGGCGCTGCTCACCGGCGCCGGTGCGGTGCTGTTCGCCATGGCGCGCCAGGCGTTCTTCGTCGCCCTGGTGCCGCCGTCGGCCTACATCGACGCGACCAGCAAGCTGAGCATGAGCCGTGCGGTCTCGTTCGTGGCCGGCCCGGCCGTCGGCGGGGGACTGGTCCAGGCGCTGACCGCGCCGATCGCGATCGTCGTCGACGCCGTGTCGTTCGTCATCTCCGCGCTGCTGATCGGCCGCATCCCGGTCACCGAGAAGCCTCCGCCGCCGCAGCGGTCGTCCACCCTCGGCCTGGTCCGCGACGGGCTGGTGCTGGTGCTGCGGCACCCGGTGCTGCGCGCCGCGCTCGGCTGCACCAGCACCGTCAACTTCTTCACCTTCATCGCCACCGCGTTGCTGGTGCTGTACGCCAGCCGCGAACTCGACCTGTCCGCCGGTGCCATCGGCATCGCGTTCGGCGCCGGCGCGCTCGGCGGGCTCGCCGGCGCGGCGCTGGCGCCCCGGGTCTCCCGCGCCATCGGGCTCGGCCGCACCGCGATGATCGGCGTCGTGCTCTTTCCCGCGCCGCTGGCGCTCACCGCGCTGGTGAGCGGCCCGACCTGGACGAAGGTGGCCATGCTGGCGGCCATCGAGGTGGTCTCCAGCGTCGGGGTCATGCTGATGGACGTCAACCTGAACGCCCTCCTCACCGCGGTCACGCCCGACGACGCGCGGGGCCGCCGGGCCGGCGCGTACAGCGCCGTCAACTACGGGATCCGGCCGCTCGGCGCGCTGGTCGGCGGCGCGCTGGGCACCACCATCGGGCTTCGGCCGACACTGGTCGTCGCCGGCCTGGGCGGCACGCTCGCCGTGCTCTGGTTGCTCGCGTCGCCGGTGCGCCACATCACCAGCCTCGACGACCCGGTGACCTGACCGCTCCGGCAGACGGCCGGGCGGCGCGGCGGGCGCCGCACCGCCGGCGGGAGCGCCCGACGCGAAGGGCTGCCAACGCCTGAGCGGCCCCCGGGCAGCTCAGCCCGCTGCGGCCAGCAGCAGCCGGGCCAGCTCGGCGGGCTGGGACGTCATCGGCCAGTGGCCGGTGTCCATCGTGACCAGTCGCCAGTGCTCACTGGACAGCAACCCGGCCACGGTGTCGTTGGGCTCGGGCCCGTCGAGCAGGCACTTGACGTACGTGGTCGGCAGCTCGCCGAGCGGGCGGGTCAGCACGGCCGGCTCGGTCAGCGTGGCGCCGGGGTGCGGGGTGAAGCCCTTGGTCAGCCGGGCGACCTGCTCGTCGGTGAGCCCCTGGCCGTCGAGATCGTCCCCGCTCAGCGGCGGCCAGTAGCCGCCGTTGTCGGCGAGCAACGACTCCAGCGCCGCCGGGCCCTGCCACCAGCCGGACGCGAACGACCGGCCGTCGACCGGCACCTCCGAGTCGACGAAGACCACCCGGGTCAGCCGGTCGCCGATCCGCTCGGCGGCCTGACCCACCGGGATGCCCGAGTAGCTGTGCCCGACCAGCACCACGTCGCGCAGGTCTCGCCGCTCGATCTCACCGACGATGTCCTGCACGTGGGTCTGCTGCCCGGCCGGCACACCCTGCTTCTCGGCGAGGCCGGAGAGGGTCAGCGGGTGGGTGCCGTGGCCGGCCGCGCGCAGCGGCGGCAGCACCTCGTCCCACGCCCACGACCCCAGCCACGCCCCCGCCACCAGTACGAACTCTGTCATGGCCCGGACCCTAGCGGGGCCCTCCGACACCGCTGCCGGCCCCGACCGGAGCCGGGGCGCCAGGGTCACGGCCAGGTTCGGGCCTGGGCAGCGAAGATCTCCGGCGGGCTCGCCACCGGCAGGACGCAGACCAGATGCCCGCCGGGCACGCGCAGGACCCGGCACTCCAGCCATCGCGACACCTCGGTGGCACCGAGGGCGATCAGCCGCGCCGTCTCGGCTGCCACATCGTCGCTCTCGATGTCGAGGTGGAAGCGGGGCGCGTCATCGACCGCCTGGACCGCGGTGACCAGCCCGGGCAGCGCCTCGTGCAGGGCAACGAACTGCGGCTCCGCGGGATCGGACCGGGTGCTGACGCCCAGCGCCGCCGACCAGAACGCCGCAGCCCGGGCGGCCTCCGCCTCGGGGGCGTCGATCAGCAGGGCGTAGACGCGGCTTCGGTGCACGAGGCCCAGCATATCGACGAATCTGTACGCCGGACCGACCACGAGCGCACCCGCCGACCGGCCTTTGGCTCAGCCGTGGTCCAGTGGCGGCGGGCCGGCCTCGACCGGCATCCGGTAGATCCGGGCCGGGTACTCGACGGCCGCGTGGCCGCCGTTGAGCCCGGCGGTCAGGTGCAGCTGGGCGGCCGGCAGCCAGAGCCGCGCGTCGGCGTCGATCCACATCGCGTCCACCCAGGCCAGCCGGAGGTCGGCGACGAGCGTGTGTACGCTGCGGTCCGGCGCCAGGGTGAGGATGCGCCGTCGGTCCACGTCGCTGAGGTAGATGGTGCCGGCGGCGTCGATCGCCGTACCGCCGGTGCTGGGGCTGTCCCACCACGGTTCGACCCGCCGGGCCAGCTCGTCCGCGGACACCGACGGGTCGTCCAGCCATCGGGTGCCGATCCGCGACATCCCGCCTGAGGCCGGTTGGTAGTACAACCACCGGCCGTCGGGCGACACCTCCAGCTGGTCGGCGTGCACGTGGACCGCACCGCCGTCCGGGTCACGCAGCGGCCGGCCGTCCGCCACCAGTGGCGTGCCCACGGTGCTCGGATGCCCGTCGAGCACCCGCCGGACCTGCCCCGAGTCGAGGTCGAGCACGATCAGGCCGGGCGAACCGGCGTCGGTGAGGTAGCCGACGCCGTCGTGGAACCGGACGTCGTCGACGTAGCTGGTGGGATGCACCGCCGGGTCCAGGTGGTAGACCCGGTCGACCCGGTCGTCGTCCGGGTCGACCACGATCAGCCGGGCCCCGCCCGGCGCCTGCCGGGTGCCGATCCCCGGCGCACCCGCGTCGATGATCCACAGCCGGCCGTCCGGGCCGGCACGCAACCCGTTGACGTTGACGAAGGCGTCGTCCGGTGGCTGGTCCACCCGATTCCACGCGGCATCCGGGTACGGGTCGCGCCGGCCGTCCGGCAGTGCCTCGACGACCTGGACGCCCGGCCGGTCCGCAGACGGGTAGCTCAGAAAGATCCGCCCGCGCAGGGTCGTCACGCCCGTGCACACCCGGTCCTCGACGAGCACCGGCGTCAGTCGGGGATCCTCCTCGCTGGGCAGCGTGGGCACGGCACCGCTCCTGACTCGTCCGACGGCGTCCTCGGCTCCAACCGGTGGCCGAGGGACCCGACCACCCGGCGCGCGGTATCCCCGGGCCGTGCCACCCGAAACCGGCGGCCCGTGGGTCGCCGCCGACCGCCAGCCGCGGAGCCGGTCGTGACGCCTGGCGGGACGCTCAGCAGGGTGGCGCGGGCGGCCGGTCCACCAGGGCGGCGAGTCGCTTCGGGGCGAGCAGGCAGTAGCCCTCGCTCAGCAGCTCGGCAACCTCCTCCCAGCCGGTGTCGTTGTCGACGACCATGCCCAGCACGGTCGGGCCCCACTCCGGCTTGTAGAAGGGGTGCCCGCTGGCCACCAGCCCGGCGATCTCGTCGGGTGGCGACCGGAAGATCAGCAGGCAGGCCGGCCGGTCCACGTCCGCCGCACGGGCATGGGCGGCCTGGTGGTCGGGATCGACGGTGAGCACGTGGGCGAAGGTCCGCTTGCGGATCCGCCAGCGTGTGCCCACCCAGGCCGGCTCCTCGTAGGTCTCCGGCAGCCCGAGGCAGATCGGCCGGAGCCGGTCGAGGACCTCGGGTGGGACGTCTCCGGGTTCGCTCACGGTCCGCGACGCTAGCCGGCCGGTACGACAGGCCACCCGGCTCGGCCGCCCGGGGTGGCGTACGTCCGTCGATCTCGTTCAGGACCGGCTGCTCCCGCCGGCCGCCGGCCGCCGGGCACCCGGATCCGGAGCCGGTCGTGGCGGTGCTGCAACCGCGCACCGCCGCCGCGGTGGTCGGCCCGCTCGCCGCCATGTTCTGCGGCGCCGCCTTCCTGCCGCTGGATCCGGCGTTGCCGCCGGCCCGGATCGCCCAGATCCTGGCCGACGCGCGGTGCCGGGTCGTGGTCGCCGCCGAGGATCTCGTCGAGCGGCTGCCGGCCGGGGTCACCGTCGTCCGCGCCGGCAGGGAGGAGCACCTGCGGCTCCCGGAGCCGGACGACCTGGCGTACCTGATCTCCACCTCGGGCCCGACCGGCCGGCCGACGAGGAGGTGGCCCGGGACCCGGCACGGATCGCCGAGACCTGCGCGGGGTGGACCACTGCTTCCTCAGCACCCCGCTTGCCGAGCAGCTGCTGCGCTCCGAAGAGGACACCTCGGCTGTGGACCCTGGCCACCGGAGGCGACCGGCTGCGGCTCTGGCCACCCACCGGCTTCGGCGCCGCGGTGCACAACCGGTACGGCCCCACCGAGGCGAGCATCCTGGTCACCGCCACCGGTGACCTGCGCCGCTACACCGAGCGGGCGGGCCGCCCCCGATCGGTCGAGCGGTCGCGGGCGCCCTGCTGACACTCGACGGCGACGGCGACGGCGACGGCGAGGGAGAGCTGGTGATCGGCGGCCCGGTGCTGGCCCGCGGGTACCGGGCGGCGGGCACCGGGACCGCCGAGACGTTCGTGACCGGCCCCGACGGGGTCACTCGGCACTACCGGACCGGGGACGTCTGCCGCCGCGACGCGGCCGGTGAGCTGCACTTTGTCGGGCCGCGTCGATGGCCAGGCCAAGATCCGTGGTCAGCGCGGCGAGCTGAGCTGGAGAGCGCCCTGCTGAGCTGCCCGGGGCCGGTCAGGCGGCCGCCGGCCAAGTGCCGGGCGCCACTGCGGATGGCCGCCGGTGGTGCACGCCCGGCCGATCCGTCAGGATGTGCCGGGGCGACGCCGGGCTGGCGCCCCGGACCGAGCCACCCCCGTGCCTGCTTAGGAGCGCCGTGCCGTCCACCCTGCTCTCCCGCCGCGACCTGGACTTCCTGCTGCACGACTGGCTGCGGGTGTCCCAGCTGGTCGAGCGCCCCCGCTACGCCGAGCACTCCCGGGAGGCCTTCGACGACGCCCTGGACCTCGCCGAGCGGGTGGCCAGCGAGCAGTTCGCACCGCACAACCGGGCCGCCGACCTCGCCGAGCCCACCTTCGACGGGCAGCGGGTACGGCTGATCCCGCAGGTCCGCGCGGCGCTGGAGAGCTTCGCCGAGACCGGTCTGCTCAGCGCCGGGCTGGACGCCTCCGTCGGCGGTCTGCAACTGCCGCACGCGGTCGCGGCGGCCTGCTTCACCTGGTTCCAGGCCGCCAACGTCTCCACCTCGGCGTACCCGTTCCTCACCCTGGGCAACACCAACCTCCTGCTGGCGCACGGCAGCGCGGAGCAGGTCGACACCTACGTGCGACCCATGCTGGAGGGCCGGTTCTTCGGCACCATGTGCCTGTCCGAGCCGCACGCCGGCAGCTCGCTGGCCGACATCACCACCCGTGCCGAACCCCAGCCGGACGGCACGTACCGGCTCTTCGGCACCAAGATGTGGATCTCCGGCGGCGATCACGAGCTGGCCGAGAACATCGTCCACCTGGTTCTGGCACGGATCCCCGGCAGCCCGCCCGGGGTGAAGGGCATCTCGCTGTTCGTCGTGCCCAAGGTGCTGGTCGGGCCGGATGGCTCGCTCGGCGACCGCAACGACGTGGTGCTGGTCGGGCTCAACCACAAGATGGGCTTCCGGGGCACCACCAACACCCTGCTCAGCTTTGGCGACGGCGGGCACACGCCCGCCGGCAGCCCCGGTGCCGTCGGTCACCTGGTCGGCCCGCCGCACCAGGGGCTGGCCCAGATGTTCCACATGATGAACGAGGCGCGCATCGGGGTGGGCGCCGGCGCCACGGCGCTCGGCTACACCGGCTACCTCAAGAGCCTGGCGTACGCCCGCGAGCGCCCGCAGGGCCGGCCGGTCGGCGCCAAGGACCCGGGCACGCCGCAGGTGCCGATCATCGACCACCCCGACGTACGACGGATGCTGCTGGCGCAGAAGAGCTACGTGGAGGGGGCGCTGGCCCTGGTGCTCTACTGCGCACGGCTGCTCGACGAGGAGAAGACCGCCCCGGCCGAGGCCGACCGCGAGCGTGCGCACCTGCTGCTGGACGTGCTCACCCCGATCACCAAGAGCTGGCCGTCACAGTGGTGCCTCACCGCCAACGACCTGGCGATCCAGGTGCTCGGAGGGGCCGGCTACACCCGCGACCACGATGTGGAGCAGCACTACCGGGACAACCGGCTCAACCCGATCCACGAGGGCACCCACGGCATCCAGGCGCTGGACCTGCTGGGGCGCAAGATGACGATGCACAACGGCGCCGGCCTGACCCTGCTGACGTCGACGATCCGCGAGACCGTCGCCCGGGCCGGACAGGCCGGGGGCGAGGCCGCCGTACTGGCCGACCGGCTGGCCGGCGCGGTGGACCGGGTCGTCGCGGTCACTCGGCGACTCTGGGCCGACGGTGACCCGGTGCTCGCGCTGGCCAACGCGAGCGTCTACCTGGAGGCGGTCGGGCACGTCGTGATCGCGTGGATGTGGCTGGAGCAGGTGCTGGCGCTGCCACCGGAGGAGTCCGGCGACGCGTTCCACGCCGGCAAGTGGCAGGCCGCCCGTTACTTCTTCACGGTCGAGTTGCCCCGCACCGGTCCGCAGTTCGACCTGCTGGACAGCCGGGACCGGACCACGCTGGACATGCGCGCCGACTGGTTCTGAACGGGCCGCCCCTCACCGTCGCCTGGTCTGGTGCTGCATGGCCTGCCGGCCCTTGACCACGCCCAGGATGATCACGATCACCAGCGCGATCAGACCGATGATGATCAGCCAGCGGACCGCCTCGAGGATCAGCCCGAGCAGGATCAGCACACCGGCGACCACGCCGACGACCCAGAGCAGTGCGCGCATGTCCACCTCCGGTAACCGGTCGCGCCCGCGGTGGCGACCTCGGGGTCGTCACCTTCCCGCTCCGACCGAGACCATGCCCGAGCGTGGCGGCGGGCGGCGGGGTAGGTGGCGACCCCGGCACCGCCGCGCGGCTGCACCCCGCTCGGCGCTTGATCGACTCGGGATCGCCGACATCGGGCTGTGAGCGACGACGGGATACCGCGATATCACCGATACCGTGTCGATCAAGCGGCGGCGCGGGCTGGACCGGCCGTGCGGGCTGGGCTGGGTCAGCCGGCCGTGCGGGCGACGTAGACGGTGTTGGCGGACTGGCCGCCGGTCAGCGGGTTGGCGAACGGCACGACGTGCGCCCGCGCGGTCGTGAACACCGCGGTGAGCGCGGCCGTGAACTCGGCGTCCGGCGGGTCGTCCGACCAGAGCGCGAAGACCCCCTCCGGGCGTAGCAGGGCGGCCAGGCGCCGCAGCCCGGCCGGTGCGTAGAAGGCGGCGTGGCTGGGGTGCAGGACGTTGCGCGGAGAATGGTCGACGTCGAGCAGCACGGCGTCGAACCGGCGCCCCGGCGCCTCGGCGTCGAACCCGGTGTCGCCGGCCACCGCGGCGAAGAAGTCGGCCCGCGCGAACCGGGTCCGCGGGTCCTCGGCGAGCCCCGCCGCGAACGGCAGCAACCCGCGCCGGTGCCAGTCGATCACGTCCTCGATCGCCTCCACCACCAGCAGCGACCGCACCCGCGGGTCGTCCAGCGCGGCGCAGGCGGTGTAGCCCAGCCCGAGACCGCCGACCACCACGTCGAGCGTGTCACCGGCCAGCTCGGCCAGGCCCAGCCGGGCCAGCTCGATCTCCGCGACCGGGAAGAGGCTGGACATCAGGAACTCGTCGTCGAGCTTGACCTCGTACACCTCGACCTGGAGCGCCGGGTCGCGGCGCCGGCGCAGGCTGATCGCGCCGATCGGGGTCTCCCGCCAGGCCAGCTCCTCGAAACGCGTGCCCACGGGTGCCCTCTCGCCGCCGGATTCGTCCCCGGATGGTACCGGTCCGACCGGCGGCGGCCACGCAGGGTCCGCGGGACATCGACGCAGCGCATATCCTGTGCCCCGGCCGATCCAGCGGGAAGGGACCTCATGCCGTCGCGGCAGGACCAGCTGCACTCCCACCAGTTCAGCGTCCAGCGGGCGGTCGCCGCCCTGGTGATGCGCGAGACCGATCCGGCCCAGTCGCCGTTCCGGCGGCTGGCCGGCGCCGCCCTGGCCAGCGTCCTGGTCGCGGCGATCGGGCTCGGCGGCTCGGCGCTCTACGGCCTGTTCGCCGGTGGCGGGAGCGGCTGGCGCGACCCGGGCGCGGTGATCGTCGAGAAGGAGTCCGGCGCCCGGTTCGTCTACCGCGAACAGAAGCTGCACCCGGTGCTCAACTACGCGTCGGCGCTGCTGATCGTCGGCGCGGACCGCTCGAAGACCGTGCTGGTCTCCCGACGTTCCATCGACGGCGTGCCGCGCGGGCTGCCGCTGGGCATCGCCGACGCGCCGGATTCGCTGCCCGCACCGAGCCGGTTGGCCACGGCGGCGTGGACGGTCTGTTCGACGATCCCGCCCGGCGCCGGCGGCGAGCCGCCCCGCTCCGCGCTGCTGATCGGCACCGAGCCCGGCGGCGGCCGGCCGCTCGGTGACGAAGCCCTGCTGACGCGCCACCCGGACGGCGGGCTGCACCTGGTCTGGCACCAGCGGCGCTACCTGATCCGCGACCCCAGCCGGGTGCTGGCGGCGCTGGCCACCACCCGGGCCCGGGCGGTGCCCGTGGCTCCCGCCCTGCTCAACTCGCTGCCCGCCGGCGCCGATCTGGCCCCGCTCGCCCTGCCCGATCTGGGTCGGCGCGCCTCCGGGGTGCCGGGCGCCACGATCGGCCAGGTGTACCTGGTGCGCAACTCCGGCGGCGGCCGGCAGTACGCGGTGGCGCTCGACGCGGGACTGGCCGGGATCACCGAGTTGCAGGCCGGGCTGTTGCTGGCCCGCACCGGGCAGGGCGAGCCGGAGGCGATGACACTGGGCCGGTTCGCCGCGCTGCCGACGGCGCCCGACCTCGCCCCGAACGGTCCGACCGCCCCGCCGCCGGCCCCGCCCCGGCTCGCGGCCCGCGGCGACGGGGCGCTCTGCACCCGGGTCGGCGACGACGGCGGGACGGGGGAGGTGCGGTGGGGCGTACCGCTGCCGGACCTGGCCGCCGTGCCGCGCACCGCGCCGGCCGATGGCGCCGTGCGGGCCGACCACGTGGTGGTGGAGCCGGGCCGCGGCGCGGTGGTCGAGGCCGCGGCGGCGCCCGGCGCGTCCGGCGGCGCGGTCTCCGTGGTCACCGACCTGGGCCGGCGGTACGTGCTGGCCGACCCGGACGTGCTCGCGATGCTCGGCTATCGCAATGTGCGCCCCCTGCGGTTGCCGGCGGGCCTGGTCAGCCTGGTGCCGGCCGGCGCGACCCTGGACCCGGCCGCCGCGCGGGCCGTCGCCGCCCCCACCTGACGGCCCGTGGATGCACGGGTGTCAGGCGGCCGGGCGGCGCAGGATGGTGACCGCGAAGGGCGCGTCGTCGCGCCACGGGCGCAGGTCCCAGGTGGCGAAGCGGTGCTCCAGGCGCAGCCCGGCGGCGACCGCGTCGGCGTCGAACGCGGTCAGCGCGTAACCGCGATCGGTGCCGAAGCCCACCGCCAGCACACCGTCCGGGCGCAGGTGCCCGGCGAGCCGGCGCAGCACCTCCGGCTCGGTGCCGGCGGCGACGAAGGCGAGCACGTTGCCGGCCAGCACCGCGGCGTCGAACGGCTCGGCCTCACCGAGCGCCGGCAGGTCCAGTTCGGCCAGGTCGGCGACCAGCCAGCGCGGGCCCGGGTAGTCCGTGCTGGCGGCGGCCACCAGCGCGGGGTCGGCGTCCACCCCCACCACGGTGTGCCCGCGCTCGGCCAGCGCCGCGCCCACCCGGCCGGTGCCGCTGCCGGCGTCGAGGATCCGGGAGCCGGGCGGGACGAGAGCGTCCACCAGCCGGGCTTCGCCGGCCAGGTCCGCTCCCTCGGCCGCGAGCTTCCGGAACCGGTCGATGTACCACTGCGAGTGCTCGGGTCCGGTGTCGGTCGCCCAGCGGGTCGGGTTGGCCATGTCGCCACCGTAACCGGGCCGGCGGGGACGTGACGGGCGACCCCGCCCCTGCCCCCGCGCCGCCGCCCCCACCCCCGCGCTGCCACCCCCGCGCCGGCCACCCGCGTCGATCTAAGGCATATCGTCGTCCGTGGAGATCAACTAGCGCTGATATGCCCTAGATCGACGGGGGCGGGGGACGGGGACGGGACGAGGACGGGGCGGGGGCGCGGGGGGTCAGCCCTTTTCGGCGCCGCTGGTCAGGCCTTCGGTGAGCAGACGTTCGCTGGCGAAGAAGAGGATCACGATGGGCAGGGTGAGGACGACCGACCCGGCCATCAGCACCGTCTTGGGCACCTCCACCCCGTCGGCGAGCAGGGACAGGCCGAGCGACACCGTCCACCGGTCGGGCTTGTCGACCAGGAACAGCAGCGCGAAGAGGAACTCGTTCCAGGCGATCATGAAGTCGTAGAGCGCGACCGCCATGATCGACGGCATGGCCAGGGGCAGGCTGACCCGGCGGATGATCCCGAGCCGACCGGCGCCGTCGATCGCGGCGGACTCCTCCAGACTGACCGGGATGGTCTCGAAGTAGTTCTTCAGCATGTAGACCGAGACCGGCAGCGTCTGCGAGATGTAGACGAGCACCAGGCCGAACAGTGAGCCGCGCAGCCCGGCCCGGGTGAAGACCACGAACAGCGGGATCGCGATGACGATCGACGGGAACAGGTAGACCGCCAGGAACAGGAAGTCGACCTGCCGCCGGCCGAAGAACCGCAGCCGGGCCACCGCGTACGCGCCGGGGATCGCCACCAGGAGGGTGAGCAGGGTCGCCGCGACCGCGACCAGCCCGCTGTTGCGGATGAAGGTGAGGAATCCCTGGCCGCCGTCGTCGGCGGCCTTGAGCACCTCGGCGTACGTGGCGACGGTCAGCTCGCCGAAGCCGACCACCAGTGAGCCGGGGTCGAGCAGCAGCCGCTCGATGGGGCGCACCGACAGCATCAGCATGTAGTAGAAGGGAAAGACGGTGACCACCAGGAATGCGGCGATCACCAGGCGGCGCAGCCAGCGCAGGCTCACCGTCTCGACGGCGTCCCGGTCCATCAGCCGACCCTCCGTCCGAAGAAGCGCAGGTAGATCAGCACGAACACGATCAGCACCACGGCCAGCACGACCGCCTGCGCGGCGGCGGCGCCGATGTCGGTCCGCGCGGTGAGGAACTCGTACACCCGCACGCTGACCACCTCGGTGCCGGCCGCCCCGCCGGTGAGCAGGTAGACGTCGTCGAACTTGTTGAACGTCATGATGAAGCGCAGCACGCCCAGCAGCGCGATCACCGGCAGCAGTTGCGGCAGCAGGATGTGGCGGAACCGTTGCGTGGGGGTGGCGCCGTCGACCCGGGCGGCCTCCTCCAGTTCGCCGGGCACCGCCTGGAGCCGGGCCAGCAGGAACAGGAACGCGAACGGGAAGTACCGCCACGCCTCGAACACGATCACCGTGGCCAGCGCGGTCGACTCCTGGGACAGGAACGGCACCGGGGCGTCCCAGCCGAGGAGCCGCTGGCCCCAGTCGTTGACGATGCCGAGCTGCGGGTCGAGCATCACCTGCCACACGAAGGTCACCGCGACCACCGGTGCCACGTACGGCAGCAGCATGGACGCCCGGACCAGGGTGCGACCGCGGAACGGCCGGCGGACCACCAGGGCGGCGACCAGGCCCAGCAGGATCGACCCGACGGTGCCGCCGAGGCTGTAGACCAGCGTGGTCCACAGGGTGCTGGCGAAGCCGGGGGTGTGCAGCACCCGGTCGACGTTGTCCATGGTGAACTCGCCGAACAGCCCGGTCCTGCGCAGCGTGGCGAGCCGGACCCGCTGGAAGGCGAGCACCACGGTCCAGACGATCGGGATGCCGATGACCGCGATGGTGACGAGCAGGGTGGGGGCGACGAGCGCGAGCCCGGCGCGGGACTCGCGACGCCGCAGGGTCAGCGGTCGGCGGCGGGCCGGCGCGGGCCGCTCCCGGGTGGGGGAGCGGCCCGGGCCGGGCGCGGTGGTGGTCAATTGACGCCCGCCTTGATGGCCTCGACGTCCTTCTTGGCTCGCGCGGCGGTGGCCGCCGCGTCGGACTTGCCGGAGACGAGGTCGTTCATCACCTTGGGCACCGGCAGCTCGCCGAGCATGGCGCCGACCAGCTTGCCCTGCCCCTGGCCGAGGCCCCAGCGTTGGAAGGTGTCCGGGCTGCGGCGCAGGGTGGCCAGCACCTCGTCGCCGTACACGTCGGCCAGCGGCTTCTTCGCGTCCACGCCGGCCTGGCTGGTGTTCCAGGCGGTGAGGTACGCCTCGGGCTCGGCCTGGGTGCCCTTGCGCACCGGGAAGCGGCCCTCGGGCGACATGCCGAACCAGCGGGGGTAGCCGTCGCCGAGCATGTACTCCACGAAGGACTTCGCCGAGCCGGCTGCGGCACCGTCGAGCACCGCCCACGAGCTGATCTCGCCGTACTGGGCCGGTTCGGCGCCGTTCGGGCCCTTGATCGCGGTGACGAACCCGCTGTTCTTCGCCAGGAACGCCGGGTCGGCCTGGCACTGCGGGCAGGTCGGCTTGGCGTCGTTGCGCAGCCCGGCCAGCTCGTCGAGGATGAACGGCGACCAGACCACCATGGCCGCCTTTCCGGCGAAGTAGGTGGCCCGGGTGGTGTCCACGTCCTGTGCGCCCTTGACCGAGCTGTTCCGGATCAGGTCGCCGTAGAAGCGGAACGCCTCGATGCACTGCGGCGAGTCCAGGGTGATCCCGCCGGCGTCGTCGGTGAGCTGGCAGCCGTTGGCCAGCGCCAGGTGCTCGAACGTCTGCTGGGTGAACACGTCGCTGGGGGCGGTCGCCGCGGTGATCCCGGCGACGCCGCCGGTGTTCAGTCTCGCCGCGGCCGCGGTGATCCGCTCGTACGTGTCGGGGGCGGGCAGGCCGGCGGCGTCGAAGAGGTCCTTGCGGTAGACGAGCAGTTGCCCCCAGCCGTCGCTGGGCACGGAGAGCTGCTTGCCGTCGTCGGAGGTGAGCTCCAGCGCGCGGGGGGAGAAGGTCTGCTTGCCGAGCGTGTCGACGATCTCGGTGTTGGCCGAGGCGTGCAGCAGCTCGTTGCCGGCGAGCGTACGGATGCCGGCCAGGGAGACCGAGCCGACCACGTCGGGCAGGTCGCCCGCGGCGGCGTTGGCGGCGATCAGGGAGGGGAACTGGTCCTCGTTGACGGTGACCAGCTCGACCTGGATCCCGCTCTTCGCGGTGAAGTCGGCGATGATGGCCTTGGTGGCGGTGACCCGGTCGGCCACGTCCTCCAGGCTCCACACGGTGATCTTCTTGCTGTCGCTTTCTGGCTTATCGTCGCCGCAGGCCAGCAGGGTGGACCCGGCCAGTGCCATGATCAGGGTGGTAGCGAGGATCCGCATCGGAGGTGCTGACATCGGTGGCACTCCTCTCGAAGGGTACATGACGGATTCAACGCCCTCGATTGATCAATGACAAGACATATAGCGATTTTTTGCTATCCTGGGGCCCAGTGCTACCGGGATGTGACTCATGGTCAACTGGGTTGTCTCACTCGCCGGGCCCCGACGGATCAGCCTCGAGCCCTGCCCACCGGATCCGCTCGGTCCCGGCCAGGTCCGGGTCCGCACCTGCTACTCCGGCATCTCGGCCGGCACTGAGCTCACCCTCTACCGGGGCAGCAATCCACGACTCAGCAAGGACTGGGACGACGCCGCCCGGATGTTCGTGCCTCGGCAGACCCCGGTGCCCTACCCGCTGATCGGCTTCGGGTACGAGGAGGTTGGCGAGGTCGTCGAGGTGGCCCCGGAGGTCACCGACCGGCACCCGGGGCAGCTGGTCTGGGGCATCTGGGGGCACCGCGCCGAGGCGGTGCTGCCCGCCGGGGCGGTCCGCCCTCTGCCCGCCGGCCTGGACCCGCTCGCCGCGGTCTTCGCCCGGCCGGGCGCCATCGCGCTGACCGCCGTGCTCGCCGGCGACCTGCACCTCGGCGACTGGGTCGGTGTCTTCGGGCAGGGCGTCATCGGGCTGCTCGCCACCCGGCTCGCGGTGCTCTCCGGCGCCCGGGTGGTGGCGATCGACCGGGTGCCCGACCGTCTGGAGCACGCCGCCCGCTACGGTGCCCGTTCGACAGTGGACGCCGGCGCCGAGTCCGCCGCCGCCGTGCTGCGCCATGCCACCGGCGGCCGGGGCGCGGACGTCTGCCTGGAGTTGTCCGGGGCGTACCCGGCGCTGCACGAGGCGATCCGGTCCACCGCACACGCCGGCCGGGTCGTGGCCGCCGGCTTCTACCAGGGCCAGGCCGACGGGCTCGGCCTCGGCGAGGAGTTCCACCACAACCGCATCCAGTTGGTGGCCGCCCAGGTCTCCGGCCCCACCCCCGCGCCGAGCATGGCCGGCCGGTGGACCGGCGACCGGGTGACACAGACCTTCATGGAGCTGGTGGCTGAGCACAGCGTCGACCCGTTGCCGCTGGTCAGCCACATCGTCGACGCCAGCGCCGTCGCCGACGCCCTCGCGCTGCTCGACCGCGGCGCCGGTGACGTCCTCCAAGTGGTGTTGAGGTTCTCATGACCACCATCGCGCTGGCCTGTCAGGAACAGCTCCTGCCGGGCACCGACCTGATCCAGAAGTACGCCCTCGCCACGGCCCTCGGCTACCAGGGCATCGAGCTGCGCGGACGCGGCGACCTCGCTCTCGCCCGCCGGCTGCCCGAGCTGCACCGGGCCCGCGCCGCCGGGGTGGTGATGCCCACCGTCTGCGTCGAGATGGACCACTTCATCGGCGACTTCGACCCGGCCCGGTCCGCCGACGCGGTGCGCAACCTGCGCTCCCAGCTCTCGGTCATCGCCGAGCTGGGCGGCGTCGGGGCGATGACACCGGCGTCCTGGGGGATGTTCTCCCGGCGGCTGCCGCCGTTCGTGCCGCCGCGCCCGCCGACCGGCGACCGGCAGGTGCTCCTCGACGCCCTCGGCGAGCTGGGCGGGCACGCCCGGGCCGAGGGGGTCACCCTGTTCCTGGAACCCCTCAACCGGTACGAGGACCACATGGTCAACCGGCTCGACGAGGCGGTCGCGCTCTGCGCGGCGGTCGGGCTCCCCTCCGTGCGGGTGGTCGCCGACACCTTCCACATGAACATCGAGGAGGACGACGTGCACCGGGCGCTGCGCGCCGCCGCGCCGTACCTCGGTCACGTGCAGGTCAGCGACTCCAACCGGTACCAACCCGGCGCCGGGCACCTGAACTGGCCGGCGCTGGTGCGGACCCTGCTGGAGCTGGACTACCGGGGCTGGCTGGCGCTGGAGTGCCGGCTACGCGGGGACCCCGTCCGCGCCCTCCAGCAGGCCGCCACGGTGCTGCGGCACGCGCTGCCCCGGCGGGCCGCGGCATGACCGCTGGCGCCCCGGCCCGCACCGGCGGGCCGTCCGACCTCGCCGGGCTGCGCCGGCTCGCGGTCGCCACCCTCGACGCCAACTGGGAGCACGACCACACCGTGCCCTCGCGCACGCTCTACCCGCACCAGTGGAGCTGGGACTCCGCGTTCATCGCCATCGGGCTGGCCCGGGTCCGTCCCGAGCGGGCCTGGCGGGAACTGGCGAGCCTGTTCCGGGCGCAGTGGGCCGACGGGCGGGTGCCGCACATCGTGTTCAACCCGGCGCTACGGGTCGGCGCGTACTTCCCGGGGCCGGAGCTGTGGCGGTCGGCGACTGCCGAGGGGACGCCGGCCGTCGACACCTCCGGCCTGGTCCAGCCGCCGGTACACGCCCTCGCCGCGTGGCTCGCGTACCGGCGGGCGCCCGATCCGGCCGGCCTGGCCGCGCTGCGCCGTCTCTATCCCGCGCTGGTGGCCCAGCAGCGCTACCTGGCCCAGCGGCGGGACCTGACCGGGGACGGGTTGGCCTGCATCGTGCACCCCTGGGAGTCCGGCCTGGACAACAGCCCGGCCTGGGACGAGCCGATGGCCGCGGTGCCGGCCGAGGCAACGGTGATGCGCGCGTACCGCCGGCACGACACCGCGCACGCCGACGCCGCGCACCGCCCCACGGACCTGGACTACGCGCGTTACCTGGCGATCGTCGCCGCCTACCGGGACCGCGGCTACTCCGACCATGGCCTCGCCGAGGGCCACCCGTTCCTGGTGGAGTGCCCGCTGTTCAACGCGGCGTTCGGGGCGGCCGAACACGCGCTGGCCGAGATCGCCGCGCTGGTCGGCGTCGACCCGGGGCCGCACCGGGCCCGCGCGACCCGGATTACCGAGGCCCTGGTGCGCCGGTTGTTCGACCCGGCCACCGGCACGTTCGCCCCCCGTGACCTGCGCACCGACCGGCTGGTTCCGGCGCGCACCGTGCTCGGGCTGGCGCCGCTGATCCTGCCCGGCCTGCCGGCCCGGCAGGCCGACGCGCTGGTCGTGGAGGCCCGGTCGGCGCGCTTCGGGGTGGCGCCGCGAATGGAGCGCCCGCTGCCCAGCCACGACCGGACCGCTCCGGACTTCGAGCCGTTGCGGTACTGGCGCGGGCCGAGCTGGCTGAACGTCGGCTGGCTGGTGCGGCGCGGGCTGCTCGCGCACGGGCACCCGGAGCTGGCGGCCGGGCTGCGCCGGTCCATGATCGGCCTGGTCGCCGGGGCCGGATGCCACGAGTATTTCCATCCGGACACCGGCGCAGGGTTGGGCTCGCCGGCGTTCAGTTGGACCGCCGCGCTGCTGCTCGACCTGTTGGCCGAGGACGTTGGGACCGCGCCGGGCTGAGCACGCCCGGTGCGTCGGCGTACCGTGTCCTCTTCCCACGGACGGCAAGGAGCATCGTGCCCGAGATCGACAAGGTGGCCTGGATCCTCATCGAGGACGGGCGGGTGCTGAGCACCCGCTCCCGAGGCAAGGACGTCTGGTATCTGCCGGGCGGCAAGCGTGAGCCGGGGGAGACCGACCTGGACACGCTGCGCCGGGAGGTCGCCGAGGAGTTGAGCGTCGCGGTGGACGTCGCCGGCGCCGTGCACGTCGGCACTTTCACCGCCCAGGCGCATGGCCACGCCACCGGCACGACGGTACGCATGACCTGCTACCGCGCCGAGCACGACGGCGAGCTGAGGCCGGCCAACGAGATTGCCGAGCTGGCCTGGCTGGGGTACGCCGACCGGCACCGCACCTCCCCGGTCGACCAGGTCATCTTCGACCATCTGTTGGCGGCCGAGCTGCTGCGCTGACGGCGCAGTTTGCCGGCACCCGCCCGGGGTAAGCGCCCGGGCGTGACCGACAGGGCGGGCGGCGGGCAGTTCCCACACTTCATCGACGCGGTGTCCCGCCGGTCCGGCCTGCCGACCGAGCAGGCCGCCGCCGTCGCCCGCGCGGTGCTCCAGACGATGGCCGAACGGGTGACCGGCAGCCCGCCGGACCCCCTCGCAGGGCACCTCCCGGACGACCTCGACGGCTACCTGACCGACCCGGCCCCGCCGGCCGCGGCCGCCGGCCCGGACAGCGCCGTGGGTGGGCTGGACAGCGGCGTGGGCGGCCCGGAGAGCGGCGTGGCCGGGCTGGATGCCGGCGTGGCCGGGCCGGACAGCGCCGTGGGCGGGCTGGACACCGGCGTGGGCCTGGACATCGGCGGCACGGCTGCGGCCCCGCCGGCGCCGGACGGCGGGCCGGTGGAGTTCCTTCGCCGGGTGGGTGAGCGCGCCGGGGTGGACCAGGCCACCGCCCGGACCGGCACCGGCGCGGTCTTCGCGACCCTGCGCGAGGCGGTGACCGTGCGGGAGTTCCGGGAGATGGTGGCGCGGTTGCCGCGCGACGACGACGGCGAGGTCGCGCCGGCCGCACCCGATCCGTACGGGCACTAATCCGCCGCACACGTGCGTTTCGGTGAGATCCACTCCAGGTCGCAGAAATTGCGGTATCCCTGACATTCGAATGCCGCCAAGCCCCCGGAACTGGTGTCGATCATCCGACGAGTGGTCTGTCGAGCACGCGACTCCATTGTCGCCGATCGGGAAATTCCACCGCGCAAGGAACAACGTGCCGCAAAATTGGCCGTCGGTAATCGTGTTAGGCGAAAATTCGCCGTTGCGCCAGGGGGATGATCGGACGATATTCTCCGTCCCTCGTCCGAGCCCCGAGTCGACCCTTTGGCTCGACTCTAATCGATGATCTTTCTCGACAGTCATAGAACCCTATGCTCCTTCCATTGTGAAGTCCTGGGGGGGATCATGATCGCGATTGTCGTTTGCCGCGCGCCTGTCTGTTGTGGATCGGTGTACGCGTCCTGAAATGGAAACCTCGACGCTGATCCATCGCTTCGGCGATGCCGCCGCCGCTCGTCCCAACCATCTCGCCGTACTCGGCGACACCGGCCCGCTCGACTACGCCACCCTCGCCGGCCTGGCCGGAGGGCACGCCGACCTGCTGGGCGCGGCCGGCGTCCGACCCGGTGACCGGGTCGGCCTGCTGACCGCCCACGGCGCCGGCACCATCGCCGCCATCCTCGGCACACTCGCCGCGGGCGCCACCTACGTGCCGCTCGACCCCGGTTTCCCGGAGCAGCGACTGCGCCACCTGCTCGACGCCGCCGACGTCACCGTCCTGCTCTGCGGTGGCGAGCACACCGAGCTGGCCCGTCGGCTCGCCGCCGACCGGCCCGGCCTGCGGGTCGTTCCGGCCGTCGACGTGCGGCCCGCGCCGCTGCGGCCGGCGCCGGTCGCCTCCGACGCGCTCGCGTACGTGCTGTTCACCTCCGGCTCCACCGGGCGGCCCAAGGCGGTCGGGCAGAGCCACCGCAACCTGACGCACGTGGTGGACAACCAGATCGCCCTTCTCGACCTGCGGCCGGACGACCGGCTGAGCCTGCTCGCCTCGTTCAGCTTCGACGCGGCCATCCCCGACCTGTACCCGGCGCTGCTCACCGGCGCCACCGTCGTCCCGGTCGACCTGCGCCGGCACGGGCTGGCGTACGCCGTCGAGCAGTTGGACCGCCACGGCGTCACCGTCTACCACTCCACCCCGACGGTCTACCGGTACCTGCTGGACACCGCGGGCGTCGAGCGGCTGGACCGGGTCCGGGTGGTGCTGCTCGGCGGCGAACAGGCCAGCTACGCCGACGCAGCCCGCGCCCGAGGCCGCTTCGCCCCCGGCTGCGTCCTGGTCAACGGCTACGGGGCCACCGAGATGACCTTCGCCGCCGGGTACGCGCTGCCGCTGGCCGACATCGACCCGGCGGCCACCGGCCCGCTGCCGATCGGCACCGCCCTGCCCGGGTACGCGCTGCGGCTGGCGCCGGACGGCGAGATCGTCGTGCGCAGCCGGCACCTCGCCCCCGGATACCTCGACCAGACCAGCGACCGGTTCGGCCACGACCCCGACGGCGTGCCGGCGTACCGCACCGGTGACCTGGGCGAGCTGCTGCCCACCGGCGAGCTGCGCTGCCTCGGCCGGCTGGACCGGCAGGTCAAGGTGCGCGGGTTCCGGGTCGAGCTGACCGAGATCGAGTCCGTGCTCGCCGCCGAGCCCGGCATCGCCGAGGTGCGTGCCATCGCCCGCGACGGCGAGCTGCTGGCGTACGTCCGGCCGGCCGGGCCGCCGGTGGACCCGGCGGCGCTGCGGGCCGCCCTGGCCCGGCAACTGCCCGAGTACGTGTTGCCCCGCGCCGTCGTGCCGGTCGCCGAGTTCCCGCTGACCGCCAGCGGCAAGGTCGACGAGCGGGCGCTGCCGGACCCGGCGCGGGCGGTGCCGCTCGGGGACGGGCCCGCCACCCCGACCGAGCGGGTCGTGCACGACATCTGGTGCGCCGTGCTCGGCCGGGACGAGGTCGGTCGCACCGACAGCTTCTTCGACGTCGGCGGGCAGTCCCTGCTGCTCGGCCAGGTGCAGCAGCGGCTGGCCGAACGGTTCGGTGTGGCGGTGCCGCTGCTACGGCTCTTCGATCACCCGACCGTCGCCGCCCAGGCCCGGTTGGTCGACCCGCCGGCACCGGCGAGCCCGCCGGCCCCGTCGCTGGTTGCCGCGGCGCCGACCATGCCCACCGTGCCGCCAGCCGCCGCCGGCCCGTCCGCCGCGCCGGTCGGCGTGCGCGACCACACCGGCGACGAGATCGCCGTGGTCGGCCTCGCCGGCCGGTTTCCCGGCGCGCCGGACGTCGCCACCTTCTGGTGGAACCTGTGCGCCGGGGTGGACGCCATCCACGACCACAGCGACGAGGAGCTGGCCGCCCTGGGCGTCGGCCCGGGGCTGCGCGCCGACCCGCGGCACGTCAAGGCCACCGGCCGGCTCGACGGGGTCGCCGACTTCGACGCGGAGTTCTTCGCCTTCGGCGACCGGGAGGCCGCCCGCACCGACCCGCAGCACCGGCTGTTCCTGGAGACCGCGTGGGAGGCGCTGGAGGACGCGGGTCACGACCCGGCCCGGTTCCCCGGTCTGGTCGGCGTGTACGGCGCCACTTCCGTCAACCGCTACTTCCTGTTCCACCTGATGGACAACCCGACCGTGGTCGGCGACGTCGACCCGGACGACTGGGAGGCCCGGCTGGTCGGCCGGCAGCTCACCGACCACCTGCCCGGCCAGGTCGCGTACCGGCTGGGGCTGACCGGCCCGGCGGTGGCGGTGCAGAGCGCCTGCTCCAGCTCGCTGGTGGCGGTCTGCCTCGCCGCGCAGAGCCTCGCCGACTACCAGTGCGACCTCGCGCTGGCCGGCGGGGTGAGCGTGACCTGGCCCCGGCACCGGCACACCCCCGGCGGCCTGGCCTCCCCGGACGGCCGCTGCCGCGCCTTCGACGAGGCCGCCCAGGGCGCCGGGTTCGGTTCCGGCGTCGGGGTGGTGGCCCTGCGCCGGCTCGCCGACGCGCAGGCCGACGGAGACCGGGTCCTCGCGATCCTGCCCGGCTGGGCGGTGACCAACGACGGCGCCCAGCGGGCCGGCTACGCCGTCCCCGGCCCGGCAGGGCAGGCCGCCGCGGTGGCCGGTGCGCTCGCCGCCGCCGAGGTCGACCCCGGTGAGGTCCGCTTCATCGAGACACACGGAAGCGGCACACCGCTCGGCGACGCCATCGAGGTGGCCGCGCTGCACGAGGTGTACGAGGGCGCCGCCCCGGCCGAGACCTGCGCGCTCGGCTCGGTGAAGACCACCATCGGTCACCTCGACGCCGCGGCCGGCATCGCCGGGCTGATCAAGGCGGTGCTCGCCGTGCAGCACGGCATCATCCCGCCGAACCTGCACTTCACCCGCCCGCACCCGGAGATCGACCTGTCCGCCGGCCCGTTCTACGTACCTACCAAGGTGCGGGACTGGCCGGACGCGCCGCGCCGGGTCGCCGGGGTCAGCTCGTTCGGGCTGGGCGGCACCAACGCGCACGTCGTGGTGGAGCAGCCGCCCCCGGCCGAGCCGGTCGACGGGGACCCGGCCGCGGCGCAGGTGCTGCCGGTCTCGGCGCGTACCCCGGTGGCGCTGCGGGCGGCGCTGACCCGGCTGCGTCGGCACCTGGCCGGCAGCGCCCCGGCGCTCGCCGAGGTCGCCGCGACGCTGGCGTTGGGCCGGCGCGAGTTCGGCTGCCGGGCCGCCGTCACCGCCACCGAACTGGCTGGCGCGGTCGCCGCGCTGGACGAGCTGCTGGCCACCGACGCCCGGGTGGCCGGCCCGGCCGGTGCGCTGCGCGAGCTGGCCGCCGGCTGGGTGGCCGGTCAGGCCCTGGACTGGACGGCCCTGCACCCGGCCGGCACCGTCCGACGCACCTCGCTGCCCACCTACCCCTTCCAGCGGCAGCGGTACTGGATCGACCCCCCTCAGAAAGGCGTGCGGTGACCTGGTTCCTCTCCGCCGGCAGCCGTGATCCGGCACCGGTGCAGTTGTTCTGCCTGCCCTACGCTGGCGCCGGCGCGAGCGCGTTCCGCCACTTCCCGGCCCGGTTTGGCCCGGACGTCGAGGTGCTGCCGGTGCAGCTACCCGGCCGGGAGAACCGGATCAGCGAGGACCCGCGGTTCCGGGTGACCGACGTGGCCACCGCCATCGCGGAGCGGGCCGACCGCCCGTACGCCCTCTACGGCCACTCGATGGGCGGGCGTCTCGGCTTCGAGGTGGCCCGCGAGCTGCGCCGCGCCGGTCTCCCGCTGCCCCTGCGGCTCTACGTCGGCGGTGCCCGCGCGCCACATGTCACCGCGCCCAGCGCCTTCGACGGGTTGTCCCGCGTGGACGACGAGGAGCTGCTGCGCCGGCTGCGGGCCGGCGGCGGTCTGCCCACCGGCGTGCTGGAGCACCCCGAGCTGGTCGAGCTGCTGCTGCCGCTGCTGCGCGCCGACTTCGAGCGGGTGGACGGCTACCGGTACCGGCCCGAGGAGCCCCTGCCGGTGCCGATCGTGGCGTTCAGCGGCCGTGCCGACCGGGCGGTGACCCGCGAGCAGAGCGCCGCGTGGCGCGAGCACACCACCGCCGGTTTCACCCTGCACGAGCTGGACGGCGGGCACTTCTTCCTGCACGACGCGCTGCCCGAGCTGGCCGCCGCGATCCGCACCGACCTGACCTCCGCGCTCACCGACGCTCGGGACCGGGCCGTTTCCGCCAGCGGCGCGGCGGGGCCGGCCTTCGGGCACCGGGTGCCACTGGGCGACAGCGGCTGGTCGGTGTGGCGGGACGCGATCCTGCGCGGCACCGGCTTTCCGGCCGACGGGCTGATGCTGCTGTCCGCCCCGCAGGCCGCCGCGGCGGCCGACGAACTGCTGGTCACCGGCGCCGGCGCCGAGCTGTTCGACAAGGAGTTCGCCGAGGCGGTGTCCGCCGGTGGCGGGCGGCTCGTCGAGCTGGCCGCCGACCCGCTGCTGCGCGAGGCGGTCACCTGGCAGAACCGTGGCGCGCTGGTCGCCCTCGACGGTCTGGTCCGCGGCGGCCCGGACGCCCCCCGCAACGTTCGCCGCCGCGACCGGGAACGCGCCGTGCTCAAGTACTGGCAGCGCTACTGCGGCAAGAACGAGACCGTTGGCTTCTTCGGCCCGAGCTGCTGGGTCACTCTCGACCCGGAGCTGCCGGTCGCCGCCGAGGTGCGCCCGGGTGCGGCGCTGACCCGCCGCCGCTGGGTGTGGTTCGAGTCGTGGCCGTTGACCGCGTACGCGCGGCGGATCGGTGCGGACGTGGCGGTGCGCCGGTGGTGGCCGCCCCGGCTCGCACCACAGCTGAGCCTCGCCGGCCGGGAGGTGCGCCGACCGGGCCGGCCGCCGGTGGCACTGTCGCCGGTCGAGGCGGCGCTGCTCGCCGCGGCCGACGGTCGTCGCCCGGCGTGTGACCTGGTCACCGACCCGGGCATCGGGCTGCGCCGCCCGAAGGACGGGTACGCGCTGCTCGACCGGCTGGTGGAGCGGGAGCTGGCCACCTGGGACGCCGCGCTGCCGGTGAGCCCCGCCGCCGAGGACGTGCTGCGGCAACGGATCACGGAGATCGGCGACGACCCAGCCCGGACCGCCGCGCAGGCCGGCTTCGACCGGCTGTGCGCCGCCCGGAACGCGGTCGCCGCCGCGGCCGGCGACCCGGACCGGCTGCGTGCCGCGCTGGACGCGCTCGACGAGACGTTCACCGACCTCACCGGGCAGCCGGCGCGGCGCCGGGCCGGCGAGATGTACGCCGGTCGGACGCTCTGCTACGAGGACACCAGCCGGGACCTGGACGTGGTCTTCGGCGCGCCGCTGCTGGACGATGTCGCCGCGCCGCTGGCCGTGTTGCTGCGCGCCGCCCGCTGGCTGACCGGTGCGCTGGACGAGGCGTACGGGGTGGCGTTCCGGGATCTGTACGACGAGCTGCGCGCCGAGGCCGGCGACGCCCCGGTGGCCCTGTCCGACCTGTGGTTCCTGGCGCAGGGACTCTTCTGGGGCAGCGGGCCGCGACCGGTCGACGCGGTGGCCACCGAGTTCGCCGCCCGCTGGGCCGGGCTGTTCGGGCTGAACGACCTGCCGGCGGGCAGCGCGGACGTGCGCCTCGACGTGGCGGACCTGGCCGCCCGGGTCGACGAGGTCTTCCCGGCCGTCCGCCCGGGCTGGTCCAACGCCCGGCTGCACAGTCCCGACCTGCAGATCTGCGCCGCCGACACGGACGCGCTGGCGCGCGGTGACTACACCGTCGTGCTCGGCGAGCTGCACGCCGCCTGGTCGTCGTTCGACTGCCAGGCGTTCACCCCGTCGCATCCGGACGTCGAGCGGCTGCGCGCCGCGCTGGAGGCCGATCTCGGCCCGGACCGGATCCGGCTGCTCTTCCCCACCGACTGGCCGCGACGTACCAGCCGGGTCGCCGAGGCGCTGATCGGCTCGACCGACCGGCAGTTGGCGTTCGCGCCCGCGCCCACCGCCGAACCGGACCGGGTGCTGCCCACCGTGGCGCTGACCGTGCGGGACGAGGACGGCCGGCTGGTGGTCGTCGCCGCCGACGGGCGGCGTTGGCCGCTGACCGAGGTCTTCGCCGGCCTGCTCAGCGCGCACGCCGTGGACGGGTTCAAGCTGGTCGCGGCCGCGCCGTACACCCCGCGGATCACGCTTGACCGGCTGGTGGTGGCCCGCAGGACGTGGCGCACCACCGTCGGCGCGAGCGGCCTCGGCGGGGTGACGGGGGAGCGGGCGCGCTTCCTGGGCGTGCGGGACTGGCGGCGCCGGCTGGGCCTGCCGGAACAGGTGTACGTCAAACTCGGCACCGAGACCAAGCCGTGCTTCGTGGACCTGAGCAGCCCGGCCTTCGCCAACATGTTCTGCGCGATGGTCCGGGCGGCACAGCGGGACGGCGGCGACGACACGACGTTGGTGGTCAGCGAGATGCTGCCCACCGCGCAGGACGCCTGGGTGCCCGACGCGGCCGGCCGGCGCTACTTCAGCGAACTGCGGCTGCACATCGTGGACACCGACGAGTCGGAGCCGGTCCGATGACCCACCTGCTGCCACTGGGCGCGACCGGCTGGTCGGTGTGGCGCGACGTGGTGCTGCGCACCGCCGGTTTCCCGGCCGACGGCCTGGCCGACTTCGCCGCCCCGGACGCCGCCGAGGCCGCGGACGCGCTGCTGGCCGCCGTCGACGCGGGGCCGGCCGCCGACGGTGGGGCAGCCGAGCTGTTCGACAAGGCGTTCGCCGAGACCCTCGCCGACGCGTCGGCCACCGCCGGCCGGATCGCCGCCGACCCGCTGCTGCGCGAGGCGGTCACCTGGCAGAACCCGGAGATGCTGATCGCCCTGGACGGGCTGCTGCGTACCGACGCCGCGGTCCGCAACGTCCGTCGGCGCAAGCGTGAGCTGAGCCTGCTGCGCTACTGGCAGCGCTACTGCGGCAAGGCCGAGACGATCGGCTTCTTCGGCCCGGTCTGCTGGGGCGCCCTCGACCCCGCCGACCCGTCCACCCGGCTGCGGCCGGGGCCGGGGCTGACGCCGCTGTCGAGGCGGGAGGTGCACTTCGAGGCGTGGGCGCTGATCGCGTACGCCGACCGGCTCGCCGACGACCCGGCCGTACGCCGCTGGTGGGCGCCGATGTTGCCGCCGCACCTGAGCGTGGTGGGTCGGCTGCTGCACCGGCCGCTGCACCCGCCGGTGGAGCTGTCCGTGCCGGAGGCGCGGTTGCTGGCCCGCTGCGACGGGCGCACGCCGGCCCTGCGGCTGGTCGAGCGGGTGCACGCCGACGGCGACGCCGGCCTGCGTACCGCCGACGATGGGTTGCTGCTGCTCGACCGGCTGGTCGAGCGTCGCCTGCTGACCTGGGACGCCGGCCTGCCGATCAGCCCCCGGGCCGAGCAGGTGCTGCGCGATCGGCTGGCCGCGATCGACGACCCGGCGCTGCGCGCTGAGGTGACCGCCGGCTTCGACCGGCTCTGCGCGGCCCGCGACGAGGTCGCCGCGGCGGCCGGCGACCCGGTCCGGCTGGGTGCCGCGCTGGCCGCGCTGAACGCGGAGTTCACCGCGGTCACCGGCCGGCCCGCCACCCGGCAGGCCGGTGAGATGTACGTCGGCCGCACCATCGTCTACGAGGAGACCGCTCGCGACCTCACGGTCACCCTCGGCGCGGCGGTGCTCGACTCCCTCGCCGCGCCGCTGGCCGTGCTGCTCCAGGCCGCGCGATGGCTGACCGCCGAGATCGGCGCCGCCTGCGAGCGGCTCCTCGCCGAGTTGTTCGAGGAGCTGCGCGCCGACGGGCCGGTGCGGCTGGCCGACGTCTGGTCGCTGGCCCAGGGGCTGCTGGTCGCCCCGGACGGGCCGCTGGCCGCCGCCGGGGCCGGTTTCACCGCCCGCTGGGCCGAGCTGTTCGACCTGGCCGCGCTGCCGCCCGGGCAGCCCGAGCTGCGGCTGCGCGGCACGGAACTGGCCGAGCGGGCCCGGCGGGTGTTCCCGGCGGAAGCGCCGGGCTGGCCGTCGGCCCGGATCCACAGCCCGGACGTGCAGATCAGCGCCGTCGACCTGGCCGCGCTGAACCGGGGCGAGTTCCTCCTCGTGCTCGGCGAGCTGCACCCGGCCAACGCCACCTTCGACAGCGCGGTGTTCGTGCCGTTCCACCCCGACCCGGCGGCGCTGCGCGCCGGACTGGACGCCGACCTGGGCCCGGCCCGACTACGGGTGCTCTACCCGGAGGGCTTCCCGCGGGTCACCACCCGCACCACGTACGGGCTGACCGGCCCCGCTGACCGACAGCTCGGCATCGACACCGCCCGGGGCGGCGAGGTGGACCGGCTGGTCCCGGCGACCGAGGTGCGGGTGGTGCCGGCCGGCGACCGGCTGGTGGCGGTGCTGCCCGACGGCAGCCGGTGGCCGCTGGTGGAGGTCTTCGCCAACCTGCTCGGCTCGCTGCTGGTGGACGCCTTCAAGCTGCTGGACCCGGCGCCGCACACGCCCAGGATCACCATCGACCGGCTGGTCGTGGCCCGGCGGACGTGGCGGACCACCGTCGCGGACAGCGGCCTGGTCGGGGTGACCGGAGAGGCCGAGCGGTTCCTCGCGGTGCGCATGTGGCGGGCGCGGCTCGGCCTGCCCGAGCGGGTGTTCGTGAAGGTCGGCACCGAGGTCAAGCCCTGCTACGTCGACCTGACCGGCCCGCTGTACGCCCAGTCGCTGTGCGCGATGGTGGACGCCGCCGCCCGTACCGGGCCGGACGTCGGGGTCATCGTCACCGAGCTGTTGCCGGCACCGAGCGAGAGCTGGGTGACGGATGCGCGAGGCCGCGGCCACGTCAGTGAGCTGCGCCTGCAAGTCACCGATCCGAGCAGCTACCCCGGGGGGAACGGGTGACCGACATCCTGTCCATCAGCGCCGTACGGGGAGAACCGCTGCCCTGGCCGGACGCGACGCTCGCCGAGCTGGTGGTCGCGCAGGCCACCCGCACCCCGGACGCGGTGGCGGTGCGCCAGTGGGACAGCCGGCTCAGCTACGCCGAGCTGGTGGCCCGGGCCGCCGGGGTGGCCGCCGCGCTGCGCGTCCGGGGCGTCGACCGGCAGAGCCGGGTCGGGGTGTGCGGCAGCCGCCGGCCGGATCTGGTCGCCACCGTGCTGGGGGTGTTGCTGGCCGGCGGCTGCTACGTGCCGCTGGAGCCGGGCGGCCCGCGTCGGCGGCTGCGCGGGATCGCCGCCGACGCGGGCGTGTCCCTGGTGGTGGGCGACGCCGCCGAGGCGGAGTTCGGCGACGCGCCAGGCATCGAGACGCTCGGGCCGCCCGACCCGGCTCCGCCCGCGCCCTGCCCGGCCCGCCCCGGCGATCCGGCGTACGTGCTGTTCACCTCGGGCTCCACCGGTCGGCCCAAGGGCGTGCTCACCAGCCATCGCAACGTGGTCGAGTTCGTCAGCGGCGTCGTCGCTCTCACCGGCGCCGACGCCGGCGTACGCAGCCTCGGCATCGCCTCGCTCGGCTTCGACGCGGCGACCATGGACCTGTTCGTGCCGCTGCTGCTCGGCGGCACGGTGCAGCTGCTCGGCGCCGAGGATCGCGCCGACCCGGTCCGGCTGGCCCGGTTCATCGCCGTGCACGAGGTCAACTGGGGCTTCATCACGCCCACCATGCTGGCCATGCTGGACCCGGCCGAGCTGCCCGGCTGGCGCACCGTGCTGTGCGGCGGTGAGGCGGTGCCGGCCGCGCTGGCCGCCCGCTGGGCGCCCGGCCGCCGCTTCCTCAACGGCTACGGCCCCACCGAGACGACGGTGCTGGCGGTCAGCGGCCCGTTGAGCGCCACCGAGACCGACCCGGTGCCGATCGGCCGACCACTGCCCAACCACCGGGCGTACGTGGTGGACACGGCGCTGGACCCGGTGCCGCCGGGGGAGACCGGTGAGCTGCTGATCGGAGGGCCCGGACTGGCCGACGGCTATCTGAGCCGGCCCGGGTTGACCGCCGAGCGGTTCGTCCCGGACCCGTTCTCCGGCCTGCCCGGCGAGCGGTTGTACCGCACCGGCGACCTGGTCCGGCACGGCCCGGACGGGCGGATCGTCTACCTGGGCCGCACGGATCGACAGGTCAAGATCCGTGGGCAGCGCATCGAGCTGGGCGAGGTGGAGGCGGTACTCGCCGACCTGCCCGGGGTCACCGGCGTCGCGGTCGAGGCGGTTCCCGGCCCGGCCGGCGTCGAGCTGGTCGCGTTCCTCACCCCGGCGGACGCGCCCGACGACACCCGGCTGCGGGCGTACGCCGGCAGCCGGCTGACCGCGGCGATGCTGCCGGCCCGGGTGCTGCGCCGCGCCTCCCTGCCGGTCAGCGCGGTCAGCGGGAAGCTGGACCGGCCGACGCTGCGCGCGCTGGCCACCGCCGCGCTCGTCACCACCACCCCCACCGATACCGCCCCCGCCGGCACTGCCGCCGAAGACGGGCCGGCCACGCCGGACGGGTCCGTGGCGGCGGCGGTTGCCGGCATCTGGACCCGGCTGCTCGGCGCGGCACCCGAGCCGGCGACGGACTTCCTCGCCGCCGGCGGCAACTCCATCGCGGCGATGCGCCTGGTCGCCGCGCTCCGCGCCGAGCTGGGCCGGCAGCTCGACACCCGCGAGGTGTTCACCCAGCGCACCTTCGGCCGGTTGGCCGAGCGGGTGGCCGCCGCGCCGAGCGGCGGCGACGGGCTGCGCACCGGCAACCCGCCCACCCTCTCCCCGCCGCAGCGTCGCCTCTGGTTCGTCGACCAGCTCGCGCCGTCCAGCGCGCCGTACAACATCGCGGTGGCGCACCGGTTGCGTGGCCCGCTGGACACCGCCGCGCTCGGGGCGGCGCTGCGGGCCGTCGCCGAGCGGCACGACGTGCTGCGCTGGCGGATTCCGCAGACCGCCGGCGTGCCGTACGCGGTCTGCGCCGAGCCGACCGACGTGGCCGTGCCGGTGGTCGACCTGACCGGCAGCGCCGAGCCGGAGGCGGAGCTGACCCGGATGCTCGCCGCCGGCGCCGCGCACCCCTTCGACCTGGCCACCGGGCCGCCCTGGCAGGTGACCGTCTACCGGCTCGGCCCGGCCGAGCACGTGCTGGCCGCCACCTGGCACCACGCCGTCTTCGACGGTTGGTCCGAGCGGGTCTGCTACGACGACCTGGCGGCCGGGTACGCCCAGGCGGTGGCCGGCGAGCCGCCACGATTGCCGGAGCTGCCCGCCCGCTACGCCGACTACGCGGTCTGGCGGGCCGAACGGGACCGGCTGCGCGGCGCCGCCGATCTGGCCTGGTGGACGGCGCACCTGGACGGCGTGCCGACGGTGCTGGACCTGCCCCGGGACCGACCTCGGCCCGCGGTGCAGACCTACGCCGGTGCGGAGGCCGCCGCCCGGCTGCCCGCCGACACCGACCGCGCGGTCCGCGAGCTGGCCGAGCGGCGCGGCACCACCGTGGCGGCGGTGCTGCTGGCCGCCTTCGGTGAGGTGATCGCGCGGCTCACCGGCGGTGACGACCACGTGCTCGGCGCGATCGTCGCCGACCGGCGGCTGGCCGCCTTCGACGACGTGATCGGCTTCTTCATCGACACGGTGCCGGTGCGGGTCCGCACCGGCGGGGCGAGCTTCGCCGAGCTGGTCGACCGGTGTGCCGGGGAGCTGCACGACGCCACCGCCCACCCTGGGGCGCCACTGGAACGCATCGTCGAGGCGCTCGGCGACGGCCGGGACACCGCCCGCGCGCCGCTGGTGCAGGTGCTGTTCAACGTGCTCAACTTCGCGCCGCCCCGGCTGACGCTGACCGGGCTGACCGCCGAGCCGGTGCCGGTGCCCAAACCGGGCTCACCCTTCGACGTCACCGTCTACGTGGTCCAGTCCGACGGTCGCACCGGCGTCGAGGTGGTCTACAACCCGGACCTGTTCGACGCCGCGCGCATCGACGACCTGCTCGCCGACCTGGCCGAGCTGGTGGGGGCGTTGGCCGCCGCACCGGACACGCCGGCCCGCGAGGTGGCCGCCGCGCTGCCCCGGCCCACCGTGCGGGTGCCGCAGCTCGGCGCGATGACGGTCGCCGGCGGCGACCCGACCGGCCACCCGCCGGCGCTGCTTCCCGCCGGACCGGACGGGCTCACGGAGACCGAGGAGCTGATCGCGGGAATCTGGCGGGAGGTGCTGGAGCGTGACCGGGTCGGGGTGACCGACAACTTCTTCGACATCGGTGGGCACTCCCTCGCGCTCGCCGCCGTGCACGCCCGGCTGACCGCCGCCACGGGCCGGTCCATCAAGATGCTCGATCTGTTCCGCCACCCCACCGTCCGTGCGCTCGCCGCCAGCCTCGACGGGGCCGCCGACCGCCCGGAGCTGGCGCGGGCCGCTCTGCGCGCCGCCGCCCGCCGCAGCCGTACCCGCCGTATCCCTCCCCGCCGCCCCGGCGGCACCGCGTGACGAAGGACAGCCTGATGAGCAACCCGACCGCAGCCGACCTGCCCGACGACGTCACCGACCTGCCCGACGCGGGCATCGAACCGATCGCGATCGTCGGCCTGGCCGCGCGCCTGCCCGGCGCGGCCGACGTGCACGAGTTCTGGCGCAACCTGGTCGACGGGGTGGAGTCGGTCACCGAGCTGACCCGGGAGGAACAGCTCGCCCGGGGCGCGACCGTCGAGGAGGTCGACGACCCGGGCTGGGTCAGTCGTGCTCCGCTGGTCGACGGCTATGACGAGTTCGACGCCACGCTGTTCGGGATGACCGCCCGGGAGGCGGAGCTGACCGACCCGCAGCACCGCCTGTTCCTGGAGTCCTGCCACACGGCGCTGGAGGACGCCGGTTACGACCCGGCCCGCTACGACGGCGCGATCGGCGTGTACGCCGGCACCGGCGGGAACACGTACCTGAACCGGAACGTGCTGCGTAACCGGCGGATCGGTGGCAACCCGCACGGCGTGGTCTCCATCGCCACCGGCAACTCGCCGAACTACGTGGCCACCAACGTGTCGTACCGGCTGGACCTGCGCGGGCCGAGCCTGACCGTGCACACCGCCTGCTCCACGTCGCTGGTCGCGTTCCACCTGGCGTGTGAGGCGCTGCGCAACGGCGAGTGCGACATGGCGCTCGCCGGTGGTGTGAACATCGAGCTGCCGCACGTCGGCTACCTCGGTATGGAGGGCTTCACCTCACCAGACGGCCGCTGCCGCCCGTTCGACGCGGCCGCCAACGGCACGGTGTGGGGCAGCGGTGCCGGGGTGACCCTCCTCAAGCGGCTCTCCGACGCGATCGCCGACGGGGACGCCATCCGCGCGGTCGTGCTCGGCAACGCGATCAACAACGACGGCGCCGGCAAGGTCGGCTTCACCGCGCCCAGCGTCGACGGGCAGGCGGCGGCCATCGCGCAGGCCGTGGCGATGGCCGACATCGACCCCCGCACCATCAGCTACGTCGAGGCGCACGGCACCGGCACCGCCATGGGCGACCCGATCGAGGTGGCGGCGCTCTCCGCCGTGTACACCCGCGACACCGACGAGCGGGGCTGGTGCGGCATCGGCTCGGTGAAGTCGAACATCGGGCACCTCAGCCAGCCCTCCGGCATCGTCAGCGTGATCAAGGCGGTGCTCGCCATGGAGCATGGACTGATCCCGCCGACGATCAACTTCGAGACGCCGAACCCGGCCGTGGAGTTCGCCGACACCCCGTTCTATGTGGCGAACACCCTCACCAAGTGGGACACCGACGGCGGGCCCCGCCGGGCCGGGGTCAGCTCGTTCGGCATCGGCGGCACCAACGCCCACGTGGTGCTGGAGGAGGCGCCGGCGGCGTACCGCACCGACCGTCGGGTGCGTCCGGCGCACCTGCTCGAGGTCAGCGCGGCCACCCCGAGCGCCCTGGACGCGGCGGTGCAGCGCCTCGCCGCGCACCTGGACGGCGCCACCGACGCCGGGCCGGCGTACCTCGCCGACGTCGCGCACACCCTGCTCGTCGGCCGCCGCCAGTACCCGTACCGCCGATCAGTGGTCGCCACCGACATCCCCACGGCGGTGACTGCCCTCCGCTCCCCGAAGCGCGGACCGCAACCATTGACCAACAGTCCGGCCCCGACAGTGGCTCTGTTGTTCTCCGGTCAGGGCGCCCAGTACGCGGGGATGGGCGCGCAGCTCTACGCCGAGCAGCCCCGCTTCGCCGCGGTCGTCGACCAGTGCGCCGACCTGCTCCGCGCC
Source organism: Micromonospora sp. U21 (assembly GCF_018070045.1). Taxonomy (GTDB): domain Bacteria; phylum Actinomycetota; class Actinomycetes; order Mycobacteriales; family Micromonosporaceae; genus Micromonospora. Next base: position 327,345 of record NZ_JAGPYK010000005.1, read on the forward strand.
GACCTGGGCCTGGACCTGCGCGACCTGATCCTCGGCCGGGACCCGGCGGCGGGGGAGAGGCTCACCGAGACCCGCTACACCCAGCCGGCGCTGTTCACCGTCGAGTACGCCCTGGCCGTGCTCTGGCAGGCCGTCGGGGTCCGGCCGGCCGCGATGATCGGTCACTCCATCGGCGAGTACGTGGCGGCCACCGTGGCCGGGGTGTTGAGCCTGCCGGACGCGCTGCGGGTGGTCGCCGCCCGGGGTCGGCTGATGCAGTCGATGCCCGCCGGGTCGATGCTCGCCGTCGCGCTGGACGAGTCGGTCGTCGCCGACCTGCTGCCCGACGGGCTCTCCGTGGCCACGGTCAACGGCCCGGGCACCTGCGTGGTGGCCGGCGAGACCGGCGCCGTCGAGGCGTTCGCCGCGACGCTGAAGGGCAAGTCGAAGGCGCTGCGCACCTCGCACGCGTTCCACTCGCCGATGATGGAGCCGATCCTCGCCGAGTTCACCGCCCTGATGGGCACGGTGCCGCTGCGGCCGCCGACGGTGCCGTTCCTGTCCAACGTCACCGGCACCTGGATCACCGCCGAGCAGGCCACTGACCCGGCGTACTGGGCGACGCACCTGCGCCAGCCGGTCCGCTTCGGCGACTGCGTGGCCACCCTGCTGGCCGCGGGCACCTGGCAGCTCATCGAGTGCGGCCCCGGCCGGCAGTTGGCCAACCTGGCCCGGATGCAGGTCGCCAAGGCCGCGCCGGAGCAGCGCACGCTCACCCCGCTGGGCAGCCTGCCCGGCGCCGGGGAGAACACCGGCGACCTGGCCGCCCTCCTCGCCACCGCCGGCGTGCTGTGGTGCGCGGGCCTGCCGGTGCGCGTCGAGGCCGACCCGACGGCCCGCCGGGTGCCGCTGCCCACGTACCCGCTCGAGCGCCGCCGCTACTGGATCGAGCCGGACCCGGAGCAGCCCGTCACCGCCGCGCCGGTGGAGACCGGGCCGCGACCGCTGTCCGAGTGGTTCGCGGTGCCGGTATGGCGGCAGGCCGCGCCGCTGCCGCCGTCCGGGTCGCTGGGCCGCTGCCTGGTCCTCACCGCGGGTCCGCGCGGTGACGCGCTGGTCGCCGGCCTGCGGGCCGTCGGCGCCGAGCCGGTGCCGGTACGCCCCGGCGACGCCTTCGCCGCCACCGACGGTGGCTACCGGCTGCGCCCCGGTGTACGCGCCGACCATGACGCGCTGGTCGCCGCGCTCACCGCCGACGCGGCGCCGCCGACCCGGCTGGTGCACGCGTTCACCCTGGACGGCGCGCCGACCGGCACCGACATCGCGGCCGCCTGGCTTGCCCAGGACCTGGGCTTCTTCAGTGCCCTGCACCTGGTGCAGGCGCTCGCCGGCGCCGGCCTGACCGGCGAGGAGCACGGCCTAGCCCTGGATCTGGTCACCGCCGGCACCGGCGACGTGCGCGGCGACGACCTGCGCCGTCCGGAGCACGCCACCCTCGCCGGGTTGGCCCGGGTGCTCCCCGCCGAGCTGCCCGGGCTGGCCGTCCGGCTCATCGACGCGGACCCGACCGACGACGACGCCAGCACGGTGGTCGCCGAGCTGCGCCGTCCCCGGGAGCCCGAGGTGGCCCTGCGTGGCGGCCGCCGCTGGGTGGCCGACGTCGAGCAGGTGACGATCGACGCCGAGGGCGAGCCGGGCGCGCTGCGCGACGGCGGCCGGTACGTGATCACCGGTGGGCTCGGCGGCATCGGCATCACCCTGGCCGAGGACTTCGCCACCCGCGCCCGCGCGAAGCTGGTGCTGCTGGCCCGCTCCGGGCTGCCGGAGCGCGAGCGGTGGGACGACCACCTCGCCGTGCACGGCGACGATCGGGCCGGACGGGCCATCGCGGCGATCCGCCGGATGGAGGCCACCGGCGCCGAGGTGCTGGTGCTCGCCGCCGACGTCACCGACCCGGCCGACCTGCGCCGGGTCCGCGACGTCGCGACGGCCGCGTACGGCGGCATCGACGGCATCGTCCACGCGGCCGGCCTGCCCGGCGGCGGGATGGCTGAGGTGAAGGAGCGGGCCGAGGCCGAACGGGTGCTCGCCCCGAAGCTCGCCGGCACCCTCGCCCTCGCCCAGGTCTTCGGCGACCTGCCGCTGGACTTCGTGGTGCTCTGCTCGTCCGTCACCGCCGTGGTCGGCGGCTTCGGGCAGGTGGACTACTGCGCGGCCAACGCCTTCCTGGACGCGCACGCCCGCTCCGGCGCGTTCTGGCGGGCCCCGGTGCTGTCGCAGAACTGGGGCGGCTGGGCCGAGGTCGGCATGGCGGTGGAGACCGCCGCGCCGGGCGGCTTCCGGGCGGCCGGGCGCGACACGGTGACCGGCGCGGTCGACCACCCGGTGCTCACCACGAAGGTCACCGGGCCGGTGGAGACGGTGCTGCACGGTCTGGTCTCCGCCAGCACCCACTGGCTGCTCGACGAGCACCGGATCGGCGGCGTGCCGGTCGTGCCGGGCACCGCCCACCTGGAGTCGGTGCGGGCCGCGGTGGCCGCCGCGCTGCCCGCTCCCGGGCCGGGCGCGGCGGTGGAGCTGCGCGACGTGGTCTTCCTGGAGCCGTTCGCGGTGCCCGACGGCACCGTCGCCCAGTACCGGGTGGAGCTGACGCCGGCCGACGAGGGCGGCACGGACTTCGCGGTCCGCAGCCTGGCCGGTGGCCGACTGCGCACCCACGTGCGGGGCGCGGCCGGCTGGACCGACGAGCCGGCCCCGCCGGCAACCCCGGCCGTCCCGGCGGGTCGCCGGGTGGACGACGACGCGTCGTTCGGACGGGGCCGGACCAGCATGCTCACCTTCGGGCCGCGCTGGGCCGCGCTGGGCGAGCACCACCTGGCCGACGGCGCCGAACTGGCAGTGGTCGAGGCACCCGCCGCGGTCATCGGCGACCTGCCCACCTGGGGCCTGCATCCCGCGCTGCTGGACGTGGCGACCGCGTTCGGCCGGGGCCAGGGCAGCGGCACCTACCTGCCGCTGTCGTACGGCCGGATCGTGGTGCGGGGGCCCTTGCCGGCCCGGTTCACCAGCGAGCTGCGGCACCGGGCCGGCGACACCGACGAGGTGGTCACCGCCGATCTGTCGCTGCGCGACCCGGACGGCCGGGAACTGGTCGCGATTAGCGACTTCGTGCTGCGCCGGGTCGACCAGGGCGCGGTCACCGGCGGCCTGACCGGATCGTCCGGTACGGACGCCGACGCGGTCGCGCCGACCTCGACCGAGGACATCCGGCCGGTGGACGGTGCGGAGGCGTTCCGCCGCAGTCTCACCGCCGGCCTCGGCGCCCAGGTGGTCATCGCCACCCGGACGGTGGACGACATCCGGCGCCGCGCCGGGCGCGTCACCACCGACAGCCTCACCGGCGACGACGTGGTCGCCGACCCGGCTCCGGCCGGCGGCGGCGGCGGCAGCGCCGTGCCGGGCACCGAACTGGAGATGACCATCGCCCGGGTGTGGCAGGACGGGCTCGGGGTGGCCGAGGTCGGCGTCGACGACGACTTCTTCGCCCTGGGCGGCAACTCCCTGGTCGCGGTGCAACTCATCGCGGCGATGCGCAGGGCCACCGGGGTGAAGCTGCCGATGCGCAGCCTCTTCGAGACCCCCACCGTGGCCGGGCTGGCCGCCCGGATCGAGGAGCTGCGCGCCACCACCACCGACGAGCCGGCCAGCCCGGCGCCGATCCCCGCCATTCCGCGACTGCCCCGCGCGTGACGAGAAATCAGGAGTAGAGAGCCATGAGCGACACGATCGCCACGCTGCCCGTGGTCGTCGAATCCGACGGCCGGGCGCTGACCGAGCTGATCACCGAGCGCCGCGCCGAGCTGCGCGCCACCCTCGCCGAGCAGGGCGGGCTGCTGTTCCGCGGGTTCGACGTGGGCGGGGTGGACGGCTTCGACCAGGTGGTTCGGGCGCTGTCCGGTGAGCCGCTGACCTACACGGAGCGGTCCTCACCACGGCACGCCATCAAGGGCCGGGTGTACACCTCGACCGACTACCCGCCGGACGAGGAGATCTTCCTGCACAACGAGAACTCGTACCAGGCCCGCTGGCCGTTGACGCTGTTCTTCTACTGCATCACCGCGCCGCAGACGCTGGGCGCCACCCCGCTGGCCGACGTCCGCCGGGTCTACCGGGAGATCGACCCGGCGGTACGCGAGGAGTTCGTCCGCCGCCGCTGGATGCTGATGCGCAACTTCCACGAGGACTTCGGCGCCAGCTGGCAGCACGTGTTCGGCACCGACGACCGGGCCGCGGTCGAGGCGTACGCGGAGGCCAACCGAATCGGTCTGGAGTGGACGGGCCGCGACGGGCTGCGTACCCGGGCGGTCCGCGACGCCGTGCACCACCGGCCCGGCTCGGACACCCCCCGCTGGTTCAACCACGCCACCTTCTTCCACGTGAGCAGCCTGGCCAAGGACCTCCAGGAGGGGCTGCTGGCCATGTTCGGCGCCGACGGGTTGCCGTCGAACACCTACTACGGCGACGGCGGCGAGATCCCCGCCGACGTCATGGACCACCTGCGCGCCGCCTACCGGGCCGCCAGCGTCCGATTCGACTACCAGCGCGACGACGTGCTGGTGGTCGACAACATGACCGCCGCACACGGGCGGGAGCCGTTCACCGGCCCCCGCAAGATCGCCGTCGCGATGGCCGAACCGCACACCCCCGACACCGTTGGAGAGCAGTGATGGCCGAACCCCGATTCCTGGTCGTGCGCAACGACGAGGAGCAGTACTCCATCTGGTCGGCCGAGCGGGATCTCCCGGCGGGGTGGCACGACGCCGGCTTCGCCGGCACCCGCGAGGAGTGCCTGGCGCACATCGACACCGTCTGGACCGACATGCGTCCCCGTTCGGTACGCGAGGCGAGCAGGTGAGCGAGCGTAGCGAGCGAATCAGCAGGCACAGCAGCGGGGCGCTCGCGTCGCCGCGAAGCGGTGGCGTGAGCGCGAGGAGTGCGGCCGAGCGGAGCGCCGTGGTCGCGAACGGAAGGCAGCAACGATGACCAGGGAATGGACCTTCCCGGCCTCCTTCGCGCAGGAGCGCGTGTGGACGGCCAACCAGCTCGACCCGGGCTCGCCGGTCTACAACGTCTCGGCCCCGTGGCGGTTCCCGGCCGGCGTCACCGCGGCCCAGACCGTCGAGGTGCTCGGTCAGGTGGTCGCCCGGCACGAGTCGCTGCGTACGCACCTGCGGATGGTGGACGGCGCGCTGGTGCAGGTGGTTCGCGCCGCCGAGCCGCTGGAGCTGCCCGTGCTGGACCTGGCCAGGCTGCCCGACGACGAGCAGGTGCGCCGCCACGCCGAGACAATGACCGAGCTGGCCCGTACCCCGATCCCGCTGGACGCCCCGCCACCGTGGCGGGCCCGGCTGGTCCGCTTCTCCGGCGATCAGCTGGGGTTGCAGTTCGTGGTGCACCACGCGGTCTTCGACAGCCACTCCGCGGTGCTCTTCAGCGCCGAGTTGGCCGCGTTCAGCCGGGCCGCGCTGACCGGCGCGCCCGCCGACGTGCCCGAGCTGCCCATCCAGTACGCCGACTTCGCCGTCTGGCAGCGTGACCAGCTCACCGGTGACGAGCTGGCACGGCAGCTCGCCTTCTGGCGCGACCACCTGGCGGGCGCGCCGGCGGTGACCGGCCTGCCGCTGGACCGGCCGCGCCCCACCCAGCTCGGCTTCGCCGGCGACGAGGTGCGTTTCGATCTTCCCGACGGGCTGCTGGACCGGGTCGGGCAGCTCGCCGCCGGCACCTCGGCCACCCCGTACATGGTGCTGCTGGCGACCTTCGCCGCGCTGCTGTCCCGGATCTCCGGCGACCCCGAGGTGGTGGTCGGCGTCTCCACCGCCGGCCGGGACACGGCCGAGCTGACCCCGCTGATCGGCATGTTCGTCAACCCGGTCGCGCTGCGCTGCGACCTGACCGGCGACCCGAGTGTCACCGAGCTGCTCGGCCGGGTCCGTGCCGGCCTGGTGGACGCGATGGAGCACGGGCAGACGCCGTTCCAGCGGATCGTCGAGGCGGTCTCCCCGAACCGTGACCCGTCGGTGCAGCCGGTGTTCCAGACCGCGCTGAACTTCATCCCGGACTCCGGCCTGGACCCGGTGCCGCTGGGCACCACCAAGGACGACCTGGCCTTCGACATCACCGGCGGCACCAGCCGACTGGTCTACCGCACCGACCTGTTCGACCGGGCCACCGCCGAGTCGGTCGTGGCCCGCTACCTGCGGTTGCTCGCCGCCGCCGTCGCCGACCCGGCGACGCGGCTGTCCGCGCTGCCCCTGCTCGACGACGCCGAACGCGACGTGCTGCTGACCTGGACCGGCGCCGGCGGTGAGGTGGCCCCGGCCACCCTGGTCGCCGAGGTGGAGCGGCAGGCCGCCGCCACCCCGGCCGCGGTCGCGCTGGTCTGCGACGGGGTGCACCTGAGCTACGCCGAGCTGGCCGCCCGGGCCAACCGGCTGGCCCGGCTGCTGGTCGACCGCGGCGCCGGCCCGGAGACCCCGGTCGCGCTGCTGCTGCCCCGATCGGTGGAGCTGGTGGTGGCCATCCTCGCGGTGCTCAAGGCCGGCGCGGCGTACCTGCCGGTGGACACCGGCTACCCGGCGAACCGGATCGGCTACCTGCTGGCCGACGCGGAGCCGGCGCTGGTGCTGGCCACCCCGCAGACGGCGGCGCTGGCTCCGACGGACGCGCTGGTGCTCGGGCCGACGACCGCCGTGGACCTGGACGACGCCGACCTGACCGACGACGACCGGCGGGCGCCGCTGCGCCCGGAGCACCCGGCGTACCTGCTCTACACCTCCGGCTCCACCGGCCGACCCAAGGGGGTGCTGGTCGAGCACCGCGCGGTCACCGCCTACCTGGCCTGGGCCCGGGGCACCTACCCGGGGCTGGCCGGCACCGCCCTGCTGCACTCGCCGGTCTCGTTCGACCTGACCGTGACCGGGCTGCTCGGCCCGCTCACCGCCGGCGGCACGGTCCGGCTGGCCGGCATCGACACGCCGGCGGCCCGCGCCGGTGGCCCGCCCACCTTCCTCAAGGTCACCCCCAGCCACCTGCCGCTGCTCGATGACGCCCTGTCACCCACCACCGACCTGGTGATCGGTGGCGAGGCGCTGGCCGGTGAGCAGCTGACCGGTTGGCGGGCGGCCCACCCCGAGGTGGCCGTGATCAACGAGTACGGCCCGACCGAGGCGACCGTCGGCTGCGTGGCGGCCCGGATCGCCCCCGGGCAGCCGGTGCCCGCCGGGCCGGTGCCGATCGGCCAGCCCACCTGGACGACCCGGGTCCACCTGCTCGACGCCGCGCTGACCCCGGTGCCACCGGGCGTGGTCGGTGAGCTGTACGTCGCCGGGTCGCAACTGGCCCGGGGCTACCTGCGCCGGCCGGCGCTCACCGCCGAGCGCTTCCTGCCCTGCCCGTACGGGCCGGCGGGGGAGCGGATGTACCGCACCGGTGACCTGGCCCGCTGGCGTGCCGACGGGACGCTGGAGTACCTGGGCCGCCGGGACAACCAGGTCAAGGTCCGGGGCATGCGGATCGAACTGGGCGAGATCGAGTCGGTGCTGCGCGCCCGCCCGGACGTGGACGAGGCGGCGGTCGTGGTCCGTGTCGACACCGGCGAGCCGACGCTGGTCGGCTACCTGGTCGGCCGGGCCGACGAGGCGGCGCTCGCCGCCGACCTGGCCCTTGAGCTGCCCGCGCACCTCGTGCCCAGCGCGCTCGTCCGGTTGGACGCGCTGCCGCTGACCCCGAACGGCAAGTTGGACACCGCTGCGCTACCGGCCCCGGCCGCCGTCACCTCCGACGGCTTCCTCGCCCCGCGCACCGACGCCGAGGCCCTGGTCGCCGAGGTCTACGCCGAGATCCTCCAGTTGGAGAAGGTCGGCGCGCTCGACGACTTCTTCGCCCTCGGCGGCAACTCGCTGCGCGGCATGCGGGCGATGGCCCGCATCCGCGCCGAGGTGGACGTGGCGTTGCCGATGCGGGCGCTGTTCAGCAGCCCGGTGGTGGCCGACCTGGCCGCCCAGATCGAGCAGCGGATCGCCGCCGAGTTCGACGAGCTCTCCGAAACCGAGGTCGCCGCGTTGCTGGCGGCGGAGAAGGACACCCCGACATGACCGACGTGAAGGACCCGGCCCGCGACGCCGCCCGACAGGCGCTGATCGCCCAACGGCTGCGGCGCCGGTCGGGCGGTACCCCCGCCGCACGGATCACACCCCGCCCGCCGGACGCCGAGGTGCCGCTGTCGTACGCCCAGGAGCGGGTCTGGTTCATGGATCAGCTCGCCCCCGGCGAGGCGGCGTACCACATCGCGGTGCCGCTGCGGGTGCGCGGCCCGCTCGATGTCGCGGCGCTGCGCCGCGCGCTGGCCGACCTGACCCGGCGGCACGAGTCGCTGCGCACCCGGTTCCCGGCCGATTCCGACGGTCGGCCCACCGTGGTGCTCGACGACGCGGTCGAGGTGCCGCTGACGGTGGTCGACGCCGCCGACGAGGCCGCCGCGCAGGCGCTGGTCGACGAGGCCGCCGCGGAGCCGTTCGATCTGGCAAACGGGCCGCTGCTGCGCGCTCTGCTGGTCCGCCTGGCGCCGACCGAGCACGTGCTCTTCCTCGGCCAGCACCACATCGTCGGCGACGGCTGGTCGGTGGACGTGCTGCTGCGCGACCTGATCGCCCGCTACCGCGACGGGGAGCTGCCCGCCCTGCCGGTGCAGTACGGCGACTTCGCCGTCTGGGAGGCGCGGGAGCTGGCCGGGCCGGGCGCCCGCCGGCACCTGGACTGGTGGAAGGGTCGGCTGGCCGGGATCGCGCCTCTGGAGCTGCCGCTGGACCTGCCCCGGCCGGCCACCCAGACCTACCGGGGTGACTTCGTCGAGTTCACCCTGGACGCGGCCGCCACCGAGGGGTTGGCCGCGCTGACCCGCTCGTACGGCGGCACGCTGTTCATGACCCTGCTCGCCGCGTACCAGGTGTTCCTGGCCCGGCATGCCGGGCAGGACGACTTCGCGGTGGGCGCGTCGGTGGCCGGCCGGTCCGCGCCGGAGCTGGAGAACCTGGTCGGCATGTTCGTGAACATGCTGCCGCTGCGGGCCGAGCTGGCCGGCGACCCGACCTTCACCGAGCTGCTGGAGCGCACCCGGCGCGCCGTGCTGGACGGGCTGGAGCACGCCGAGGTGCCGTTCGCCCGGGTGGTGCACGAGCTGGGGCTGCCGCGGGACGTCAGCCGCTCACCGGTGTTCCAGGCGATGTTCGTGTTGCAGAACTACGAGATGGGCCGCTTCGCCGGGGTCGCGGACGACGCCGGGGTCGGCTTCGAGTGGCACCCGATGGAGCTGCGCGCCACCCGCTTCGACTTCGAGCTGCACGCCGTCGAGACCGGCGACGGGCTCTGGGGCAAGCTGGTCTTCAACACCGACCTGTTCACCCGGGACACCGTCGAGCGGATGGCGCACCGGCTGACCACCCTGCTGCACGCCGTGGTCGCCGCCCCGGGCCTGCCGGTCTCCGCGCTGGACCTGCTCGCCCCGGCCGAGCGGGAGCTGTTGGCCGGATGGAACGACACCGCCGGCGACTTCCCCCGTCAGCAGACCCTGCACGCCCCGATCGAGGAGCGCGCCGCCCGTACGCCGGACGCGGTGGCGCTGAGGTTTTCCGGCCGCTCCGTGACGTACGCCGAGCTGAACGCCGCGGCGAACCGGGTGGCGCACCGCCTGCGCGCTGCCGGGGCGGGCCCGGAGACCCTGGTCGGGGTCTGCGCGGAACGTTCGGTGGAGCTGGTGGCCGGCCTGCTCGGCGTGCTCAAGGCCGGCGGTGCCTACCTTCCGCTGGACCCGGAGTACCCGGCGGACCGGCTGGCCTTCATGGTCACCGACGCCGCCGCGCCGGTGGTTCTGGTGCAGGAGCACCTGCGCGACGTGCTGCCGGCGACCGACGCGAGCGTCCTCGTCCTGGACGACGAGTCGGTCTGGGCCGACCAGCCGGCGACCGGCCCGACGCCGACGGCCGGCCCGGCCAACCTGGCGTACGTCATCTACACCTCCGGCTCGACCGGTCGGCCCAAGGGCGTGCCGAACACCCACCGGGGCATCGTCAACCGCCTCGACTGGATGCAGCGCACCTACCGGCTCGGCGCCGACGACGCGGTGTTGCAGAAGACCCCGGCCAGCTTCGACGTTTCGGTCTGGGAGTTCTTCTGGCCGTTGCGCGAGGGCGCCCGGCTGGTGCTGGCCGAGCCGGGCGGCCACAAGGACGCCGGCTATCTGCGCGACCTGCTGATCTCCGAGCGGGTCACCACCGCCCACTTCGTACCGTCCATGCTCACGGTCTTCCTCGCCGAGGACGGCGTCGAGGCGGCCACCGCGCTGCGCCGGGTGATCTGCAGCGGTGAGGAGCTGCCGCTCGCCGCGGCCCGGGACTTCACCGCCCGGCTGCCCGGCTGCGGCCTGCACAACCTGTACGGCCCGACGGAGGCGGCGATCGACGTCAGCGCCTGGGCGTGTGACCCGGCTCTGCTGGCGGAGCTGACCAGCGTGCCGATCGGTGCGCCGATCAGCAACCTGCGCCTGCACGTGCTGGACGCCCGGGGCAACCCCTGCCCGGTCGGCGTCGCGGGCGAGCTGCACATCGGCGGCGTCGGTCTGGCCCGCGGCTACCACCGCCGGCCGGCGCTGACCGCCGAGCGGTTCGTGCCGGACCCGTTCGCCGCCGAGCCGGGCGCGCGGCTGTACCGCACGGGCGACCTGGCCCGCTGGCGCGTCGCGCCGGGCGGTTCGCCGGGCGGTGTGCTGGAGTTCCTCGGGCGGATCGACCACCAGGTCAAGCTGCGGGGGCTGCGCATCGAGCTGGGCGAGATCGAGAGCGCGTTGCGCGCCCAGCCCGGGGTGACCGAGGCCGTGGTGCTGGTGCGCGAGGACACCCCCGGCGACAAGCGGCTCACCGGATACCTGGTCGGCGCGGCCGAGCACGACATGGTCAAGGCGGCGCTGAAGGAGACCCTGCCGGAGTACATGGTGCCGGCGGCGTTCGTCACCCTGGACGCGCTGCCGCTGACCCCGAACGGCAAGCTGGACCGAAAGGCGCTGCCCGCTCCGGTGGTCACCCGCGCCGCGTCGGTGGCGCTGGTGGAGCCGCGCGACGACACCGAGCGGCTGCTCGCCGGCATCTGGTCCGACGTGCTCGGGGTGGACACCCTCGGCATCGACGACGACTTCTTCGACCTGGGTGGGCACTCGATGCTCGCCACCCAGGTGGTGGCCCGGATCCGCAAGGCCGAGCACGGTGGACGGCCGGTCGGCGTGATGGACCTGTTCCAGCAGCGGACCATCCGCGACCTGGCCACGTTCATGTCCGGCGGCGGGGAGAGCGACGGGCCGCGCCGGCTGCTCTACGAGCTGACCAAGCCGATCCCGGCGGCGCAGCGGGTCATCTCGTACGTCTGCGTGCCGTACGGCGGCGGCAGCGCGATCGTCTACCAGCCCCTCGCGGACGCGCTGCCGGCCGGGCACGCGCTCTGGTCGCTGGCCATCCCCGGGCACGACGTGGGGCTCACCGAGGACGCGCTGCCCTTCGACGAGCTGACCACCCGCGTCGCCGAGGAGATCCTGGAGCGCGTCGAGGGCCCTCTCGCCCTGTACGGGCACTGCGGCGTCGGCAGCGCCATCGTCGCCGAGGTGGCCCGCAAGGTGGAGGCCGCCGGCCGGGAGCTGACCGCGCTCTACATCGGCGCGATGTTCCCGTTCGCCCGCCCGAAGGGTCTCTTCGCGGCGGTCCGCACCCGGCTGGAGAAGCTGCGCAGCAACAAGCACTACGCGAGCTGGCTCAAGTCGATGGGGGTGGACACCGACGAACTGGACCCGGAGCAGGCGGACCGGATCATCAGCAACATGCGCGCCGACTCCCGAGCCTCCGAGGAGTACTTCACCGACCTGCTCGACCGGCGCGCGGTGAAGCTGCGCGCCCCGATCATCTCGGTGGTCGGCTCGGAGGACCCGGTCACCGACTACCACGCCGAGCGGTACGCCGAGTGGCAGTTCCTCAGCGACCGGCTGGCGCTGGTCGTCCTCGACCAGGCCGGGCACTTCTTCCTCAAGTACCGGGCCGAGGAGCTGGCCGAGATCGTCACCCGGGTGCACCCGGCGTTCGTCGCCGGTGACGTCTCCGCGCTGACCGCCCAGGCACGCGGCGAGGACGCCGGTTGGGCGGTGGCCGACACCAAGGGCGTGGACGCCCTCGCCGGCCCGGACCAGCCGGTGGTCCGGCCGAGCATGGCCCGGTTCGTGGCGGTCACCGCCGGGCAGCTCGTCTCCACCACCGGCTCCGCGCTGACCGCGTTCGCGCTGCCGATCTGGCTGTTCACCCGCACCGGATCGGTGGCCAACCTGGGCCTGCTCTGGGCCCTCGCGCTGGTCTGCGGGGTACTGATGCTGCCGGTCGCGGGCGCGATCACCGACCGGGTCAGCCGGCGGAAGATCATGATGATCGCCAGTTGCAGCGCCGGCTCGGTCCAGCTGATCCTGGCCGCGCTGCTCTGGAGCGGCAACCTGGCGCTCTGGCACATCTACGCCCTGGTGGCGCTGAGTCAGGTGGCCGGGTCGTTCCAGCGGATCGCGTTCCAGTCGGCCGTGCCGCAGCTGGTGCCCAAGCGCTACCTGGGCCACGCGATGGGCATCACCCAGCTCTCCAGCGGCTTCGCCATGCTGCTCATGCCGGTCTTCGCCGCGGGTCTGCTGGCCGCCATCGACCTCAAGGGCATCCTGCTGCTGGACGTGGTCAGCTACGTGGTCGCGGTGGTGACCCTGTCGGTGGTCCGCTTCCCCGACCTGCTCGGCTGGCGGCCGAAGGAGCGACTGATGGTGGCCATCGCCAACGGGTTGCGCTACTCGTGGCGGCACCGCGGCTTCCGCCTGATGCTGGGCTACTTCGCGCTGGGCAACATCTTCCTGGCCCCGGCGCTGGTGCTCACCACCCCGCTGGTGCTTTCCTTCGGCAGCGCCACGCAGGTGGCCCAGGTCGCTCTCGCCGAGGCGGTCGGTGCGGTGGCCGGCGGCGTACTCATGTCGCTCTGGGGCGGGCCCCGGCGCCGGCGCATGATCGGCGTGCTGATCGGCAACCTCGGCACCGCGCTCGGCTGCGTCCTGATCGGCCTGGACGCGTCCGTCGCGATGATCTGCGTCGGCGCGTTCTGGCTGGCCATGTCGATGACCACGGCGCAGTCCATCTACGCCACCATCGTCCAGGTCAAGGTGCCGCAGCGCTTCCACGGCCGCGTGTTCAGCCTCAACCAGACCATCTCCTGGTCGACGCTGCCGATCGGCTTCGCGTTGCTCGCTCCGGGGGCCACCGCGCTGTTCGAGCCGATGCTCGCCCCGGGCGGGACGCTCGCCGGGTCGGTCGGCGCGGTGATCGGCACCGGTCCGGGCCGGGGCATCGGGTTCGCGTACGTCTGCTTCGGCGCGGCGCTGATCCTGATCACCCTGGTCGGCTTCTCGATCCGGCTGCTGCGCCGCTTCGACCTGGAGGTGCCGGACTCGCTGCCCGACGACCTGATCGGCGCGCAGGAGCGGGAACGCCGGCGGGCCGCCCGCGCCGTACAGCGCGAGGAGGAGCGGGTGCCGGTCGGAGTGTGACGGGGTGCGGGTGCCACCGCGGTGCCGCACGGCACCGCGGTGGCACCCGCCGCGTACGGGACCATCTTGGGGATTGGCCGGACCTGTCGAGCTGCGCCGTGGTACGAGTGCTCGGTGAATCCTGATGGTCGCCGCCGGCCGGGCACCAGCCCGACACGGCGTGACCGGCTGGCGGCGCGTGCGAAGGCGACCGCTGCTCGGGTTCGGGGTCGAGGTGGCCGGGCGGGACGGCTGCGGCTGAGTCAGTTGGAAGTCGCCCTGGTGATCTCGGTGCAGGCCGGGCTCGCCGCAGCTCTGGCCTGGTCGATAGGTCACGATCTGCTGGGCAACCCCGCGCCGATCTTCGCCCCCTCCGCCGCGGTGGGCACGATCGTCGCCTCACTCGGGCAGCGTGCCCACCGCACGGTCGAACTGCTGCTCGGAGTCGGGCTCGGCATCGCCACCACCGACCTCCTGCTGTCGTTTCTGGGCACCGGGTTTCGGCAGACCGGATTCGTCGTCGGATGCGCCATCGTCGCCACACTGGTGCTGTTCGGGCGCAGCGGGGCAGCCGTCGGCCAGGCCGGCGGTACGGCGGTGCTGCTCGCGACCCTGGCACCAGGTCAGCAGGACCTGGAATGGCCGCGAATCGTGGAGGCGATGGTCGGCGGAGTGGTGGGCCTCGTGGTGGTCGCGTTGCTGGTGCCGCTGAACCCGATGCGGATCCTCGACCGTGACGCGGCCCCGATCTTCCACTGCCTCGCCCGTCAGCTGCGGGAGGTTTCCGCCGCGCTGACGACTGGCGATCAGCAGCGGGCGGTGCGCGCGTTGGACACCCTACGTGGCATGGGACCGGACCTCGACCGGATGCACCAGGCCCTCAGCGGCGCCGAGGAGGTGATCAGCCTCGCGCCGGCCCGCTGGCTGCGCCGTCAGGATGTGGAGCGATTCGCGCGCGCGAGCCAGCAGGTGGAACGGGTCATCGAGCACAGTCGGGGAGTGGCCCGCCGGTCAGCGCTGGCCTTGCAGTACAACGAACCGGTTCCCCCCGACCTGGCCGGCAGCGTCGGACAACTCGCCGACGCTGTCGAGCTGCTGCGCCGTGAGCATCGCGCCGGGCGCCCCACCGAGAGGACCCTCCACGCGGTACGCGCCGCCGCCTACCGGGCCGGCCGGGCGCGCGCCCAGGGGATCGACGAGTTCGGGGACGCGGTGGTGACCCAGGTGCGTACCGCCGCCAGCGACCTCCTTCGCGCCACCGGTTGTGACGCGACAAGGGCGAACGAAGAGGTACGCGATGCGGTGCAGCAGGGCGAGGACTCTGTTCGGGCGGGTGGTACGCGTGAATGAGTCCGCCTGGCAGCGCCAGGTGGGCCGCGAGGGGAGGTGATCCGGGCGGCGGGTCACACCGTCACCCGTCGGGGTGCGACCGGCCGGCGCCGACGGACCGGGGCGGGCGGAGCCGCGGGCCGGCGCACGCCCTCGGGCATCAGGTACAGCTCGCGGCGGGCTACCGCGTCGCCGTTCGGGGCCAACTCGTAGCACTCGATCCACAGCCAACCCGCATAGGTCTGCCGGTCGGCCAGCACGCGGATCACGCGGACCGTGACCGCCCGGACGAACTGCGGGCTCGCGTCCCGGGTCAGGCGCAGCATGTCACCGGATTGGATCGTCCGTGCCGGCACCGTTGCACCCCGGCTCGTGGGCCCCGGATCGGGCGGCTTCGGTGTGTGCGGCACGGCTTCCCCTCGCATCCGGTGATGGAATGGGGGCCCGGCCTCGGTGCTCGCCGTCGGGTCGACCGGGCCCCCGCTACGGACGCGCACGCCGGGCTCCTGTCGCCTCCACCGCTCGCGCCGTCTACTCAGCACCCTGCCGAGGGTTGCTTGACAATCACACAGCGTTAGATGATTTCTTCGGTACGTTCCATTTGCTCCCGAAGGGACGCGGGCATGAACCATGCATTCGTCGCGGCGCTCGCCGAGGCGTGCGAGACGGCCGAGAGTCTGGCCGGCCGCATCGGTCTGCACCCGAAGACCGTCGCCCGGTGGGCAAACCCGGGGCGCATCCCGCAGACCCGCCACCGTGCCGAGGTAGCAAAGATCCTCCGAAAGGACGTGATGGACCTATGGCCGGACGTGCTCAACCGCCGGGAGCCGGTGTGGTTCCGACCGTGGGTCGACATCGAGCGCGAGGCGGTCGCGCTGCGGGCCTTCCAGCTCGCCTGGGTGCCGGGCCTGCTCCAGACCGAGGCGTACGCACGAGCCACGCTCGCTTGGGAGGCGCTGATCCCAGCCGAGATAGACCAGTTGGTCGCGGCGCGCATCGATCGGCAGGCAATCCTCACCCGTGAGCGCGGGCCCCTGTTCGTCGCGGTGCTCGACGAGGGAATCATCCGCCGTCCGGTCGCCGGTGGCCGGGCGCTCATGGCTGCCCAGCTCGCCCACCTCGTGGCCTGTGCCGACCTGCCGAGCGTTCAGCTCCACGTCGTGCCGAGCGAGGCGGCAGCCTACCCGGGGCTGAACGGGCCGTTCACGCTTGCCGAACTGCAGGACGGGACACGAGTGGCGCATGTGGACAGCCAGGCGCAAGCGCAGATCGTCGACCAGGCATCGGAAATTGCTACGCTGGAGCGACGGTGGGAACGCATCCGGGGCGAGGCCCTTCCCCGCGGGCGGTCCCTGGACCTCCTGAAAGAAGCGGCAGCCTCATGGACATGACCGGCGCCCGGTGGCGCAAGAGCACCAAGAGCGGTAGCAACGGCGGCGACTGTGTAGAAGTCGCGGACAATCTGCCCGGTGTCGTCCTGGTCCGGGACACGAAGAACCGCGACGGCGGCACCCTGGCCTTCGGCTCGACGGCGTGGCGGGCATTCGTCACTCACGTCGTAGAGCGGTCGTAACCGGACACGACGCACCCGAAGCGCCTGTACGGGCGCTGGACGGCGCGGGCACGAGGACGGCCACCGTACGTCGGACACGCCCTCTGCCTCCCGAAACTTGTCCGGATGATCGCGGCGCGCTACGCGACAACAGTGCAGCCATGGGCCGGACGCGACATGATGAGCGGCGTGACTTCCTCCCTCGACACCCTGCCGAAGATCGGTGCACCAGCGACGCGAGCCTTGAACAACGCTGGTTACCCGGCCCTGCGTGACCTTGTAGGGGTGCCACGCGACGAGCTGGCCAAGCTGCACGGCATGGGGCCGAAAGCGCTCGACATCATCCAGAGTGCGCTCAAGCAGCACAGCCTGAGCCTGGGTTAGAAACTCAACGTCACCTGATCCTTCAGCTGGTCTGGTGAACGAGTCCGCGCTGATGGTGCGGGCGCTCTCGCAAGTACGGGCGTGGCACGATCTCGCAATGGCCACCTACGACGTCGCGCTCGTGCTGCTGGTCGATTCCTCAGGCGCGGTGCTTCTGCAGCATCGCGATGAGGACGCCGCCGCCTCGCCGAACCAGTGGAGCCTGCCAGGCGGCCACATCGAGCCCGGCGAGTCGCCTGAGGACGCAGCCCGTCGCGAACTGCTGGAAGAGACGGGCTTGACGGCGGATGAGCTGGAGCCGCTGTGGAGTGGTCTGCGTCCGTATGAGCCCGGCTTCCCGCACACGGTGACGGTGCACGCGTTCGGTGGCACCACGAGGGCGCGGCAGCAGGACGTGGTCCTTGGCGAGGGACAAGCCATGGTGTTCGTACCCCGAGGTGAGGTATTCGACCGTGAGCTGGCGGTCTCCTCCGCGGTGGTCCTGTCTTCGCATCTCAAAGGCAGACGCGTTTCGTCGCTCGATTGAGCGCCGATCGCGGGCGGGGGAAGGTGTCCGATCAGGGTGAAGCTCACCGCCGGGGGGCCGCAGACCGCCAAGCCAGGCAGCCGTATCCGCGCGCACCGCCCGGCCGGGGTTCACCGGTGGCGGGCCCGTTCCTGTGCCAACGGGTGCCATACCCGTGGCATCCGCAGGAACGCGACGAGACCCACCCCGCCCAGGATGTTGCCGAACGCCGACCAGACCAGCGCGCCGAGCCAGTCCCGGTAGCCGAAGGGCGCGTCACCGGCGGTGAGCGCGGCGAACATGAAGGTCGAATCCAGCACGCTGTGGAAGAGCTGTCCCCCGGCGAGCAGGGCACCGAACAGCAGCGCGGCGACCAGCCGGATGCCGAGGTTCTCCGTGGCGTGCTGCATCCGGGTCATCAGAGTGATCACCATGCCGGCGAGTACGGCCAGGGCGAATGAGCGCAGATTGACCCCGAGCTGCGCGTAGTGGGCGCCGGTGCTGATCGCGGTGTCCCGCAGTTCCGGGTAGCCGCTGGTGATCAGCCAGGCGACCAGCCAGCCGCCGAGCAGGTTGCCGGCGAGCGCGACGGACCAGAGCCGGACCAGGGCCCGGAAACGGCCGTGCCGGGCGGCCACTGCGGTCACCGGTACCAGGAAATTCTCGGTGAACAGTTCGCTGCGGGCCAGCAGCAGCGCGGCGAAGCCAATGCCGAAGGCCGCACCGGCCAGCAGCGGCTCACCGGTGACCTGGTCAACGAGCAGGTACGCCAGCACCCCGGTGCCGACGTCGACGCCGCCGAGCAGGGCCGTGACTATCAGGGACGGCCATGGCCGGGCCAGGCGGACGGTGCCTTCCTCGACGATCCGGCCGAAGGCCTCCTCGAGTTCCGGCTCGGGGCGGGTGGGCGTGGCGACCCGGTGCCGACGCTCCTCACGCATGTCGGCGTGTTCCCCCTAGCCCGGCCGTTACGCTTGGCTCCGAGTCGCCGTGCGGGCAGCCTGTGAGCAGGCTTGGCCGCACGAACCCCGGGCATTCGTCGCCGCGGATGTGCTTCGCGCGCCCAACGGGCTGGAGCCGCTACCGCCCGGGTAGCCCGGGTCCGTGCAAGATCCGCACCGCCATCCAGATCTCGTTGAGCAGCAGCCCGCCGTTGTAGCGCAACTGCACAGCGACCTGCCGCGCGATAGCCGGGACCGTCCGCAGTCACCCGCACAGCCGCCCACCCGATCTGGACTACAAGATCATTGGATTCCCGAAAAGTGGACCTGAACAACTCGCGCGCCCGCCGTCCGGACCTACCTGTCAGACGGCAGGTTGCACCTTGATCATCCGCGATCCTTTACCTCGACGGGACAGTGACCGGACCACGGCGTACCCGAAGCGCCCGACCTTATGAGCGGGGCGGGCGCTTCGTCACTGCGCTCGGAACGCCCTGGCTCAGGCGTCGGCCTCGGGTAGCTCCTCCGGCTCGGCGACCCAGCCGGAGAAGACCGGCACCCCGTGCCAAGGCCCGGTCGCGCCGTCGGCCCGCTTGTCGGTGGCGAGCGCGACCACCGCGTACGGGTGGCCGAAGCGCAGTTCGGCGGTGCGCGCGACGCCCTCCGGCGGCATGCTGGTCAGCTCGAACATCCCGGTCACCGCAGCCGCCTCGAAGCCGTACCGGCCGAACCGGGCCATCGCCGCCTGCCGGGCCTCGAAGTCCTGCACCGGCAGGGCCAGCGCCGTCGCCACCGCCGCCGACGCGGCCGGGAAGCCGAGCGCCGGCGCGCTCAGGTCGTGCTCGCTGCGGGCCGACCAGCAGGGGAGCGCCGCCATGTGCCGTTCCTCGCGGCCGTCGCGGGCCCGGGTGCGTACCCGTTCCTCGCGCAGTGTCCACAGGGAAGTGTCGCCGAGCGGCAGGTCGAACAGCGAGCGGCGGCCGGGCGGTTCCGCGCTGTCGGCCGCGCCGGCGCTGAGCTGGTACGCGGCGGCCAGCACCTCGGCCGGCGGCACGTGCGGCTCGGCGGCCACCGAGAGGACCACCAGCCCCGCGCCGTCGGCCGCCTGGGCGGGCGCGGCGTGCACGATCACGTCACCGGCCCGCGCGGTCGAGACGATGGCGCCCCGGTGGCCGCGGCGCGGGCTGCACAGCACCCGGCGCAGCCGGCCCGCCCAGGCGCTGCCGGGGCCGAGCGCCCCGGCGTCGGCGATCTCGAACGGGTCCGCCCAGGAGATCCGGGTCGCCAGCGCGCTGGCCAGGGCCAGCACCACGTCCGGCCCGACCCGCAGCGGGAACCTCTCGATCAGGCCGAGGGTGTGCTCACGCGCCCAGGCGTCCAACCCGGCCTGGTCGGGCAGCGGGCCGACCTCGGTCGTCGCGGGCAGGGCGGCCTGCCAGTCGGACGGCCCGCCGTCGCCCTGACCCGGCCGGTGCCAGAGCGCGGTGGCGGACGCGACCAGCGGGTGCGGCGCGTCCAGCAGCGCGCGGGCGACCTCGGCCGCGCTGGTCAGGTCGGTGCCGAGGGCCTCCGCCAGCCCGTCGGCCGCCGGGCGGTTCGCCGCGACGGGGTCGGTGGCGGTGGTGGCGCTGAGCGCGAGCAGCAGCCAGGCGCCGAGCGGGGAGGCGACGTGGTGCCGGTCGCCGATCGTGGCGTGCAGCCGTGCGGCGTATCCGGAGAGCGGCCCGTGCAGATCCGTCGTCATCCCCCCACTCTGCCCGCCCTCGCGCGCTCCGGCATCCTCGCCGGCCCGGCTCACGACCACAGCTCGAACGGCTCGTCGATCTCCTCGCCGGCCAGGAAGGGCGTGATCAGCCGGGAGAGCTGGCCGGGGTAGAAGCGGGCCGAGCTGGCCACCACCTCGGGCAGCGGCCACCAACGGAAGCCGAAGTAGTCCTCCAGCTCGTAGTCGAGCCGGTCCGTCTCGTCCACGTCCGGACCCGGGCCGTCCAGCCGTACCGCGACGACCACCTCATCCTGGACGTGGCGCAACTGACGGTGCAGGAAGCTCGCCCGCCGACGCCAGGCCGGCGCGCCCACCTGGTCGGCGGTGACCGCGATGCCGGTCTCCTCGCGCAGCTCCCGCACCGCCGTGTCGTGGTACGTCTCCCCGGGGTCCATGCCGCCGCCGGGCAGCTCCCACCAGGTGCCCAGCCGGGGATGGTCCGGGTCGCGCGTGTGGAACAGCAACACCCGGTCGGTGTCGTCCAGGACCACCACCCGCACCGCGCGTCGCTCCAGGACCGGCAGGTCGCGCGGCAGCTCAATCATCGGTTCACCAGGGTGTACGCCCCGGCGGAACCGAGCGCCGTCGCCGTCCCGTGGAGAGTCCTGGTACGCACCTCAATGGTCACTGCGAGCACCTCCGCGTCGTCCCGCTGCCGGGCACCAGTCTGCCGCAGCGCCGCCCGCCCAGGCGGCCGGCGCGGGGACCGGTAGGCTGCCCGCCGTGGCTGGTCTGTTGAGGAACGTGGCGACGCGCATCTCCCGGGTGGGCGCGGTGATTCCGTCCCCGCGACGTACCGGGCCGGCCCCGGCGCAGGTGGCTCGCCGTCGCCAGGTGAGCGCGTTGCAGCGGCGCGAGCTGACCTACGCCCCGGAGCGGGACGGCCAGGCCGACCCCGGGGAGATCGTCTGGACCTGGGTGCCGTACGAGGACGACCCCCGGCAGGGCAAGGACCGGCCCGTGCTGGTCGTCGGACGGCACAGCCGGACGCTGTTCGGGTTGATGCTGTCCAGCCAGAGCGAGCGGCACGGGCAGCGGCACTGGTTCGCGCTCGGGCCCGGTGAGTGGGACCGGGACAACCGGCCGAGCTGGGTCCGTCTCGACCGGGTGCTCACCATGCGCGAGGACAGCATCCGCCGCGAGGGCGCCGTGCTGGACCGGCCCCGGTTCGACCGGGTCGGGCAGGCCCTGCGCGCGGGCTACGGCTGGCGCTGACCGCACCGGCTCGCTCACGCGGTGGGCCGTCAGGCCGGGTCGCGGCTCGGACCGACCCCGGCGCCCCCCGTGCCCGGCGGCGGGTACGGCTGCTCGGCGAGTAGCCGGGCCAGGTGTGCGCTGTTGAGTGCCAACGCCTTCGTGGTCCGGCCGGTGGTGTCGGGCTTGGGGCCGGCGTCGCGGTAGTCCACCGTGTGCAGCGCCTCGCCGACCCAGTAGGTCGTGCCGGCGGCGGCGCAGGTGAACCCGACCTCGTTGAGGGCCTGCTGCACCTGACCGATGGTGTGGTGCGCGCCGTCCTCGTTGCCGACGACGGCGACACCTGCGACCTTGCCGTACGTCAGGTGCCGGCCCTCGGCGTCGGTCTCGGAGAGCTCGGCGTCGAGGCGTTCGAGGACCATCTTGCAGACGCTGGAGGGCTGGCCGAGCCAGATCGGCGTCGCGATGATGAGAATCTGGGCCGACAGGAGCTTTGCCCGGATGTCGGGCCACCCGTCCCCGTCGCCCTCGTCCGTCGACACCCCGAACCGTACGTCGTGGTCGACCACCCGGACCAGGTCGCCGTCCACCCCCTGCTCGGCCAACTCGGCGAGTACCTCCCGCGCGAGCTGGTCCGAACTGGACGGGGCCGGCGACGGCTTGAGGGTGCAGTTGAGCGCGAGGGCGCGAATGCTCGCCACGGGGGTTCCTCTCCGCCGTCGATCAAGGTGACCGCCACCCCGTACCCCGCGCGCCGGGTGCCGAACCACACCAAGTTCGGGCTCTCCGGTGCGAAGGGCTTGACGGCGTCTTCCGAGGCGGTATATTCAACCCAACGGTTTATAAGCCAGATGGTTGAGAGCGACACATGACAACAGATCCAGCCAGTGCCGTGTTCGCCGCCCTCGCCGATCCGACCCGCCGGGCCATCCTGGCCCGGCTGGCGACCGGTGCGGCGACGGTCAACGAGTTGGCGGAGCCGTTCCCGATCAGCGTTCAGGCGATCTCCAAGCACCTCAACGTGCTGGAGCGAGCCGGGTTGATCGTGCGGACCCGCGAGGCGCAGTGGCGTCGCTGCCGGCTCGATCCGGCCCCGCTGCGCACGCTGGCCGAATGGGTCGAGCAGTACCGCCGGCTCTGGGACGACCGTTACGACACATTGGACGACTACCTGCGCGACCTGAAGGAGAACAGCCGTGAACAAGCCCAGTGACCTCGTCATCGACATGCCGTCCGATCGGGAGATCACCCTCACCCGTTCCTTCGACGCCCCGCGCGAGCTGGTCTACGCCGCGCACAGCCAGGCCGAGCACCTGAAGCACTGGTGGGGGCGGGGCAACCCGGTGGAGATCGAGATCGACTTCCGGGAGGGCGGCAGCTACCGCAACGTCGAACACGCCGACGACGGCAACGACTACGCCTTCCGCGGTGAGTTCCGGGAGATCGTCGTACCGGAGCGGATCGTGCAGACGTTCGAGTACGAGGGCATGCCCGGCCAGGTGGCGGTGGAGACGCTGGTCTTCACCGAGCGCGACGGACGCACCACCGTCACCAGCACCACCCGGTTCGACACCACCGAGCAGCGCGACGGCATGGCCGAGTCCGGCATGGCGCAGGGCGCAGCCGAGTCGTACGCCGCACTGGACCGGCACCTCGCCACCCTGCGCTGACCAGGGACGCGCCACCCGGGCCGCGACCGGTAAATCCGGTGGGCCGGGTGGCGCACCCGGTGGCATGGTGTGCCCGTGCTCGAAGACGCGACACAGCAGGTGGCCGGCTGGGTCCGTGCGGATTTCGGCCTCGACCTGACCCTCTTGGACGAGGTGACCCACGGCGCCGACCAGCGCGCCCGACTGTGGCGGGCGCACGCCGCCGACGGCACCCGGTACGCGGTCAAACTGAGCGGTGGCGGCACTCCGGCCGGCCTGGTCGTGACGGCGCACCTGGCCGGACAGGGGGTGCCGGGCATCCCCGCGCCCCTGCGGACCGGCGACGGGCGGCTGCACGGCGATCACGGCGGCCGCCGCCTCTCGGTGGTGCCGTGGGTCGCCGACCAGCGGGCGCTCGACGGCCCGATGACCGAGGCCCACTGGCGCGCGTACGGCGAACTGCTGGCCGCGGTGCACGCGGTGCCGGTGACCGACGAGCTGGTGCGGCTGCTGCCGCCCGGCGGCGCGGCGTACCCGGCGATCGTGGCCGCGACCCGCGCGACGGCTGAGCGGTTGCGCGATCCCGGCCCGGCCGACCCCGCCGGTCCGCCGGTCGCCGAGCTGGCGGCCGTCTGGGCCGCGGTGGCCGACCGGGTGTCCACACTGGCCGGTGAGGTCGAGCGCCTCGTCTCCGGCCAGCGCGACCGGCCGGTGGTGGTCTGCCACGGCGACCCGCACCTGGGCAACCTGCTGCTCGGCCCGGACGGTCAGGTCTGGCTGATCGACTGGGACGACGCGGTGCTCGCCCCGCCCGAGTGCGACCTGATGTTCCTCACCGACGGGGTGCTCGCCTTCGCGCCGGTCACCGCCGAGCAGCAGGTGGCCGCCCTCGCCGGCTACGGCCGCGTCGACATCGACCCGACCCGCCTGGCCTGGTTCCTCGCGGTCCGTGCGCTCGACGATCTCACCGACTGGACCCGTCAGGCGCTGGATCCCGACGCCGACGTGGCCGACCGGGCGAGGGCGGCCCGGATCGTGCGGGGACTGGTGTCGCCGGTCGGTCTGGTCACGCTCGCCGACACCGCGCTGGGCGACCTCGGCCGGCCTCGTTGAGCGCGGGCCCCGGCCGCCGGGACGTGGCCTTGGACGCCGGAGCGGTCAGCACTCGGCGAGGCGGACGCTGTCCACGAGCTGGCGCGGCGATCGGCTGCCGCCGAGGCTCTTCGCCTGGTACATGGCCGCGTCGGCGCGGCTGAGCGCATCGGTGAGCTGGGCCGGGCCGGTCACCGGTGCGAGCCCGACGGAGGCGGTCACCTGGACGCTGACCCCGCTCAGCCGGATCGGGGCGGCGACGGTCTCGCTGAGCCGCCGGGCGGCGTGCTCGATCCAGCGCCGGTCGATGGTCGGGCTGGCCAGCAGCCCGGCGAACTCGTCCCCGCCGAGGCGGGCGACGAGGTTGTCCCCGGCGAAGCCGGCCAGCCGCTCGGCCACGCTGATCAGCACCTGGTCGCCGGCGGCGTGCCCGTACCGGTCGTTGATCTGCTTGAAGTCGTCCAGGTCGAGCACGATGGCGATCAGCGGCTGCCCGGCCGCGTCGGTGAGCAGGGCGGCCGCGAGGTGGTAGAAGGCACGCCGGTTGGGCAGCCCGGTGAGCGGGTCGTGGCTGGCGGCGTGCCGTTCGGCGGCGAGCTCGGCCTGGAGGTGCCCGATCTCGGCCTCGGCGCGCAGCGCCCGCCGCCGTAGTTGCCAGGAGGAGAGCAGCGCGCCGGCGGCGCAGATGCCGGAGGCGACACTCATCGGATCCGGCACGAACCCTCCCATCGCCGCGATCGCCTCCAGCCATCGACCGACACGGCTCGCGCGCCGCGTCGGCCCGGTTTCCCCTCATCGATGCCCATGCCAGGTAACTCAATGTGAACGGATAGGCACCGATCTTGTGCGTTATCATGCTCGCCGTCCGGTGCAGATGCAATAGCAGATGCACGTGCAGCACCGTCCGATGTCGATACCGCACCCCTCGCCGTCACCGCTCCTCCCACGGCCACCGGCGGGCTCGTGAGCAGAAAGACGCCCTCATGCAGCAGCCACCGAATGGCGTTCCGATCCAGCAGTTGCCACCGCTGAGCTGGCAGAAGAGTCGTCGCAGCAACCCCAGCGGCAACTGTGTCGAACTCGCCGAACTGCCCGGGGGAGCCGGCATCGCGCTCCGCAACTCGCGACATCCGGAGGGGCCGGCGTTGATCTACACCGTGGATGAGATCGCCGCCTTCGTGCTCGGCGCGCGGGACGGCGACTTCGACCATCTGATCAACTGAGCGGTCCCCGTGGACCATCCCGGTGACGGGACTGATCTACCGGTCCGGGGGAGTTCACCTCACTGTCGGTCCATGGCATGCTTACACGTCGGCCGGGCCAGGGTGCCCGACCACGCTGGTCGGTATCCGGAGGTCCGCACGTGACGATGGTTCCCGCCGAGGGCGGCCCGACAAGCGGGCCAACCGTGCTGCGCATGCTGCTCGGAGCCCAACTGCGCCGGCTGCGGGAGTCCGGCGGCGTGACCCGGGAGGGTGCCGGCTGGGAGATCCGGGCCTCCGAATCCAAGATCAGTCGGATGGAGCTGGGCCGGGTCGGCTTCAAGGAACGCGACGTGGCGGACCTGCTCACTCTGTACGGCGTCACCGACGAGCAGGAGCGCGAGGCGCTGCTCAAGCTCGCTCGGGACGCCAACAGCCCCGGTTGGTGGCACCGCTATGGCGACGTCCTGCCCACCTGGTTCCAGTCCTACCTGGGGCTCGAGGCGGCGGCGGCGCTGATCCGCACCTACGAGGTGCAGTTCGTCCCCGGCCTCCTGCAGACCCGTGAGTACGCCCGCGCGGTCGTGCTGCTCGGGCACGGCGCGGCCGGTCCGGCCGAGCTCGACCGACGGGTCGCCCTGCGGATGCAGCGCCAGCAGCTGCTCCACCGGGAGCACCCGCCGCAGCTCTGGGCGGTGGTGGACGAGGCGGCGCTGCGCCGCCCGATCGGCGGTGCCGAGGTGATGCGCGGTCAGCTCACCGCCCTCATCGAGGCGACCAAGTCGCCGAACGTCCGCCTCCAGGTCATCCCGTTCGCCGCCGGTGGCCACGCGGCCGCCGGTGGCGCGTTCACCATCCTGCGCTTCGGTGACCAGGAACTGCCCGACATCGTCTACATCGAACAACTCACCAGCGCCATCTACCTGGACAAGCGCGACGACCTGGATTATTACGCGGTGGCCATGGAACGGCTCTGCGTCGAGGCGGAGCCGCCGGAGCGCACCCCGGAGATCCTCGGACGCCTGCTGGAGGACCTCTACCCAGCGTGACCGCCGGCCGGGGCGGCGCCTGCGGGCGCCGTGGCCTCGACCGGTGCGCATCTTTTGGCTCGCCCCGCCGCGGTCGGGGCCGGGCCGACGCCTGGTATTGACGGCCGCCGGCCGGTCCCGCTAGTCTCTGTATCGATACAGACTGGATCGATGCAGAGGGGTGCCGGTGAAGCCAACCCTGCAAGCCGTGGCGGACGCCGTCGGCGTCTCCCGCAGCACGGTGTCCAACGCCTACAGCCGCCCCGACCAGCTCTCCGCCGCGCTGCGCGAGCGGATCCTCGGCGCCGCCCGGCAGCTCGGCTACCCGGGGCCCAACCCCACCGCCCGCTCCCTGCGCCGCGGTTTCGTCGGCTCGATCGGGGTGCTGTTCACCTCGCAACTGTCGTACGCCTTCACCGACCCGTTCGCGGTCCGCTTTCTCGCCGGCGTGGGCGAGGCCGCCGAGCGGCACGGCACCAGCATGCTGCTGGTGCCGCTGTCACGGGCGGAGCCCGACGCGCGTCGCGCGGTGGAGAACGCCGCGGTCGACGGTTTCTGCGTCTACTGCGTCGCCGACGAGGAGTGGGCGTTGGAGGTGATTCGGGCCCGCGGGCTGCCGTACGTCAGCACGGCCGCCCGCGACGACGCCGGCCTCGACGAGCGGTTCGTCGGCATCGACGAGCGGGCCGCGGCACGCAGCGTGGCCACGCACGTCGCCGGCCTCGGCCACCGCCGGGTGGCCCTGCTCGCCGACTCCGTGCTGCCCGACGCACCGGCCGGCCCGCTCGCCCTCTCCGGGGTCGACCAGGTGCCGCACCCGACCACCCACGGCCGGCTCGCGGGGTTCGCCGACGCGTTCGCCGACGTCGGCGTCGGCTGGGCCGAGCTGACCCTGGTCAACGCCCCGGACAACAGTCGCCAGGCCGCGGCGGCTGCCGTCGCCGGGCTGTTCGACCGGCCCACGCCGCCGACCGCCGTGCTGGCCGGCTCCGACGTGCTCGCCCTCGGTGTGCTGGACGTGCTGGCCGAGCGACCGGCTGGCAACCGCCCACCGGTCTCGGTGACCGGCTTCGACGACGTCCCCGAGGCCGCCTCGGCCGGCCTCACCACCGTCCGGCAACCGGCCGAGGAAAAGGGCCGGATCGCCGCCGAACTGCTGCTCGACCCACCCGCGGACGCCGCGGCCGGTCATGTGCTGCTGCCCACCGCACTCGTCGTCCGGACCTCCACCGGACCTGTCCCAAGGAGTTGACCATGGAACACCCCACCGGATACCTCACCGCCCTCGACGCGATGAACCGACACGTCAACTCGGCCCGACCGAACGCACCGGTCCAGGTCGAGCGAGCCCGCCCGGCGCTGCTCGCCCCGACCCGGCAGGCCACCGCGCTCGCCCTGCGCCGGCTCGCCGACCGGATCCAGCCGCGACCGCTGCCCACCGTGCCCCGCTGCTCGTAACCCTCGGAGGCACCGGCCGACACCGCCGGCCCGGCTCCCGGCCCACCCCACCGGCAATTTTGGCACGCCCGGGAGGAAAAGGTCGGGACCGGGCACGCTGGGTGGTCGAGCGCGACACAGCAAGGCAGACTGGTGAGGCCATGTCGCCGTTCATGCCCACTCTCCGTCTCCACGACCGCTACGTACTGCACGAGCGGATCGGTCTCGGTGGCATGTCCGAGGTGTGGCGAGCCGACGACGAGGTGCTCGGCCGGCCGGTCGCCGTCAAGGTGCTCGCCGGGCAGCTCGCCACCGATCCGCAGCTGCGGGCCACGATCCAGCGCGAGGCCCGCGCGGCGGCCCGGCTCACCCACCCGCACGTGACCCAGGTGTACGACTACGCCGAGGCGACCCTGGCCAGCGGCGCCGTGGTGCCGTACCTGGTGATGGAGCTGGTCGAGGGGCACAACCTGGCCGACCGGCTGCGGACCGGGCCACTGCCCTGGCCGGAGGCGGTGCGGGTGGCCGGGCAGATCGCCGCCGCGCTGGCCGCCGCGCACCGGATCGGCGTCGTGCACCGCGACGTCAAGCCCGGCAACGTCATGCTCACCGACACCGGTGCCAAGGTGCTCGACTTCGGCATCGCCGCGCTCGGCGGCCCGCACCATCCGCTCGGCGGTCAGGCGGGTGAGCCGCTGATGGGCACCCCGGCCTACTTCGCCCCGGAGCGGCTGACCGCCGGCCCGCCCGACCCGGCCAGCGACGTGTACGCCCTCGGCGCGCTGCTCTACCGCACCCTCACCGGGCAGGCGCCGCTGCCCGTGCAGAGCTGGGAGGACGCGCTGGAGGTGCACCGGCGGGGCACCCCGGTGCCGCCGTTGCGGGTGCCCGGCCTGCCGACCGGCATCGCCGAACTGACCGTCGCCTGCCTGGCTGCCAACCCGGCCCGCCGACCGACCGCCGCGCAACTGGCCACCCGGTTCGGTGCCGGCCAGCCGGTCGAGCCGCCCACCGAGCTGCTGCGCATCCTGCCGGCCGCCCAGTCGGCC
>NZ_JAGPYK010000050.1 GCF_018070045.1 Micromonospora sp. U21
TACGCGTGGC
Source organism: Micromonospora sp. U21 (assembly GCF_018070045.1). Classification (GTDB taxonomy): domain Bacteria; phylum Actinomycetota; class Actinomycetes; order Mycobacteriales; family Micromonosporaceae; genus Micromonospora. The sequence goes on from NZ_JAGPYK010000050.1 coordinate 11, forward strand.
TCAACGCCTCCTGGCCATGACCGCCGCGATCTGGCACAACAACAAGACCAGCGCACCCGTCACCCGATCACTGATCGCCTACGACCACTGACCGGAATTCGGAACAACTCGTCTAGGGGTGGGCAGCAGCCGTGCGGTGTCGGTCCGCGTATGCCCGTGGTGACCGGCGGGAGCGATGCGCCCCGCGGTGGAGGTGAGCAGGAGGCCGTGGGTGGAGCCTGACGGTTCGATGAGGTCGGGCAGCCCGTGCTGGTGGCCGGGTCCCTTGCCGTCACGGGCGCACGGTGTCGGCAGCGTCCTCACCCCCGCCCAGCCGTCCGGTGGGTGCGGCCAGCAGGAACAGCCAGTCGCGGCGGCGGGCGGCGCCGATGTCGGACGCGCGTAGGCACGTCCAGTTCGTGTCGTACCCGATCGCGGCCAGGTCGGCTTCGACGACGTCGAAGCCTCGCCGCAGGAGGGCGGCGACGTTCTCCACGAACACGAGCGGCGGTCGAAGGACGCGAACGGCGTCGGCGACGGCACTCCACAGGCTGGAGTGCTCTCCGGTGATACCGGCGCGCTTGCCGGCGTTGGAGATGTCCTGACACGGAAACCCGGCGGTGAGGACGTCGACGGGCTCGACGCAAGTCCAGTCGACGGCGCGGATGTCGCCAAGGTTGGGCACGCCGGGCCAGTGGTGCTCGCAGACGGTGCGGGCGTGCCGGTCGGTTTCGGCGTACCGGGTGAGCTGTCCGCCGAGCACCAGCTCGACGGCCATGTCGAGGCCGCCGTAGCCGGTACACAAAGATCCGATGCGCGGTGCGGGTCGGTGGTCAATCACGCACCTCCGCCGCGTCGAACGTCGAAATCTCACCGCGCACGGCCAACCGCAGAGGGCAGCAGCTCTGCGCTCCAGCCCTGAGATTCGCGTAGCGGTCGGCAGGCGCACTCACGCGACCACCCCTCCCCCGGGGGTTTCCTTCGGGCTTCCTGAACCTGAGTCGGTCAGTGCCTTGGCCAGGATCAGGACGTCCTCGTGCGCGATGAGGTGCATCGGCACCCCGGACGAGCGGGCCTTGCGGACTTGCTGGAGTTGGAAGAACGACGGGCGGGCGACGAGTTGCCCGTCGCGGACGGCGGCGAGGAGGGCGACGCACCGCTCGGTCGGCACGAGTCCGGCGCGAAGGCCTGCGGCGATGACGGCGCTGGGCAGGTCGACCAGTGCGCCGCGCTTGCGCCACGGCCTGGCGGTGACCACGACGATCCCGCCGGGTCGCAGCAGGGTGGCGCAGCCGGCCAGGATCTGGGCGAACCCGTCGGCGAGACCGGTCAGGTCGCGGTAGGCGAGGTTGCCCTTGTCCTCGCCGTCGTTGTACCGGTCGTCGTACTTGACGACCCCGTGCTCGCCGGGCCGAACGAGGCCGTGGACGGTCGGCCCGTACGGCGGCGAGGTGACCACGAGCGCCGAACGACGCACCCGGCCCAGTCCCAATGCTTGAAGGAAACTCCTGGTCAGGCCAGTCTTATCGGCAAGGTCGGTGAGCAGACGCGTGCCGGCATGACCGACCACGCCTCGAGCACCACCGGTGACGACAACCTTCGGACGCGTGCCGGTACTCTGCACCTTGAGAGTGCCTTCCGTGACGGATCGGTTCGATGAGGTCGGGATCGCCGTCAGCGTTGCGCGCCGCGGCTGGGTTCCCGCCTTCTGGGTTGGCGGCTTCGCCGCGCTGAGCTTCACGCGGCTGCAGGAGCGGCCCATCGAGTAGGCCGACGATGTGCTTCCCGAAGCTCGATTCCGGCTTCGGACGCCCCGGTACGTCGATGGCCGGGCCGACGCCCTCGTCAGCACTGGCGGCAGACGATCCGATCAACCAGGCCGCTCCGGCAGCCCCGACGAAGATCAAAGTCCGTAGGCAGTTGCGGAAGGCAGGCCGCTGGGAGAGCCGCGACAGCGGAAAGCCGTCGCGCGCGCTTGTCTCCCAGCCGCTTGTTGCCCATCGCCTGGTTGTGCCCTTCGCTGCACCAAGCTCGCCACTGCGAGATGACTTCGTCCGATACGGACCATATCCAACGTTCTTCGCCGGGTATTGCAGAAAATTGTCATTGGGCCCTTTTCATCGTGATCAAGGGCTGGTGATCGGGCGCGCGACGGTGGCGTGTCGGTGCTCCAGATCGAAGCTCCCGGTAGGACAGCAGTCGACCAAGAACGACCGCCCAGCATGGGAGCTTCGCTGCTGACCTATCCTGCCTGTGAGGATCCCGCTGTCCACGCGCAGCCTGACCCGCTTGACCGACCTGATCCGCACCCGTCGCCGCACGCTGGGCGCCTGCTGGCGCCGGCTGCCCGCGCAGCAGCAGGCGTTGATGGCCCTGGCCCACCTGCGCAACGGTGACACCCTCACCCGCCTAGCCGCCGGGTTCGGGGTGTCGGTGACGACGGTATGGCGCTGGCTGCGGGAAGCAGTCGACCTGCTCGCCACCCACGCCGCAGACCTCGCGGCAGCGATGCGCCGAGCCGCCCGGCTGGCCTACGCGATCCTCGACGGCACGCTGATCCCGATCGACCGGGTCGCCGACCAGCGGCCCTACTACTCGGGCAAGCACAAGCGCCACGGCGTGAACGTGCAGCTCCTGGCCGACGCCGCCGGACGACTGATGTGGGCCTCACCCGTCCTGCCCGGCTCGACCCATGACCTGACCGCCGCCCGCACCCACGGCGTCTGCGAGCAGTGCCTACCGGCGATCGTGACGGTGTGGGTCACCTGCTGCCCGGGCAGCGCGCCGAACGGTGTCTGGGCCTGACCCGAGGTGCCGCTCAGCTCGGCGACGATAACCCAGCCTGCTGTCGTCGGCGGTCACCGGTGGGGTGCCTTCCCTCCGGGTATACGACGTCCAACCCCCGGTGAGCCGGGGTTGTGTCCGGCGAGTATGAGCGGTATGGGGGATCGGGAAGGCGGTGGACAGGGTCAGGACCTGTTGCAACGGCGCGAGGACGTGCGGCAGGCCAACTTCCTGGAACTGTTCGTCGACCTGGTGTTGGTGTTCGCCCTGGCCGGGGTGGTCAGCCGGGTCGCGCGGGACATCGTCAGCGAAGACGTTGTGGTCCGGTGGCGGGCGATGGCCTTCCTGCTGGTGCTGTCGCTGCCGCTGATCTGGTTGTGGATCACGACCGCGCACATCACCAGTTGGTTTGACCCCCGCCGCGGCAAGATCCAGTGGATCGTGCTGGCCAGTGCCTTCGGGCTGCTGGTCATGTCGTCCTCGCTGCCGTACGCGTTCGTCGGCCGCGGGTGGGCTTTCGTGCTGCCGTATGTGATCCTGCAGTGCGGCCGGCCGCTCATCCTGATGCCTGCGCTGCGCGGACATCCCCTGCGGCAGCTTTACCTCCGGTCGGTGCTGTGGTTCGCGGCCTCGGCGGTGATCTGGTTCGCCGGCGCGGCCGTCAGTGGCGGCGCCCGGGCCGCCCTGTGGGGGGCCGCCGTGACCGTTGACATCGTCGCCGCGCAGCTGCGCTGGCCGGTACCGGGGATGGCCGGGGCGCCGGTCAGTGCGTGGGCCACGGACAGCCGCCACCACCTGCCCGAGCGCTACCAGCAGTTCCTGATGATCGCCCTCGGGGAAACCGTGCTCGCCGTCGGCACCACGCTGACCAACCAGCCGGTCACTGCGGCGACCGCCGCGGGGCTGGTGGTGGCGTTCCTGTCGACGGTGCTGATGTGGCGCATCTACTTCTACCGCTCCGGCCAAGTCCTCGCCGAAGCCGCCGCCGCGGCAGCGGACAGGGACGCCGCCGGCCGCGCCACCGGCACTGCCCACTTCGTCATGGTGATGGGCATCGTCGCCGCCGCCGTCGGCTTCGAGATTGTACTGAAGCACCCGGACGGCTCGCCGGAGCCGGCGTGGCTCGTCGCGATCCTCGGCGGTCCGGCACTGTTCCTCTACGGCCGTATCCGTCTGGAACGCGTCGTGTTCGACCGGCTCTCCATCCGCCGCGTCGTCGCCATCGCCGCCCTTGCGGTCGCCGCCGTCCCCCTGTATTTCGCCCCGCCGCTAGCCGCTGCGGTCGTGGCCGCGCTCGTCCTGCTCGCCGTCGCCCTCGCCGACGCCCGCCACGCCGCCGGCCGTCCCCCCGAGGCCCCCTCCCCGGCGCACTAGGGCCTGCACCGTGGCACCCAATTCAGCCCGTGTCTTCTCGACGTCCTCATGGGTGCGGTCCGGTCGCTAGCCAACGCGCTGTAACCGGATGCCGCCCAGCGGGCTTCGCCTCGTCACGCCCAGCTGGCGCCGTGCCTGAACGCTTGCGCGGCGGCGCTCGCCGTCCTCACGGCGCTGCGCCTGCCGATGACGCCGTTTCCTTGTTCCGGCCGGCCGCGGCGCCGGTGAGCGGCGACGCGTCCATGCCCACATCGGCAAACGCGCTGTCCCGCAGAGTAGGAAGATCACTAGCCGTCGTGTCACCCATCGAGCGGCGACGGCTGGCTCGTACGACGGCCACCGCCGCCACCACCGCCGCCAGGGACATCGCCGCCGCCTGCATCAGCGGCACTCTTCTGCTACGTCGACGCCTCATGCCGCACCACCCCTCTGACTCTCGACTCCAACTTTCTTCTCATCGTGAAGACGCCGGAGCGGCGGTAAGGGGCTGTTCGCGGCATTCGACACGGTCGTGTCACTTCGCCCACGATGCGCTGCCGGGAGTGCGCGGACAATGCTCGGGCCCGATCACGAGCGAGTCCGGTGAAGCCTCCGTGCCTCGCGCCGAAGCCTGCCCGACGTCCCGGTGCGACCAGTGAATGCTGGTCGGACCCTGACGATAGGCAGCCCGTGAAACACGAGAGCAGGACGACTCGTGCAAGTCATGAACAGCAGGTTCGTTCGCTATACGGCCAGGACACCCAAGACCGGTCGGGCGCCAAGAAGTCTGACTGCCGCTGCGGCTATCGGTCCGACCGATGCCCGGCGACGCCGCAAGGATGCCGTCGTGACGGTCATTCTCCCAGGTTCGCCGCCAGGGGCGCAGTGCCGTCGGACACGGCCGTACCGATGGCCTACTGGTACAGGCGCAACCCGGATGGATGAATGAGCCGGGCGAGTTGACGGCACGACGGCGCTCGTTCGGAGGGGTGCCCGCGAGCGCGGACGCCCCTCCCGATCCACAGGTCAGCGACGTTGGGTCTCGTCGCCCACGTTCCCTGACTGGTGCGTGCCGCGCCCGCCGGCCATGCTCGCGGCCTCCTGCTCCCGCCGGGCCCGCTCGGCGCCGGCCCGGTCGGCCATCTGCCGGTCGACGTCGCTCTGACCCGCCGCCTGGGCCCGCCGGTGCTCCTGCACGGCCCGGGACTCCTCGGCCATCCGGTGCAGCCAGCGGTCCCAGCGGCTCTGCATCGGCTTCACCAGACCACCGCCGACGCCGACGATCAGGATGCCTGCCACCGTGGCGAGCACCGCGATCAGCACCGGCGTGGTCACCGTGGTGGCGATGCCCACCTGGTTCAGCGCGGCGATCACACCCAGCGCGAGGATGAAGACCGCCGCCAGGTCGGCCAGGATCCTGGCGTACGCGAGCCCGCCCAGCGCCCCGGTGACCAGGTCCCGGACGGCGTTGGCGATGGCGGCGGCCACGACCACGATGACGATCGCCACGAAGGCGCGCGGCAGCCAGGCGACGACGCCGCTGATCAGGTCACTGATCGCGTTGGGTCCCCAGACCCCGAAGGCGAACTGCAGGGTGAACAGCAGCACCGTGTAGTACGCCAGCTTGGCGAGGATGTCGCTGGCGTCATACTTCGTGCGTTCCAACGCGCGCTTGATCCCGCCTCGTTCGACCGCCCGGTCGAAGTTCACCCGTTCCAGCACCTTGTCCACGATCTTGAGGACGGCTCTCGCGATGAGCCATCCGACCACGAGGATCGCGATGAAGGCGATGGCCCTCGGTATGAACAGCAGCACCGATCTCCACATGTCGGCCACGGCGTCGCCGATGTCGACCCGCCTGACCGCGAGGGTTTCCGGCATCATGTCCCTCCTGTCGCATGGACTACGCCGCGCGCTTACCCTGTCGCCCCGACGGCACGCCGCACGAGCCAACAGGTCTTTTCCGACATGCCGCCGCATACCCGCCCTGACCTGCCCGGACGGCTGGCGACAGCGACGCGCGGGGCATGATCCGAAACGGCCCCCGGGGTGGTCCACGTCGTCAACGGTGCTGAGCGTTGAGGTCTTCCTTCCACGCCGGTAGCGGGCTGCCGAGGCGGTTCTTGCGGTACGGGATGATGACCTCCGGGTTGCCGCGGTAGCCGCCGTCGGCCATGACCGGCCGTCCCGCCAGCTTCTGGTCGATCCCGGAGGTGCGGTAGACGATCGTGATGCCCCTATGTTTGTCAAGGTGTGGTTCCTGGGGTTGTCCTCACCTGCGGTTGGGCTGCTGTGATGATCTGGTAAATCTCGCGTGCGATGTAGCGCTTGAGGCAGCGCATGGCCTCCCGCTTCGTCTTGCCCCCGGTGACGCGGCGGTCGACGTATTCGCGGGTTCGTTTGTCGCATCGGAGGCGTGTGACGACGATTCGGTAGAGAGCGGCGTTGGCTTGGCGATCACCACCGCGGTTGAGGCGTAGACGCTGGGACTTTCCCGACGACGCTTCGACCGGGCTGGTACCGCATAACGCCGCGTAGGATGCCTCGCTGGTCAGTCGGTGCGGGTTGTCGCCGGCGGCGATGAGCAGGGCGGCGGCGGTGTCACCGGCGACGCCGGGACGTTGCAGCAGCGCGGGCGCGTAGGTGGCGACGGCTTTGGTGATGCGTTTCTGGAGGTCCCGGATCTCGCGGGTGAGTTGCTGGATGCGCCCGGCCAGCAGGCGCAGGGTGTGCATCGCGGCGTGGGCTGCGGGGCCGGTGGTGGGGTCGTCTGTCAGGTCGGCGCAGGAGCGTACGAGCATCGCTGGAGTTAGTCCGACCATGGACTCCCGCAGCAGCGGGTCGGCGTTGACCAGGACCGCGCGGAGCTGGTTGATGGCCTGGGTGCGGGCCTTGGTTGCGGAGTCCTTCGCCAGCTTGAACAGGCGGATCGCCTCGACGTGACCGTCGCCGGTCTTCGCCTGGGTCGTGGCGCGGCCGGAGATGACCGCCCGAGCGGCGGCTTCGGCGTCGAGTGTGTCGGTTTTTCCGCGCCGGCGCCGGGTGGCTCGGTCGGGACTGTTGACGTCGATCACCTGGACATTCTCAGCGTGCAGGTAGCGCGTCAGTGCTGCGCCGTAGGAGCCGCTGCCTTCCACCCCCGCCCGCCGCACGGGGCCGACGTCCCGAGCCCATACGAGCAGCTGCCGATATCCGGCCGCTGTGGCAGGGAACGCCGCTGTTGCTATCAGGACACCGAGATTGGTGACCACGGCGGCGACGTGGGTGTCCTTGTGGGTATCGACCCCAAGAACGATCTCCAGGTCAGCGGCGGATGTCCCGGTGTGGCCGGCGGTGGCCGGCTGGGGGATGCTGAGCACGGTCGTTCGGCTCCTTGACGGCTTCGAGGGCGGATGGCCGTCGCCGGGCCGGTTGGGGCGGTCAGGACTGTGATGGTGCCCTGTTAGCGGCAAGGCCCCTATCGGGACACGCCCCGCCGGTTCGGCGACAGCATGCACCGCCCCGGCCCGTAGGCCGACAGATCACCATCAAGGCGCTGGAAGGCCGATCGTTGCGCGGGTCAGACCAGGGGCCGGGGCGGCACACGATCATCCTCACAGTCGTTGCGGTTGCCTGGCTGCGGATCGCCGAGGGCGATGACCAGTCTGGTGCTGGCGTCGATGGCGACCTGCAGGTTCGTGGAGTAGCGGTAGTTCTTGCTCGGGGCAGCGAGGCGGTGGTCCCGGGTCGGGATCAGGGTGCCGTCGACGATGGCGATCTGGTCGACCGGGCGCCGACGGGCCGGGGCGAGGGCCAGCAGCGGTCCGAGGGTGTCGATGACCCGGTGCGCGGCCGAGTGCGACACCCCGAACAGCGGGCCGATCTGACGCATGGTCAGGTTGGTGCGCCAGTACGCGGCGACCAGCAGCACCCGATCCGGCAGGTCGAGGACCCACTGCCGGCCCGGCCGGCCATCGGCGATCGTGTCCCCGCCTCGCTCGGCGACCAAGCGGACCAGCCTGCGGAACTGAGCCGGCTGCAACCCGGTGAACGGGAAGATCCACTCGGGCCGGGCTGCGGAGATCACCTGCACCCAGATATCCTCGATGATCGTCCTCAGCAGACAGACGTCGGGGTTACGAGACGTCCGTTAGCTGATCTTTAGCAAGCGATCACAGCAAGGCCCCGTTGCGACCGGCATACGCTGGCAGAAAACCAAAAGCCGCAGGTCATCAGCCTGCTGACACCAACGGAGCGTCGGTTTAGGAAACCGATGCTCTATCCCTGAGCTACGGGGGCGCGAGTGTAGGCACCGGGTATCGGGTGGCCGCATCTGTAGCAACCCGAATCATCCAATCTGCGACGCCCGTGGTGCATTGCCTCAGCTCCGGCTGCCGTCCGTCTTGATGCCGTTGACGAACGCGCCCCAGGCCGCCAGCTCGAAGCTCAGCATCCCGGCAGCCGGAGCTTTGGAGTCGCGTACGTCGACCTGAACGCCTCGGTCGCGCACCTCGACGCACTGGCCGTTATTGCCCGAACGGCTCGACTTACGCCAGGCGTTACGCTCCATGCTTGCTCAGCTCCTTGATTAACTTTGCGGACTCGGCCGGCGACCGTGCCAGCGTCCTCAGATTGTCGTACGCGGCCGAGAGTCGCGCCAGGTCGCGGCTCGATTCGAGGAACAGTTCGCCGGCCAGGGTCTCGATATAACCCAGCGGCGGCTCATCTTGCTCGAAGGCGAGCAGGGCAAAGCCGCTGGTGATTGCCAGGTGAGCGCCGGCCTCGAACCGAAGGACCTGGATCGTGACGTTGGGCATTCGGCTCAGCGTGGCCAGGTGGTCGAGTTGCTCGCGCAGGATTTCCGGGCCGCCGACCTCCGTCCGCACGGCAGCCTCGGAGAGGATGGCGTGCATCCGTAGCGGCGTCGGCTGCCGGTGTAGCACCTCCTGCCGGGTCATCCTGGCGGCGACCCGCTGGTTGATCGTGTCCGTATCGGACTCGCGCCCGATGGTGTTGACCTCGCGGGCGTAGCGCTCGGTCTGCAACAGTCCCGGCACCAACATCGGCTCGAAGTTCTTGAGCTCGACGGCCTCGCTCTCGTAGGCGATGTACGTCGCGTACCGGCCACCGAGGCGCTGCCACCAGCCGTCCTCGCGCAGATCGCGTGCCTGTTGCAGCAGCGACGTGGCGGGCTCCTCGTTGAGGCTGACGTCGTACGTGACCAACAGCTCCATGACATCGCCGGCGCGGGGTTTGATTACGCCCGACTCGATCCGGCTGATCCGAGACGACGAGCAGCGGACGAGTTTCGCTGTCTCCTCGCCGGTCAGGCCCTTGGTCTCGCGGAGTTTGCGTAGCTCTCGGCCGAGCCGCCGAGAGCGCGGTGTCGCTGGCGTGAATCGAGGCATGTCGTGATTCTGCACCAGATCCATCCGCTCGCGTGCATCGCATCGCGTGCAGACGCAGGTATTGATCATAGGCATGTCCTTGCTTTGCATCACATGATGCGCCAGTCTGCTTATCGGGCACCACCGATGTGATCCCCAGCCAGAGAGGTGGGAAGTACTCCGTGATTACCGAGGTCGTATGGGTCGTGTTTGGTGGTCTGGTGCCGGGATTCCTGCTCGGGCTGCTGGCGTTCCGGGTGAAGTCCCGGTGGTGTCCACGGTGCGGGGAGTCCACCGAGGCCATGCGGCCGGCGGAGCGGGAGTGGTGACAGGGCCGGGCCGGCGGCACCGTAACGACCTGCCGATCGGGCGGCGGGTGGCCGAGTTGCGGGCACGCCGGGGCATGACGCAGCAGGTCTTCGCCGACCGGGTCGGCAAGTCGAAGAGTTGGGTGGACAAGGTCGAGCGAGGTGTCCGTAACCTCGACCGGCTCTCGGCGATCGAGGCGGTCGCCCGCGCCCTGGGCGTCGCCCCGAGCGTCCTGCTTCGCGGAAAGACGCGGCCGGAACCGGCCACCGACGTTGGCGGCGCCGTGGAGCGGGTGCGGGAGGCGTTGGCTCGCCACGACGTTCACGGCTTCGGCAGCGACGGCCCGAGGGCGCCGTCGTCGGTGCGGGACCTTGACCACCAGGTGGGGTACGCGTGGACGGCGTACCGGAACGGCCACCATCTGCAGGTGTTGCGGATGGTGCCCGACCTGCTCGGCGACAGCCGCCGGGTTTGCCACGCGCAGGCGGCGGAGGCGTCCGCCGCCGACCTGCTGGTGCGGGTGCACCGGCTCGCCGCCCAGGTGCTCGTCAAGCTCGGCGAGTCCAATCTGGCATGGCTGGCGGCCGACCGGGCGATGACCGCCGCCGCTGGTGACCCACGCCGGGTCGGCCTCGCGGCGATCTCCCTCGCCCAGGCACTCCGGGCCCTGCGGCGGGGCCGGCTGGCGATGACCGCCGCCCTCATCGCCGTACACCAGCTCGACCCGGCGCCGTCGCGCGAACGCCCGCCGGAGGAGGTGGCTCTGACCGGGACGCTGCTGATCGAAGCGGCTCTCGCGGCGGCCGCCTGCGGAGATGTCGCCGCGGCCGACCTCACCGTACGAGCGGCCCACCTGGCCTCGGTGTACGGCGATCAGCACCATCGTGACGACGACGGCATCGGGTTCGGCCCCACGGCCGTGGAACTCGCCCGGGCCATAACCGCCTTGAGTGTCGGAGACCACCATCGGGCCATCGCCATTCACCGGCGCGCTACCAGCGCCGAGGTCTGGCAGCGGCTCCCTGCCGAGCACCGGGCCGCTCACCTGATCGACGTCACCCGTGCCCACCTCGACCTCGGCGATGCCCGCGCCGCCGGCCGCGCCCTGGTCACCGCCGACGGGATCGCTCCCGCGGAGGTGCGCATCCGCCCCGCAGCGCGTGCCGCGCTGACCGCCGTCCTGCGTGCCGGCCCCACCCCGGCCGATGTGGCCCGCTTGGCCGCCACTGTCGGACTGACTCAGCAGTGACCGCACCGCAGGCCGAACGCTTCCGCGGTGGTCGAGTCAAGCAGCGCTGTCCCCGAGCACCAGCTCGACGCGCCGTCGCAGTCGTTCCGCGCGCGGGTCCGGGAAGCTGCTCAGCAGCGTGACCGCTTCGCGCCACCACTGGTGTGCCTCCTCTGCGCGCCCGGCGTCGATCAGCGCCGTTGCCAGGTGGTCCAGCGTCAGGGCGAGCTGCCAGTCGTCCCCGAGCTGCCGATGAACCGCCGCCACCCGCAGGTGGAAGGCGATCGCCTGCTCCGGCTGCCCCAGCTCCCGGTACGCCTCGCCGGCCCCGTCCAATGCCATCGCCTCCCGGCTGCGGTCACCCAGCTGGCGCTGGATTGTGGCTGCCCGGTGGGTCGCCTCGAGCGCCTCGGCGGGTCGGCCGGCGGCGCGCTGCACGCGCGCGTACTCGGCCAGCCAGTGCGCCGACCACACCGGGCTGCCGTGTTCGGCGATGGCCAGCGCCCGCTCGATCGCGGCCAGAGCGTCGTCGGTGCGTCCGAGTTCGCGCAGCGTCATGCTGAGGAAGAACAGCGAGTTGCCCTCCTGCCCCCGGTCGTCGATGTCCCGCTGCACCGCGAGCGCCTGATCCAGCAGCGTCACGGCGTCGGCGAGGTCACCCAGTTCGTAGCGGGTCTCCGCAAGGTTGCTCAGCAACAGGGCCTGCCAGCGTTGGTCGTGATGCAGGGTGAAGATGCCGAGGCTCTCGCCGAAGTGCCTGAGGGCGTCGGTCAGGCGGCGGTGGCGCAGCGCCAGCAGTCCCAGCGCGTTGATGGACACCGCCGTGCCGTGCTCGTCGCCGATCTCCCGCCGGATCGCCAGCGCGGCGTGGTGGTGCTCCGCCGCCTCCGCGAGCTGGCGGGCCTGAAAGTGGGCTTTACCGAGGCTCTCCAGCGCCTCCGCCTCAGCGCCTCGGTCGCCCAGCGACCGCGCTGCGGACAGGCCGATCCGCGCGGTGGCGAACCACGCGTCGAAGGCGTTGCGGTGCATGAAGACGTTGCGCAGCAGGACAGCCAGGTGCCAGGCGATCCGCGGCAGCGCTGCCTCGGCCGCGGCTCGTGTGGCGGCGACGAGGTTGTCGTGCTCGGCGGTGAACCAGGCGTCCGCCTCTTCCGCGGTAGCGAAGCTCAGCGGCGTGACCTCGGACGGCGGTGCCAACGGCAGTGTCCGGCTGAACGGGAGTGTGCGGGCCAGCGCGGCGTCCGCCGAGTGCAGATACCAGGTGAGTACGCGGCGCAGCGCCGCCTGGCGATCCTCGCCGCTCTCCAGCTGCCTGACCTGGTCCATCGCGTACGCGCGTAATAGGTCGTGCATTTGGTAGCGGCCGGGTGCGCTCTGTTCCAGCAGGTGTGCACCGACGAGCGCGTCGAGCGGCTGCCGGACCTGTGACACCGGCGAGCCGGCGAGCGCGGCGGCAGCCGGGGCGCCGAGGTCCGGGCCGGGATGCAAGCCGAGCAGCCGGAACAGCCGGGCCGCCGATGTGTTCAGGGCCCGGTAGGACCAGGCGAAGACCGACCGTACGGCGTCGGCCTCCTCGCCGTCCTCTGCGGTGAGGGCGTCCCACAGGGCCGACTCGTCGCGCAGGTCCTGAATCAACTCGGAGAGCGGCATGAACGGCCGGCTCGCCGCCCGTTCGGCAGCGATGCGCAGCGCCAGCGGCAGCCTGGCACACAACCGCGCCAGTTCGGCGAGGTCGACCGCGTCGTCGCCGGTGCGGTACTCGGCGGTCACGTCGTGCAGCAGCGTCACCGCGTCCTCGTCGGCCAGCATGCGCAGAGTCAGCCGCCGGCCGCCGTCGCGGCTGACCAGACCCGACAGCATGCTTCGGCTGGTGACGATCACCAGGCAGCTGCCGGTGCCCGGCAGCAGTGGACGCACCTGCCGGACCGTGGCGGCGTTGTCCAGGACCGCCAGGACGCGCCGGTCGGCCAGTCGGGAGCGGTACAACGTCTCGCGGTCGTCGAGGTCAGCGGGAATCGCGGACGCGGGGACGCCCAGCGCCCGCAGGAAGCGGTCGAGCACCTGCTCCGGTTGACTGGGCTGGCCGGGGTCGTAGCCACGGAGGTTGGCGTACAGCTGGCCATCCGGGAACAGGTGCCGCACGGCGTGCGCCCAGCGCAGCGCGAGAGCGGTCTTGCCGACGCCGGCGGTGCCGGTGACGACGACGAGGGTGGCGTCGACGGCCTCATCGCCGAGTAGCCGGTCCAGCGCGCGCAGCTCCTTGACCCGGTTGACGAAGCCGCGTACGTCACCGGGGAGCTGACGGGGAGGCAGGTCGGCGCGTGAGGGGTCGCCGGAATGGAAGTGCACCCCGCCGTACACGTCGCGGGCCTGTACCAGGTCGGCGGGGCCGGACAGCTCCGACCGGTTGACGTGCTCCGGTCGTTGTTGCTCCGCCCCGCCGTCAGCCATCGCTCAGCCCGTGTGGGGAGGCTCCAGTGGTGCCACCGCTCGGGCGAAGAACTCGTCCAGCGGCTCGCCGTTGTCGTAGAGCGACTCGATGAATTCCTGGCACCGCGTCACCACGTCCGGGTTCCGCCAGCGCCGCGCGGCCTCGAGTACGCCGTCGGCGTCGTAGACCGCCTCGTACATAATGTCCGTGCCGAGGGTGTAGATCTCCGGCAGCGAACCATCCACTTCCGCGGCGACGACCTGGTCCGGCGTCACCACTCGGGTCAGCCCGCCGTACTCGTGGCGTAGCCGCAGCACGTGCAGCTCCCACTGCAGGTAGGGCATCAGTGGCTCCTGCACCACCCGCACCCGGCGCGTGGCGAACCCGCTGTCGGCGATGCGCCGGTAGTAGTCCGCGAACTCGGGACGTCGCGCGTCGAGAATCCGCAGCGACTCGTCCCATCGGCCGGCGGCGAACGCCTGCCAGCCCTCGTCCTGGGGCTCCCTGAACGTCTGTTGCCGTTCCAGTTTCCAGAAGCCGGGCGGGCCGGTCTTCCAGAACCGTTGTTCGAAGTCGGCCCAGTAGTCGTCGAGGGCCAGCAGCTCGCCGGGGTCTCCGCCCAGGAGGTCACGCATCAGGGATGTCCACCTTCGCCGCGATCATGGTCGATCGGGGAATGATGATAAGCCGCTCGCCGGGGTCGACGGAGACTCCTTCGGGGAGCCGGTCCTGGTAGGTCTCGGTGAGATCCTGCCCGATCACCGCGACATCGCCGTTGCTCAACTCCCAGACGTCGGGACAGCTGCCGTCCCCGGAGGTGTTGCCCAATTCGTGCGACGACTTGCCCCAACGGCGGCTGAGCTCGGCGGACGGGTCCGCCTCCCACCGGTGTGCACTCATGCCAACCTCCCTGGGTCCGTCACGCTCGGAGCGCGGATAGTAACATCGAGCGAGCTGGATTACAGTCACCCGTGCCAGCTCCGGCCCGGATGGTCATTCAGGGGGTGAGGGGTGTGGACGACCCGCTCATGCTCGCGGCGGCAACGACGCTGGTCGCGTGGACGACCACAGAACTCGCACAGGGAGCCCGGTCAGCCGTGTCCGGCCTGACCGAGTTCCTCCGGCACCGATTCCGTCACGAGCAGACAGCCGAGCAGACTGTGGAGGTCGCGCTACGTCACCCGACGGTGGACACGGTTCAGCGCCTCGCCGCACTCCTCGAACAGGAGACGCTCCGTGATCCCTTGTTCGATGCCGATTTCCGTGCACGCTTCGCGAAGGTCTGGGCAATCGTCGCGGCCGACCAGGGCGATGTGACCAACACCGTCTCCGGCGACGTCAGCGGGTCGGTGGTGCAGGCGCGTGACGTCCACGGCGGCATCTCCTTCGGCGGCCGCAGCCGCCCCTGAATCAGCCGCCGTCTGGCGGACTGGGCACGTCACCTCCGTCCGCGGTGTCTGGGCCCGACCCACTCCCTCCGTGCGCTGACATCCCGAGTTGCACGACGCGGGCGAACTCCCATCGCAGCGCGCCGAGGTCGCACCGTCCGCCTCGACAAGGACAAGTTCTGCCTCCTCGTCATCGTGGGCGCCGACTGGGTCCAGGGAAGTGGTCACCCGCGCTGTTGGCAAAGGGTGTGCCCGTTTAGCTCCAGATCGCGATGGCCGGTCCTGGGCCGAACAGCTGGTCCTCGACGAGGCGGATCTCCTTGATCTTGCTTCCCTTGTCTAGCTCGAAGGTTAGCCAGCCGCGAACGCAGTCTTTCAGCAACACTGTGGCGGAGTAAGGCAGGGCAGGCTGCCGCGGTTTGGGAGTGATGTCGGCGGGTTGTAGTTCGTAGTCGTCGGTGGTCTTGAGCTGCCAGGAACTCCAACTGGGGGTCGGCAGGTTCTCGCCCTTAGTGGTGTTGCAGATCTTCACGTCGGCCGGTACCCACACTTTGCCCTTGTCGGGCTCAAAGTCGGCGCGGCCACCCAATTTGGCCGAGTAGATGGTTACTGCCGTGCCGGCACCGGTATATGCCTGGCCGATCTTGAGCCGGGCTGGGCCCTGTTCCTCGGCCGGGGCTGGCGAACTGTGCGCGTCGGTCGGGGTCCCCGCGGTAGGCGCCGCCGGCACGACCGAACTGGCCTGCGAGGCCGCACCCTGGGGTGGTGTATCACCGCTGTTGCCGCAACCGGTGAGGAGGACCGTTGCCGTCACGACGGCAGCAAGTGAACGAACCTTCATGGTCCGTAACTTACCGTCCGGGAGATGCGGTGCCGCGGTGAGCGTTTCAGACGTCCCGGGCCGACTTCACTGAACCCGAGGGCCACGCGACCCTGAGCGAAACTGGGATCGAATCAGTGACCTCTTCGGTGTGGAAAGCACTCTCCACAGCGTTGCTAGCGCATCAGATAGGAAGCCTCCGACCACGGTGGTGAGACGGCGGAACTCCGCCACCGCGGACATCGCTATCTACTTATGATCTTGGGGTTTGGGCTGGGGGCTGCTGAGCATGCGTACGGTGGTGCTCAGCTTGATCGGCGCATCGTCGGGCCCCCTGAGGAAGGGGTGGATGTAGACGGGGCGGCGCAGCGATCGGCCGGGGCCGTGGGCTTGGTTGCGCCAGTGTCCGGAGACCCAGAACCGGCTGGCCTGTGAGCGTCCTTGACTGCCTGGCGTCGGTTTCCCATCCGGCCCTGGGGTGGTGCAGCGGCCGCGGATGCGCACGATGCGCAGCTCGGGTACGGGTCGGTTGGTGCGGGCGTAGGTCTTGGCGACGGCTTTGTCAACTCTTGCCGCGGTGACTTCTGCGGTTTGCTGTGCGATCAGCAGCCACGTCGCGACCAGCGCTGCCGCCGGATGGTCAACGGGTATCAAATGCTGTTCGGGGAGGTGGGCTGCGCTCGTCGGGGCAAGCCAACCGACCTGTTCGCGTAGCCGTTGCAGCGGTTTGCCGTGCAGTCCCGCGCCGACGGTGCGGTAGAGAACGACGTGCCGGCCGTCGATGGTGTCGGTCCAGGATGCGGCAGTGAGCTGCCGGCCTGTGACTGGCCGGGGCCAGATGAGCATTCCGTCCGCGGAGGGGATGATGTCGCGGCTGATGCGTACGTCGGGAAGCTGCGCTGAGGCGTGCTCGGCCAGGTCGGTGAAGTCGTTGTCGATCCAGTACAGGTGTGATCGCTCGAGACCGGCAGCTATCTGCGGACGTGCGTCGGTGATTCCGAGCGTGGCGGGCAGGTTGTCGGGGCTTCGATAGAAGCGGGTGAGCCGGTCACGGACCTTGGGCAGCTCCGCGGCGGTGATGATGGTTGCCGGCCAGGCGGTCGTCGTGATGAGCGTTCGGCCGGGGAGTCGGGCGTTGAGGAACGCCCGGTGCAGTTCCTCGATTCGTTCTCGTGCCTGTGGATGGTTGGCGAGGCCGAGTGCCTGTACCGCACGGTCGATGACCCTGTCCGTGCGACCCTCGTCGATATGGATTTGGCAGGCCGCGCAAGCTGCCCATGAGTCGCCGAAGTCTTGGACCAGCCCTGCGGTAGGGCCGATGGCAATGGCGGTCACCTCGCCGCCCTGCAGCGTCCAGATCGGGTACGGGTCGCCGCAGAAGTCGCAGTTTCGGCGCACGGTGTCGAGCTGACTAACCGGGACGGGCGCTGGTTCGTGTCCGTCGGTGGCGAGGTGGGTCGGGTGTACGTAGGTGGGTGGTACGCCGAGGGTGTTGAGCGGGGAGAGGCAGGTCTGGCAGGCCATCTCTTCGTGTGGGGCGGTCATGCCGTGGTCCCGTCAGTCGGCTGGCGCCGGTCGCGCAGGCGGGCTCCGCGGCGGTGCTGTGCGGGCGGCATGGTCATGCCCGGCTGGTAGATGGCGTGACGGTCGCGGCCATTCCGCTTGGCCTGGTACATGGCGATGTCGGCGCGGTGCAGGGCCACCTCGGTGAAGGGGTCGCTGGTGTCGACGAGCGCCAGGCCCACGCTGGCGGTGATAGTGACCGTGGCGAGGCTGCCGTCTGCGGGAAGCGCGACGGGCTGGGAGATGATCGTGGCGAAGGTGTCGGCGATGCGGTCCAGGTCGTCGGTGCGGGCCGGCAGAAGCGCGGCATATTCGTCGCCGGCGAGCCGCGCGGCGGCGCCTCCGTGAAGAGCGGCGATGTCAGTGATGCGCTCGCCGATTTCGACGAGGAGCTTGTCTCCCCGGCCGTGGCCATGGGTGTCGTTAACGCGTTTGAAGTCGTCGAGGTCGATCAGGGCGACCATGAGCGGCTGCGCGGGGGCGGTTATGGCGAGGGTCGCGTGCGCGGCCTGCAGGCCGGCGCGGTTGAGCATGCCGGTAAGCGGGTCGTGGAGTATCGACCAGGTGGCGTTGGCGAGCTGGGTGCGGAGGCGGTGAATCGTCGGCCAGGCGGTGAGCCTGCCCAGGGCGAGCGCCACCATCGCGGTGGCGATCATGATCAGTGGTAGGGACACTGGGTTCCTCCTTCAGTGGAGAACCCGGGACGCGGACGTTTCGTAGGCGGCGCGTCCCGGGTCCTGATACGACGACGGCCCGCCTTTGGGGCGGGCCGGGTTGCGGGTTTCGTGCCGCTTAGGCTCACGGCGTCGGTGATGACGACGACCTCCCCGAGGAGGCGTCATCGGGGCGGTTCGGTCAGCAGTGCTCGTGATGGCGTGCCTGCGGGTTGGTTGTCGCCTTTGGCGCGCGATGCGGCGTCAGCCGACGGGAGTTGGTGTCAGCGGCGCACCGGGTGCGCGGCTTGGTCGGCGCGGAGTCTGGCGGGTAGGTCGGCTGGTATCTCGGCGTAGGGTGCGACGGCGATAAGCACCTCGGCCGGGTCGAGAATCGTCTCGATCCGGCCGAGCTGGATGGTGTCGGGCTGGTGGTGGGTTTCGGTGACCGGGTCCCAGGTGAAGTCGACAACGGTGGCGACGTACGTGCGGTGGGGGTTCCAGCCGATCTGGATGGTGTACCGCTCGAACCCGGGTTTGGATGTGAGGGTGTACAGGCTCATGGATTCCTTTCCTGGGATGCTGCCCATGCCCGGCGCGTCCTACGCCCGCAAAGGTCGCGCGGCAGCGGCCGATGACCTGGACGGTCCTGCCGGGTTGGAGGTTGCGTCGTCGTGGGCCCACTCCCCCGTCGTGACCCGCGCTGGTAGGCGCCGACCGGGTCTGGTCCGCCACAGCCGGGGCGGGAGCGCGGCGTGCTGTTGCGCCTCGGGTTGGAGGGCGATCGGGGTGTCGCAGGCAGGTGCGCCGGTGCTCATTCCGGCAGGTAGCGGGCGCGTTCCTCTGCCACTTCGAAGATCTTGTCGCGTCGCGCGGCGGGCAGGTCGACCAGCAGGTCGACGTAGTGCTGTTCCTGCGCGGTGAGCGGCTCGGCGAACGCCGCCTTGTAGGCCAGGCGCGCCGCCTCGTGTGCGGCCTCGATCGGGCCACTGTGGTCGTAGGCGGAGCTGACCTCGCGAAGCTGTGCGGCGGCCTTGAGCGGGTCTCGGGACAGGGTGGTGTCATAGAGGCGGAAGTTCGCCGGAAGGTCGGCCGCGGTGATCGCGGTGATCAGGCACAGGGTGGCCTGGACGTCGTAGGAGAACGCCTCCGTGCGGGTGGGCGTTTCCCCGCGGGCGCGCAGTGCGGCGCGATTGGCGTGCAAACGCAGTCGGGCTTCTTCGGCGATACGGGCGAGAGACAGCAGGATGCTGCGAATGGGATCCACCGTGGCTACTCCTGTTCTGAGGGGGTGTTCGGGTTCGGGATGGATGGGTTGGGGTGGGTGCTGGAGGTCGCCTGCTCGATGGCGGAGGGCGGCCGGCCGGCGTGCAGGGCCTGCAGGAGCAGGTCGGCGAGCTGGTAGTCGGGGTCGACTTGCAGGGCACGCTCGGCGGCCATGACGGCCAGGACGCCGTCACCGCAGCGCCATGCGGTGAACGCGAGTACGGTCGCGGGCGCCGGCACGAGCGCTTGGTCGGCCCGGCGGGTGATCTCGGCCCAGAAGGTGACGTGCTGGTCGTGCGGTTGAGTGAGGTCGACGGCGAGGTCCCGCACGGGCCGGTGTGTCAGCAGCACGGTCAGCCAGGCCACCTCGTCGTCGGTGAGACGTGTGCCGTCGTCGTGCTGTCGTAGCGCGCCGCGGACCGCGTGGACGCCGGCCTCGTACACCGCGGTGCTGCCGGCGGTTTTCACGGCCGCCATGCGGGCGGTTGCCTCGGTCGTGGCGTGTCGGATGCTGTCGCCGGTGTTGTCGACGGTGGTGAATCGGCTGGCTACTGCCGCCCTGTCCGGTCTTGCGACGAGCCCGGCGACAGTCGCTTGCACGGCGACGAGCGAGGTGGTGGGGTCGACGGGGGTTCCCTGTGCTGGGCAGCAGGCGGGATCGTCGCAGGTGAGGCTGAAGATGCGGGTTTCGTAGACGCGCAGCAGTTCCCGCACGGCCAGGCCGGTGGCGGTGAACGCATCCCCGATGACACGCAGTGCCGGGTCGATGTGTCCCTTGGTGCCGTAACCGACGATGATGAGGTCGGTGATCGGCTGCTGCCGCTGCACGACCGGGACGAGGTGAGCGGTGAGCTCGCGCAGGTGATGTGCGGGGGTTCCGGGGGCCGGCAGGTCGCCTCGGGCGGCGAACACGATCCGCCGGTCTCGGCAGGCGATCACGACGATGCTGCCGTCGCCGGGATGGAAGCCGATGAGGTACGGCACCGCGGTCGCGAGGTCGGCTGAGGATCGGACCGTCAGTTTGTTCTCGGGGAACGACACGTTGATCTCCCATCAGAATGGGGTCGGTAGAGGAGTGAAAATGCCGGCGGGTCGGCGTAGTCGTGGCAGGCGTCGCGCGCAGCGCCGGTCCGCGGGGAGGTGCCAACCGAGGGCGGCCCGTGGGCGGTAGGACCCGTTGGCGCCTGTTCAGGGACGCAGAGCTTTGGCGGCAGAGGAGTCAGTCGGTGTCGGGGTCCAGGTGGAAATCGGTGCCGTGGCTCTCGACGCTGGCGCTCACCGTGACCAGGTGGTGGTCTATTCCGGCCAGTGCCCGGGTCAGGTCCGCGCGGACGAGGGCTTCGGCCGTGGTGGTGGCGTCGGCGGGTGTGTCGTGTCCGCGTAGCCACATCTCGTACTCGTGCTGCCACGGCATCCGCCAGCCGTCCTGGTCGACGGTGGCGTTCTCGGGGATGGTCCAGCCGTACGCGGTCCACGGCCGTGCCTCGTCCGGGTTGCTCGTGGTGACCGCGCGCATCCGGTGTCGTGCCGCGTCGCAGGCATCCCGGGCGGTGCCGTCGCCGACCGGCAACGTGAGGTCAGCGATCACCGTGACCTGGTGTGCTTGAGGCAGGGGGTCGAAGCCGAGGTCGACGAGGAACTGGTTGACCCGCTGCGCCGCGTGCTGATAGATGCCGCCGAACTCGTCGTCGACCAGGGCGCGGATCGCGCGGGCGCGGATGCTGCGCCGCAGGTCGGTGAGGGCCTTCACGGCCGTGTCACGCGCCGCCGTCGCAGCGGCAAGGCGGTCGACGTCGGTCAGGTTTACCGCGCCGGCCAGGGGTCGCGCATCGGTGTCGATGTCATCCGGCGAGGCCTCGTCAGGGCTGTCGGCGGTCGGCCAGGTCAGCCTGGTCAGGGTGATACCGGCCTGAGCCAGCGCCCGCAGATGGGTGTCCATCGTTGTGCGGGCGGCGTCGCGCGCGTCCGCCTCCCGGGCCGCTGTGGCCCAGGTCTGGAGCATGACCTGCACGGTGATGCAGTACCGCTGCGGCCCCGGCTCGTCGCCGCCGTTGGGGGCGGGCGCCACGTCGATGACGTGTTGCGGGTAGACGGCAATCGGCGGCTGCAGTAGCCGCAGTTCGTCCGGTACACCCCAGCGCGCTTGCTCGCGGGCCTCGTCATGGTCGGTGTGTGACCGCGTGTACGTCAGCTGCGCTTCGCCGGAGATGGTCCACCGTTGCGGCAGCGGTTCCAGGCCCCATGTCGCGAGGGCGTCCTCGCATCCAGGCCGACAGATCAGCCTGCTGCGCAGCGCGGCGATGAGGGCGCAACGGGCCTCGACGGCCAGCGCCGTCCGCTGCTCGATGGCGGCCGTCGTTTCGGCATGCAGAGCACGGGCCTGATCCGCCGGACTCCCGCCGGTCATCGCCGCACCGCCCGGCTGCCGGTACTAGCCGAGGGCGTGCCCGCGACCAACCCGGCGCATGCAGCCACTTGAACGGTGGCCGTGTCGTGGTCCGGGTGCACGTCGGTGTGTTCGCCGACGGCCGCAAAGGTGCTGTGGAGGAGGTGGGGCGGGGTGGGGTGATGGAGGTCGGCTGGGACCTCACCGTCTGTCAGGTGCTGGGTGGGACGCATGGTGTCCTCCGTAGGACAGCAAGGAGGCGACCACCGGTTGGTGGCCGCCTGAGGGGATGGTGGAGCCGCACCCTGGTCGCGCGGGGCGAGAGGTGTGGGGTTGGTACGTGCCAGATCCGAGGCTGGCGGCGGCGGCCGACCATGGTTGGTGGGCGCAATGCCGTCGCGCGAGGCGTCAGATCAAAGGAACGTGAAAATAAGGAGAGCCCTCAAGCTAGCCGGTCCGGGCGCGCCGTCGGCGGGGCTGTCAGGTTCGGCCTGCTGGCAGAACCTGACAGCCCGGCAACCCGGACCTTGTGTCGGGGTTGCCGGCCGCGGCGGGACTCGCCGGGACTGAGGCCCGCCTGGCTGAGCTCGTCAGCGGCTTGGTCAAGCCCTCTCCGGCGTCGGCCTTTCCAGGTCCGATACTCCTGGACATGGCAAGGCTCTCAAGGGCGGCGGAGGACCAGCACGTCTTCGTGCGCCACCAGGTGCACGGGGATGCCGTCGTCGCGGCTGCGGCGGACCGCCATCATCCCGAACATGCTGGCCCGGTGCACGACCTGCCCGTCACGGACGGCGGCGAGCATCGCCGCCGTCCGCTCCACCGGGACCAGCCCGGCCGATTGCGCGGCGGCGAGCAGCTCGCCGGGCAGGTCGATCAGGTCATCGCGTTGGCGGCGTACCGGTCGGGAGGTGATCACCACGATTCCGCCGGGACGCAGTAGCTGGTAGCTGGCGGACAGGATGGAGGCGAACCCGTCGAGCAGGCGGGACCATCCCGCATAGGCGAGGTTGCCACGCTCCCGGTCCCCATACAGGTGGTCCCGCTTGCGTACACCGCTCCTTGTCGTCTGTACGAGGCCATGCGTCCCGCGCCCGTACGGCGGCGAGGTAAGTACGAGGCTGACCCGGCCTGCCGCCGACGCGGGCACCAGGTCGAGCAAATCGGTGGCGTCCCCGGCGATCACCGTGGCCGTGCCCGCGGCGCCTTGCGACGCGGCGAGGGCGACGTTGGCCTCGGCGAGTGCGGTGTAGGAGGGTTCGATGTCGATTCCGATGCCCTGCCGGCCGAGGTGCATGGCTTCCACCAACGTGGTGCCGCACCCGCACATCGGGTCGAACACCACATCGCCCGGCGCGGTGTATGCGCTGATCGCGTACGCGGCCAGGTGAGGCAACATCTTGGCCGGATGGCTAGAGGTCTCCCGGACGTAGCGGCCTCGCCGCTGGTCACGGGCGGGTATCTGGCAGGTCAACCACACCGAGGTGATCGGCAGGCGCTCAGCCATCGGCGCTCCCGCCCTCTATCGCGCTGCGGGTCAGGATCAGCACGTCGGTGTGGATCGCCAACTGCGCCTGCTGGCCACGCCGGGGCGGCCGGTCTGCCGCCACGATGTGCTGCAGGTACGCCAGCCCGGCCCGCTTCGCGGCGATGACGACGTCGACCGGCACGGCGACGTCGCCGTGCGCCAGCAACACCGCCACGCAGCCGCCCAGCACGAGATGGGCGCGGCAGCGGAGGAAGAACTCGACCGCAGAGGCGTCGGCAACCGGCCAGCCAGTGACGATCAGCGTCGCCGGCTCACGGCCCCAGCCGACCTGGCGGGTCGCCTGCAGGTGGCTACGACGGTGCGCCGCGATGACCGCGCGCGCCAACTGCGGTCCTTCGACCAGATCGACGATGAGGTCGGACGGGTGGGTGAGGTTGTGGACCAACCGCACACCCATCGCGTTGGACATGGTTTCCCCCTGATGCGGGGCGGGGACCGGCCAGACAGTGATCGGCACGGGCGGGTCGCCGGGCACCACGTCCCCCACGGGAACCGGCGCGCGGTGATGGTTTCTGTCGGTCATGGGCGCGGTGGCCCCCGGACCGGCGGGCGTACTGACGATTCCCAGTGCGCCGCTGACAGGCCGATCGAACCCGCCCCTGACCTGACAGCACCGGTCATCCGGACCGGTCTGGCAGCAACGTCAACAGGCCGGCGTGGTGAGCGCAGTGGCGAACCTGACACGACCAGTCACGACCTATCCGGGTCTGACAAACGCTCGTCGTGTCAGGTCGCGCTGTCCCAATCGAAGGTCTCGAAGCCTTCGCACGGGGCGAAGCGCACCCGTCAAGGGAGACATCATCATGGCAACGATCACCCGCATGACAACGGCCAGCACGGCTCTGACCACCGCTGAGAAGGCTTTCGAGCTGCTGACCTGCGAACCCGCACCGCTGGTGTTCGACGCCCGGCCGGTGCCGGGCCTGCCAGACACCACGATGCCGCTGGACGAGCTGCGCAAGCTGCTCATGTTCGAGCGCTACGGCAGCGACACCACCGACGAGGTGTGGCGGCAGCTGGCTCACCACGCCCGCGAATGGGGACCGGCCTGGGTCGTCGGCGCGATCGGCGTGGCGTTGCCCGCGCTGACGCACCTCGCCGCGAAGATCAGCCGTGGCAACGCGCGTCACGCCGACGACGTCGACTCCGAAGTCCTGGCCGGCTTCCTGCAACCTCTGCGCAGTGCCGATCTCGCCCCGCCCCGACTGTGGCTGCGGCTCTGCTGGGCGGCCTGGCGCGCCGGCGCCGCGGTCGTCAAAACCGACGACGGCGAGGAACTGCCGCTGGACCTGCCCACCGGGTCGCGCTCACCAAGGATGCCGTACGGGCATCCGGACCTGCTGCTCGGCCGGGCAGCCGCCGCCGGCTTGATCACGGTCGAAGCCGCTGAGCTGATCAGCGCCACCCGGTTCGGCGACGCGCTGATCGAGCACCTGGCTGCCGAGAAGGGCGTGAGCGCGCCAGTCCTGCGGATGCGTCGCCGCCGCGCCGAACGGGTCGTAGCCGCCGCCGTCACGCGGGGCGACCTGTCCGGCCCGAGCCCCTCGGTCAGCCGCTGCGAAGCCGCCATGGCGGCCTGACAGCGCCACCCGCTCGGCATGAGGCCGAGTACAAAGTACGGCGTGACAGACAACGATCCGCTTTCGGCGCGATCAATGCAGATACTCCCGGGGGCTGCTCTCGCTACCAAGCCGACACTCCAGCCGGATAGACCTGATCCCCGCACCACCTGGCAAGCGCGCGGATCGCGGCAGATGCGGACGTACGGACCGGCGGCTGGATCCGTCCTCATTCGGTCGGCTAGGTTATGAGCCATGACTACCGGGACGGCATCGCGCCACGCACGGATTGGTGACCCGGTGCCCTTCTGAGCCCCGTACGGGCCGGTGCCGGCCCGCTCATGGATCGGGAGTCCTGCACTTCTGCGCGGGCTCCACCTCCGTCGTGTTGACCAAGGCTCGCGGCCTCAACGACGACAGGAGAAGTCATGCCGACCAAGATGCTGCACATCCCCACTGCGGACGGCCAAGCCGACGCGTTCGCTGCTCTCCCCGACACCGGCGGGCGACGCCCGGGAGTGCTGATGTACCCGGACGGCTTCGGCATCCGGCCCGTGCTGCGGCAGATGGCCTGTGAACTGGCCGAGCACGGCTACTACGTGCTCATCCCGAACGTCTTCTATCGGCACGGCCCGGCACCCGTGATCGCGCTTCCCGAGCACATCGGAGAGGACGCCCGGCCCACGATTTTCGCCCACCTCATGCCCATGATCAAGGCGCACACCGCCGAACGAACCCTGAGCGACGCCGACGCCTATCTCAGGTTCCTCACCACCCAACCCGAGGTCAGTACCGGACCGGTCGCGGTGACCGGCTATTGCATAGGCGGCCTCATGGCGGTACGCACCGCTGCGGCCCACCCCGACCAGGTGGTTGCTGTTGCCGGATTCCACGCCCCCGTAGGCGCCGACGGGCCGGACGTCCTCTCCAAGCTCACCGCCCAGCTCCACTTCGGTCACGCCGAAGGCGACATAACCCCTGGCGCCCTCAAGGAGCTCAACGAGACCCTGAATGCCACGGGCGTCAATTACACCTCCGAAATCTATCCCGGCACCATCCATGGCTTCACCATGTCCGACACCGACGCGTTCGACCCGGCCGCGCTGCAACAACACTGGGACCGCCTGTTGTTCCTGCTCGGCAACACCCTGACCACCGGCTGATCGTGGGAGTTGCTCTGGGGTCAGGCTGCCCGAGCGGCAGGCTGGCCCCAGAATCGATCAACGCACTACTTTCGGCAGATCAGGATGCCGAGCGGTAGCCGCCGCCGTCACGCTCCGCCACGCGCGGATCGCGGCATGAGCGGATGTCGGACCGCGCATAGGACCTACTTCAGCCCCGCCAGCGCAGGTCTGCGACCACGGCCAGGTGGTCGGAGGGATGGACGCCTCCGACTGGCTCGCCAGCCAGGTGCACACCCTCCACCAGAACCTTTTGGTCCTCCCGCCCAGGGCGGAAGAAGATGTGATCGATGCGCTGGTCCACCATCTGAGGTCCGGCTTCCAACGGTGCAGACGGATGGGTCGACGGCAGGGTGACCGCGTCGGCTGATCCCCCGCCGGCGCTCCAGGCGTCGATCAGCACATCTCGTGCCCGCCGCAGGACCGGAGAGTCGACCGCCGCGTTCAGGTCACCCATCAGCAAGACCGGACAGGCTCCGTCGAAGCGCGGGTCCGTGGCCAGATCAGCCACGAAAGCCCCTTGTGCAATGCGGTCGTCGGTAAAGGGAACGCCGTAGTCGAGGCAGGCCGCCACGATGGTCAGCGGCCCGCTCGGGTGATCTACCCGGACGTTGAGCGCGACTGGATCCCAGCTACGGTGCCGGGCGGGCATCACCGCTGTCTCATGACTGATGATCGGCCACCGGCTCAGCACCGCAATCCCGAGATCGATCCCGGCCCAGTCGGCCGTGGCCGGATCGTTCGGGGCAGGAGGGTAGGACGGCGAGGCGAACACCGCGTGCATCTGTAGCGCCTCCGCCAGCTCGTCCGCCTGAGTCGTCCCGTCGCCTGCCCAGACCTCCTGAAGCGCCACGACATCGGGACGAAACTTTTCGAGCGTCGCTCGGATGCCTAATTGCCGATCTTGCCAGCGCGGCCCGAACCTCCACCAGATGTTCCATGTCATCACGCGGACCATGCTGTCAGCCATCAGCAGACCTCCGTTGACGTGGCGGGTGACGCCTGACTCACGATCAACATAACGCCGAGCCGCTTTGGCCGCGAGCCCAGCGTCAACCGCCACAATCCCCGCGCCAGCTGCCTCGTAGCAGCGACGATCGCCCGCGCCGTCCACCATGATCCAATGCGCGCTCATCGGCAGTTGCGGACGTCGGACGCTGTCCCGGGTGCGCCTGGTCGTCAGCTCCACCGTGACTCCGCCGACTCGATTACGGATGGCACGTCGTTCGGACCATCCCACGGCGTGCTGCTTCTTGATCACAGCTATCGTCTGGACGTGACCGGCTTCTGGGAGTTGATCGAGGAGTCTGCGGGGCAGGCGGATCGGGCGGGGTGGATCGAGCGTCGGCTCGCGGCCCGGACGCCGGCCGAGATCGTGGAGTTCGACATTGCCTTCACCGCCGCACGCCGCCGGGCCGAAACGTGGACGGTGTGGGCCGCCGCCTATCGGATCATGTCCGGCCTGTGCTCCGGTGACGGCTTCTGGTACTTCCTACCGTGGCTGGTCGGTCTCGGCCGGGACAGCTTCGACCGCGTGGTCGCCGACCCCGACGCGCTCGCCGATGTCCCTCAGGTGCGCCGGCTGGCCGCGATGAGAATAGACCGGAGGACCGACGATGACTGGCCGGAGTGGGAGGCGCTGAACTATGTCAGCCGGCAGGCGTATGACACGGCGACCGGTGAGAGCGAGGGCATCATCGACGCGTTGCGGGCACTCCACCACGAATATCCGGAAGACCCGGCGCCCACTGGGGACGAGTGGGACTTCGACGACGAGGCGGAGACGGGCCGCCGCCTGCCGCGGCTCAGCGCGCTGTTCCCAACCGGGCGCTGACCCGCGGACATTCAGCATGCGCCCCGCGTGCTGCACGGCCTGAGTAATCGGGTCGACTACCTCGGTTCCAACACGCGCACATCGGCATGTCCGGAAACTCCAAGGGCTCCTGCTGGGCGATCACGCTCCGCAGCGCGCGGATCGCGGCAAATCCGGGCGGTTGTGATTGAGGGTGTTTGCCGTCAACGGCCGAGTACGGCACCGCCGTTGAGACCGATGATCTGCCCAGTCAGGTAGCCGGCGTCCGGTGAGGAGATGTAGCGGATGGCCGCTGCTACATCAGCGGGTGTTCCGGCCCGTCCGACGAGGGTTTCAGCCACCTTCGCCGTCACGAAGTCTGCGGTGTCCTGACCGTGGAAGATGTCGGTCTCCTGGACATAGCCGGGCGCGAGGACGTTGACGGTGATGCCGTCCTTGCCGAGCTGGCGAGCCAGGCCCAAGGCCCATCCGTGCAGGGCCGCCTTCGCCGCAGCGTATGAGCCGGCTGAGTGCGACCCGGCCCCTCCACGTTGCGCGGCCGCGGAACTCACCATGATGAGGCGGCCGCCGGGCCGGCTCAGCTGCTGCAGGAGCGCGTTGGTCAGCAGTACCGCGGTGAGCAGGTTGATGTTCAGGTCATGCTGCCACGACCTCGCGAGCGCTTCGAGGCTTTCGTCCGCCGGCGGCCTGATGATCGCCCCCGCGTTGTTGACCAGTACGTCGACAGCGCCCAGCTCGGCAATCCGCGCGGCGGCACCACGAACCTGCTTCGGATCGGTCAGGTCCGCACTGACCGGAATCACGTGATCCGCCCCGGTGGCTTCGTTGATCTCAGCGCGCGCCTGACGCAGCAGCTCCTCCCGCCGGCCGATGACGACTACCCGATCGCCCTGACTGGCGAACATGCGAGCGATCTGCTTACCGATGCCGGTGCCACCACCGGACACCACAGCAAGACGAGAACCAGTTGCCATGCCGTCACCATAACGATCATCCTTGGTGATCTCATGCCCCGCATCCGCTTCTCGGCATGTCCGGACACTCCGAGGGCTACTGCTGGGTGGTCACGCTCCGCCGCGCGCGGATCGCGGCTGGTGAGCGTGCGTCGCAGCACCCCTCGTCAGCACATGTTGACGAATCGGTCGGCGTCAGCATATGCTGACATCATGTCCGCAATCG
>NZ_JAGPYK010000051.1 GCF_018070045.1 Micromonospora sp. U21
ACGAAGAGCCGTGGTGGCAGGGGCACTGGACGATCCCGTACGACTCGGACCGGGTCTTGGTCCTGACGGCTCAAGCGCTCTTGGCGCACTCGACACAGACTCGCGAAGCTGCGGAGGTTATCGCAGCGAGTTTCGAACGCTGTCAGTAGAGGCCCTGGGCATCCGCTCTTCGACAAAGCCGGACGTGTCCTGCAAGTCGATCCACCAACGCCGCCCCATCAGTGACAGATGTGCGGGCACAACCACGACGGAGGGTGGCGCGTTGCACGTCGCCCGTCGTGGCTCTTCCTGGTTGCGGCCCAGGGGGACTACCTGAGTCGCTGACTGATCTTGTCAGGTCTTGACGGACACCAGGCGAGTTCGATCGGCCTGACAGCCGAGATCTGGGCGGTGCATGTCATCCACGGCATGCCCGCCCGGTGGGGACCCTCACCCGGCGAGGCCAACGGCCCGGCACGGCTGGCGCGGCGTACTGACACCGCAACCCTTCGCTCACAGCAAGGGAGGAGCGCCCCCACCGGACCCGTCGAAGCCTCGCCCCGGTCCCCACCGCGGCGGCCCCGCAGAAGTCCTGTGGAGCGTCGCAATGCACGCAACTCTGTCAGTTCTGTCCGACCTCGCCGCCGCCACACCCACGCCCACGCCGGCCCCGACGCCCAAGACCATCAACGACGTCATCTCCTCGATCACCACGTGGATCATGGGGATCATCGCGCTGGTCGCGACGATGTTCCTGGTCATCGGTGGCCTCCGCTACATGGCCGCTGGCGGTGACCCTGCCCAGGTCGAGCAGGCGAAGGGCAACTTCAAGTCCGCGTTGATCGGCTACGCGTTGGCGGTGCTCTCCCCCGTGATCCTGCAGGTGCTGCAGGGCATCATCGGCGGCTGAGGGCATCGGTCATGGTCGACTGGATGATGAATGGCCTGGTGGATTGGCTCGCCGAGCGGTTGCAAGACCTGCTCGGCGGGCTCCTGGCCTATCTGACGTCGTCGATGTTCCTGTCGCCGGACGTCACTGTATTGCCGCAGGTGCAGACCATTGCCGCGAAGAGCGCGCTGGTCGTCAACGCCTGCTACGTCCTCGCGCTGGTGACCGCCGGCGTCGTGGCGATGACCAGCAGTTCGTTCGAGGTCCGATACGGCGTCAAGGAACTTGTGCCACGCCTCGTTGTCGGGTTCATCCTGTCGAACTTCGCGGTCCCGCTCTGCGCGGTGCTCATCGATGTCGCGAACGCGTTGACGGTGTCCATGGTCGGCACGGCGGCTCCGACCACGCAGGCGGTCACGATGGCCCGCACCCACATGGCCGCCGCCCTCGTCGATCCGGCCAACGCGCTCATCGCGCTGGTCATCGGGTTGCTGATCGTCGGGCTGATGTTCGCCCTCGTCTCCGGTTGGGTCGTCCGCGTCGCGGTGCTGGTCATCTTGGCCGGGCTCGCCCCGGTTGCGCTGGCCTGCTATTGCCTGCCGTGGACGCAACCCGGCGCCGAATTGTGGTGGCGCAGCCTGCTGGGCTGCCTGGGCACGGCGGTGCTGCAGGCCATTGCGTTCTCCACCGGCATCCAACTGCTCACCGACCCGGACGCGAGCATTCCTGTTCTGATCGGCCTGCCGGGCTCGGACGTGCTGAATCTGCTGTTGGTCGCGGTGGTGCTGTGGATGACGGTCAAGATCCCCGGGATGATGCGCCGCTACGCGATGGGCAAGGGGTCGCCGAACGTCGGCGGGATTCTGCTGCGGGCAGTGGTCATCCAGGGCATCACCCGCCGTCTCCCGCTCGGCGGGCTCGGACGCATCGCCTCGCGAGGTGGGCGATGACGATTGAGGACGGCGTCCCGCGCGCCGTCGTCCCGGCCAACGTCAACGAGGCCGACCGCATCGCGTTCGGGCTGACGTTCCGGCAGCTGGGCATCGTCGGCGGTGCCGGCCTCGTCGGGTTCGGTGTCTACCGCACGGTCGGGCATCTGCTGCCGCAGGTGGCGTGGATCGTCGCCGGGGCGGTCGTGTTCGCCGTGGCGTTCGTGGTGGCGCTCGGCCGTCGTGACGGCCTGCCGCTGGATGTGTGGCTGCGGCACGGGTTCGTGCTCAGTGGCAGGCCACGCACGCTTGCCCCGGGTTCAGCTCGGGCCAGCTCGGTCGCGGTCGTGGCCGGCAACCCGAGCCTTCCGGCGCCGCTGCGTTCTCCGGTCACGGCGCTCAGCCCGACCGGAGTCCTGACCAGTGAGGGCAGCGGCAAGGTCCTGATCGCCTGCGGCACAACGAACATCCACCTGCGCACCGGCGGTGAGCAGGGCGCGCTGTTGGAGGGGTTTGGCCGGTTCCTCAACAGCCTGACCGGGCCGGCGCAGATCGTCGTGGCCGCGCAACGGCACGACCTGACCGTCTACGCGCAGGCGACTGCCGACCACGCGCCGCGGCTGTCGCACCCGGCGTTGCAGGCCGCCGCCGACGACTACGCCGAGTTCCTGCTCGACCTCGACAGCCAGCGCGATCCGCTGCGCCGCCAGGTCCTCGCCGTCGTTACCGGAGAGTTCGGGGCCGACGCCGCGGTGCGCGCACTGTCCGGGCTCGGTGTCGAAGCCGCAGCTTTGGACGGGCCGGCTGTCGCCTCCGCGCTGGCCGGCGCGGTCGATCCGTTCTCCCCGCCGGTGCCTGGCCCGCGTGCGGTACCCGGCGCCCCGATCACCCTGCGGAGCACATCGTGAACCTGTTGAAAAGGCCCAAGATGAGTGTCGCGGGCGGGGAGGGGATGCCCTCCCCCGCCGCGTTGTCGCTCACGCCGTGGCACGTGCAGGTAGGCGACGGATATGCCGCCACCTACGCGGTGTGCGGCTATCCGGCCGAGGTCGGCCCCGCGTGGCTCGACCCGCTGCTGTCCTACCCCGCACGGGTCGACGTCGCGGTGCACCTGGACCCGGTGGCGCCGCAACTGGCCGCGCCGATGCTCAAGCGCCAGCGCGCCCGCCTCGAATCCTCGCGCCGCCTCGACGCCGACCAGGGACGCTTGGGTGATCCCATGGTCGAGGCGGCCGCAGCGGACGCCGCCGACCTCGCTGAACGGGTCGCCCGCGGCGCGGCGAAGCTCTTCGACACCGGCATCTACGTCACCATCCACGCCCGTACCCTCGAGGAGCTGCGAACCGTCACCGCGGGTGTGAAGTCCGCCGCCGCCAGCGTGCTGCTGGACCTGCAACCGGCCACGTTCCGGCACCACCAGGGCTGGATCTCCACCCTGCCGGTCGGCGTGGACCCGCTGCGGATGCGCCGCATCCTCGACACCACCGCCCTCGCGGCGGCGTTTCCCCTCGCCTCGGCGGACCTCGCCGCCCCGGCCCCCGGCACCGTCGCTGCGCCCGAGGGCCTGCTGTACGGGGTCAACACGACCAGCAACGGGGTCGTGATCTGGAACAGGTGGGCGCAGGACAACCACAACTCGGTCGTCCTGGCCCGCTCCGGCGCGGGTAAGTCGTACTTCGTCAAGCTGGAGGTCTTACGAAACCTCTACCAGGGCACCCTCGTGTCCGTCATCGACCCCGAAGACGAGTACACGCCGCTGGCCGAGCACGTCGGCGGCACGGTCGTGCAGCTCGGCCAACCGGGTGTCAGGGTCAACCCCCTCGATCTGCCCGCCGACAACCGGGCCGACACCCTCACCCGACGCGGCCTGTACCTGCACACCCTGATCTCGGTCATGCTCGGGGCGGCCCCGCCGCCCGGCGAGCGCGCTGCGCTGGACCGGGCGATCACCGCCACCTACGCCCGCGCCGGGATCAACGGCGACCCGGGCACCTGGACCAAGCCCGCGCCGCTGCTGCGGGACCTCGCCGACATGCTCGCCGCTGACGACGACCCGGTTGCCGGGCAGCTCGCCGCCCGGCTTGCTCCGTGGACGGTCGGGAACTTCGCCAACCTGTTTGACGGGCCGACCACGACGGTCCCGCGTGGGCACCTGGTGGTGTGGTCACTGCGGCATCTGCCCGACGAGCTGCGCACGGTGGGCACGCTGTTGGCGCTCGACTCGATCTGGTCGGGCATCGACACCCCGGCCACGGGCGCTCGTCGGCGGAGGCAGCTCGTCGTGGTGGACGAAGCCTGGCTACTGATGCGCGACGGCGAAGGCAGCCGGTTTCTGTTCCGGATGGCCAAGGCAGCCCGGAAGCGGTCCGCCGGCCTGTGCGTGATCACCCAGGACGCGGCCGACGTGCTGTCGACCGACCTCGGCCTCGCCGTGGTGTCCAACGCCGCGACTCAGGTCCTGATGCGCCAGAGCACGCAGTGCATCGACGCGGTGTCCGAGGCGTTTGGTCTGACCGCCGGGGAGTCGCGGTTGCTGCTGTCGGCGCCACGCGGCGAGGGATTGCTCGTCGCCGGTCGTAGTCGGATCCCGTTCCGCGCGGTTGGGTCGGCGGC
Source organism: Micromonospora sp. U21 (assembly GCF_018070045.1). Classification (GTDB taxonomy): domain Bacteria; phylum Actinomycetota; class Actinomycetes; order Mycobacteriales; family Micromonosporaceae; genus Micromonospora. Next base: position 4,411 of record NZ_JAGPYK010000051.1, read on the forward strand.
GGAGCACAGGATCGCGGTAACCGGGATCGGGGAGGTCGAATGATGACTACCCCGACCTGGCCCGCTGACATCGGGCATTGGATCATCGGACGGCCGTGGCTCGGCTTCCTTGCCGCCGCCGCGATCGTCGGCGCGGTTTTCGGCCATGATCAGGTGCTCGTCTGGCGGCACAAGCGGTTCGAGACCGGCGCACGGTGGCTGACCGTCGCCGCCCCGCCGGAGGTCACCGCCGAGGCTGCCGCGGCGTTCTGGACCATGCTGGTCGGCGTGCTGACGCCGTCGGTGTGGCAGCAGCGTCTGTTCGGCATCCCGCACGTCGGGTGGGAGTACGTCTGGACCGGCCGGTCCCTGACTGTCCGGGTCTGGGTGCCCGGCACGGTGCCGGGCGGCGCGGTCGAGGCCGCCGTCCGGGCAGCCTGGCCCGCGGCCACCCTCACCGCCGCCGACGCCGCACCGCCGATTCCGCGTACCGTCGCCGAGGAGGTGGGTGGGGCGCACTGGCCGCAGCACACCGACGGGCTGCCGCTGCGCAGCGAGCACGACACCGACCCGCTGCGGGCGCTGCTCGCCGCCGGGGCACAGGTACGCCACCGCGAACACGCGTGTGTGCAGATCCTCGCCCGCCCGGCATCCACCCGCCGCGTCCGCGCGGCCCGCAGGGCTGCGGCGAGCACTAGCAACAATGGCCACGGGCGGCCTGACCTGGCCACCCGCGCCGTCACCGGGGCGGTGCGGCTGGCTATCGAGCCCCTGCTGTGGTTCCTCGACGTGTTCACGCCCGGCGCGTCGCGGGCCCACACCCCGGGCCATGCCCCGGGGGTACGTCCGGCCGAGCGGGACCCGGTGGCCACCGTTGATGCCCGCACCATCGTGGACAAGGCCGTGCGGGTGCCGCACTACGAGATCGCGGTTCGGTTCGCGGTCGCGGCCGACGCCGGCACATCCCCACCAGACCCGCAACGGGCCACCCAGGTCCGCTCACGCCTCGTCGGGCTCGGGCACACCATCGCCTCAGCCGCCGCGGCGTACACCGGCCCCAACCGGCTGCGGCGCATGAAGATGCCCCAGCCGGTGGCCACGATCGCCGCACGGCGCCTGCGGTACGGGTTCCTGGCCACCGTCCCGGAACTCTCGGCCCTGGCCGCGCTGCCGCAAGACCTCGCCGTTCCGGGCCTGGACCGGGCGCGGGCCAAGGCCGTGCCGGCGCCCGTGCAGGTCCCCTCCGGCGGGCGGGGCGTGAAGGTGCTGGGCCGCTCACAAATCGGCCACCACAGCATCGGCCTCGCTGTCACTGATGCCCGCCAGCACGTGCACGTCGTCGGCAAGACTGGCGTCGGCAAGTCCACGCTGCTGCTGAACATGATCCTCGGCGACATCAAGGCCGGGCGCGGGACCGTGGTCATCGACCCACGCGGGGACCTGATCACCGACATCCTCGACCGACTGCCCGCCACCTACGCCAAGAAGATCGTGATCATCGACCCGGACCAGGAAAACCCCGGCTGCTTCAACCCCCTCGATGACGGCGGCGACCCGCACCTGGCCGTAGACAACCTCGTCGGCATCTTCGCCAAGATCTTCCAAGGACAGTGGGGCCCACGCATGGACGACACCATGCGCGTCGCCTGCCTCACCCTGATGCGCCACGCCAAACCAACCCTGAGCCTGGTCCCGTCGCTGTTACAGGACCGCGACTTCCGGGCCCGGTTCACCCACGGCCTGGACGACCCGGACGGCCTCGGCGGGTTCTGGCTCTGGTACGACGGCATCAACGAGCAGTTCCGCGGCCAGGTCATCGCACCCGTCCTCGCCCGACTCCGGGCCTTCCTGCTGCGCGACTTCGTCAAAAGCGTGATCGGCAACGCCCACTCATCGTTCGACATGGGCCGGGTGCTCGACGGCGGGGTGCTGCTGTGCCGGCTACCCAAGGGCATCCTCGGCGAGGAGACCAGCCGCATCCTCGGCTCGATGATCGTCGCCCGGGTCTGGCAGGCCGCCATCGCCCGCGCCAACATCCCCGAAGACCAGCGCAAAGACGCCAACCTCTACATCGATGAGTGCCACAACTTCCTCACGCTGCCCGGCAACGTCGGGGACATGCTCGCCGAGGCACGCGGGTTCCGCCTCGGGCTCGTCCTGGCGCACCAGGACCTGGCGCAACTGCCCCACGACATCGCCGCCGCGGTGTCGGCCAACGCCCGCACGAAGCTGTTCTTCACCGTCGACCCCGCCGACGCGCGGGACCTGTCCCGACACACCAAACCCGAACTGGACGAACACGACCTCGCCCACCTCGACGTCTACACCGCCGCCGCCCGCCTGCTGGTCGGCAACCGGGAGCTACCCGCGTTCACCTTCGTGACCAACCCGCCGGCGCCGACGGTGGGTGAGGCGACCGCGATCCGGCAGGAGTGCGCCGCCGCCCACAGCCGCACCGGTGGTGAGCCGCCGATGCAGCAACTCGCCCGTACCGCGATGAAGCGGCGGATGACCGACCGCGACCGCTGACCCGCGTTCGGAGGCTCGGTTGGGTGCGGCACCGGGGGCTCGTGTGGGGGTGTCCGCGACACGAGACCCCACACGCGCCCCCTACACCTGACCTGTCAGGTGCCTGACCTGCACTAACCCACCCGACGCCAGAACCGACATCGAGATCAACTCATCCAGACTCCCTACGGGACTCTCTCTCCAAGGGGTGTGTCCACCTATGCCGCAATCGCGCTCGGCCAGCCTGCTGGCCATCTATCCCCACATCACGAACCGGGACCGTCAGCTGCTTCAGCTGCTCGACGACCACCGGGTCCTCACCACCGATCAGATCCACCGCATGCTGTTCCTCGCCCGCCGTACCTGTCAGATCCGCCTCGGTGAACTGGCGGCCCTGGGCCTGCTGGACCGGTTCCGGTTCGCCCGCGCCGGAGGCGGCAGCCATCCCTGGCACTGGACACTCGGCCACCAGGGGCACCGGTTCCAGGCCGCCGCTCACCACCGGCCCGAGCCCACCGTGCGCACCAGCCGCCAGCGCGTCGACCGCCTCTCGGCCAACCCGAACCTGACCCACCTGCTCACGGCCAACGAGTTCTTCGTCCGGCTCACCGTGCACGCCCGCTGGCACCCGCACGCGCGGCTGGACCGGTGGTGGTCCGAGACGATGACCACCAAGCAGTTCCGCACCATCACCGCCGACGGGCACGGCCTGTGGAGCGTCGCGGACACCACGGTGGGGTTCTTCCTGGAGGCCGACACCGGCACCGAGCCGCTGGGTCGGGTGGTGGCCAAGCTCGACCGGTACATCCAGCTGGCCCGCCGCGGCGGCCCCCGCTACCCGGTGCTGTTCTGGCTCGGCAGCGCGCACCGTGAGGAACACCTGCACCGGCTCCTGCCCGGCCGACACGACATTCCCCTCGCGACCGCCACCCACGCCACGGACCCCGCCGAAGCGGTCTGGCTTCCTGGCGGCGCCACCGGCCGAGTTCGGCTCACCGAGCTGCCCAGCGACCACGGCCAGCCCGTGGCGGACAACCCGAACTACGACGAGAACGGCTTCGTGCTCTGACAAACCCTGGCAGGCTCGCGACGACATCCTGTCAACGCAGCTCAGCGGCATGGTCGGTGATCCTGACAGAGCCGGTGCTGTCAGGTCGCGGCGCTACGATGCAGCTTCTTCTTCTGCTCGCACCGCCGCCCGTCTGTCCCCCCCGGACCTACCCGCGCCAGCGGGATCACCCACAGCCCACCTCCCGGTCGGCTCGTGATCCACGCCCCGCGCCTTGCACGGCAGCTTCCCGGCCAGACGCCCGCGACCCGGTGACACCACGACGCCAACCCTGCACGCCCACGCCTGCCCGAAGGAGGCACCCTGCCATGCCCACGTCAATGCCGCTTCACGTCCCGGTCGTCACCGTTTGCTTCGCCCCCGGCGAGGACGCGGACTGGTTCGCCGCCTCGGAAAAGGTCACTGACCTCCTGGACGCCGACGGCACCCCGGCCCGCCGCTACCACGTGCGCCACCGCCGCCTCATCGGCTGGCTGACCCGCTTCCTCGGCTACTACCTGCTCGACGCCGCCCGCCGCTTCGGCGCGGTCACCATGGCCGCCGGAGGCCGCAAGGGTCGTCTCGACCTGACCGGTACCGCGGCCAGGGCCGCCAACGACGCCGCCCTGCGCTGGCGTGCCTGGAACACCCACATCGCCGCGACAACCCGTGCGGCCCACCCCTTCGAGGACTACCTCGCCCAGCACCACGCCGACCCGACCAAGGTGAGCTTGGCCGAGGCCCGCCGCCGCTTCGAGCAGCAACCCCGCGTCCTGGCGATGCTCGCCCTCTCCTTCGACCCGTACGAGCTGTCCGTCTACCAAGCCGGTGAAGCCACCTACGTCGGGCTGCACTGGCGCATCGCGCTGATCGGCGACGCGCTGATCACCACCGACGGTCGACTGCTCATCCCGGCCAGTGACTCCGTCGCTGACCGGTTCCGCTTCCTCAACGAAGCGTGCCGCTACCTGCGCAGCCTGCGCTCCAGCGCCCGACTGTGCGCCGTCGCCATCGCCTAACCGCCTATCGCCCGACCAGACCGAGGACCGGTCGCAGCCCCGCTGCGACCGGTCCTCGCCATGCCCACAACCCGCCCACTGGCAAAGGAGATCCCCGGTGTTCCTGACCGATCCCGCCCTACGACGCATCGCCGCCGACACCAACGACGTCCTCCCCGAGCACCTCTGGCGCCACGACACCGCCACCCTCGATCCCCTCGGCGACCTCGCCCGCATCCTGCACAAGACCGCCCGCGAGTTCACCGACAGCACCACCAGACTCGATCAGGCCCTCGCCCGGGTGGGTGTGCTCGCCCAGTCGGCCCGGCAAGGGCTGGCCGCCCGCGCCGACCTGCACATCGCCGGCAACCACCAGACTCTCGCCGACGCGCTCGTCGCCCGCGAACGACACACCGTCCTCGGGGCCGCGCTCGTCACCTGCTACCACGCCTGGCGCAACCACCGGCCGATCGGCGACGGCGACGAGCGGTACCTGCTCCTTCGGCGCTGCGACCCGTCGCGCGGCGTGGCGACGTTACGGCGCAACGACCCGCGCACCTGGCTGGTGGTGCCCGACGCCGAGGCCGCCGGCGCCTTCGACATCCCCTACCCGGATCGCGTCGTCGGCGAGGTCACCGAGACCGATCACGGGTGCACGCCCACCGCCTACATCGCCCGGCCGCATCACCAAGCCCCGCTCGCCGCGGTGTATCAGCTACCCGCGTGCGGTGACCTTGCCTCAGCCTGCCGGTCCCTGCTGCGCTGGTGGCACCTGCGCCACTCCGACACCTGGCGCACCCGCACCCCCAACCAACTCGACCCCGCCGAACTCGCCCACCTCGCCAGTTGAGCCGGGGACCTCATGCCGTACCTCGACACGATCAGCCGCTGGATCACCGCGACGACCGACCGCACCCTCGACCAACACGCCGCCGACCCCGTCCCCGCCGCCGCGCACCTGCCCGAAGCCGCCGCCAATCTGCGGCACCTGCGCACCGAGCTGCTGCTCGCGGTGGACCAACTGCGCACCCTCCTGATCAACGACGACGACCTGAACGGTTCCACCAGCACGGTCGCCGGCCCGGTGGAGACCATCAGGGAGCTGGTCCGCGAGTATCGGTACGCCCGCAACTGGATCGACACCCTCATCGGCGACGAGGCCCGGGCCGCGTACGCGCAGGCGAACCCGGGCCGCTCGGTGCGGCGGCGCTACGTCAAACCCGGTGACACGGTCCTGGTCGTCCTGCCGCACACCGACTCCTGCCGCCGGCAGAACCTCGCCGGACACGCCACCCACATCAGGGTCGGTACCTCCGACGCCAGGCTCCGCCCGCCCGGCAGCGTCAATCCGCTGTGGCTGTCCCACGCCGACGCCGGGATCTACCGGGATCCGACCGAGGACCGCCTCTACATCCTGCAGGCCGCCGACGACGAGGCCACCCCCGGTCACTGAGCGGCCGGCGCGGCACCACCCACCGCCACGACCACCGGGCCGCACCTGGGCGGCATCCCCTCGGCAGGGCACCACGACACGCGCCTGCCGCGCTGACCGCTGCCCGCGACCCGGCGCACCACCGCCCGGCACACCACCGTGCCGGGCGTCCCCATTCCCGAGGAGGGAAACCCTGATGGAACACCTGTCCCTGACGCCTGCCACGCAGGCCGTCCTCGACGCCCTGACCGACCTCGGTCAGGGCAACGTCCACGAGTTGGCCGACAAGTCTGGCAAGGCTCGCTCGACCGCCGACAAGGCGATCAGATCTCTGGCCGACGTCGGTGTCATCGTCGCGGTGGACACCGGCGCCGACCCGGCCGAGGGCACCCCCACCCGGTGGGCCCTCGCCGCGCCGACCAACGCCAACGCCGTCACGCCCGTTAACGCGGTAGACGAGATCGATATCGGCGACCCGGACTCCGACAACGCGGCCGACCAGCCGGACATGGAGATTGGCGACCAGCCCACCGAGACGGCCCACGGCGCCGAGGGCGGGGGCCACCGACCCGACGATGGCAGCGACGACGCCGACGACCAGCCGGTCACCCAGACGACCGACCAGCCGGGCAGCCAGATCGACAGCGACGACGCGATCGACCCCGACGACGACGCCACCAGTGGCGAGGACGAGCAGGTACCGACGGTCGCCGCCGTGCAGCCCGCTCGCCCTGGTGACCGCAAGGTCATGGCCATCAAGGGTGTCCTGGCCGACTACGGCGACGGCGGCGCGACCCTCGACGTCATCGTGGGCGAGAGCGGTATCAGTCACCCGAGCGCCTCGCGGCTGCTGACCGCGATGGAGCAGGCCGACGCCGCCCGCCGGCTGCCCGATCTGCCGCAACGGTGGATCCCGGGCCCGACCAAGGCCAGCGAGGTCGACCCGAACCCGCAGCCGGCCCGCTGCCCGGTGTGCTACCAGGTCATCCGCGGCCTGGCGACCGCGCCGAGCGCCACGGCGGCGGTGCTGCCCCTGATCCGGCCGGACGGCACGCTGCACGTCGTCGCGTCGGACGGCGAGACCCACGTCGTGGCCCTGCCCCGTCGCACGCCGCAACGCTCGCCGGGCATCACCGCGAGCGTGGGCCGTCGCAGCGACGCGAGCGCCAACGCCGACGGCAGCCGGCCGTTCGGCCGGGGCGAGTTGGAGAAGTTGACCCTCGACGTCCTGGCCGCGAATCCGGGCCGGGCGATGAGCCCGCAGGACATCGCCACCGCCATCAGTGGACAGCTCGGCCGCGCGGTCAGCTCCGGGGCGGTGCGCAACAACTGCACCAAGGCCGCCGCCGCCGGCCGGATCGCCCTGGTTTCCGATGCGCCGCTGACCTTCGCCTACCCGGTGCAACCCGACCAGGACCTCGCCGCGAGCGCCAGCGCGGACAACCCCGGGCCGGACGACAACGACGCCGAGCAGTCCTGACCCGGTACACGCCGATGACGCCGCGGGGACGGGCCAACGTTCGGACACCCGCAGCGACGTGACTGGAGCACCCTCATGCCCGACGTCCGACCACTGTCCGACCTGGTTCTGCACTACCTCGTCGAGAGGCCAGGCCATCCGTTGAAGCCGCACGAGATCGCCTGCGGTATCAACGCCACCCTCGACGGGCGCCGCATCGGCACCAGCGCCGTCACCACGTGCTGCCTGCACACCGCCGCCACCGGTCACCACATCCAGGTCACCGAAGAACCGATGGCGCTCGCCTGCCCCATCGGTCCGATCACGACCGGCGAAGGCCGCGCCAAACAGTCCTGCATCCCCAACCCATGGCGGGGGCCGAGCGCATGCGCTCGGCCCCCGCGGCACATCGAAGAGGAGAAACCCGTGCCGCACGAACTCGAGACGTTCGCCGACGGAACGACCGCCTTCGCCAGCGCCCGCCTGTCGGCCTGGCACCAACTGGGCACCGTCACCCAGGACACGATGAAGGCAGAGGAGATCATGGCCGCCGCCCGGCTCGGCGACTGGGGGGTGCGCACCATCCGCACGGTCGGCGTCGACATCGTCGACGGTGTCGAGGTGCAGATTCCCGCCGACGACAAGCGGATGACGGTGCGCCGCAACCCCGTCACCGGGGATACCGAGTACCTGGGCATCGTCGGCACCGACTACACCGTGGTCCAGAACGAGCAGTGCGCCGAGATGCTCGACCGCCTGGTCGATCAGGTGGGCGGCGCCCACTTCGAGACCGCCGGCAGCCTGCGCCGCGGCAAGAGCGTGTTCGTCACGATGAAGCTGCCTACGGCGATGGAGATCGCCGGCGTGGACCGGCTGGACCTCTACCTGATCGGCACGACCTCCCACGACGGCACCGCCGCGCTGCGGGTGGACGCCAGCCCGATCCGGGTGGTCTGCGCGAACACCCAGCGCGCGGCCTTCGCCCACTCGGTCGGTCACTACACGTTCCGGCACACCTCCAACGTCACCTCCCAGATCAGCCAGGCCCGCGAGGCGCTGGGCCTGATGTGGACGTACATGGAGACCTTCGAGAAGGCCGCCGAGCAGATGCTCCAGACCGAGCTGACCATGCGCGAGTTCGAGAAGGTCGTCGGACAGGTGTGGCCGGTCAAGGACAACGCGTCCGAGCAGACCCGCAACAACGCCAAGCAGCGCCTGGGCACCCTGAAGTACCTGATCCGCGAGGCCGACACCCAGAAGGCCATCGCCGGCAGCCGGTGGGCCGGATACCAGGCCATCACCGAGTACCTCGACCACTACCAGCCCGCCAAGAACGACTTCGTCCGCGCCAACCGGGTGCTCACCGGCAACGCAGGCGAGCTGAAGGTGGCCGCCTTCGACCTGTTGAAGGTCTGACCGCACCTCGACCCGTCGGGGCAGCGGTCCACCGACCGCTGCCCCGACCCGCACGGAACGGACACACCCATGGCACCGCCGAGCACCAGGCGGCGCGGATCAGACGAGACGGCCCGCCGATGATCCGCCACCTCCGCCACCTCCGCCACCCCCGCGACCTCCAGCAGTCCGTGTGCGGCCTGCCCGCCGCCGACGTCCAGCGGTGGGAGACCGAGGACCCGCCGCGTGTCGAGTCCACCTGCGAGGACTGCTCCACCCTGCTGCCCGAAGCGCAACGACCCGACGACGCCAAGCACCCACCCGGAGATGCCACGCTCATCGACACGCTGCGGCGCATCGTCGCCAACCGGCAGCACGCCAAGATCGACGGTGTCCTCGTCGACCTGTGGTCGGCCAGCGTCACCGTCCTCATCTGGGACCAGCTCCGCGACGACAAGCGGCAACGGCTGCTGACCTTGCCGTCGCACGAGCTGATCCTGCGCTGCGTCGCGATCTACACCCGCGTCACCGCGAAGAAGAACCACCAGTGACCGGACCCCGACTACCCCAGTGGTTCCACTTCGGGCCGTGGATGTTCTCGATCGACGCCGCGCAGGCGCTGATCACAGCGTCGCCCCGCGACACCCGGCCCCTGGACGTACCGGCGTGGTCCGCCGCGTACGGCCTTGCCCATCTCGACAACCCCAACGCGTGGGCAACCAGCGTCATCGGCCCGACCAGCACCGCCCTCAACCGGACCTACGCCATGACAGCCGACCTGACCAAGCCCCTGATCGTGGCGCAGATCAGCGTCAACAAACAGCCGCCCGCCACGCTACTCATCGACGGAACCCACCGCCTCTACCGCGCCTGGCGCGAGCACATACCGCGGCTGCCCGCCTACGTGCTCACCGTCGAGGAAACCCGCCAAATCCAGGACGACCTGCTCCTCGGACCACGCGGCACCTCCACCATCCCGCCGTCGAACCCATAACGGCCTGACACCACCCAACCCACCGCGTACGCCTCGGAAGCCGCCCCTACGCCGGCGGCGACCGAGGCGTACGCGCATTCACCCCTTGCGGAGGAACCCGTGACGTACACGCCACCGTGGCGCAGGGTCTGCGACTGCCGCTGCCTCGTCCACCACCGCCTGCCGCGCACCACCTACAACCAGCCCGGCTGCGCCTGCACCATCACCTGCGCCACCCAACCCATCACATTGCTGGCCCACCAGTGGGACCGCGCACTCTTCCTCGACCAGGGCGGCGACCTCTGGCACGTCCCCGCCATGGCCAACGGCACCTGGGACTGGGACAACGCCACAACGGTCGACACCCGCGCCGACGTCCACGACGCCGGCCATGTCATCGAGCACCTGCTACGCCAGGCCGCCAACGTCCTCGGCACGTCCACCGACTGACCCGACCGCTCAAGGTGGGCCGCCCACACGGGCGGCCCACGACCTTTTCGTGCTTCACGACCAGAGGAGACTTTTATGCACCGCACCTACCGCAACGCCCGCGAGCGCGCCTGCGACTGCCGCTGCCCGGTCCACCACGGCCAACCGCGCTCGATCTACACCAACCCCGACTGCCACTGCCTGGCCGCCTGCGCCAGCCAACCCATGACCCTGCTCGCCCCACAGGTCAACGGCGCCGTGCTCCTCGACGTAGCCAACCCCCTCTGGTACGTGCCCAGCTTGGAGCCCAGCCACTGGGACTGGCGCTACGCCACCCCTGTCGACGTGGGCCACCCGCTGTTCTCGGCCAGCACCCTGATCACCGGCCTCCTGCGCGAGACCCACGCCGCACTGCTCCCCCTTCTCTACCGCCTCTATAACGCACGACGCGGCGTCCAGCCGCACACCCGCACGCAGACCGGCCCTTTCTCGCTGCCCGAGAGGTCATCACCATGACAAAGATCATCATCGGCGTCGTCACTGTCGTCGTCATCGCCTGTTTCGGCCTGCCCCTCCTGCTGCTGTCCTCCGTCACCGGCGGCGGCCCCGGAGGATGCGCCATCGCCGCCCCATCCGGCCTACGCCCCTCGGGGCAGCCGCCCGGCCCCGGCCGATGGGACACCGAGCAACTCGACATCGCCGCCACGATCATCGACGTCGGGGTCGCCAAAGGGGTACCGCGCTGGGGCTGGACCGTCGCCGTCGCCACCGCTATGCAGGAATCCGGCCTGCGCAACCTGCCCTTCCTCGGCGACCGCAACGACCACGACTCCATCGGCGTCTTCCAGCAACGCCCCAGCCAAGGCTGGGGCACCATCGCGCAACTGTCCAAGCCCGCCCACCAAGCCGGCACGTTTTTCGACAAGCTCCAGACCGTGCCAGGCTGGCAGACGATGCCACTCACCCAGGCCGCACAAGCCGTCCAGGTCTCCGCTTTCCCCGAGGCCTACGCAACGTGGACCGACGACGCCCTGCAGCTCGTCGAGCAGATGACCAGCACCCTCGCCGACTGCGCCACCGACGCCCTCGACGCGCTCCCCGCCGGGTTCGCGTTACCCGCCAACACACCACCCGCCGTGGCGACCGCCATCGCCTGGGCCGTGAAACAACTCGGCACGCCGTACCACTTCGGCGGCACCTGCACCGACCCGCACTCCGGCGACCCCGACAAACAATGCGACTGCTCCTCGCTGATGCAATCGGCGTATCGGGCCGCTGGCATCTCCATCCCGCGCGTCACCACCGACCAGGTCAACGCCGGCAAGAGGGTGGCCGACCCGACACTTCTGCTACCCGGCGACCTCGTCTTCATCTCCGGAAGTCAAGGCACCATGGCCAACCCCCGCCACGTCGGCATGCATATCGGGCAGGGATTGATCATCCAGGCGCCAAGAACGGGCGACGTGGTCAAGATCTCGCGGCTGAGCAACTGGTTAGGCCAGATCGCCGCCATCAGGCGGGTTGTGCTGTAGCAGCGTCGTCGGATCCCACCTCGATCCCGCTTGATGCCCCATCACTGCCGACCATGGTGAGCGGACCGCGGCACATCCGTGCATGTGACCTGGCTTCGGGCTTCGACTGCCGCTGGCAGAATGACACGGTTTCTCGGACGAATTGGACGGAATCCGCGGGTTACGCGAAGACCGCACCCCTCAGGCGAACTCGCGCGCGGTGGATTCCAGCCTCTCGCGGTAGACGGCCCACCACGCCTCGTCGCCCTCGACCACGTTGTCGCCGGGCCGCCTCCAGCCGACCTGGCCGTCGACCAGTTCGCGCACGATGTCGGCGTGCCCGGCGTGCCGGTTCAGCTCGGCGAGCACATGCACGAGAATGAGGTGCAGCGTCACCGGCGTGTGTTGCCACCACCGCACCGAGCCGGACGCGTCGATCGGGAGCGTCTCGATCGTGGCGTCCGCGTGTGCCCAGACTCGGTGCCACAGGCCGATGATGTCGTCGCGGGACTCGTCGGCTGCGGCCCACATGTCCGTGTTCGGCTCGGCGTCCTCGTCTAGGCCTGCGACGGGTTCGGGAAAGGGACGGTCGAACACCTCGCCGAAATACCCGGCGGTCACCAAGGCCACGTGCTTGACCAGCCCGAGCAGGTTCGTCCCGGTCGGCACGACCGGGCGCCGTACGTCGTACTCCGACAGCCCGTCGAGCTTCCCGAGCAGCGCCTCGCGCGCCTCCCGCAGGTACCGATGAAGATCTGCCTTGGCGTCGAGGTCTGTCATGCCGCCCAGGATCTCACCGCCCCGACCGCCGCGATGCTCTGTACGCCGCGTTGCCGCAGGATGCGGTCCTTCAACCACCGGTGCCGCGGCCAGCGCTGTTACATTTGGCCGCAGATACCACCGGGCGAAGCGATCTGAACGCTGTGGGCCTATGGGAGATGCAGGGTATGGACGGTACCGGCCGGATCAGCAAGCGAATCACTGCCACCGACGGCGCTCTGCCGCCCGACGTCCTGGATCAGGTGGCGGCGGCGCTGGCGGCACACGCCGAGCTCGAGCCCGCGCGCCGCAGCGGGCGTACCGGGAAACCCGGTCCCCCGTCGCTGTGGCGCAGTTGGTGGCGTCGTGTTCGCCGGTCAGATTGTTAGCCGGGAGCGCACCACGGCAGCATCAATCGAACCCCAGTGGTAGCCGATCTCGATGCTGATCTGCTCGGCCTCGTTAAGTGCGTCCCTAGCCATGTCTGTGTCGCCGGCGCTGTAATGCAGTTGGCCGAGCTGGATCAGGGTGTCGACCTCGGCCAACCGGTAGCCGCCCAGTTCCGCAAGACTACGCGCCTGGTCCAGGTGCGTGCGCGCCTCCTTCGGCTGCCCGATACGTAGGGCCAGCGCGCCGCGCGCCCGCAGTGCGGCGACGAGCACGTCGCGGCGGGTGATGCCTTTTGCGATCCGTACCGCCTCGTCGAGCCGCTCACGGGCTTGCTTGAAGTCGGATTGATCGAGCGCCAGATCCCCCAACCCGACTAGGCAATGGGCGACGTCAGCCCGCCATTTCGCGGCCTGGCAAATCTTGAGGTTCAGCCGGTGCACCCGCTCCGCCTCGGCCAGGCGGCCCGAACGTCTCAGGTGCTCGGCGTAGCGGACACCGCTGGCGCTGTATAGCGCAGGCACCGGAGTCACCTCGCGGGCAATCCGGATCGCATTGGCGAACGCGTGATCGGCCTGCTCGCTGCGGCCCTCTAGGTGGGCTAGGCCGCCCTGCAACGTTTCGGCCACCAGTTCGTCCTCGGAGTTCTCTGGCGCCAGGGAAAAGGCCTCGGCCACCAGCGATCGGCAGGCGGGCAGCGCCCCGAGCTCCAGAAACAGCTCCGCGAGGTTCTGCACGCCCACGGCGGCGTCGAGATGTGCGTTCAGCTCGCGCATGGCGGGAATGGCGCGACGGAACATTGCGGCGGCATCGCGCAGTCGCCCCAGCAACTGAAGGCAAGTGGCGACCTCGTGCAGGACCCAGGCACGCGACTCGCGGTCGGTGACCAGCGGCTCCGCCCACATGTCGCGGTCGGGGAACAGATCTAGCAGGATCGACAGAACGGTCTCGTAAGCGTTGAGTTCGCGTGTGATCAGGCCGCGGTCGCCGAGGTAGACCCGGTCGTAGAGGATCTCGCAGGCTTCGTCGTACGCCCCGGAAGCCGCCGCGTGGTGTACCGCTTCAATGATCGGCACCAAGTCGTCCAGGGCCGGCACGGCTGGTGACTGCGCGGTGTTCCGCAGGTAGTGCTCTTTGACCAGTTCGTGCAACCGCCGCCGTAGCTGCACATCGTCGTCGGCCTGCCGGGCGTAGAAGTCGCGCACCAGCGGGTGCATGGTGTATCGGCCGGCACTGTCGCGGCGTACGATCCGCGAGATCAGCAGATAACGCATGGTGGTCGACTGCAACGCGGCCCAGTCGGGCACGTCGGTGGCACCGCGTAGCACTGCCCGCACTGCGTCGGGCTCGACCGGAGTGCGGAAGATGCTGATGCGCTGCAGCACGATCCGTTCCGCGGCGCTGAGGACTTGGTCGTACTCGGCCAGGATGCGGCGCACTTGGGCGTCGCGGAGCTCGTTGGGCTGCGGCGGCGGCAAGGTCGCGATTCGGCGTACGTCGCCGCCGTGTCGCCGCTTGAGATAGGTGCCGATGAGGCTGAGCGTCAGCGCGTGTCCGTCCCAGTCATCGACGACCTGGTCGAGTGCCGCGTCGGACCCGACGACGCCGAGTAGTTGCAGCAAATGCCGCCCCTCCTCGCGGCTGAGCGCGCCGACGACGACCTGCCGATAGGTCAGGTAGGCAGCCAGGTCCAGCACGGGCAGCCGGGATGTCAGCAGGACTAGCGATTGACTGCCCGGAGTGGCTGCATACTGCAGGAAGTCCCGCAGCTCAGCGCTGGCCAGGCCGGCATACCTGTCGCCACGCTGATGCTGCATGACCTCCAACCCGTCAAGGATGATCAGGTAGCGGCGTTTCGCCATCATGCCAAATGCCACCGCGGGTCGGCCGCCGCCCTCGGCGGCCTTGGCCGGGTCGATCTGCCCGCCGCTCATGAACTCGATTGCCGCGTCCAGGAACTCCTCGGTGTTCGCCCGCTCCGTGCAGCTCCACCAGAAGACGCCAGCCACACCGCCGTCGCGATCAAGCAAGTCGTCAACCCAACGCCTGGCCAGGCTGCTTTTGCCTTCGCCGCCGAGTCCGACGAGCGCGATCACCAGCCGGCGCTCCTCGTGTGCGGCGTCGTCGAGTTCGTCCAACTGCGCTTGCCGGCCGACCCAGTCCTCGAGCGGCATGGGCGCGTCCTCCAGTCGGTGCCCGGGTGCCGGAACGGCGCGCCGTACGAGGGTGCGGTCGTAGTTTGGCCGCTCAGCGTGCTGCAGCGTCAGCGCCTCAAACTGCAACGGCAGGCCCAAGCCGGTGAACTGCAGAACCTTGGCGTCAACTGCCCAGGCGGTGTCTCGATCCTTCAGAGATTGGTCGGCATACCAGGTTTGCGCGACGACGCCTACGACGAGATTGCGTTCCAGGTCGAGCACAGGCGCGCCGCTCATCCCGGCGTTGATGTCCGAGCACTTCAGTTGCACCGGGTCGGCATGAACGCGGGCCTGCTCAGGGGGAAGGACCCGACCCAGGATGGTGCCCTGTGCCAGCCCGCCAGGGTAGCGGTCGAGCACTCGAAACCCGAAGCTCTGGAAACGGTGGTCGCGCGAGCGCGCGGACGTACCAAGCACCGCGACCTTTTCTGCCGGCACAGGCACGGGCCGGGCGGTGCGTAGGCACACCAGGTCGTCGCTGTATCCGTCGGTAGCGGCCCAAATCACTTGTGCCCGGTCGACGTGCGCGGGTCGATCGTCGCGGGCGGGGAGGTAAACCTGTACCTCGATGCCTGGCAGTGCCGGGTCCAATTGGTGATTGGCCAGAACGTGGGCGCAGGTAACGATTATGCCCTCTGGGCTGACCAATACCCCCGTGCCGAGGACGGCTGCCGTGCCCGGGTGCCTGATCATGACGGTGAATTCCAGGAGGTCCTGGAGGATGACGCGCGGGTCGCCGGAGCTCATACCAGGGGCTCTGCGGCTTCCGTAGCGCCGGTGCCCCAGCGCAGCGTCACGTTGAGCGCCGCCTCGACGCTGGCTTTGGCGATGAGTGCGCCAGCCTCCGAGTCGAACTTGATACCAAAGGACAGCTCTACTTCCGACGGTGGCTGCACCATGGACCCTACCGCGCGGTGAACCTTGTCAGCCATCTGCCGGACGATGCCCATTGCCTCGGCGAGCGCCTCGCCGGACCGGCGTGTCACTTCGGCACCGGGCCGCGATACATCTTGCAGGCCGGGCCGCCGGCAGAACTCCACCTTGATCGGCGTATCCGTCAACCCTGGAGTGTCCATGCGCCCAACTGTAGTTTGGCGGGCATCGATAACACAGCACTTGATATCGCATCGCGACAGTCAGCCTCGGGTCCAAGGTGCGCCGCTGGTCGGTCCGGGTGGACTGCTCAGCCAGGTCACCCACGCTGTGCTGCAGAACGCTCTCGAGGCGGAGGTGACCGAGCACCTCGGTGCACATGTACGGCTGGGATGATCCTGGCCATGTGGCGGGAGTCGCGGTGACGGCTACGTCGGGTCGTGGAGTGGCGCCGGTACACGGTTCGTTGGCGGTCTATCCCGGTACGTTCGATGCGTTCACCCCGGGGCACCGCGACCTGGTGGCCCGTGCCCGGGTGATGTTCGACCAGATCATCGTGTTGCTGGCGGTGAACGCCGACAAGCGACCAACCGCCGAGGCCACGACCAGGGCCGCACGCGTGCGCGACGCCATGCCGGCGGCCTGGGGCAATGTCGAGGTGGACACCTGGACCGGCCTGACCACCGCCTACTGCCTGCGCCGCAGTGCCACGGTCATCGTCTGCGGCGTGCGCACGGCCGCGGACCTTCGCCACGAGTACCAGCTCGCTGCGATGAACGAGCAACTCGGCATTCAGACCGTCTGGGGTGCCGCCCCGTCCGCAGCTGGCAGCCACGTCGTCAACGGTCGCACGCGCGTACCGCTCGGCACAGTCGACCCGCCCGTCGCATAACACTGAGGAGTGACGCCAGATCGGCGGCATGAGCGGATGCTCAGGGTCAGGAATGCCTGAGCGGCTGCTCGCGACCGGTGCCTGGGTCGACAGGCATGAGTTGTGTCGGTTGGTCGTGGGAAGCTCTCGCGCCGTGAACGTTGGCGAGTTTTGGGCGGTGGTGGAGTCGGCCGGGGCGGGACTCGATGGGCGGACCGGCGATGACGGTGAGGCCGTTGCCGCGGCACTGGTGACGCGATTGGCGGCAACATCACCGGAGGGCATCCTCGAGTTCCAGGAGCTGTTCGATCAGCTCCATGGCGCCCTCTATCGCTGGGACGTGTGGGCGGCTGCGTACCTGATCGGCGGGGGATGCTCGGACGACAGCTTCATGGATTTCCGGGCGGGAGTCATCGCGCTAGGGCGCGAGTGGTACGAACGTGTCCTGGCCTCCCCCGAGGCACTGGCTGACCATCCCGTGATACGACAAGCGGCGGCCGAGGAAGACGACGGTGCGCTGTTCGCCGAGTCGGTGAACTACGTAGCCAGCGAGGCCTACGAGCAGGTCACGGGTGACGACCATGCCTTCTACGAGGCGATGAAGGCCCGCCAGCAAGTTGCGGTCGGCATCGACGAGGCCCGCGAGCCCGACATGGGTGAGGACTTCGACTTTGATGACGATGACGAGATGCGGCGTCGGCTGCCCCGGCTGGCTGAATTGTTCCTCGACCGCGGCGAGGATTGATCTCGGCAGCTGAGCCCCGACGCTTGGAGACGGCGTGGCCAAGCCAGGACAGAAGCCTTTCGTGGTGAGCCGTTACTTCCGTCGCCGGTGGAATGAATCGCGGGGCAACGAGTTCGACATCTGGGGCTACGCAACGTACTACTTCGAGACCGCGGAGGACGGCTGGCCGGTGCGCCAGGTTGAGGTGTACGACTCGGGGCCCGTCCTGCGTTACGGGCCGGCTCACCGCGAGGACCGGTTCAGTGGCCTCGGGCAGGGGCAACTCGACGAGTCCGAAGAGTGGGCCGAGTGGGAAATCACGGCTGACGAGTTCGAGCGGCAGTGGAACGAGTAGAACACTTACTGTCTGCGGGACAGCCCGTCTCGGCGCTCGCATCGCGGCCATGAGCGGTCGCTGAGCAGCCGAGTCGGTGGCCCTCAGTACCATCGGTTCATGCGTTGCACAGCGCCAGCACAAGGCCACCGCACGGCGAGCGGTCGCGCGAACTGCCCTGCGTGTGGATCCCGATCGTACTACCGGCCCTCCTACTACACCCCACCGGTCCCCCGGTACCGGAGCAGTGGAGGTGGGTCGTCCAGCGGCGGGACGCCGAGTCGATCAGGAGGCAGGACTTCGGTGACGTACACAGCTGCCGAACGGCGCACGCTCGAGCCCGTTCGCCGCGAGGCCGAGCAGCAGGCGCGGTCTCACCCTGAGCGCCGCGACCTCTTCCTTTGCCATGCCTGGGGTGACCGGCACGGTGCCGCGCAGGAGTTGCACGACCTGCTGGAGTCCCGTGACGTGACAGTCTGGTTCAGCGAGAAGGACGTTGGCCTCGGTAAATCGTTGGTCCGTGAGATCGACAAGGGGCTGAGGCAGTCTCGGATCGGCATCGTGCTAGTGACACCGGCGCTGTTCACCAGCCTCGAGGCTGAGGGGGTCGCTGACAAGGAACTCTCCGCATTGCTCGCGACCGACCGCGTCATCCCTGTTGTCCACGGTACGACGTTCGAGGCTCTCCGGGACGTCAGCCCCTTGCTTGCGGCGCGTTCCGGATTGAGCACTGAGGCGTCATCACTGGAGGCCATCGCCGCCAAGATCGCCGACACGGTGCGGGTCTAGGGCCCGGTTCCGGGCGCTCCGCCTGGTGCGGCATGGGGCGTCGGGCGACCGCTCATCGGCTACTTGTTTCATTGACCTGCGACCGTGGCCCGGCCAGGCTTCGGTCGAGGCGACCCGTGCAGTGGAGGTCGATCGCGGTGGCCGTCGCATGACACCCAGGCCAACGAGGACGAGCACAATCATTCCGGCTGCCCGCCACGCGAAGGCGGCCAGATCGAGCTGGTCCGGCCCGGCAGCAGGAGGGCGGCGGCCAGCGCGGTGGCGGTTTCGACCGTTTACGGGGGCGTGCCGATGCGCAGGCCGTACGAGGTGCAGCGAACGGACCGGGCGGACGGCTTTGAAACGTTCGCGGGGCGGCCTGGCGGGAGACGGTCAGTTCTCGTCCGGGCTGTTTCGCAGCTGTGTGGCGAGTGCGATGGTGTCTTCGTGCGGTTCGGCGTCGAGGTCGGCGAGGGCTTTGGTCAGGGCGCTTAGCAGGGTGCGGATGCCGTCGGCGTCGCCGAGGGCGTGTCGGGCGCGCATCGCCTTGGTGTAGAGGGCTTCGTTGTAGCGGTCGAGCCCGATGGCCTTGGCGAGCAGGTCGGATGCGGCCTGCGGGTTGGTGTCGAGTAGGTCGTCGGCCAGCAGGAGGTGGGCTTCGGTGCCCCAGCGGCGGACTGTCTCGCGGTGGGGCTGTAGCCACTCGTAGTCCTGGCCGTCGGCGAGGGGTGCGGTGTAGAGGTCGCAGGCGGCGGTGAGGAGTTCGCGGCGGCGCGGCTCGGTGGCGATGGTGGCGCTGCGCATCAGGTCGCGCAGGGTCCACACGTCGACGTCCACGGTCGCCGGGTCGAGTAGATACCGTCCGGCGGATTTGATGACGTAGGCGTTCTTTGTCTCTGCGGTGCCGGCGCGGCCGAGGACGTGCCGCAGGTTCGAGGCGTTGGTGTGGACGCGTTGGTCGGCTTGGCTGATGCGGGCGTCGGGTTCGAGGTACTCGCCGATGTCGCGGGTGGCGGCTCCGTCTGGGTGGACGGCGAGGTACACCGCCAGTTCCAGGGCTTTGGCTCGGAGCGGCCGGCCTTCCGCGGTGATGCCTTCGATGCGCGGGGTGCCGAGCACGCGCAGCCGCGCCCGTCCCGACAGGGCGTCGACAGTGGGTTTGACGGCGGTCGGGGTAGGCGGGTTCGTGGCGGTGGGCGTGATGTCGGTGCGGCTGGCGTGCAGGGGCACGATCGTGACCGGTGCGGCTGGTGCGGTGATCGCGGGTGGTTCGCCGGTCTGTGCCTCGCGGAGCGTGGTCAGGATCTGGAGGGCGGCGGCCGGTTCGAGTACGGGCAGTCGCGGCGGCACTGGTTCGGCGGACTGCCCGGACAGGAGCGTGGTGTGCCCGTCCGGGGCGACCTCGACGGTGGCGCCGTGTGCCCATTCGCCGAGCAGCAGCGCGGACACGTGCAGGCCTTCGCCCAGGGCGAGGGCGGCCTTGGCGCGCATGCGGGCAGTGGTGGGAGGGGTCCCGCTGATGAGCATGACCGGTGGTAGCGCTTCTTCGTCGGGCACTGTCCGCCGCAGCTCGTCCAAGTCGGTAAGGGCGTGCTCATCGAGGATGCGGCTGCGGTGCAACAGCCGGGACTCGATGACAGTGAGCGCGTCGTTGATGCTGTCGGTGATGTGCAGGCGCGGCCATGGGTTGAGGGTCATCACGTCCGGGCCGAGCAGCGTGGTCATGGTGGCGGCGTCGATGACGACCTCGCCGCGGGCGTTGGGGTGGTGTGGGTCGCCGGAGGCCAGCACGGCGACGAGGGCGGCGCGGGCGGCGGCGGGCGCGCCGTCGCCGACGACTCCGCATCCGCCGGTCGGCAGTAACCCGAGGTCGGGTACGAGAGCGGGCGGCGGGCCGTCGTCGCTGCTCGCATCTGACTCTTCGGGGCTGCGGGCGGCCACGGCGCGGCGGACCTGGATCACCGGCGGAGGCAGATCGGTTGGTGGATCATCGTCAGGCTCACCGTTGAATCGACGGCGGCGTTGCAGCCACACCATCGCCGCGGCGGCGCTGATGGCGGCGGCGAGCGACCAGGGCAGCCAATCGGAATCCGACAGGTGCACACCCCGGTCGGCTGAGGCCGCCGTCGGGCTATGCGTGACGGGCGGCGGCGCGGCAGGGTTGGACACCTCGGACGGCGGTGCTGGCGACGAAACGGACCCGCTTGGGGTCGCCGACCGCGTGGTGGTGGGAATGGCGGCCGATGGCTGGGGCGCGGGTGGCGGCACGGCGGGATCGGGCGGGTCCGGGGCGGCACTCGGCGACGGGGGTGGTGTCGCAGGCCGGCCCGACCGAGGGGTGGGGGGCGTTGCTGGTTGGGCGGCCTGTGGTGGGCGGGCGTCGGCAGGTAGGCGCAGCTCCCAGCCGGGGTAGATGAGGTCGCAGTCACGCAGGACACCGCCGACAGGAAAGTGGCGGTGCTTGTTCAGGCGGCAGACCTCCGGCCACCGGCCCGCGTCGCCGAGCCACTCCTTCGCAACCTTGGACAGGGTGTCGTGTCGCTCGACCATGTAGAGGTAGCGCTGGTCGGCGACGTGGATGATGGCCGGCCCACGGGCTGCGGCTTGCCGAGGAATATCCGCGCGCTCGGCCGCAGCAGCAGGCGTCGACGGCCGATCCGGATGCGCCGCCGCGTCGAGGGAGCCGGCGGGGGTGACGGCGAGCGCGGCAGTCCCGGCCAAACCGAACACGAGCCGGTGCAACGGGGCCGGCAGCCTGAGTATCGGGATACGCCACCGGGTCACCGCCGCGAGAATCTCGGCCAGCAGGAGCAATGCGAACACGCCCCACAGCAGCCACATCGCCCAGAACGCCACACCGATGAGGAAGTCCGGGGTGAACCGTCCGCTGGAACGCGCGAACCAGTCCGGGATGTGCGACCAGGCCGGCAGCCGGCGCAGCGGGTTCCCACCCGCAGCCCACAGCAGCGCCGGAACGGTGACCAAGAAGAGGCCGACACCGATGACACCGCGAACAGCCCCGCCCAGGGACGGCCGCGCGCGGCGCGGCGGCGAATCGCGTGGAAAGCGGACGGTGGCTCGTGCACCGTACTCGGCAAGCCTGTCGCCTCTGCCCCGGCGCGTCTGCGGCACCTGTCCCCCCGCGATTGATCCTCGACCTTCCGAATACACGAGGGTGAGTGTCTCCGGCTATCCCGTCGAAACGATTCTCACCATCCGCGCACAAAAAGTCACGTTCGGCGGATCACGGTTGACACCCGCTCGCCCTCACGGGCGAGACTGCCCCTCATGCCAAGCGGGGGCACCGTGTTATCGATCGACCTCAGCTCGTCGGCCATCGCGGCCACCGTCAGCCGCCACGGCCTGAAAATCCCCATCCTCATCGACGGTCGCCTCGTCATGCCGCCCGGCGCCGCGATCGGCCCCGCAGGCGAGATCTACATCGGTCTCGACACCACCGCCGCGATGTCCTTGCCGGCCGACCATCAGTTCGTCGAAAACCCAACTGACCTCCTCGGCCGGCCCACCAGCGCCGCCGATGCGACGCAACCCGACCCGGTGGATCTACTCGCCACCGTGCTGCGGCACGTCACCCATCACGCTGCCGTCCACGTCAACGGGCCGATCACCGCGCTCACCCTGACCGTTCCATCGAGCTGGGGACCACGCCGCTGCGGACACGTCAGCGAGGCAGCAACCCGCGCGGGATATCCACCTCCCGCCCTGGTCACCGCACCCGCCGCCCTCGCCGCCTACGCCACAATGCTCGGCGTCACCGTGCCGACAGGCACCTGCGTGCTCGTATGTCAGGCAGACCGCGAACCGGCGACCCTCACCGTCCTGCAGACCGTCGCCGACGGCTACCGCGAACTGGCGACACAGCAGATCACTCTTGCCCATGGCCTCGACCACCTCATCGCCCAACAACTCGTCCGGACCGCGACCGCCGACTCCGACCCGCTCCGAGCGGCGATGACCGCGCCCAATGACGACGAAACAAACGGGGGACGTGCCCTCCTTGAATCCGTCCGGGCCGCCAGGGGTCTGCTCGCGACCCAAGACCACGCGCCGATCCTGCTACCCGCGCCCCGCCAACCCGCCGTCATCACCCGTGACGACGTCACGGTCGCCGCGCAGCCCCTGCTCGACCAGATACCCGGCGCAGTCGACGGACTCCTCGACGCGGCCGACGTCGACAACACGCACCTCGCTGGCGTTGTCCTCAGACCAGCCCTCGGCGTCCCCGCACTGACCGAAGCCCTCACCGCAGCCGCCGGCATCACCCCTACGCTTATCGACCACCCCCATGCCCTCGCTGACGGGGCCCTCTCCCTCACCACCACCCACCAATCAGGCCCCGCAGCCGCAGCACGCCTACCCCGCATCCGCCTCCGTGTCGGCGACCTCACCGGCGCCCTGCTCCTCGGCGCCTGTTCCCTGACCCTGCTCCTGCAAGCCGTTCTCACCGCTCGCATCTCCACCTACAGCACCTGGGTCGTCGGCGTCCGCACCTCACTACCGCAACTCGGTGCCGCCGGCGCACTCGTCATGCTCACCGCATTCGCCGTGGCGCACCTCGCACCCACCACACTGCTCGCCGGAACACCCACCGCATCAACACCGGAACCCACCACAGGCAGCCTCATCCGACGCGGCTACCTCACCGCGGCCGTTTGCGGCGCCCTCACCGCCGCGCTCTACGGCCTCGCCACCGGCACCGCCGTCGAATACGACTACACCCCCTACCTGAAATGGACCCTCGCCGCCGCCCTACCCCTCGCAGCCTGCGCCGCCCTCATCGCCGCCACCGCACCCCGCATCCCTACCGATGCACTACCCACCTGGCTCGCCATGACCCGCCCCGCCATCACCCACGCGATCACCGCCACCGCGGGCATCTACCTCATGCGCGCAGCACTCACCCTCACGACACCCATCTCCACGAACGACATCGCCACCTTCGCCGGCAGCATCGGCGCAGCCCTCGTCGGCGTGGCCACCGCCCTCACGATGAGCCGGAGCCGCACGATCCGCGCCATCACCGCACCTGGCCTCGCCATCGGCTACGCCCTCGTCTTCACCGACGACACCACCGGCGCCCTCATCGTCGGCTACCTCGCCGCCCTCACCTGGTGGGGCATCCGACTCACCGCACACACCCTGCGGCTCGCCTTCCCCCAGCCCGGAGCAACGCTGCGCCGTCTCACCAACCGTCCAGGCGACTAAAGCCTCTCGGGCCACCACACCCGCGCCTACGCCGCCGAGGACGACAAGCCCAAACGCATCGATCACCCACGCGGCGTCTATGTCCGGCGGTGTTCGCACCCGTAGTCACTCAGTTAGACACTCACCTTGACACCGCCAGCCTGGCTGCTATCGCTAACTTGATTTTTAACCTGTGCGGCGTGGACGGGGATTGACGGACTTCGTCTTCTTTGTAGCCGGTGTCTTGGCGTTCGTGGTGGTCGCGGTGTGGACGTCGTGGCGTGGGGTGGGGTGGTTGTTGCGGC
>NZ_JAGPYK010000052.1 GCF_018070045.1 Micromonospora sp. U21
AATGGGTTTCGGGCAGGCGTGTGTGCGGTGCCGGGGTCAACGGCTGGGCCGTAGGCCCACCCCGCAGGGGCTTGGCCTTGACGCCGGCGCCGTGCGCGCCATGCTCGTGATGCCGGAAGGCGTTGTGGGTGGTCGCGTCACCAGGTTCCGAGCGATGTCGGAGGGGCAGGCCGAGGTTCGGCTGCCGGTCATCCATTCGCCCCGCGAGGGTTCGGGGGCATGGTGGTGTGCGACCGTGACCGGACGGGGTCAATCAAGCGGGCGGCCTCGCCGTCGGCCGACGGGGGTCAGACACAGAACGACCTCGCGTCCGGTCACGTCCGAACCTGCTCACGCCGCCGTCTGAGCCGGTGCGAGGGCGCGGATGTGCCCGTCGCGCAGGCCGTAGTAGACGAGGGTGAGCAGTTTGCGGGCCACCGCGACGGTGGCGATGTTGCGTCCGCGTCGCTCCGCGATGCGGGCGCGGGTGGAGGTTAACCAGCCGGCCGAGTGGGGGATGCCGTGGGCGGCCTCGACCGCGGCCCACCGCACCAGGGCGGAGCCTTGTTTGGTGATCCGTCCGCGGTGCACGACGAGGTCGGACTCGCGGTGCCGCGGGGTCAGCCCGGCCCACGAGGTCAGCTGCGCCGGGCCGGGGAACCGGTCGACCTCGCCGACCTCGGCGACGAACACCGCCGCCAGCACCGGGCCGACGCCGGGGATGGCCTGGATCGCCAAGTAACCGGGGTGCCCGGCGAGTCTGGCCCGGATCGGCCCGGCGACCGCGTCGATTTCGAAATCGATGGCGTCGATCAGCCGGCACAGCGAGGACACCCGCCCCCGATAAGCCCCGTCCAACGGTGCCCGGGCGAGCAGTTCCCGCCCACCAACGCCGAACAGATCCGAGACAGCGATGTGCACGCCCTGCTTGGCCAGCACCGCATGCACGGATGCCTTCAACCCCGAACGCGACGCGACCAGCTTGGCCCGATACCGCACCAGCTCCCGCAACTCGCGCACCGCCGGTGGGGCCACATACGCCTCCGGCAGCCTGCCCATCCGCAGCAGATCCGCCAGGTCCGCGGCGTCCCGGGCGTCGTTCTTCACCCGCCGGTAGGCGAACCCCTTCACCCCCAACGGATGCGCCAAATGCACCCGGGCGCCGGCCGCGGTCAGCACATCCACCGCCCAATACCAGCCATACGTGGCCTCCAGGACCACCTCAGGGTCGGGGCCGGCCTTGGCGATCTCCAACCTCAACGCGACCGGGTCGTTGTCGATCCGCACCGTGTCGAGCTTCTCGCCCGCCCTCGGTCATCCGCACGATCACCGACCTGCGCCGGTGCAGACCGATACCCACGATCTGCCGGCCGTCGTACTCTGCCTGCATGAGGGGCCTCCTTCGTCGTGAGACGTGAGCACCCCGAGCATCCCGCCCGGGACGCACGAGGAGCGAGGCCCCGCTCCTTCATGCCATCAAGCGGACCTTGACGGCTCGTACGGGCGCTGGCGGGTCGGGCGGTG
The DNA here is from genome assembly GCF_018070045.1 of Micromonospora sp. U21. Classification (GTDB taxonomy): domain Bacteria; phylum Actinomycetota; class Actinomycetes; order Mycobacteriales; family Micromonosporaceae; genus Micromonospora. The sequence continues at coordinate 1,504 of NZ_JAGPYK010000052.1, forward strand.
GTCTGCTCGGCTTGCCCGGGTCGATGGCAGGCGGGATGGCCGACCGTAACCAACCACGGGCCCGGCGGCTGCCGACGATCTTCGGCCATCCTGGAGCCGGAGCGCCCCCGCCGGAGGCGCCCTGACCGCGCCCCCGCTCGGTGCGCTAGCTCGCCGAGGCGGTCGGCGTGCCCTTCCCTGCGCCGCGCGGGTCCGCGCGGCCCGGCCGGCTGCCGGCCCACCACACCAACCGGTCAACGCTGCTGTCGTTCTGCGGCGGCCTCCGGGCTTCCCGCTCTCCGCGCCAGCCGCCGGGCATCAGGCGTGACGGCCGCAGAGCGACAGCGGCAGCGGCCGGCGCGCGCCCAGGCGGCGGCGCGTGCGGCCCGTTGCGGGCCGCCTTGAAGACGTACAGAAACTTTGAACAACTACGCGGGCAGCCGGCTGTCGTACTCCGCTTGATGCGTTACACGGTGACTCCAGTTGATGGGTTACACGGGCCTTGAGCATGCCGGATACGGACCGTGACGCCGACTGTCCACGACGGCTGGTGTGCCAGGCATCCGCTTCTGCCGAGAAGCGGATACTTGAGCGAGTCTTTTGTGATCGGATCGAACTCGTGGTCATCGATCATGCGGTATGGGACATGGATGGCACTTTGATCGACTCGGCCAGGGCGGTGCCAGAAGCCTTCGTAAGAGCCGTTGGCGTATTGAACGGGCCCACGGTGAACATCGACGACGTGATAGCGGCGTACTGGCGGGGCACGCCGGAAGTCATCCTGGCGCACCTGGTCGGCCGCGAACTACGGCTGTCTGAACATGACACTTACTACCGCGAGCTGGACGGCGTGCAGGTGAACGCTTATCCCGGCGTACTGGCGACTCTCGGAGCTCTCCGGACCGGAGGTCTGCCAATAGTGGTGTTCACCGGCGCCAGCACGCGGGCGGCCAGAATCCTCCTGGGCGCAGCCGGCTTGGAGGCCGACATCATCATCGGCGGCGACCGGGTGGAAAACCCCAAGCCCGCTCCGGACGGCATGCGCCTCGCCGCGAAGTTACTCGACACGACACCCGAGCGCCTTCTACTGATCGGCGATTCTCCGCTCGACCTGCGAGCCGCGAAGGCGGCCGGAAGCTTCAGTGCCGCCGCTGCATGGGGACACATGCACGACCCAGCCGAGCCGGCGGATGTCACACTGCCCACCCCGGAAGATCTCCTGCCCCTACTGAGAGCGGTGACGCCTGGCGACTGATCAGCCATCGCGCGGGCGGCTGATTGAACCCAGGAAGCAACCACGGTGCGGCGCGAGGTTCAGGTACGCGCATCTGCCGCGATCCGCGCGTCTTGACCGGCGTCGAGGATCGCATGCCCCAGCGATAGGCGGCACGCCAGTTACGCACCGTGACAGCCGAGCCCGGAGAGAGCCGGCCAACTGGCACCCTTCAAGTGAAGTCGATGTGTAACGGATCAAGTGGAGCCCGGCAGCGCGGGCCGCCGGCTGTCCGACTCCGGGTGATGCTTGACATCGTGGCCTCGGATGATGATTGACATGATCGTGAAGACGGCGCGACTCGCGGCTTGATGGGACATGGACGTCAACATGGCGGGCAGTTGCGGCTCAGTCCTTGAGCCGTCCGGCCGATTGGATTCAGCGCGGCGGAGCCGGTCGCAGTGGCTCGCCGTTGAGTTCGGTCTCTCCGGCGAGGCTCCACCACAGTTCATCGCCGACGGTCAGATACGGATGCCAGGCGCCAACAGCTCCGCTTGTCTCGAGGGCGTCCGCAACGTTCGTCAGGTAGGCGCCGAGCGACGGCCAGGCTTCCGAGAAGTCGCCAGGGTTGTCGTGCGGCGCCACGCCCACTCGGGCGTATCCGGGTCCCGGCCGCAGGTCGATGACCTGGCTATCGCCATCCGAAGCCGCGAACGGTAGCCAGAGTTCGTGCCACCACGGCTCTGCCTCAGGGCCGTGCGGGGTGAAACCGTCGACGTCTTCGGCGATGTCCATGCGCGCCTGGTAGTGCTCGACAATGCCTGCCACGGAGAGCGGGGCAGCTTCCGGTAGGACGTTCGCCCACTCGGTGAGCCCGTCGTGTCGGCGCAGGGACTCGACTAGTTCTGCGGGGAATACCAGTTCCAGCTCGACCTCGGCCGCGGTGATCGCACTCGGCGCTGCTGCCGGCGCCAGCACTGCAGCGCTCCTCGGCGTGTGCCGCCCCATCCAGTCCTCGATCCGCGCCCAAGCCTCCGTCACCGATGCCACTGCTGCACCCTATGAACGCCAACCGGATGAGGCAACGCAGGCCCGCAGGCAAGCGCTGGCGGCCAGATCATCGTGATCATGTCAAGTATCAGGTGAGGTCACGACGTCAAGCATCATGCGAGCCCAGGCAACGCGGGCAGCCGGCCGTCGAACGTGTGTACGACTAGGGTGCTGGTGGTGGAGGTACGCGGGCGCTGGTGGAATGGGTCGTGGGGTCGGATGGCTCGTCGGGATATCTGGCTGGTCTCCGACGGTCGGCTTTGGCGGGTGCGTGGCCGACTCGGCGGTGACGGAGGGCAGGAGGTGTCCTACGAGTTCCGGGACGAAGCATCCGCCCGGTCGATGGTCGACCGGATGATGAAGACCTCGGCCGGCACCTGGCGGGATCTCACTGAGGCGGTCCGGCAGGAGGCCAACCGCCGGCAGACTCACTAGCTTTGCCGGCCGCTGGTCGGTAGCGCTCACCGGCAGGCGTCTGCCCGGACGTGCACACCGCACCATGTCGGCAGATCGGCGACCCTTACCCGCCAGCCGCCGGCGTCTCGCCGCGTCTCGAACCGTCACGGGTGGTCCGTGCCGCTGAGGCTGGTCGGTCCGTTCCACCAGATCGCCCGGACGTGCGCGGTTACCCTCGCCCGGCTGTCGCCCTGGTCCTCGACGTCGATCCGTCCGACCACCTCAAGCTTCGACGGCACGTTGGCGCGCTCCATCTCGCCGCGATAGCGGCGCCACTGCCGCAGCAGTTCCTCATGACGCTCGTCGACCAAAACCCGCGACAGCCCCAGCTCCTCGCCGCTGCTCATCCGGAGCACATACACGTTGACCGCGGCATCCGGCGTCGCCTCACCGCGCTCTGCTTCGGCTTGCCCAAGCACAGCCCACGACACCGGCACGGCCACGATCCCGGAGCACAGCACCGCTACAACCGAGAGCACGACCCAAGGCCAATGACGCGGCGACCGTACCAATGCCGGCTTGCTGGTCGCCGTCCGGCGACCCGGCAGAGCTGGTCCCTCCCCTGGTCCCATACACGGCAATATATGACTCGGGTGAGTTTTGCAGCTATAGCTGACAGTTGACCGGCTGGGGCTGACGATGGGTGGTCAGCGCGCGGCAACAGCGCCGGGCGAAGCTTCGCGGGCCGGGTGCGGTGCCGGTCAGGTAGACATCGGGTGGACCACGACCTCTGCCACGTCGAGCATTCGCCCGGGTTTGGGTAACCGTTCCCCTGTCTATGTCGTACTTACGATGGCGACACCTTCTGAGGAGGAGGCACTCATGGGCGAGCGCGACAGCCTCGATCTATTCCTAACCGGGCTGGACAACCCGATGTTCATCGTCACCACCGTCCACCCGCAGTCCGGTGAGCGAGCGGGCTGCCTGGTGGGATTTGCCTCGCAATGCAGCATCGAACCCGACCGGTTCGTGGTGTGGCTCTCCCAGAACAACCACACCTACCGGGTCGCCCGGCACGCTGACGTCCTGGCCGTACACAGCCTGGCCGAAAACCAGCGCGATCTAGCTGAGCTGTTCGGCACTCAGACTGGGGACGAGGTGGACAAGTTCGAGCGGTGCATTTGGCAACCGGGTACGGACGGTGTGCCAATCATTGACGACTGCCCACGCCGCCTCGTCGGCAAGATCCTCGACCGGGCTGCATGGGGCAATCACACCGGCTTCCTGCTCGAACCCCTGTGGGCTACAGGCGAGCCTGACCCGCCGCCGCTGATGTTCTCCGAGGTCAAGGACCTTCGGGCCGGCCACGAGGCCTAGAGGCGATGCTGCTCGATCTCCTACTTGCTCGCTCTGGTCATCGCTGTTCCCAGAGCTTTTGAAGCGCAAGCGCACGAGCCTCGATCAAACGCATCCGAGGCATCCACTCGCTCGGCTCGGTCCAGGCGGCATGGCCCGTGATCTGGTCCGGGTGCTTGCGATAGAGCAGGCCGGGTTTGCCGATGAAGTAGCCATCGGCTATCACGGACACGGCGAGCAGCAGGCCAGTGTCCTCCCCACCCGGAAGAGCCATCCAGCCGCCGAGCGCCAGCGCCAGCTCCCTCCGGATGCACAGCGTGGCCGGGTGAACCGGCAGCCGGTAGATGTTCTGCTGGAAGTAGTTCAGGACCTGGGTGGGGGTGAACTGACCCTCGGGTGGGTCCGCGTGTTCCCATCCGATCGTCGAGCCGTCTGGCAGGAGGTCAAGCACACTTGCGGTCGTCCATCCAAGGTTGGGCGACCGGGTGAAGGCCTCGATCTCCCGAGCGAGCGCGCCTGGCGTAAGTCGGTCGTCAGCGTCGAGCGGGATGCGGTCATCGCAGCCACCCCAGGAACCGGCGATGGAGTAGACCAGCGGGAGCCAAGCCCATGTCCTGGCTCGCAGCAACCATGCAGGAGCCCATATACAGGGCGAGGGAGATGGGAGCGCTTTCGAACTCGGCTCGCAGCTCGTGGCGTCGTGTGCGGCAGGGCCATGGGGCACCGCACCCGGCGCAGGTCCAGATCGGCAGAACCGGTCCGTGCGTGGTCATGACGCCTCACCTGGCCAGTGCCATCGTCTGGTCGGTATGCGGTGTCTCGACCGGCAGGGCCCTCTTGGTCAAGATGGTGTGAGACATCCCGTGCGAGTGGGGTGCTGACCTGAGGGCGGGGATCGGAGATCCTTGTGTACGTGTCCACTTCATCTGGCAAGCAGTCGGCGTCTGGCGGCGGGGTTGATCCGGCGCCGAAGCCGTCGCGGCGGGTTTTCAGCCCGGAGTACAAGCTCGCGATGGTTGCCGAGTACGAGAACGCTCCGAACGGGGAGAAGGGCGCGATCCTGCGCCGGGAAGGCTTGTACTCGTCGCACATCATCGAGTGGACACGCGCCCGTGACGCCGGGCACCTCGGCCACGTAGGAACCCAGAAGACGGATGCCGGCACGGTTGCTGCGGGACCGCGGATGAAGAAATCCGCAGAGCAGATCGAGTTGGAGAAACTGCGCCGGCAGAACGAGAAACTCCAGGCGGATCTGAAGAAGACCCGCATGGCGTTGGACATTATGGGAAAAGCGCACGCGCTCTTGGAAGAACTTTCCGAGAGCGCGGACAACGACCTGCCGCGGAAGAACTCCTGAGGGCCGTGTTCGGTGAGTTGCGGGACGCGGATATCTCGGTGCAACGGGCGTGCACGCTGACGGGAATCTCACGGGCGACCTACTATCGGCGGGCCAAGCCAGTCGGGCCGCGGCACGGGCCGTGGCGGGCCCGTACCCCACCGCCGCAAGCACTGAGCACCGCCGAACGCGACCAGGTCCTCGCCGTGCTGAACTCGCCCGCCTACGCCGACCTGGCGATCCCGCAGGTCTGGGCCAGGGAACTCGACGCGGGCCGCTACCACTGCTCGATGTCCACGATGTATCGGATCGCCCGTGCCGCGGGGCAGAGCCGGGAACGACGCCGGCTAGCGACCCATCCACCGCGGGTGCGCCCCGAGCTGGTCGCGACCGGGCCCGGTCAGGTGTGGTCCTGGGACATCACCGCGTTGAAAGGACCCGTCAAAGGCGTCTGGTTCAAATGCTATGTCGTTATCGACATCTACTCGCGTTACGTGACCGGCTGGCTTGTCGCTGCCGGCGAGGACGCGGTCGTGGCCCGCGACTTCCTGGCCACCGCAGTCAGCCGAAACGGGATCGAGCCGCACACCATCCACGCGGACCGAGGCGGCGCCATGGTATCGAAACCGGTATCAGAAATGCTCGTAGACCTCGGCGTTCTACGCTCGCATTCACGGCCCCGGACCTCGAACGACAATCCGTACTCCGAGGCCCAGTTCAAGACCATGAAATACGTGCCGGACTTCCCGGACCGGTTCGGATCCCTTGCCGACGCCAGAGCCTTCTGTGACGGCTTCTTCACCGCCTACAACCACGAACACCGGCATTCCGGGATCGGCTGGCACACCCCGGCATCCGTGCACTACGGCACCGCCGAGCAGATCCGCGAGCAACGCCAGGCCACCCTCGACGCGGCCCGCACCGTGCACCCCGACAGATTCAACCACCGGCCACGCGCACCCAAACTGCCCAACGAAGCGTGGATCAACCAACCAACCCAGCAGACACAAACCGTCTCAATTTGACTTGACAACTACCGGGGCCGTCCACCGCCGCAGAGGCCGACTGACCTGACCTTCCTCCGTGACCACACCGATCGGTGTCTACGTTCCAGGGCCACGGTGTAGGAGACAATCTGCGCGGCCGACGTCGTCTCTGATTGCCGCCGGCGGGTCTCCTGGAAGAAGGTCACGTCGCGCTCCTCCTGCTGGTGATTTCATGCTTCCGGCTCCTGGCAGCGCTTTCGGGGCCGAACTTGGCTGGCCGTTTGCACGCGGGCGTCGACAGGGCGCGGAATCGCACGACGGGTTATGGACGTAGATTTCCCGGTTCGCGCATCGCGATCTGCTTGGCCGACTCTGTGCGTAGCGGCCGGGTGCATTCCGGGCAGCTTAGGGATGCACCGCAGGTGCGGCACCATTGCAGCGAGCGCTTGAATGCGAGCAGCCCGGCGAGGAATCCGAGCACAAGCGCTGCGCTGATGGCCGCGATCGAGATCAGGTTCATGGAGTGCCCTTCAGAACGCCGGTGTCGGCATCGTTGATTCGGTCGATGTTGGGCGGGCGCAGCTCTGCGACCCGCAGACAGTGGGAGAGGTGGTGATGTGGTATCGACGGACGTCAGGTGGCCCGCTTGGCCGGTTGCGGCGCCTCTGCTGGACAGAACCCGCTCGGCAGGGCGTAGGTGGACATCGGGTCACCGATGATGCGCAGCATCGTGCGGTCGCCGGTGAACCGGGTTCTACCGTGGAGCCAGCGGTCGTTGAGGAGGATGTAGCCGTGACCCTCACCTAGGTCAACTGGAATGATCTGCTGCTGGACAAGCGCTCGAAGCCGGTCGATATGCAGCGCGACCATCGGCGCGAAACGCGCAAGCTCGTCGAGGCGCAGCCGGACGGCTATCCTGCCTTCGGTCGTCTGCTGGAAGACCGCGCCGAGGTGGCCGGATCCTCCGCCGAAGTACGCGGATCGGGGCGTGGACAGCGCCGCGAGTATGGCGGGTTCGGTGCGGGCGATCTCGTCGTAGAGGTCGCGACCGTCCACCAGATGACTGCGTCCACCGGTCTGCGCCGGGCGAAGACATGCCAGCATCAGGACGCGCGGTGGCCGGCATACTGCGGATCCTTCGGTGTGGGGCAACAGCTCGCGATCGGTGAAGCCAGCGAGGCTGGTCTTTCCGTCTTCGGACGCTAGCCGCTGGGCGATAGTGGTCACTCCGTCGGAGTCGCTGTCGCGGTGCTCGCGGATTCTGATCAGTGACCGGGCTGCATAGAGCAGATCGTCCCGTTCGATTCCGCCCTGGAAGATCGTGATGCCGTGCGTGGTGAGGCCACTCAGGATGCGAGCCGTGCTGTCCGGGTCGCGTAAGTCCACGTGGGGCAGGTCGTCAACGTCGGGCATCTGGTCACCTCCGGCGAATCGCTCGTCGGCGTTCACCACGGCCGCACCTACCGCATGGATCAAGTGACGGATTGTCAATGCCGAGCCGCCCTTAGCGAGCAATGACCGTGCTACGTTCCGGACGGGTCCAGGTCCTGCACCAGTGGAGGGAATCCGGATGAGCTACCAGCCGCACCTGTTCCCTGTCTCCGTGAAGGGCGTCGTGGTTCGCAACGGCCGCGTGCTGTTGCTACGCAACGAGCGCGACGAGTGGGAACTGCCGGGCGGGAAGCTGGATCTCGGTGAGGAACCGGCCGACTGCGTGACCCGGGAGATCGTTGAGGAGGTCGGCTGGCAGGTGACCTCTGGACCGCTGCTGGACGCTTGGCAGTACCACATCCGCGACGGCGTCGATGTCCTGATCATCACGTACGGCTGCCACGTCGGCACCGACGCCGATCCGGTCGTCAGCCACGAGCACAAGGAAGTCGGCCTGTTCACCGAGGCCGAGGTCGCGGCGCTGCGCATGCCAGACGGGTACAAGAGGTCCATCACGACCTGGTACGCCAAGCTCAGTGCCCGAGTCATCTAGGCGACCGACGATGCAGTGCGGCGGTTGCGGGGCGAGGGTCGGCCGCTGGAGTGCGTCGCCGCTGTGCCCGGCGTGCCACGCCATCGCCGGTGCCGCCCTGCCAGTCCCTGGCCAGCGCCATGGAGGCTCGGCCTTGTGGTTGTGGACCAGCGATACCGCACGGGCCGCGCTGGCCAGCGGCGATCTCGCGGTCATCATTCGCACCTACCGGGCCGCGACCGGCGTGAGCCAACGGCGTCTTGCGGAGTTGCTCGGCTACGACGCGACGTACATTTCGATGATCGAAACGGGGCGGCGGGAGATTAGCGATGTCGCCACCCGGCTACGGATTGCACGCCATCTCGGCGTGCCTGCGCACACTCTCGGGGTGAGCGACCCCGACGACGCCGACTTCACCGCGATGCTCCAGTTCGGCGAGTCGACTATCCGCCTCGCCGCGATCGCACGGCAGTCCGGACGCGGCGCCGAAGCCGTCAACGAGCTCTGGCCGCTGGTCACCCGCTTGGAGAGCCGGGTCGCCGACGGGCATGTTGAGCGGGATGTGATGCTCCTGCGTGCCCGTGCCCGCGCCGAACTCGGCGTCTCACTCGGCTACGTCTTGCCCGAGGAGCGACTGGTCAGTGCCGCCCGCTGGACCGGCCGGGCGCTGTGGCTGGCCGAACGCCTCAACGACCAGGACCTGCTCGCCTTCACCCTCCGAGTGCACGGCAACGAGCTGCGCAAGGTCGAACGGCACCACGCCGCCGTTGCCCGACTTCGACGCTCAGTGGAACTGGTGCCTGATCCCGACCGAGGTGCCGCCCTGGTACAGCTCGCCCGAGCCGCCGGCGAACTCGGCGACCCCGTCCTGTTCGACCACGCCATCACCAGCGCCTGGCGACTGGTCGACGCCAAACCCGGCACAGGACTCACCAGCCTTCACGCCCTCCATGAAGTGCACCTGCGCGGGCTGGTTCACACACGCCGACACGACCTGGCCACCGACCTGCTCGATCGCCACCGTATGTCCACCACCGCGATACCACCGCAATGGCAGGCGATTCTCCACGTCACCACCGGCGAAGTGCTCTTGGCCTGCCGCGGCGCATCCCAAGCCGAAGCGGCGTTCCAGGCTGCCATCGCCATCGCCGAGGAGCACCGCCTACCTCACCAGATCCAGCGCACCCTCCGGGCCTCCAGGTCGCATCTTCCCGCTGTCGGGGAGCTCGCGCGCCAAGCGCTGGACAGGCTCCGCATCCCTGAGCCCAACCCGGCCGGCATCCAGGCACCATAATCCCGCATTACTGTTACCCGGCGACACGCCGGGGCGCCGCCCGGCGCCCCAGATCGCCGACCGTGAGGGCGCCTGCCGCCTTCAAGCGATCGCTTCCGGCCAGGGCGCCAGTCGCCTCGGCTGCCGCGGTTGTCAGCCAGGCCTCGCGCCGTCGGAAGTCAGGCGCCCTTGCCGCCGTTGCGCGTGATCCGTCCATGCATCTCCAGATCTTGTCGGGTGGTCGGGGCCACGAACGGGGGCCGACCGCCGCCTGTTCGTGGGAGGGGCGGGTGGACTCTTGGCTGATGGTGAGCAAGGTCGGTTAGCTGTCCGCACCTGTGCTCTGTGAGGAGGCCGGCGACCGTGGTCGAGAGATCGACGGCTGGTTCGACCGATGCGGCTGCCCAAGATCACGGCGACGCGGCGAGTGCCGTAGACAGCTGGATCGCTCGCCAGTCGCGGCTGGTGGTAGGTGATTCCGACTCCTACGACAGGCGGCAGGCGGCCGCGCCGCAATGGCATGAGCAGCTGCCGGACGAGGAGTCGTACCCTGGTGCGGACACGTACCAGGAGCGCGAAGCGCGCCAGGCACGGCACCGGGCACACCCGCAGTACGAGGGTGAGTACGAGCAGGACGACGCGACCTACCCTCGACACGAGCAGGTATACCCACCATCAGACCCGCTGGGCTACCCCGAACCGGCCTACGACGAGCCCGGCCATACCTATCTCTCCGACGGGCACGACCAGGCCCATCGGGAGGAACGCCGGGCCCGAGAGCCGTACGAACCGACCGATGCCACGTCGATCCACCAGGACGCGCGCGGCGCGCAATGGGAAGGGTATGGCGCACCGAGGGCGGTCTACCCCCACGGGGAGTACCCCGACCACGATGACGCCGGCCGCAACGAGTACCAGCAGGAGGAGCCCGACCCGCAAGACCCCGGGGTGGACGAGGGGCAGCCGCGAAGGAGGCACCATCGGAGCATTGCTGCCCGCTCACGGCCAGCCAGCCGGCGGCGGCGCTGGCTGATCCCGGTCGGCGGGCTCGCGGTGGGGGCGCTGGTCTGCGCTCTGGCGTTCATGTGGGGGTCGGGCCGGCCGCCGGCAGGCGGCTCGCCGATATCGGCGGCCACCACCCCGTCGGACGGGTTCGCGCAGCCGATCACCCTTCCGGAGATACCGTCGACGGCGCCAACCTCCGCGGCACCTCGCCGGCCCTCCGCGACGCCCACTGCCACGCCGTCCGCCACGCCGTCCGCCACCCCCAGCGCCACGCCGTCGATCACGCCTTCCGCCACGCCGACCCCGACGTCCACCACGGCCACGCCGACACCGACCCGCAGCTCGGGCCCGGTCCTGCTCGGCCCCTCGAGCAGCCGCGGGGTGGCGAACATGACCCAGCGGTACTGCGATCGGTACACCGGAGGCTCAGCGGACCCCCGCAATGACGGCCGGTGGCAATGCATGGGTCTTCTCTCCGCGTCCCTCGTCGACATGGACGTCGCCTGCCGCGACACGTACGATTCCGGCGCCTACGCACGGACATCGAACCCCGGTGATCCGTACGCCTGGCGGTGCTACCGCTGACCTGACCACCCGCACCCGGAGACTCCTGCCCGAGCTCCTTCCGCCCGCCATCGTCGGTAGCGGAGGGTTTGCTGACCGCCAGAGCACTGATAACCCGGACGCGCCAAGGGGTGGGTGTGGCCAAACGGCGGCGTCGGCCTGCGCCGCCGACCTCTGCCCCTTGCCCGACTGTTTGGATTGTTAGGGCTTGGCCGACGACCAACTCTGGGGCGTGATGCGCCGCCGCAAAGGCGGCGACCACACCCTGTCCGCCCTGAAATCGATCCGGGCCGCACGCCCGGACGGCGCGCCGATCTACGTCATCCTGGACAACCTGTCGGCGAACAAAACCCCGGCCATCCGTCGATGGGCGGCGCGGAACAAGGTCGAACTCTGCCTGACCCCGACCAGCGCGTCGTGGGCGAACCCGATCGAGGCCCAGTTCGGGCCGCTAGACACCTTCACCATGGCGAACTCGAACCATCCGAACCACACCATTCTGGCCCGTGAGATGCAGAAATACCTTCGCTGGCGTAACGCCAACGCCCGTCACCCCGACGTCCTGGCCGCCCAACGCCGAGAACGCGCCCGCGTCCGCAGCGAACGCCAGCACCGCTGGGGCCGACCCCGCACCAAAGCCGCCTGACGACTCAGACCGGTGAACGTTCATGGACGGCGCACTAGTCAACGGCGGATCAGGGCGACGACCCGGGCGAGTTCGTCAGGGGTGACGCGGGCGTCGAGGAGGGTCGCTATGCCGCCGAGGTTCCACTCCCGGAGCTGGTCGACGTCCTGGCCGGCCGCCCGCATGCGCTCCTCGACGAACCAGTACCGGTCGACCCGTTCGGCCAGAGTGGCCCGCTCTGCGGCGAGGTCAACTCCGGGCACGGTGACCGTCCCACCGCACCTGGCGACCTGCCGGGAGAGGTCGTCGCCCCACAGCGTTAGCTCCCAGCCCGGCCACAGCTCGGACCAGTCCTCGGCTAGCCCGGCCAGCGGCCGGATACTCCACAGCCCGGCCCGGCGCCGGGCGACGTCGAGGTGCAGCCCCGCCGTCGGGTGCGTCGAGCACGCAGTGACGAGGTCGCGCGGATCGAGCCGGTCCAGCAGGCGCGGGCCGAGTAGCCACGGCGGGCAAGACTCGAAGGGCAGGGCGTACGGCCGGCACCCGTCAGCGTCGGCCACGCTGACGAGGTACTCCACCGGGCCGTCCGGCCGCTCCCCGCTGTCGGGGTACAGGCCGTCCCACCACGTGCGCTCGCTGCGCACCTGGTCGCGGTTTTCCCCCAGGTACGCCACCAGGTCGCCGATCCCGTCGTACGCCCAGCTCACCGTCCACCCACCCCAGGTGCGCCGGTACGCGGCGAGCAGCCCCGCACGGTAGGCGTACCGCCGCTCAAGAGGGAACTGCCCCAGTTCGGTGAAGAGCAGCAGGTGCCGCGCATCGGCGTCGATGAGCACTGCTCCTTCGCAGATCAGGTCGTCGAACCAGAAGTCGTCCCGATAGTCGCTGAGCTGGGCGAGCCAGCGGAGCGCGATGTCCGGCCCGGCAGCGAAGTGGTAGTCGAGCCCGTAGCCGGCACCGCCGCCCTGCGCGTACCCCTCGGACCGTCCGTTCCGAACGAGCACGTAGTTCACCCGGCTGCCCATGGCCGCTGATACTAGGGCTGCAGGCTTGGTCCGAGGCAGGGTGGCCTACCGCTCTTCTTGGGACACTCCAGGCGACGTGAGCCGTGGGATCGGCGACCAAGGTGCGGGTTTGGGGTCAGACAGCCGCGGCAAGAAAACAATCTGATCTGGCTGGCTTGACCATCATTTCTGCTGCCCCGCCAGCGGCGACGAGCTCACCGAGTAAGCCCCATGCGGCGAGGTACACGACCAGCTGTCAGTCCGTCAGCCAGTTTGCCCATCAAACGTGGAGGTGCGGTCAGGGCTGAGACCTGGGCAGAAACTAAAATCTCATCACGTACCCGGGCGACCACTGAGGGCAGGAAGCGGATCGCGGTTTGCGTCTTCCGGTCAGGGTCGACCGGCCTCGGCCGACCGAATGCTCGACCGGTGCCGGACGGTCTCCGAACCAGGTCGCGGGTCGGCGTCGTCCCGCCGGCGCTGCCGCGGTCGCGACGCTGACCGTTGCTCGGTGGCCCCCTCTGCGACGCCGGGGGCCGCGACGGGTGGTGTGGTACGGCTCGCCGCGGTGTCCACCAGGTCGGGCAGGCTCCGTCCGGCCACCAGGGGTAGCTCTCGCGTGGCTGCCGCGATCGGCCCCGGCTCGCTCGCCGGTTCGGCGACGCGGGCGACACGTGCCCGTCCCGTGGCGGTTCGCTGTATCGGTGCCGTACTGCCGGTCGTTGCCGGCGGCGCGGTGTCGGCCGGCTCCGCGACGGAGCCGGGCGCGTCCGCGGTCGACGGCGCCTGCGCCCGGCTGCTGGCCGACCGGCCTGCTGTGTTTCGCGGCGATCGGCGCGGTGCGGCTGCCGGCAGGAGCGGGGCGATTTCCGCGTGCAGTGCCGCCCAGTCGGAGGTGCGGGGCGGGTCGGGGTGATCCGTGGTCGACGTGATGTGGTCCGTGCTCTCGGACCGCTCCAACTGCCGGTCGGTACGGTCCGGCGTCACCGCCCGGGACCGCTCCGATCCCGGGCGCTCGGCACCATCTCCCGCCAGCTCGGTGGTGTCCGCCTGCTGAACGGCCACCTCGGCGGACTCTGGCCCCGCCGACCCGCCGGTTCCGTCTGCCACAGCAGCTACGGGGGCCGCGTCCGGCCCGAAAGCCGCGTCCGTGAGCGGCTCGGGGGTGCGCAGCCGCTCCGGCGCGTCGGCGAGCAGCCGCGCCGCCGAGGTCAGTGCGGCGGGGTCGGGTTGACCGTTCCGACGCCACCGCCGGCGACGGCCGGCGGCCGGCAGGTTCCCGGCCAGGACGCGCGCAGGCGCCAGATCGGCGGCGATCAGCGCGGTGAGGCCGTCGTAGTCTGCCTGCTCGGCCAGTCGCGCGGCGATCTCGTCGAGGTCGTACACGGTCAGGGCGATGTCCGCGGTGGTGGGGTCCAGTGCTCGGCTGATCTTGCGGCGCAACACCTTGCTGAGCGCCGCCTGCTGCCGCTCGGCGCGGATCTGCGCGCGGGCCGCGTCGAGCGAAGCGTACAGCCCGAGGCCGGGGTCGGCCTTGGCCAGCGAGCGGGCACGGCGGGTCAGCCACGGCTGTCGCAACCAGTGCCCGACCGGTTCGTAGGCCGGCGTCGTGGGTGGCAGCTGCTGCCTGGCGCGCAGCCGGTCCCGCCGCTGGTTCTCGCTGCTCATCAGCCACACCAGGTAACCGAGCAGCGACATGCCCGCGTAGAAACCGCCTTCGAGGTGGTTGCTGTGCGCCAGCCAGTTGAAGGCGACCGCGGCGGTGGCGATGCCGGCCGACAGCACCCGGGACAGCATGGCCCCTTCACCGAGTCGACGGCGCACGTCGGCGTTCGCCAGCACCACGACGCCGCCCAGCTCCAACGTCCCAACGGCGGGAAGGGCGACGTACCACTGCATGCCGAGCCCTTCCATCGCACCGGACACCTGGCCGCCGAGCGCGATCAGCAGGACGACAACGTAGAACCCGGTGCGCAGCACGGCAACCCGCCGCATTGCCTTGGCCAGCTCCGCGTCCCACGCCTCCGGCGGGCCGACGCCTGACGCCCCGCCCGAGGCGCCTCGCGCCCCGCCAATTGAATTTCCGCCGGTCATCCGGGTCCGGTCCGGTTCCTGGAACACGCCGAGCAGGTTCCTCTCTCACTCCGGCCCCGGCCTGACCGGCGCTGCGGCCGCCCGGCCCGGCGGTGCCGCCCGCTGAGTACCAGAGCCGCGCTCCGGCTGCCGCCCGTCGTCCGCCGCATGCTACAAGGTTGCGGGCCGAATTGGAGATCTCGGATACCCCGCAGGGTGTATGGGGTTGCCCCTCCTGCGCCACACCGGCGGTCATCGGTGCTCACCCGACCGGCACCGCTGTGGCCGGTGCTGTGCCGAAGACGCCCGATCGTGGCGATTGTCGGCAGCCTCAGCGAGGTGACGACACCGATGCCGCTCATGCTTCTGCCTCCTCGGCCTGCGGCGAGCCGGTGCGGTCACTGGGTAGGAGCGGCTGTGTCGGGCGGGCCAGCCCAGATTTCCGTTCCACCACCGTCGCGCCCTTTCCCCACCCCGGCATCGTGCAAGCGTTCGACTGGCTGGTGTCAGGTAAGTCGGTGGTTGAGGGCGGTGTGACGGCGGCCGGCGCCGACGGTGCGTACGGCGGCGGCGAGGGCGCGGCGGGAGCCGACGAGGACGACGAGTTGTTTGGCACGGGTGACGGCGGTGTAGAGCAGGTTGCGTTGCAGCATCATCCACGCGCTGGTGGTCAGCGGGATGACGACGGCGGGATATTCGGATCCTTGGGAGCGGTGGATGGTCATGGCGTAGGCGTGGGCGAGTTCGTCGAGTTCGTCGAAGTCGTAGTCGATGCTCTCGTCTTCGTCGGTGCGCACGGTCAGGTTCTGTTCCTCGGTGGACAGGGCGGTGACGACGCCGACGGTGCCGTTGAACACGCCGGCTTGGCCCTTGTCGTAGTTGTTGCGGATCTGGGTGACCTTGTCGCCGATCCGGAACACCCGCCCGCCCATCCGCCGTTCAGGTTGCCCATCGCGGGCGGGGGTGAGGCGCTGTTGCAGCAGCCCGTTAAGGGCGCCCGCGCCGGCCGGTCCGCGGTGCATGGGGGTGAGGACCTGCACGCTGCGGCGCGGATCGAGGCCGAAGCGTGCGGGGATGCGGGTGCAGGCGACGTCGACCGTCAGGGCGGCGGTGGCGTCGGTGTCGTCGCAGGCGAACAGGAAGAAGTCGCTGAGCCCTTGTAGGAGGGGCGGTTTGCCGGCGTTGATGCGGTGGGCGTTGGTGACGACGCCGGATTCGGCGGCCTGTCGGAAGATTTGCGTCAGCCGGACGCGGGGGATGGCCGGGGCGGCGAGCAGGTCGCGCAGGACTTCGCCGGCGCCGACGGAGGGGAGTTGGTCGACGTCGCCGACGAGGAGCAGGTGCGCGCCGGGTGGGATGGCTTTGACGAGTTTGTTGGCCAGGATGAGGTCGAGCATGGAGGCCTCGTCGACGACCAGGAGGTCGACGTCGAGGGGGTTGTCCCGGTCGTAGGAAGCGTCGCCGCCGGGGCGCAGCTGCAGCAGCCGGTGCACGGTGGCCGCGGGATGTCCGGTCAGCTCCGACAGGCGTTTCGCGGCGCGGCCGGTCGGGGCGGCGAGAGTCACCTTGGCCTTCTTCGCGGCGGCGAGTTCGACGATCGACCGCACAGTGAAGCTCTTGCCGCAGCCGGGCCCACCAGTCAGCACGGCCACCTTGGAGGCGAGCGCGAGGCGGACCGCCTGCTCCTGCTCCGCGGCCAGGTCAGCGCCGGTGCGGGCCTTTAACCAGGCCAGGGCTTTGTCCCAGTTGACGTCGGCGAAGTGAGGCAGCCGGTCGGCGCGGTCTCCTAGCAGCCGCTGCAGCGACCCTGCCAAAGACTGCTCGGCGCGGTGGAACGGCACCAGGTACACCGCCGATGCCTGCTCGCCGTCAGAGCCGGGCAGCACCTCACGGACCACGCCTTCCTCGGCGATCAGGTCTTCGAGGCAGCGGGTGACGAGGTTGCCGGGCACGTTCAGGATCTTGGTGGCGTCGGCGACGAGCTGTGGGGCGGGTAGGTAGCAGTGGCCGGAGTCGGTGGCTTCCGACAGGGTGTGCTGCAGGCCGGCCTTGACGCGCTGTGGGCTGTCGTGCGGGATGCCGACGGCCTGGGCGATGGTGTCGGCGGTCTTGAAGCCGATACCCCACACGTCGGCCGCCAACCGGTACGGCTCGTTGCGCACCACCGAGATCGACGCGTCGGCGTACTTCTTGAAGATCCGCACCGCCAAGGACGTGGACACCCCGACGCCCTGGAGGAAGACCATCACCTCCTTGATGGCCTTCTGCTCTTCCCACGCCGCGGTGATCTTCGCCGTGCGTTTCGGGCCTAAGCCGGGGACCTCGACCAGCCGGGCGGGTTCTTCCTCGATGACGCGGAGGGTGTCGAGGCCGAAGTGGGCGACGATCCGCTCGGCGAACACCGGACCGATGCCCTTGACCAGGCCGGAGCCGAGGTAGCGCTGGATGCCCTGGATGGTGGCGGGTAGCACGGTGGTGTAGGAATCGACCTCGAACTGCCGCCCGTACTGCGGGTGCGACGACCACCGCCCCGACAGGCGCAAGCTCTCCCCGGGCTGAGCGCCGAGCAGGGCACCGACCACCGTCAACAGGTCTGTACTGCGGTCGGTGGCTACCCGAGCGACGGTGTAGCCGGTCTCCTCGTTGACGTAGGTCAACCGCTCGAGCACCGCGTCCAGTACCGCCAGGGGCGGGCGGGTGGGAGCGGTCACGGCGACCATGGTGCCGCCTCCAAGGAGTGCACCGCCACCCGGCGTCGACGCGACTGCGCCAGTCAGATTGCCCGATGGTCGCGGTGGGCCACGTAGCGCAGCGGGTTCTGGATCTGATTTCTCGGCCTCGGGGACCGATTTGTCGGCCATCCGCTGCCGAATGACACTGATGTCGGCCTCGACCTCCTCCGCGCTGCGGTCGCCGCCGAGGCGGGTGGGGTCGGGCGGGCCTGGTGCCGAGGCGCCGGTTGTGCGCACACACGACCACCCCAGGCCGCCCCCCCCCCGCGCCCCGGGCGCAAGCGCCGGTCGCACCCCGGCGGTTCCAGCCCGACAGGCGGCGGGCCTAGGCACCTCCGCCTGCGGGCAATGCGCGGGCCGGCCGGGCGCGGGCTGGTAGTCGATGCGCATGGCGGGCGTCGCGGTCATCCCGCGTCTTCAGGCGGCACCCCTGTTGACCCTTCTGGCACCGGTATCCGATTCCCCGATCAGGAACTGGCTGCGGCTTGCCGGCGGCGCAGGATGCGGATCCACCCCTGGGCGGTGTGCCGGGGCACGTTGTAGTGATCGGCGACCGCAGCGACACTTCCGGCTTGCTGGTAGACCGCTTCGAGATCGGCCGGTGAGCGCCGGTACACCCGTCCCTCGCCTGCAGCGGACCCGCCTTTGGCCGTCCGCTTCGTGGCCTTCGCTCCCGTAGTCGTGGCCTTGGCGCCCGCTGCAGTCTTCTGCTCGCCCGCTCGGCTGCCGGTCGCGCCAGCGCCCGACGCTCGGGTAGCCGTCTTCGCCTCGCTTGCCGTGGTCGCCGGTGACGCCTGCTTGGGCACCACGACGTCAGCCGCACCAGCGCCCTCAGGGCTGCTGGCAGCCTTCCCATCCGAAGCCGTTGTAGGGGCGGTGGACTGAACCGCCGTCGGCTCGGCGGCGGGTTCACCGTCGTCCACGGACATACCGTTGGCTGTGGACGCGTCTTCGGATACGGCGATGGGAGGCGTGGTTATCGCCTGCCGCTCACCGGCGGCCGGTGCGATCGCCCTCAACAGCAGGTCCAGATCAACTGCGGGGATCTGGCCTGCGGTCAGCCCATCGCCCTGCCCCGCGCGTACCACCAGTTCGGTGATGCGCGGGACGCTCTCGCTCACCTCGACCTTCAGTGTTGTGGTCACTCGACTGGGATCGTCTGCGGCAATGGTGATTGTGTAAGAGCTCATCGAAACATGGCCTCCAATGTGGATAACGATTGTGCGCCCATGTGAGGCGCGTTCCAACGCGACCGGAACTGCACCTGCTCGCTGGTCGGTGTTGGTGAAGAAAGTACCGCAGGCACCTTGAGCTGATATCTCAACCATCACCCGGCGTCGGTCGCTCAAGCGGTACGGCGCGGCCTGCCCCGACCACACCGCGATCACCGATCTGTGCGGCAGCTACACCCGCCGCCCCTCGGGACTCGAACGAAGCGCCGACCCGATAGGGAAGGCGTGGGCGCGCGTGAGGGGAACCGCGGCTCCTCTGTTGGTGGTCGCGGCGCGGGCCTCTGACCTGCTGATGTGAGGTCTTGTAAGGCTGTGTGAGGTCCTGTCAGCCCTCACGACACCTTCATCGACCGCCGGCGGTCATACCGTCGACCCACCTGACCAGGCACCCCCACTCACCGTCCGTCGCCCTGTAGCTCCACACCTGCGATTTTCGGTGATCGCACCGGTAGCGAGGCGATACAAATCAGGCAGGAGGACTGATGCGAGCCAGAGCGGCTTCTGCGGCCACCACTACGACATATGTGCTCCTGGTCGCGGCCGTTCCGGCCGCGCTCGTCCACCTCGGCGGATGGCCGATGCCTGACGTAGCATCGAGCGCCGCCATGCGGGAGTGGCTCCGACAGCCGCTGACCGCCGGTTTCCTCGCCGGTCTCGCGCAGACCGGCGCTTGGCTGATCTGGGCGCTGCTCGTCACCGCCGTCGGCGCCCGCGCATATACACGGGTCACCCGCGCGCTGCGGTGGCTACCCGCGCTGCACCTGCCGGGACCGCTGCAGGGATTGACCGCGGCCGTGCTGGGAGCCACCGCGGTCAGCGCCAGCACGGGTGCCATCCCCGCCCACGCCGCCGCGCCCGCCAACGCCGACATGAGCAACTCGCACGAAGCGGCGCGTCCCAGCGCGCGGCAGGCCGGTCACACCCTGGCCAGCCATCCAGCGGAGAGCAGCACCGAACTCACCCGCGTCGCGACCAGCCGGGAAGACACCTACACCGTGAAGCGTGGGGACACGCTGTCCGAGATCGCCGAGCGGTGCCTGGGCGACGCCCGCCGCTGGCCGGACATCTTCGCCCTCAACCGCGGCACCCGCTTTCCCGGCGTCGGCGGGACGCTGCGCAACCCGAACCTGATCTATCCCGGCTGGACCCTCAACCTGCCAGCCCACGCCAGCCCAGACAGCCCCCCGAGACAAGCCGGGCCTCCTACGGCGCCGCCGACCGATCAACCGGACGTCGACGCACCGCAAGCCCCACCGGACAGCCGCACCCCAGCCCCGGGCAGCTCGGCACCGGCCACCGTCCCGCCGAACACGCCCGCGTCGACCACAACGGCGGCACCGCCGAGCAGCAGAGTTCCGGAACCCGCCCCCACCAGGACCGGCTCTGCCGCCAGCCCCGACGCGGGTGATGCCCGCGCCCACGATCGGGATACGCGCGGCGTGTCTCTGCCGAGCGGCAGCTGGGTAGACGTCGGCCTGGCCCTCGCTATCGCGGGCGCGGTGGCGCTGGTGTGGGCGCATCGCCAGCGCCGCTACATTCCCCGGCCGCCCACGGCCACCGCCCGCACGACTGATCCCGATCTCGCACCGATGCCGGCGGTGATCGGCCAGATCCGCCGAGGGCTGCGTCGCCTCGCCGCCGGTCGCGCTGACGCACCGACCACCGACGTCTCGCACACGATCACCGTCGCGAGCGTCGACGTGCACCCCGAAGACCTTGCCGTGGGCAGTGGCGCCGCCACGGAGAACGCGGGCAATGGCACAGGCCCGGATACCTGTCCCGGCGCTGACGAACCGAGCCGGGCCGATGTCCGCCACGAGACCACAGCTGGCGGTGAGGTACCGGCCGTGCCGTCGCTGGCTAACCCGCTGTCGGCGCTGTGGCCGCCTGCCGGACTCGGTCTCACCGGTTCCGGTGCGCACGCCGCCGCCCGCGGATTCCTCACCGCCGCCCTGGCCGCCGGCGGCCTGCACGACCCCGACGCCCGCACCGAAGTGGTGATGCCGTCCGCGACCGCGGCCACGCTGCTCGGTCCCGCGGCGGTCAACCTGCCGCGCACACCCCGGCTGACCATCACCACCGGGCTCGACGAAGCCCTCCAGATTCTCGAAGCGCAGACCATGCACCGCACCCGGCTGCTCGACCGGCACGAGGTGGACACTGTCGCCGAGCTGCGGCACACCGACCCCTACGAGGAGCCACAGCCACCGATCATGCTTCTGGCCGACGCGAGCACCCGCCACGAACGCGCCCGCGTCGCCGCCCTTCTCGCGCAGGGCCAACGCCTGGACATCCACGGGGTGCTGCTCGGCGACTGGCCTGGCGGCAACACGGTCATGGTGGCCGACGACGGCGTCACCACCCCCGCCGACGCAGATAGCCACCGTCCTGGCACGCATCCCGCCGATGTCGGCCGGCTCGCGATCCTCACCCCTGCCGAAACCGCGGACCTACTGGCCACCCTCGCCGAGTCACACACCGGCCACCCCCCGGCGCCGGCCCCGACCGAACCCGCCCCACCGCCGCTTGAGCGCGCGACACCCACCCCGGCCACCGCAGCCAAACCGATAGACACGCCGGTCACTTCGTCGCCTGACAGGAGAGCCGACGCCGAGCAGGACGGGGAGTCTGGCCACGACCGGACCGGCGACACCGAAAACGAGCAGTCCTTAGCGGGTGCCATCGGCATCACCGACGTCGCGGTCCCCGCAGAGCTGGCCGCCGCCGGCAGCGAGGGCGGCGACGCCCGCCCACCAGACGACGCGACCGCGACCGCCAACCGTCCACAGGCCGTCGTCGGCGCGCGATCGCCGGCCGCAGGTCACCACGCCGTCGATGCCGAGCCGACGACCCAGCCCGCACGGGTCGAGGTGAAGGTGCTCGGGGAACCTGGCATCGTCGACGGCGACCCGCAGCGCACCCTGCGCGCGAAGTCCCTCGAACTGCTGGTGTATCTGGCGGTCCGCGACGGCAGCGCGTCCACGGAGGCGATCCTGGACGACCTGCTGCCCGACGCGCCCACCAGCAAGGCCACACACCGGCTGCACACCTACGTCTCGGACCTGCGCGGCGTCCTGCGACACAACGGCGGCCCCGGCACCTACCTCACCCACCCCCACCGCCGATACGAACTCAACCCCGAAAGCTTCGACATCGACCTGTGGCGGATGCGCGCCGCGATCCGCGCCGCCGACGCCGCCGGATCCCAACCCGAACGGGTCACGGAGCTGCGCCGCGCCGTCGACACATACCAGCCACTCGCCCAGGGCCGTGAATACGAATGGCTCGAGCCCTACCGGGAGACCGTGCGTCAGGACGCCCTCGACGCCGCTCTGGCCCTCGCCGAGGAACTCGCCGGCCGACCCACGGAACAGCTCGCCGTCCTCGACGCCGCGATCAGCCAGCACCCCTACGCCGAGCAGCTGTACCAGGCCGCCATGCGCGCCCGCGCGCAACTCGGCCACCTCGACGCCATCCGCGCGCTACGCCGGACGATGACTCGCCGGCTCGCCGAGATCGACGCCGAACCCGCCGACGACACCCTCGCCCTAGCCGACCAGCTCACCGCCGACCTGCGCCGCGCCGGCCGCGACGCACGGACACGACGCCCCCGCACAGACGGAGCGTCCGCATGAACACCGCACCGCACACCGGCAATCCGACCACCACCGCCAGCGCCGCGGCGCCGGCTGACACCGGCGTGCATCTGCGGCGGCTGCGCTGGGCCGTACGGGCCACGCTCACCCTCGGCGTCGCTGCCTCCGTGGCGGCAAACGTCCTGCACGCCCAATCAAACCCGATCAGCCAGATCATCGCCGCATGGCCACCACTGGCGCTGCTGCTCACCGTGGAGCTGATCTCCCGCGTCCCGCACCACCGCCGCTCCCTCGGCGCCATCCGAATCATCGCGACGGCCATCATCGCCGCCATCGCGACATGGGTGAGCTACTGGCACCTCGTCGGCGTCGCCACGCGATACGGGGAGACTGAAGCTGCCGCCGCATACCTGCTGCCCATATCCGTCGACGGACTCGTCATCGTCGCCAGCGTCAGCCTCGTCGAGCTCACCGCCAGGATCCGCACGGCGACACCCGACCACCAGCCTGCGCTGATCGCGTCGCCCGAATCCCCACCGGCCGCCACAGAGTCCGCCACCCACGTGCTCCGACAGCGATCGGCTCAGCCCGGCACACTCGCTCCCGAGCAGCGCCCCGCCGCTCGGGCGGAGGCCGCGCCAGCCGGCACACGGACTCGACGGCCGGTCAGAGCCGTCACCGTGCCAACCGCCTCGCAGGAAACGGCCGGCGCACCCACGGCGGCACCTGACGGTGCCCGCCAGGATGCCGGCAACACGGCCAACGTTGATTCCGCTGCCGGCAGTGACCACCTGCCGCAGGCGGCCGCTGCCAGCGACCCCGCCACGCCCGCCGCCACCGCCAACGGGAAGGCGTCCCGCTCCGCGCGCCCGCACCGGCGATCCGCGAACCCACAGCCGCTAGATCGGCTCGACGACGCGCAGCGCGTGGATCCACCGCCACGGAGGCCGGACAAGGAACCCAGGACGGAGACGGATGCAGCAGACGGCGCGGTCTCCGACGAGGGACCCGTGCCGTCAGAGACCGCCGGCGCGGTGGCTTACTGGTATCGGCGTGAGCCCAACCTGCACCCAGCCGAGATCGCCGCGCGGATCGGCCGGTCTGAACGCACCGTCCGCCGGTACTGGCCGCCGCCAGCCACCCGCCACCCGTCACCGGCGACAACCTCAGCGACGTAGCCGAGAGTGCCTCCGACGCTGAGGGCGCCGACTCCACACCGGGCCTCACGCAACCAGCTACCCCTCATCGCGGTTCGTCCGCGTCAGGCCCGCCCGAAAACGACAGACGCGGCGCCTGCCTCGACGACCTGATGGACGAGCTGGTGTCGGCGTACGAGTAAACGTGCCCAGCCAGGTACAGCGGAACATGCACAGCGTCGTGTAGACGGACGCTGAGATGAGAGCGGGCAGTTCGCACCTCCAATCGCCCCCGAGCCGACCAGCGGTGCCTCAGCGAGACCCATGGGTAGTGTCGGTGGCCGTCGTGACGTTCCATGACCAGCGATGCGCCATCGGCATGGCGGCGCATCCGCTTCTGCCGATGAGCGCGCACGTGATCATGGCGGAGGCCCGGCGTCGAAGTGATCGAACGGCCGATGGCCGGCGGCGCCGGATTCGGGACGTGCTTCGCTAAACGACGTTGCTCGGCTGATGGCGTTCCGAGGGTGTGGATCAGCGGCGTTCGGCCAGCTCGGCGAGCCGGTCGAGCGAGGCCCGCAGCTTGTCCGCCGTGGTCGCTCTTGCGCGCGGGATGCGCTTCTCATCCGTGAGTTGTGTCCAGTCGTAGGTGTGCGTCACGCGCGTGTGTGATGCGTCGATCGGCTCGAGTACCCACCGCCACAGATGCCCGGCTGTCGGCTGGCCTGGCTCGCTTGGTCGCCACGCGATGCGGCGCTGCTCGACGAACTCGACCACATGGTTCTCGCGGACGCTGCCTGTCGTGATCGTCATGATGAAGACGTCACCGACGGCATGGACTCGCTGCCCGGAAAGCGCCTCGGACAAGTTGTCGTTGCCGTCCCAGCGGGGCTGCTGTGACGGATCGGCGATGAGCTCGAAGATCTCCGCAGCCGTCGCGGCAACATCACGGCTGGCGGTGACGACATGCTCGGATTCATGGAGTCGGGTCACCTTCCCATCGAAGCACGCGACAACCGATTGGTCACCCTCGTGTGTCCTGTTATGCCGCCGACCGCGCGCTACGCAGTGTCACCACTACGGATCAAGCCGGCGCCCGGTCGTGCCGACGCGCGGTTGCCGCCGTACCAGGACGTGGTGTCAGCCGGTGATGAGTGTGACGACCGCGCCGTCCGAGGTGACCGTGCGTCCTGTCGTGCGTTGGTAACGCCGGACCA
>NZ_JAGPYK010000053.1 GCF_018070045.1 Micromonospora sp. U21
CCGGCAAGCCGACGATGTCAGCCAACTCATCGACCGCATCGAGGCGGGCACCTTCGAGTTCAACTTCGAGGATTAGCGGACATCGGCGGGCATGATCGACCGCGCACCTCGCGGCAGATCCGTGCACTGTTGGAACCCGCGCGCGGCGCGGCGTACCTGGCGGGGTTCGCGTGGGCTGAACCCCACTTGCCGACAGCCGGCCTTGGGCGCTACGGCGACGTTCGCTCGGTCCGTGGCGAGCGAGCATCCCGCGTTCGTCGCGAGCTACGGTTCGCGGATTGGCGCCAGGTACGTGATGTGGGCCGCCCGTTGCCTCAACAGCCGGCGTAGATATGGCGCGATCAGTGCCCGGGTCACCACTGCGCCCAGCGGCCCCAAGGCCACGGCTGGCGGCCGAGTCAAGTTGCATAGGGCGGAGTCTCAATAGGTTGGGCGCGTGACACCTGCAGCTTTCATACAACGGTTGATGGCTTCGTTGTTGCTGCGGTCGTTCGGCTCCGGTAAGGCGCTCAGGCAATCGGCGAGATCGCCACACCACGCCGTGCCGCCACGGTATGGCCGGATGACGCTGATTAGGCTGCGAGACGGCTGTGCTGCTGGCATGCAAGCCGAACCGGAGTGTCTTCCGCGCGGAAGCTGCCGACCGCAACCGGATTCGCGGTTATGGCTGTAATCGTATGGTCGTCGACCGCAACGAGGTAGTAGATCCACACCGTCCCGTCGGACCCCAGGCACCTGGGCCACGGCCCCTATCGCTAGGAGCGCGACGCCTATCCCTAGCGGTACCAACCACATTGGTTGGTGAGACCTCGCCGCCACCACAACTATCGCGAGAATCACAGCTGTGTCGCCGCGAAATTCAACGGCACAAGAGGGAGAAGCAGCGCACCGGCGAGGACTGTAGAGATAGCGACGATTCGCCGGTTAGCGGGGCTCGCTAGCCGAGTTCCCGCCAAATACAGCGCGGAGCCGATGAACGTTGGCAGGAATGGCCACATCTGCGCCAGGAAGAGCCCGACAAGGTGGTCCTGAGACACAGGACTCGCAGCACGGCATCATCGCCGATCATCAAGACACCCAACAGCGGCATGAACAGTGGGATGGCGCCCGCCACGTACGCCGGGTCGAATCGTTCAGCCGGTGGCACCTGAACGGCCGCAGGGGACCGATGACCTCCGACTGGTACGAATAGGCCCGTTACCCTGCGCTCCCAACCGTCCTGCACGCGATCCCCCTCGCCAGCTAGTGTCCTGCGCCGGAAATTCGCCTACAAAATCGGGCGAGTGATTCGAGGATCTCTTCTGCGGTCTTGGTCCAGATGAACGGTCGCGGATGGTTGTTCCAGTCGGTGATCCAGGAGCGGATGTCGGCTTCGAGTGCGTGGACGCTCTTGTGGGTGCCGCGGCGGATCTTCTGGTCGGTGAGGAACCCGAACCAGCGTTCGACCTGGTTGATCCAGGACGAGCCGGTCGGGGTGAAGTGCATGTGGAAGCGTGGGTGTTTGGCGAGCCACGCCCTGACGGCGGGGGTTTTGTGGGTGCCGTAGTTGTCGCAGACGAGGTGCACGTCGAGGTCGGCCGGGACGGTCTTGTCGATGGTGATCAGGAATTTCTTGAACTCGATCGCGCGGTGTTGGCGGTGTAGTTCGCTGATGACGGTGCCGTCGGCGATGTCGAACGCGGCGAACAGGCTGGTGATGCCGTTGCGGTGGTAGTCGTGGGTTCGCCGCTCAGGCATGCCCGGCATCATCGGCAGGACCGGTTGCGAGCGGTTGAGTGCCTGGATCTGGGATTTCTCGTCTACACAGAGCACGACGGCCCGTTCGGGCGGGTGGTGATAGAGCCCGACGACGTCAACGACCTTTTCGATGAACTGTGGGTCGGTGGACAGCTTGAACGTGTCGGCCCGGTGCGGCTTGAGGCCGAAGTCGCGCCAGATCCGGCCGATCGTCGACTTTGACAGCCCAGACTTCGCGGCCATTGAGGTCCGAGACCAGTGCGTGGCGTTACGCGGTGTCTGCTCAAGGGTGGCGACGACCACCTCTTCGACTTTGTCCAAGGCGATTGACGGGGGCCGGCCGGGACGCTGCTCATCGATCAACCCGTCGAGGCGTTCGACCAGGAACCGACGCCGCCATTTACCGCCGATAGGTGCTGGCGGCGGCTCACTCTCGACCGCAGTTGTTGGTCGTCGAGAGTGAGGTGGCGGGTTGGCCGAGCCGGTCAGGGAACGGCGGTTGACGCAGGACGAAGGCCGCAAGCTGCAACAACTTGTTCGTAGGGGTACGCATGACTCAGTCCGGGTGCGCCGGGCTTTGATCATCATGGCGTCGGCGTCCGGGACACCGGTCTCCGCGATCGCCAATCTGATCGCCGGGCACGAGGACACCGTCCGCGACGTGATCCACTCGTTCAACGAGATTGCTCTTCGCGCGCTGGACCCTCAGTGGGCGGGAGGCCGTCCCGCCGGATCAACCACGACGATGACACACTCATCGTCGCGACGGCCAAGGCCCGCCCGAGCACGCTCGGGCGGCCCTTCACCTGCTGGAGCCTGCGCAAACTCGCCGACTACCTGGCCACCGACGCCGATCGGACCGTCATCATCGGCCGGGAACGACTGCGGCAGATCCTGCGCCGCAACGACGTCAGCTGGCAACGGACCCGCACCTGGAAGGAATCAAAGGACCCCGACTTCGACGCCAAACTCGACCGGATCGAGGCGCAGTTCGGGCCACTGCGCATATTCACGATGGCGAACTCGAAACACCCGAACCACACCGTGCTGGCCCGCGAGGAGCAGAAATATTTGCGTTGGCGTAACGCGAACGCCCGCCATCCCGACGTCCTGGCCGCGCAACGCCGCGAACGCGCACGCGTCCGCAGCGAACGCCAACAACGCTGGGGCCGACCCCGCAACAAGGCCGCCTGACGCTCAGACATGCTGGGCGGCACAAGCCGCCCGGCTGCGCTCCAGAGGTAACGGGGCTCTCGTCAGCAGACGACCTCTGGCGAGTGCGGATGGCCGTGCCGGTACCGCACCGCCCGGCTCAGGATGCTGGCGCGGTTGCGGGTTCTTTGCCTGGGGTGGTCGGCGGTTCTGCAACGCCGATGAAGTTGCCGCCCATGGGCCGGATGCCGACCGACCACCCCAGCGCTGTGAGGTCGTCCGTGAGGGTTTGAGCATCGTGGAATACCTTGACGATGCGGTACTGGCTGCCGTCATCGAGCCGGCGCAGCACCGCCGGGGTCGGCTGGTTCGCGAGGACTTCTTCGCTGGCGGCTACCGCGGGGCCGTCGTCGATGAAGACTGCTTTGCCGCCCGGCGCGAGCGCGGTGGCGACAGTGTTCCAGAAGTCGGGCAAGCGCGTCGGCGGGACATGGGAGAGCCAGAAGGCGAAGAACACGGTGTCGTAGCGTCGTGGCGGCTGCCACTCGAACAGGTCGGCCTCAATGAACTGCACGGTATTGAATGCGGTGCACGCCCGAGCCAGGGCTAACACTTCGGCTGCCGCGTCGACAGCTGTCACCGAATGCGCCCGCGCGGCGAGCAGAGAGGTCCACTGGCCCGTCCCGCAGGCCAACTCGAGCACATCCCCGGCGATCGGAAGGTCATCGACGACAGCCAGCAACCTCTGCAGGTGTTCGTGCTCTGCATAGGGCCGGTCGTATTCGGCCGCGCCGACCCGGTAGTAGGCCCTCTGTTCTGCCAGGAGAACGTCGTCATCCATGCAGGTCCCTCTCATCGGTGTTCGGTCAGCGACAAGCGCTCAGCTCGCCAGCTCGCTCGCCACAGACAGTGTCGGCCTTCACCTTTGGGCAAGGTCAACAGTCATGAGCGCCTCGGCCGTCCTCATCGACTGATCACGCACCCGGCTGTTGCCAGCCGGCACAAGCCGTCCGACGTGTCTGAACCCGGCTAACGTTCGTGGACAGCCCACTAGACACAAGCAACTACATCGAACCGGCATCACCACCGGATCGAAAGACCCGAGCGGGTGAAGTGGGTGTCCGCTCATCGCCATGTGCGGACGTCGCCGCGCGCCTCGCCACGAGCGGGCTGCGGATATCGGACCTCGCTCTGCGCCGTCCCACGCTCGACGACGTGTTCCTCACCCTCACCGGGCAGCCCACCCGCATCGGACACGATTACGGCCGGGAGCGTCCAATGACCGCGACCATCGCGCCGGGCAGTGTCGTGCGAATGAGCGGGCCGGGCTGGCTGCTGGCGAACGTTGCCACGGTGACCGGCCGCAACCTGCACCGCTTGCTGCGGGTACCGACGCTGATCGCGTTCGCCACCGTGCAGCCGGTGCTGTTCGTCCTGTTGTTCACCTACGCCTGGGGCGGCGCCATCCACCCGCCCGGCGTCACCCGCTACATCGACTACGCGCTGCCCGGCATCTGGGTCCTCGCCATCGCGTTCGGCGCCTCCCAGACCGGGGTCGCCCTCGCCGATGACCTGGCCACCGGCATGATCGACCGGTTCCGGGCACTGCCGATGGCCCGCTCCGCCGTCCTGGCCGGCCGCGTCGCCGCGGACGCCGCCCGCAATCTGTTCGTCCTCGCCCTGATGACCGGCGTCGGCTACGCGACGGGTTCCGCTTCCACGCCGGGCCAGCCGCCGCGCTGGCCGCGATCGGGCTCGCCCTGGCGGTCGGGGTGGCGTTCTCGTGGATCTTCGCGCTGCTCGGGATACTCGTCCGCGACCCCGAGTCGGCCGGTATCGGCGGACTTCTGGCGGTCATCCCGCTGATCTTCACCAGCTCCACGTTCGTCCCGGTGGCCACCTTCCCTGGCTGGCTGCAAGCCTTCGCCAACGTCAACCCGATCACCGTGACCGTCGACGCGCTGCGGGCGCTGTGCCTGGGCGGCCCGACCACCACCCACGTGTGGCAAGCCCTGATCTGGATCGCTGCGCTGCTCGCCGCGGCCATACCCGCAGCTGTCGTCCGCTACCACCGCACCACCGCCACATAAACACCCAGCCGCCGCGGCAGCCAACCACACGAGGCAGATCACGACGGACCGCATGAGAGATGGCTCGTGGTCGGCGCCGAACCCACCGGGTTGACCCCCGCCGCTTCACTGGCCTCCTTCGGTGTCCGGCCACGCCTCGTCGACCGCGGGCCCCGACCAGGTTCACGAGTCCCGGGCCGTGGCTATCCAGCCGCGCACCCTGGAGGCCCTCGAGGGTCGTCGTCGAGAGAGCGTCAAACTGGTCAACTTGGACAACCGCGCCCAGTCCAGCTCGACGATCTCGCGAATGGGGTGAGAGCCGACATGCCCAGCCGGCTGGCCCGACGATCGCTCCCCCTCGGCCCGTTGATCGGTCCGCGTATCCGCCTCGGCCTGCGGAGGCTTCCGCTTGGCGTCATGCTCCGGCCGAACGACGGTTCTGATCATCGGTTGTCTATGCGACCGTCGAGGTTCGTCCGGTGCGGGGGCGTGGGGGCCGGACGCCGCAGCGGTTAGGAGAGGGCACATCGTGGTGTCTCCGAAACTCAGACGGGCGCTGGCTGCGACGGCGGCTGCGACTCTGGTGGGGTCGCTGACGCTGGTCAACCCGGCGCAGGCTGATCCCAACAACAACTCGGCGAAGAAGCTCACCAAGGCGGTGACGCTGCAGGGGGTGCTCCGCCACCTCGACGCGTTCCAGGCAATCGCCGACGCCAACGGCGGCAACCGCGGGTCCGGCCTGCCGGGATACGACGCGAGCGCCGATTACGTGGCCGGGCTGCTGGAGGACGCGGGCTACCGCGTGACCCGGCAGCCGTTCGACTTCAACTTCTTCGAGGAGTTCGGGTCGAGTTTCGCCCGGATCTCCCCGCCTCCGGCGACCGCGTACGTGGCCGGCACCGACTACGACCTGATGGACTTCTCAGGAGCTGGGGACGTCACGGGTCTCGTCGTACCGGTCGACCTCGCCCTCACCCCGCCGCGGGCCTCCACGTCGGGCTGTGAGACGACGGACTTCTCGGCGGCCGTGGCCGGAAAGATCGCGCTCCTGCAGCGCGGGGGCTGTCCGTTCGGGCAGAAAGTATCCAATGCCGAGGCCGCCGGGGCGATGGGCGCGATTTTGATGAACCAGGGTGACGGCGACTCGGTCACCAACGTGGACCGGTACGCGTTGTTCGCCGGCACGCTCGGCGCGCCGGTGGGCATCCCGGCGGTGTCGGTCTCGTACTTCCTCGGCGCGCAGTTCGCCGCCACGCCTGGCCTGACCGTAAGGATCACCGCCAACACGACCTCCGAGGTTCGTTCGACCGAGAACGTCATCGCGGAGAGCACCACGGGTCGCGGCGACAACGTGGTGATGGCTGGGGCGCACCTGGACTCCGAACCCGACACGGCGGGCATCAACGACAACGGCAGCGGCAGCGCTGCCCTCCTCGAGGTCGCGCTGCAGATGGCGAAGGTCAAGCCCAACAACCGGCTCCGGTTCGCGTGGTGGGGCGCCGAGGAGGCCAACCTGGTGGGGTCGACCTTCTACGTCAACAGCCTCGAAGACGAGCAGGTCGAGGACATCGGCCTTTACCTCAACTTCGACATGGTCGGCTCGCCCAACTACGTGTTCGGCGTCTACGACGGCGACGACTCCGCGCAGTCCGGCTCCGGCCCCGGCCCGGCCGGCTCCGCTCAGGTCGAGGACGTCTTCGAGGGGTTCTTCGCCAGCCGCGGGCTGCCCACCAACGCAGCCGACTTCACCGGCCGGTCCGACTATGGCCCGTTCATCGCCGTCGGCATCCCGGCGGGTGGTCTGTTCACCGGCGCCGAGGTGCTCAAGACCGCGGAGGACGTGGCCAAGTACGGCGGGGTGCAGGGCGCGCAATACGACCCGTGCTACCACGAGCCGTGTGACAGCCTGGACCCGGTCGCGGACGGCGGTAACGCCGCCCTCTACGCGCAACTGGAGGCGGAGTACGACCTCTACGGCAACGTCAATACGTACGCGCTCGACGTGAACGCCGACGCCATCGCCACCGCGTTGATCACGTTCGCGTACGACACCTCCGTCGTGAACGGGGTGCCGCGATCGCCCGGTAAGTCCCACGGCGCGGGCAGCAGCGAGGACGCCCACGGCAACGCTCTTCAGTGAAGCACCGGCGAGCCCGGGCCAGTCTGCAGTGTCGCTGACCCGGGCTCGCCTCTATCCCGACGGAGCCACGCTGCCCTTCGGCGCCGCGTCCGGGTTTGGACCTAAGGGCGTCCGCTTGCTGCCGCAGGCGTCAGCAGCAGATTCTGGATGGTCTTGACCCGCTTCCGGGAGGCGGCGAAGGGGCCACTCAGGCGTCGCACGGCTACCCACCGACTCGCTCGCACTCCGGCCCGCGCTGCCTGCACCGGAACGGCAACGTCAACATTGCCGGTGGCCGGTCGGCTTGCGAACCTACAGCCCAGTGGGGAATGCGTCGCTTGACGGCGGGTTGGCCTGTTGGGCCGGAGTGCCGTACACGAGCGCGATCTCGTCATGCGCCTGCAAGATCATGCCTGCGGGATCGCAGTGGTATGGCTTGCCGTTGACGTAGGCCTGGAGCACCTTGCCGTCGCTGACCTTGAGCCCGCCGGTGTGCTCGGCGGACAGCGAGTCCTGCCACTCGGTGAAGAACTGGCCCGGGCTGAAGTCGGCCTTCACCGGCGACTCGACATGGAGTGCCCTGGTGCTGTCGTGTGTGTGCAACGGACTCAGCTGTTGGGCAGTCTCTTCTATGCCGATGCCTGCACGCACGATGGCCGGCTCTCCGTTGACGATGACGTCGAGGTGGGCGTGGATGTGCTCGGTTGTGCCTTCCGTTCCGAGCATGGGCAGCTCGGCGGCGGCCCCGGTCAGGCGAGGATCGCGTCCACGACCTCAATGGCTCGCCACTCGTGCTGGGCGTACAGCCACCCGAACGCCGACACCTGCACGGCTTGGGCCGCGTCGGTCAACGGGAGGTCCTGCCAGCCGGGGATCTCCTGCAGGGCGGTAAGGAACTGCCGGGTGGCGAACTCGGGCTTCATCAGGTCCGGCACGCTGCCCCAGCCACTGCTGGGCCGCTGCTGGAAAAGTCCGACGGAGTCGTGGTCCCAGCCGATGGCTTGGTGGGGGTAGTTCTGCGACTCGGGCAGCACGCCACTGGCGTAGTTGTAGAGGTTGCTCTCCTGCATCGCGGTGGCCACCGCGATCACCAGCGCCCGGCGGGGCACGCCCATCTCCTGCCCGGCACGGACGATCCGCTTGGCATTGTCCATCTGGGCCTGGTCCAGCCCGGCCACCGGGGCAATCCGCTTCGGCTTCGGCTTCGGCTTCGACGTCGCCTCGGGTTTGGGTTTGGGCTTGGTCGTGGGTGACGGGGAACTTTCCGGGGCAAGGGTTTCGGTGACCGGGGCGGCGGATTGGCGGGCAAGGCTGCGGGAGGCGGCCTCGGCTTCCGCACGCTGGGCGATCTCGGCGCGCTGATCGGGGGTCGGTGACTCTCCGGCGGGGCCGGCGTCGATCAGGGTGACGCCCACCAGCCCCAGGCAGCACAGGGATCCGGTCGCCACCGCCACCCGGGCCCGGCCCGTTCGGGCGGCGTGGAGATTGTCCAGGCCGCAGAGGCGGGACAGCAGAGATCCGACAGAGAGTCGGGGCTGTGACGTGCGGGTTGTCCAAGCGATGGAGGGGGTATCGTCCGAACGGTCAGCCGGGCCGCAAAGGCTGTTCGGCTCGTCGGGGTTGCCGTCGTTACGCATCCGACGAGGCTAGGCAAGAGGAGCGTTGATCACCCTGGGTGATCAGGTGGTGGTGCTCACATTTTCACGCCTGCAACCGGAGCCTCAGGTCTGGTCAGCCGGCTCCAGGGAGAACACTCGCCATCCGGTCGAAACACCCATTTCCGGGCAGGCCAGCCGCATAAGGCAGAAACAGCGCGAGGAGTTGATCTCCCTCGGATGATCCATTAACTTACCCTTTCGGGTGACATTAAGCTCCTACCTCCGCCAAGGAGGTAGCACCAGATCAGTGCACCCCCGCATTTGATCACGGGCTCGTGAGCCGGCTGTCATGGCCGGTTCGCTCCACGATGCCCGGCTTCACCGTCCTTCGAGTCCCCTTGAAGTTGGCCAGCCCAACCTCAACTCCTATGCTGGTTAGGTGTTCGTGATCGGAGGTGTGCGTGCGAGGGTTCGGCGAGCTTGAGACGGCGATCATGGACAGGTTGTGGACCCGGGGTGAGCCGGCGACGGTCCGGGAGGTTCATTCAGATCTGCTGCCTGATCGGGATATTGCCTACAACACCGTGTTGACGGTCGTGGACAACCTGTACAAGAAGGGGTGGCTGCGCCGCGAACGCGAAGGCCGGGCCCACCGGTACGAGCCGACCCGACCGCGTGAGGAGTACGGGGCGCGGCTGCTGCGCGACGCCTTGGACGAGGCCGGTGACCCGGCGGACGCCCTGGTGCGGTTCGTCGGGCGGATGAGCACCGACGAGGCCGCAGCGCTGCGCCAGGCCCTGCAGGCGCACGAGCGGAGCGACGCCAAGTGACCGGAATTCATTTGCTGCTGTTCGCCACTGCCGTCTCGACGCTGGCGCCGCGAGGCCTTGCCAGGGCGGGCTGGGTGTACCGGTCGCCGGGGCTCGGCATCGCCGCCTGGTATGCGGCGCTTGGCGCGGTGCTCACGGCGGCGACCGGGGCGGTGCTTGCCGTGGTGGCGCCGTGGCAGGTCACCGACGCGCCGGTGTGTGTGGCGTGGCGGTGGTGTGTGCAGGCTGCTCGCGGCGAGTTCGGCCCGCTAGGCCGGGGTGCGGCAATTGTGGTGCTATTAGCGGGGTTGGGATTGACCGCCCGGCTGCTGTTGACTGGGGTGCGGCTGGCTCGAGTCGCGTCGGCGCGACGTCGCGCCCATGTGCGGATTCTCGCGATGGCTGGACGGACGGCGCCAGAGTTGGGCGCCACTGTTGTGGAGAACGCGCAGCCGGCCGCCTATGTGGTGGCCGGGCACGGCCGCCGGGTGGTGGTGACCACTGGTGCCCTGCAACAGCTTGCCGGGGACGAGGTGGCTGCGGTGCTGGCGCACGAGCGGGCTCACGCGGCGGGCCGTCACGATCTGCTGCTGGACGGGGTGCGGCTGCTACACCAGGCGTTCCCACGTATGGCGCTGTTCGCGGTGGCGCGTATTCAATTGGGCCGGCTGGTGGAGATGCGTGCCGACGATGTGGCTACCGCCCGACACGCCCCGATCAGCCTCGCGCGGGCACTGGTAACGATGGCTACCGCCAACGCCATCGACCACGGACCCCGGACGCCGGCCCTGTCTGGGGTGGTGGCGGCGACTGGCGGTGACGCGGCAGAGCGGCTGCACCGGCTGTTGACTCCACCCGCACCACTCGGCCACGCACAGCGGGCGGTGCTGGTGGCGGGAATCAGCGTGTTGGCGTTGACCCCGGCGGTGGCGCTGCTCGCGGTCCAGGTGTTCCCGGTGCTGGGAATGTGTCCGGCGTTGCCCTCCTGACCCGACCAGGATGCCCCGTCGGGACCTTCCATGCGGCGGCCGCTGATGGCGCTGGTCGTTGTGGTGGCGGCATTGCTGGAAGCGTCTACGCCACCCACTGGGAGTAGTCAGGGGCGCAGCCGATGCCAGCTGGCGCGGCGGTGGCCCTCTCCCTGGCACACGTGCCACCGCCTCAAGGCCGCCTATGACGGCTTGGCGCCGTTGCGGTCCAGCTCGGCCATGAACGCCGTGATCTCGTTCTGCTGACTGCTTCTCATGGTTCGGCCAGCGAACGAACCTCGGGGCGGTCGCTGCGGCGCAGGACCTCCTCGCTACCTAACCCCACATCGCTCAGGCGTGGCTCCGCCACGCAACCGGGCCAACTGTTCGCGGCTCGTGTCCTGCGGCTTCTCGTTCCGTCTGCGGCACGGACACACCGGAGGCGTCTCGGCGGTGGCGAGCGTCAGGTCGGTCATGCCGTCGCGCCCGTACCGGTCGACGCCGGCTGGCCAGGCTGGCCGGCGCGCAGGGTCGCGACTTCAGCCCGCAGGGCAGCGATCTCCTCCTGGCTACCGGGCTGCGGCGCAGCGCTGGTGTGGTTGCCCCGCATCATCAACCACATCATCGCGCCCATCAGGACCGGGCAGACGAGAATGGGCAGCAGGTAGACGAGCTTCTCCATGGCGGGTCACTTCCTGTCGTGAGTGAGGTTGCGACGGTCGAGGGCGCGGCGCAGCGCCCGTTCGGAAAGCCGGCCGAAGGTGAACGGCGCTCCGTCGAGAAAAATGCCGGGAGCGAACAGCACCCCGGCCTGGGTGGCGAGCAGGCTGCCCTGTTCGCTGCCGAGGGCGATCTCCTCCACCACCACCTCGGCAAGCAGGGAGGTGGCTAACACCGGCCTGACCAGCAGATCTCCCACGGCGCATACCCCCAACAGCTGATCACCTAAACTCCTTAGGAGATTAGGAGGTAATGTGGCGAGCGTCCACCGAAGGAGATGCCTGTTGGTCCGCCGACCTCACGCGACCGCGCTGCCTGTCGCCGCTCCGCGCCACCGTCGGCCCCGGCCAGACCGGCATCTAACCAACCAAAGGGATCACCTGTGAATCTGGGTGCTGTACTGATCACCGGCCTGTTCGCCGGTGGCGTCTCCTGCGCCGCCGTACAGGGCGGTCTGCTCACCGGCCTGGTCACCCGTCAACGCAACGCCGCTCCGGCGGCTCAGCCCGGGGCGCGGGCCAAGGCCACGGTGGGCGCCGCCCAGGGGCCCGCGTCAGCAAAGTCGTCCGGGAAGGCGCCCGGCAGGGCCGTACCCCCGGCTCGCAAATCGCAGCAGCAGTGGCGTGCCCGCACCATCGAGCCGCCGAAGCCGCTGGGCGTACGCGCCGTGGCTGGGCTACGCACGCTGTGGGCCCAGGCGGGTGACGACTTCGCCCCGGTCGGGGCGTTCCTGGGCGGCAAGCTCGTCTCCCATACCCTGCTGGGTGCGCTGCTCGGCGCGGTCGGCGGCGCGGCACAACTGTCCCCGACGACGCGGGTGTGGACCCAGCTGGCAGCCGGGGCGCTGATCATCGCGTTCGGGCTGGCCCAACTCGGCGTCCCCGGGTTCAAGAAATTCACCCTCGAGCCCCCGGCGGCCTGGACGCGGTTCGTGCGCGGCCGGGCCCGGTCCCAGGCCGCGTTCGCCCCCGCCCTGCTCGGCTTCTTCACCATTCTCGTCCCGTGCGGGGTCACCCTGTCCGTGGAAGCCCTCGCGTTGACCTCCGGCTCCGCGCTGTCCGGCGCTGCCACCATGGCCGTGTTCGTCATCGGCACCAGCCCACTCTTCGCGATCATCGGCTACGCCGCCCGCAGGGCAGCCGCCGCCTGGCAGGGCCGCCTCGCGGTCCTGACCGGCCTGGTCGTGCTCGGTATGGGCCTGTACACGCTCAACGGTGGCCTGACCCTCGCCGACTCGTCCCTGGCCGCCCGCAACCTGCCCCAGACCCTCGGCGTCCAGGCCCCACCGCCGGTCACCGACCCGGCCGTGGTGCACCCGGTCGCCGACGGCCGGCAGGAAGTCATCGTGACCGTCCGCGACACCTCCTACAGCCCGAAGAACATTGCCGTCCGTGCCGGCGTGCCCACCAGCCTCGTCATGCGCTCCGACGGCGTCGTCGGGTGCACCAGCTATTTCGTGATCCCTTCGCTGGACATGCAGTTGGCCCTGCCGCAAAGCGGTGACACCCGCATCGACCTCGGCGTTCTGCAATCCGGCACGCTGCACTACACCTGCGCCATGGGCATGTACAGCGGCCAACTCACCATCACCCCCTGACAGGAAGTACAGGAGCTTCACCATGGGACAGACAGTCACCCGTACGTTCAGCGTCGAGGGCATGCATTGCGCCAGCTGCGGCATGCTCATCGACGACGCCCTCGAAGACCTCGACGGCGTCACCTCCTCGGCGACAAGCCTGCGCGCCGGCCAGGCGAAGGTGGACCTGGACCCGGACCGGTGCACTCCCGACGACGTGATCGCCGCCATCGTCGAGGCCGGCTACACCGCCCGGCTGGCCCCACAATGAGCAGCCTCGTGGGCGCGGCGGGGACGCCGTCGGCGCCGGACCGCCCGCGCGGCTGGATACGGTTCGCGCCGCTGTGGGCGCTGTCCGTGCCGGCCGCCTGGTTCGGCTACGTCCTCGCGTTCAACCCCACCGACCGTGTGGGTGACCCGTCCGGACGCTGCCTGTGGCACATGGCCTTCGGCATCGACGGACCGACCTGCGGCATCACCCGGATGACCTGGTACCTGCTACACGGCGACCTGGTCGACGCCGCCCGCATGCATCTGGCTGCCCTCGCCCTGGTCCCGGTCGGCGCCTACGTATGGCTGTGGTGGATCGCCGGCTGGGTGTTCGGCAAGCAGCTATCCACGCCACGCATCAGCCGGCGCACCGAGATCGGCATCGCCATCGCGTTCGTCGTCTACTCGGTGGTGCTGCGCAACCTGCCCTGGGCGCCGTTCACCTGGTTCTACGTGCCGGACCTGACGGCCTGACCGCCCCCGGCACGCCAGGCAAGAACAGCACCAAGAAAGACGAGATCGGCGAGCCGTGGATACAGACGTCGCACGAGACAACCCGACAAGCGGCCACCGATGGGGTGGCGGCAGTCCCACTCACCGCCGCCTGATCCGAAATTAAGGAGACAGAGCATGACGTCGCAGACCACTGGGCCTGCACTGCCGGCCGCCACCGGCCTGATCGAGCTGCAGATCGGCGGCATGACCTGCGCCTCCTGCGCGGCCCGGATCGAGAAGAAACTCAACAAGCTCGGCGGCGTCACCGCCACCGTCAACTACGCCACCGAGAAAGCCCGAGTCCAGTTCCCACCACAGCTGAGCCCGGCCGACCTCATCGCCACCGTCGAGCAGACCGGCTACACCGCGCACGTCCCGCGACCACCCTCGCCCACCCCGGCTACGGGCCCCGACTCGGAGGAAGACAACCTTCGGCGGCTGCGCCAGCGGCTGTGGATCAGCGTCGCCCTCGCCGTCCCCGTGGTGGTGTTGGCCATGGTGCCAGCCTGGCAGTTCACCAACTGGCAGTGGCTCTCGGCGATCCTGGCCGCACCGGTCGTCGCCTACGGCGGCTGGCCGTTCCACAAGGCCGCCTGGACGAACCTGCGCCACGGCGCGGCCACCATGGACACCCTCATCTCCGTCGGCACCCTGGCGGCGTTCGCCTGGTCGATGTACGCGCTGTTCCTCGGTGACGCCGGCCAGCCTGGGATGACGCACCCTTTCACCTTCACCATCGAACGCGGCTCCGGCGCCGACAACATCTACCTGGAGGTGGCCGCCGCGGTCACCGCGGCCATCCTCGCCGGCCGTTTCTTCGAGGCCCGCGCCAAACGCCGCGCCGGCGCCGCACTGCGGGCCCTGCTGGAACTGGGTGCCAGGGACGTCGCCGTGCTGCGCAACGGACGGGAAGAGCGCATCCCCACCGACCAACTCGCGGTCGGGGACCGGTTCGTGGTCCGACCCGGCGAAAAGATCGCCACCGACGGGGTCGTCGACGAGGGCGCGTCGGCGGTCGACCAGAGCATGCTCACCGGCGAGTCCGTACCCGTCGAGGTCGGCCCCGGTGATGTGGCGGTGGGCGCCACCGTCAACGCCGGCGGCCGGCTGGTCGTCCGGGCCACCCGCATCGGCGCCGATACCCAGCTCTCCCAGATGGCCAAGCTGGTCGAGGACGCGCAGAACGGCAAGGCGCAGGTGCAACGCCTCGCCGACCGGGTCTCCGCCGTCTTCGTCCCCGTCGTCATCGTCCTGGCCATTGGCACCCTCGGCTTCTGGCTCGGCACCGGAGAACCGGCCGGCGCGGCGTTCACCGCCGCGGTCGCCGTCCTCATCATCGCCTGCCCCTGCGCCCTCGGCCTGGCCACCCCGACCGCGCTGCTGGTCGGCACCGGCCGCGGCGCCCAGCTCGGCATCCTCATCAAGGGCCCCGAGGTGCTGGAATCCACCCGCCGGATCGACACCATCGTTCTGGACAAGACCGGCACCGTCACCACCGGCCGGATGGCCCTCACCGGCCTCGTCACCGACGACGGTGTCGAGGAGGCCGAGGCGCTGCGTGTCGCGGGCGCGCTCGAGCACGCCTCCGAGCACCCCATCGCCAAGGCCATCGCGGCGGCGGCAATCGACCGGGTCGGCCAGCTGCCGGCCGTCGCCGACTTCACCAACCTGGAAGGGCTCGGCGTATCCGGGATCGTCGAGCAGCGGGCCGTCCTGGTGGGCCGGCCGCGGCTGCTCACCGACCACGGCCACGAGCTGCCGGCTACCCTCGCGCAGGCCATCGATGCAGCCCAAGCCGCCGGTAAGACTGCCGTGGTGGCCGGCTGGGACGGCGCCGTACGCGCGGTGCTGATCGTCGCGGACGAGGTGAAACCGACCAGCCGTGAGGCGATCGCGCAACTGCGGGCGCTTGGCCTGACCCCGGTGCTGCTCACCGGCGACAACGAGACCGTGGCCCGGACCGTGGCCGCCGACGTCGGCATCACCGCGCCTGCGCCGGGCGGCGACGGTGCTGGGCAGGTGATCGCCGAGGTGCTGCCGGCCGACAAGGTCGAGGTGATCAAGCGGTTGCAGGGCGACGGCAGGGTGGTGGCGATGGTCGGCGACGGCGTCAACGACGCCGCCGCCCTCG
The DNA here is from genome assembly GCF_018070045.1 of Micromonospora sp. U21. Lineage (GTDB taxonomy): Bacteria > Actinomycetota > Actinomycetes > Mycobacteriales > Micromonosporaceae > Micromonospora. Next base: position 15,645 of record NZ_JAGPYK010000053.1, read on the forward strand.
CTCAAGCCGACCTCGGACTCGCCATGGGCACCGGCACCGACGCGGCGATTGAAGCCTCCGACCTGACGCTCGTCCGCGGTGACCTGCGAGTTGCCGCCGACGCGATCCGGCTGTCCCGCCGCACCCTGGGCACCATCAAGGGCAACCTGTTCTGGGCGTTCGCCTACAACGTCGCGGCCCTGCCGCTAGCCGCCGCCGGCCTGCTCAACCCCATGATCGCCGGTGCCGTCATGGCCTTCAGCTCAGTCTTCGTCGTCTCCAACAGCCTGCGGCTACGTACCTTCCAGCCACATGCTTCCAAGGCGTATCGGCGGCAATAGGCGCGGCATGGGCGGGCTGCCGTACGGATCAGACCCGGGCGAGGCGCGCGGGCTGCTCAGCGACATTCAATTCCTCACGATCTGCCGCACCGGCTCGTGGTGCCGCCGGGTCGCGTGCACGTACACGTTCATCGTCGTGGTCACGCTGGCGTGCCCGGCCACCGTCCGCAGCGCCGCCAGGTCGACGCCCTCGGTGGCCAGCAGCGTCAGCAGCGAGTGCCGCAGCCCGTGCATCGTCATCCGGCGCGGCAGGCCCTTCTCCCGGGCCAAGTCGCGGATCTTCACCCACCGGTCCGTGTAGAAGTCCTCGTACCGCCAGTGGTTGCCGCGGGGCGCCACGAACACGAACTCGCGCGGCTTCGCGGCCCGCTCGGCGACCATGCGTATCACCCCGCCGCCAGCAGCGGCACCTCCCGGTAGCCCTGCTTCGTCTTCGGCTTGGGCTCGACCACCCACCGCCGGTTGACCTTCCGCAGGACCTGCCCGATGGACACCGTGCCCCGCGCGGCGTTGACCGCCCGGGGCGGCAGCGCCGACACTCTCATCTGGCGCGCCGAGCGTCGATCGGCGGAGAGCCTGAGTGCCGCTCAGGTCACCTTCGCCCGCAGTGACGCCATCGACGGTCGAATCACCGTGACCGTCGAATGCACTGACGGCACCACCCGCGAGTTCAGCGCGAGCGGCATGGCCGGCCCCCGTACGGCCCAATTGTTCGCACGGAGGCTCGCTGCGTCGGCCTCGACCGACAAGACCCCCGCCCCGATCCCCTAGAGCCGACCTTCATGGAGTGGGCGTCCTCGCATGACGAGAGGCAAGGGGTCCGGCTCGCCGCCGACAATCCGGCCCCCGTGTAGGACAGGACCGGATCAGTTGCCGGTGACGGACGGGGCCGGGGCCGGCGATCCACCGGCCACGGCGCCCGGGTGCGGCACCTGCGCCGGGGCCGGCTGGAGCCCGGCGGGTACGGGCAGAGCGCTGCCCTTGACGAACTCGTCCCAGCTGACGTTCCAGGCCGTCCAGCCGTTGCCCGGCTGCAACTGCACCTCGGTGCCCTTAAAGGTGACCAGGTCCCCGACCTGGGTGACGCCCATCAGCCAGTCGGCAGCGGCGGCGGAGACGTTGGTGCAGCCATGCGAGACGTTGGTTTTCCCCTGGTCCCCCTCGGACCACGGCGCCCCGTGGATGAACTCCCCGCCATTGGTCAGCCGCTGGGCGTCCTCAACGTCGACCACGTAGCCCCCGTTCGGCTCACCCCGAGTGTCAAACGTCGCGTACTGGTGCTTCTCCATGATCACCATCTTGCCGCTGGACGTCGGCGTGCTCGCCTTGCCGAGGCTGACGGGGATCTTGCGAATCAGCTTGCCGTCCCGCATGACCGACATCTGCTTGGTGGCGTTGTCGACTTCCAGGGACACCTGCCGGCCGATCTTGGAGGTGGCGTTTCGGTCCGCGTCACCGACCCGGTCTTTACCGATCGGCAAGCCCTCCAGGCCGGTCCGGACGCTGATCGTGGTGCCCGGTCGCCAGAAATCGGGGGCCCGGTAATAGACCTGGCTACCATCGTCCACCCAGGACCAAGTCCCCGGCTGAGGGGGATTCGTCTTCACGAACAGGCGGCGCTGCACATCCGCTCTGGCCTCTTTCGCGATGGGCGGTTCGAACGCGACGGTTACCGGCATCGCCGTGCCGTAGGTCCGATTGCCAGCGAAATAGAGCGTGCTGGTGATCACCGGCTTGGTGGACTTCGGCATCGTCGTGAAGGTCGTCTTCCGGGTGGTGATCTCCCCGGAGTCGCCGGTCGCGGTGACCTCGGCGGTGTACGTACGCCGGGGCTGCAACGGCCTGCTCGGAACCCAGGCCGACCCGTCCTGCCGAGGCTCCGCCTTGACCTGCGTCCCCTTATCGTCGCTGATCCGTACAGCGCTGATCCGCCCACCCTTCACGGCCGTTCCCACCTCGGCGCTGATGGGCACTTCCCGCGTGCCGTCGGAAGGTGTGACGGTCAACTCCGGCGGCGCTGCCCGCCCCTGGGCCGACCCGGCACCCGACTTACGGTCGGTGGTGCACCCGCCGAGGACCAATGGTGCGGCTGCGATGGTTACCGCAAACAGCGTCAGTCGCTGCCTCAACTCCATGATGCGTCCCCCAGTTATGGCTTCCCTTCGACACATTCTCTCTATGAAGCGGCGATAGTAGACCAATTTCGAAAAATTCAGATGCCCGGCAATGGGCAGCATTTCCCCGACGTCGCCCTATGGGTGAAGAACCAACCGGCTGTCCTGCTGCGCCTGCCTTGCTCTTGTAGGGCGACGGTGCCCGCGTTTTTCCAGCCGATCAGCCCGTCGCGCTCGAGCCCCGGGCCGGTTCGTCCTACCTGGAGCTGTGCCTTCCTCCTGGCGACGACCCCCAAGTGGCGCCCTGAGCGCTAGCACGGCATCAATTGCGCTGACGGCCACGATCACCCGCAATAGGATGCACCGATCGGCGGGTAGGCAAGAGGGCGTAACCACTGCGAACGCCTGTAACGGGATTTACCAGCAGGGATGACCCTGCCAGCAGGATTGGCGAATGATCGGACATGAGTCAGGCCAAATACTGTTTCTCCGGCTGCGACTGCAGCAGTTCTCACCGCCGTCGGGATCGCTTTCGCCAACTCGACCGTGCCCACCTTGATGACGATTACCGTCCATTTACGTGACTACCCGGCGCGTGACGGCGATGACATTGAGTGCCGCTCTGGTGGTGCCCACCGTGTCGGTCATGCCACCAATCCCGGCGGCAGCCGCGGCGACCCTCCCATACCCGGCCGTTGAGCCGCCGATGCCGCCGCCAGCCGCACCGTCTCCACCACCTGTTGACGCCGCCGAGTGGAAAGTTGGAGGGGATGGGCTGGCCACAACCGGCTTGGCCATCCCCCAGCTGTACCGACGCCGCCGGGCGTGACCGCCACCTCCTGGCTCGTGGCGGACCTCAACAGTGGTGAGGTCCTCGGCGGCTGTGGCCCGCACGAGCGCCGAACGCCAGCCAGCGTTCAGAAGCTGCTCCTAATGGGTGTCTCGTAACTGGGTGAAGGCGTTGCCCTGGGCCGGACCGGTGGTCAGCCGGTGAGGATGATGTTGTGGAGGTTGGCGATGCCGGAAGCGGCGTCGGTCAATGTGTGGGCGGCGCGGCGGTAGTCGCGCAGGATCTTGAAGCACTTCATCCTGGCCAGAGCATGTTCGACCCCTGCCCGGACCGTGCGGTGTTCGACGTTGAGGGCCTCTGTCCAGGCTGGTAGATCGCTGCCGTCGGTGGGTTTGCGGTACGGGATGATCACCTCGGGGTTGCCGCGGTAGCCGCCGTCGGCCATCACCGGGCGCCCGTGCAGCTTCTCCTGGATGCTCGAGGTGCGGTAGACGATCGTGTCGTTGCGGTTGCCGGGCTGTGGGTCGCCGACGGCGATGACCAGGCGGGTGCTGGCGTCGATGGCGACCTGCAGGTTCGTCGAGTACCGGTCCTTGCTCCGGGCGGCCAGGCGGTGATCGCGGGTGGGGATCAGAGTCCCGTCGACGATCGCGATCTGCTCGACCGGCCGCTTACGCACCGGCGCCAGGGCCAGCAGCGGCGCGAGGGTGTCGATGACCCTGTGCGCCGCGGAGTGCGACACCCCGAACAGCGGCCCGATCTGCCGCATCGTAAGGTTCGTACGCCAGTAGGCGGCCACCAGCAACACCCGATCCGGCAGGTCCAGGGCCCACTGCCGGCCCGGCCGCCCGTCGGCGATGCCGTCACCACCACGCTCGGCGACCAGCCGGACCAGCTTTCGGAACTGGGCGGGCTGCAACCCGGTGAACGGAAAGATCCACTCCGGGCGAGCTGCCGTGATCACCTGCACCCAGGCATCCTGACGCACATTCCTCAACAGACAGACGCCAGGGTTGCGAGACATCCCTTAGCCAGCAGGCCCGCTCGGGACCGCAAATCAGGTCACTCAGCCGGGCGGGTCCATGGCGGCCCGAACCGAGAACCAGCCGCGCTGCTCCCAATCTGCTCCCAATGTAAGCCGCGCAGACCGCGAAGCCCGTTACCGGCTACTCCGGTAACGGGCTTTCGACCTGCACAAACGTACGGTGGGCGATACTGGGATCGAACCAGTGACCTCTTCGGTGTGAACGGCGAGCGGGTCGGATCGGGCTTGATGCGAGGTCATCCGGCCTGCGTCCGCTCGTGGCGGTCGGGTTCGGCTGGCACGGTTGCTGTACTTCGCTGCTGTACTGCTGGCATCAGACGAGACGCTGGATGCGCACCTTGGGTTGCTCGTTCCTGAGGTGGCTCTGCTTGTGCTGGCGGACCTGCTCGTTCCAGACCTCTTGGTCATAGTCCGGGTCGGGCGGGATCCACTTGTGGGAGCCGTCGCCGTAGTGGAACTTCTCGTCGCCGGGCCGCAGGATGCTCACCGCATCCAGCCGAGGAACCGTCGATGCAGCGTGCCGGCGGGCGCCCAGGTCAAGTCGGCGGTGGCGCGAACGAGTTGTGCCCCCATGTAGAGAGACAGGGACACCGGAGCGTCCTCGAACTCCGCGCGCAGTACGCGGCGACGGGTGGGGCATGGCCACGGCGCGCCACATCCGCCGCAACTCCAGATAGGCAGCACCGGCCCGTGGACGGTCATTCGCCGTGCTCCCCGAAACGCGCCGCCGAGTCATGGTTAAGCGGCCCACCGTTCGCTGTCGGGTGGTGCTGTCTGCCTCGTGCATGATCCAACAGCCGCCGCCGGGCTGCCTCCTGCTCCCCTGCCTGGATGCGCTGCCCGATGCCGAGGACAGTTGGCGGCCACGGGAAGCACCGGCTCACGATCCGCCGCAGGAGTTCAACAGCCAACGTCATGTGTCCGGCCCTGCGTGTCGAGGGCGCGGAGGGGACACCTGCTGATGTGCACTGTTCCGCGCCCGAGTGCAGTGAGGACCAGCGTCACGCCGCGCACATCATCGATCCAGAAGGTGACTGTCCGCTAACCGACTGTGCTGTCCGCTGGTGGTCGACGTCCAGGGGTGTACTCGGTGCACAGTTCGCGCAACGTCGCCGCCTCTGGCACCCCCGCCTGCTCCACCTTCGTCAGCAACTCCTCAGCCCGCCACCAGTTCGACGGCACCACGCGCCCGGACGCCACAGCCTGCGCCCCGAGAACGACCGCCTCGTCCGGCTGCCCGGCGCCGACTAGGGCAAGACCGAGGTCGAGACGGGCCGACGCGGACCGGCGGGGCCGCGCTCCCCCATCGCCGTCCGAGTCCAGGTCGGCCAGCACCGCCCGCGCTACCTGCTCGGCGCCGGGGTCACCCGCCCAGGACAGGGTTGTGGCCGTGTATGCCGCGGCCTTGGCCGGGTCGTAGCGATAGTGGTGCTCGGCTCGCTCAGGAACGGGCAGATTCGCCGTCAGCCGTTCCACCCGGTCCAACGCTCGCCGAGTCGCACCGATGTCCCCCATCCGCGCCCACGCACGAGCCTCCTGAGCAGTCGCCTGAATGCGGGCAGAACTGCCTCTCGGGGCGACCCGCTGAGCCTGGTGGGAAAGGTCGAGTGCCGTCCGATAGTCGCCCTGAGTCAACATGTCCCAGGCCCGGGTTTCCAGACACCAGGCCTGGATCTCGGTATGCTCAGCGTGTTCGGCAAGATCACGAGCGGCCCGCAAGTGGGCAGCCGCCGCATGCCGCTGCCGGAGGTCGATGTGAACGGTGGCCCGCAGCACCGCTAACCAGCCGCCAGCAACCAACAACCGTCGTCGTTGAGCAAGCGTGACCCGTCCATCCAGCAACCGCCCGACATAGGCAAGCTGCCGCCGCACCAACGGCAAAAGGTCAGCCGGGACCATCGTTGGATAGGCACTGGCAAGGTCATCAACACCCTGCTCAATCCGGTCGAGCACGTCCCTACTGACATCGCTGGCGGCAACTCTCGCCAGCAGCTCCCCGGCTTCGGCTGCATGGTCAATCGGCGCATCGACCAAGCGAGCAAGCATGCCCCCCGCGTCGAGAATCCGGTCCAGGTGGCGCGCCGTGTCGACCGTTGGAGCCTTGAGCCCCGTCTCCACGCCGCTCCCGGAACTTACGCAAAGCGACGCCGAAGCGAGGGTCGACGGATGAGGCCAAAGCGCCGCTCCAAGCTGAAGGGTTCAAGCAGACTCACCGGGCCGCGACCCAGCGAGCCACCGCTGTCGACGGTACCCCCGGTACGCCGCGCATCGATGACCTCTCGCTTGTAAGTTCTGGGCGCTCCGTCCGGCGGGGTCCGCCCTCGTCCGCGACCTCGGAAGACTGGCCGGGACCGGTGGCCAACGTTCGCCCCAGTCCGGGTCAGTTGCTGTCAGCGTTGCTGTCGACAGCTCCGCACAGTCTCATCTGACCGTCACCAGCACATGTCTCGACTGACCTCTGCCTTCGCTGCCTCGATCTCGTCGTGCGAAGCCCCCGTTGCGTTCGTCTCCTCCAGACGGGTCAGGAGGTCCATCAACGCCTGCTTCTGAGCCGGATGGCTGATCGGCACAGCGTTCAGGTCGACGTCCTGGAGCCAGTCGAACAGAACGAGCGCATCGGCCCGCCAGAGTTCTAGTGCGACCTTCGGAAGATCCTCGTTCATACCAGCAGTATCCGGCGTACAGGTCGACTCGTCCGTCGCCCGCCAGGTCAGCTGCGGTCATATGGTGGCTGACCTGGTGTTTCTCTGGGCGCCGCTGGTCACCGTTGGTCGTCGTTCGACGGCCCCATGACGGCCCAGACGGCCCAGAGACGGCCCAGGTCGACCCTTCGCTTGTAAGGCGGTTCCGCCAAGCGTCACAGCGTCCGCTGACGTCCATGGGCCCCGGCTCCGGGGCGGCACCCGTCCACACTCGTCCGACCTCGGCCGCCACCGTTGATGTCAACCGCTGATGTCAGGTCGCCGTCGGCCCGGTCCATGCATTCGGATGTTGACCCCCGTCGGGGGGGAGCCTGGTCGCGGTAGTCAGTCACTGTCAACAGGTGTCGTCCCGTGCGCTCGCGCCCGGCGATGTTGTTGCTCCTTCCGTCCGTCATCATCGAGTCGTGGACTGTTTGCTGACTTACCGCTGACTCGATGGCCGGTCGGCCCGGCCAATGCTGGCGGGTCGGGCGGTGGTCTACTCGGCTTGCCCGGGTCGATGGCAGGTGGGATGGCCTACCGCAACCGCCCACGGACCCGGCGGCTGCCGACGGTCTTCGGCCATCCTGGAGCCGGAGCGCCCCCGCCGGAGGCGCCCTAACCGCAACCCCGGACCAGCCGCCAGCTCGCCGACGTGGCCGGCGTGGGCTCCCCTGCGCCGCGCGGGGTCCTGGCCGCGCGGCCCGGCCGGCTGCCGGCGCACCACATCACCCTTCAACGGCCCTGTCGTTCTGCGGCGGCCCCATGGGCTTCCCGCTGTCCGCGCCAGCCGCCGGGCATCCGGCGTGACGGCCGCAGAGCGCAAGCGGCAGCGGCCGGCGCGCGCCCAAGCGGCGGCGCCGTGCGGCCCGTTCAGGGCCGCCTTGAAGACGTACAGAAAGTCCTCCCACACCGGCCGGCAGCTGGCTGTCCTGCGCCGGTTGATGGTTGACACGGCGGCCTCGGTTGACGGTTGACACCTGGTCGGCCCGGCCCTCTTTTCGTCTGTAGCCAGGCGGGAGGAGCACCGGGTGGGACTCGCGGAGTTGAGCGTCATGGAACAGCGGTTTCACGCTGTGATGGAGTGCCTAGGTGGCACACCGAAGACGGAGGTCGCCGCCCGGTATGGGGTGTCGCGGCAGACGATTCACAACTGGCTGGCCCGGTATGCCGCCAGGGCGTCAAAGGCTTGGAGGACAGATCGCATCGTCCGCATGTCTGCCCGCACCGGGTTGACGCCTCGGCGGAGGCGTTGGTGTGTGAGCTGCGGCGGGATCATCCGCGGTGGGGTCCGCGTCGGCTGCGGTTCGAGGCCGGGCGTCGTGGTGTGACTCCTGCGCCTGCTCGGGCGACGGTGTATCGGATCCTGCGACGGAACAACCTGGTCCCGGCGGTGCCGCGGAAGCGCCGGCGGGAGGACTATCGGCGGTGGGAACGCCCGGAGCCGATGGAGCTGTGGCAGATGGACATCGTCGGTGGTGTCCTCCTCGCCGACGGCACCGAGGCGAAGGTCGTCACCGGCCTGGATGACCACTCCCGCTACTGCGTGATCGCCACCGTTGTTCGCCGGGCCACCGGCCGCGCCGTGTGCGCCGCGTTCGCCGCCGCCCTGGCCCGCTTCGGCGTGCCGGGTGAGGTGTTGACCGACAACGGCAAGCAGTTCACCGGCCGGTTCACCAAGCCCCGCCCGGGTGAGGTGTTGTTCGAGCGGATCTGCCGGGAGAACGGCATCGTCGCCCGCAACACCAAACCCCGCACCCCGACCACCACCGGCAAGGTCGAGCGGTTCCACCAGAGCCTGCAGGGTGAATGCCTGGACGGGCGGGTGTTCGCCACCGTCGAGCAGGCCCAGGCCGCGGTGGACGCGTTCGTCGCCGAATACAACTACGACCGGCCGCACCAGGGCATCGACGACACCTTCCCCGCCGACCGCTTCCATCGCCCCGCTCCGACCCGGGATCGGTCAGCATCGGAGGATCTGCCGCTGCGTTTGCCGGCCGAGCTGCTGCCCGCCGCACCGCCAGCCCCGAGGAAGCCACCCGCCATCGAGGTCGACCCCGGATCGGTCACCGTGTCCACCGGCCGTTCTCAGCCAGTGCGGCTCGTTCGGGTCGTGCCACCATCGGGGAACCTGACCGTCGCCCAGCAGCAGGTGTGGCTCGGCCCCGCCCTCGCCGGCACCCCGGTCACGATCTGGGTCGACACCGACCGGCTGCACGTCCTGACCGCCGACGGCGCCCGCATCAAGTCCAGCCCATCCCGGCTGTCCCAACGCGACCTCGCCCGTCTACTGGCCGACGGCGGCGCACCCGCCGGACCGCCGCCACTGCCGCAGCCCGAGCCGCAGACCACCGCCGTCGAAGTCGACCGGGTCGTCAACGCCTGCGGCGGCATCAGCATCGCCGGTCGGCAGATCAGCGTCGGCATGCCCCTTGCCGGCCAACGCGTCCGCATCCGCCTCGACGGCGTCCTCCTGCACGTCATCGACGACGCCGGGCAGCTGCGCCGCACCCTGCGCTGCCCCTTGTCGCCCACCGCGCTCGGCGGTATCCGCGACGGCCGCCCAGCGTCCGCACTCCCGCCACCCGCGACCATCCCGGCCGTGGAACGGGTCGTGTCCATCAACGGCAGCATCCAGGTGGCTGGACAACGCATCCAGGTCGGCAAGTTCCACGCCCGCAAGTTGGTGTCCGTCGCCCTCGACGAGCACACCATCACCGTCTACGACGCCGACACCCCCATCACAGCCGTCCCCCGCCACAGCACCACCGACCTGAACCGCACCAAGGCCCACCACCAGATCACGCCAGCCATACCGAACGCGGACGCGTGACAGGGGTCGGTGGCTGCACGACCGGAGCGTTGATAATCGGCGCGTGCCTGAACACTGGACCGTCACGCGAATCGCGAGCCAGTTGCACCGGATGGTCCTAGCGCCATTGGGGTTTGAGCGCCAAGGCAACAGGTGCGCGCGATCGGACAGCGGGCTGGTCCGTCGCATCGTGTTCTATGGGTCGGCGGCGACGACACCCCGCGTCCAGATACAGGCGCGCATCGGGATAGCCGGGCTTCCCGAACCGATGGTGGAGCACCGGTGCGACGAGTTGTGGGGTGCACCGCGTCCACTAACCGGTCCCAGCCACTACCCAAGGCCCCGAAGTGGCGACGACCTGCCTGCGAACCTGGTCGCGGACGTGGCAGGCCCCGCCGTGGAGTTCTTGTTACGAGCCGAGGGACTGGGAGAACTCGCCTTGTGGGCCCAGGAGATCTTTCTAGGCGACACCCATCCGGGCTGGTGGGGGCGATTCCAGCCGGTACTTCCTCAGGGCACCGGCCCACTACAGGCAGCGGCCTTCGCCGCGGCCATGATGGGCGATCCGGAGCTCACCGAGTTCCTCGCCCTCAGAGTCGCGAATGAAGAACCAGACGAGCACCGCCTCGCCGACTTCCGAACCGAACTCCGCCACGTCACCACGCATACCATCAACAAGAGGTACTAGTACGGCAGCCGCCGTTTGGGATCATGGCTGGAGTTCGAGGTTGAGGCGCCGGGTGTAGTGGGCTTGTCGGGCTCGGGCTTGATGGCGGCGGCGCCAGTCTGACCAGCGCAGGCGGTGGGTGAG
>NZ_JAGPYK010000054.1 GCF_018070045.1 Micromonospora sp. U21
ACGCTGTGGCACGCGGCCACCGCCAGATCTGAAAGTTTGTCCACAACATACAGACGATCACGCGGTGGCCGCACCTCGTCTAACCGGCCCCCACCAGCAACATCTCAAACGGCGGCTGCCGTACTAGCAGTCGCGTGAGAACCGTGTCGACGGGTCGTCCCGCGCGGTTATCGCGTAGCGCACCATGCGCGGTGGCAAGCTGCCCCCGAACCTTGTTGAGATCACCTCATTGTCCGGGTTCTCAGCCTTGGGAGTCGCGACGAGTGGTCGCCTGGCCACCGCCCGCCTTACGTTTGAGAAGTTCGGCGGTCGCGTGAATGAGATCAGCGACGAGGGCCAGAACCGTGTCGCACTCGGTGGCGACGTCGTTCGGGTTGCGGTGGTGGCGTTTGACGCTTGCGGATGTCGGGTTCTCGTAGTCAAGACGGTGCACAATGTCGTTGCGTGCGATGAAGAAGCCATCGAGTGCGGTGAACCGACCCTTGGCCAACGCCTTGTTGGTGATGCCCAGCGTGTCGCGGACGCGTTCCTGCAGGTCTCCGCTGCCTTGGAAGCTGGCCTTAGTCTTGGCCATCACGTAGCGCTCGATGAGTTCACGGCGAGGGTCTGCGGCGGCGATCGCCTCGAGCAGCCCGTCCGGCGGCTTGGGCGAGTACAGCTCGTTCCTCAGGTGTTCGCGGAACTTCAATTCTGCAGTCCCACCGCGGGCGATCAACGCGGGTAGAGCATCACGGACGAGCTGATGACAGCATGCGTCGAGGCCGCTGGAGGTGAACACCAACGCTGCTCGGAGTAGGTCGAGCTCGTCGGAGCTAAGTCGGCCCCTCGCCTCAACCTTGGCCTTGAGCGCCAGGGTACGGACCTGGTTGAAGCTGTCCAGGAGGCCGTCGACGCTGTCCTGAGTGGCCACGAGGTAGCGCCAGGCGCGGCGCACTGGTGGGCAATGTCCGGCCGGCGCCGCGGGTAGAGTCTGAAGTTTGATCATCTCTCATCTGCTTCCGGTCGCCTCAACTAGCTCACCGTGTGTCGATGGTGCCGCACGGCCTCGCGTCGGCGAAGTCGGTCAGATGTTTCTCCGATCGGGTTAAGCCATCGTGAGCCGGAGGTGCGCCAGCTGACCAGGGCTGGCAGCTCGTTAGGGCGCTGATGCAGAAAGCGGCAAAAGACCGGGTCGGCTGGAGCCGCGTGGCTGTGGCTGGAGGATGACCGCTCCCTGCTCGTGACTACTGACGACGCGCCGATCATCCATGCGCGGACACGCCGAATGGACGCCGCCGCGGCCGACACTTTGGCAGATACTGATGACCGTCACGCCGAGCAGATCTGGGGCGAATGCGACCCCCGAACGGGCACCTTGCGAAGCGATGCAGCAGGTCACGCGCTCGCAGGCGATCGATGATCATTGGTTTAGGAAGCCGGTAGCGAGGCGACCACCCGAGGCTACGAGAGCTGCGCAACATGTTGGCTGCTCGTTTGGCTGCTCGGCTCTTGAGCGCCACGAAAAAGGCCCAGGTCATGATCGGCGATCAAGCCGGTGACCTGGGCCTTTCTATGGAGCCGCCTGACGGAATCGAACCGTCGACCTACGCAATACGAGATCAAGTTGCGGGCCGTGGCGGGCTGCTAGTGCTTTTGCCCGCTTGAGGCTGCGCGCGCCTGCCGGACTTCTTCGTTGGGGATGACGTGCTCCAGGCCGGCGTCGGTCAGCTGTCTGTTGAAGGTGGTGAGCAGGTCTTCGGCAGCGGTGTGGTCGCCGAGCGCCTCGAGGGCGTGTATGGCGCGCCGGTGCAGGTTTTCGTTGTACGGGTCGACGCGGATCGCGTCTTGCAGCAGGGGCAGGGCGCGCCGCGGGTCGGGCTGGGTGGCGGCCAGGGCGGTGTAGGCGTCGATGACGCGCCGACGTAGGGCTTCTCGTGGCGGGTTGAGCCACGGCCAGTCGTGTTCGGCGGCGAGGTTGCCGGTGTAGGCGTTGATGACGGCCTGCCAGGCGGCGGGGCGTGCGGTCACAGCGGTGACGGCATGTTTTACCGCAGCATGGAACCGCCACAGGTCTACCTCGATGTGTTCGCGGCGCAGGCGGTAGCGGTCACCGGTGTGCTCGATGAGCGGAATCTCGCTGACGGCGGCGACGGCTTTTCTGAGGTCGCTGAGGGTGGTGTAGAGGCGGGCGGTGACGGTGTGTGCGGGAAGGCCGGGCCAGATGGCGGTTGTCAGGCCTCGGCTGTTGGCGCCGCCGGGATGCACGGCGAGGAAGACTAGGGCTTGGAGGGCCGCGGTGCGTCGGATCGTCACCGGCTGGCCGTGGCTCTTCAGCGTGGTGTCGCCGAGGACTTGCAGGTGCAGAGGCTGATTGGTGCTGTGGCGGGGCGTGGTTGGCGCTTGGCCTCGAGCGGTCTGCCGTGGGACGCGCGCCCGGGTGGGCGGTGGGTCGACTGCCGGAGCGAGTGGCGTGTTGTGTCCCGGGTGGGGCTGGGCCTGGGTGATCACTGTGAGCAGATCGGTGGCAGCCGCCGCGTTGAGAACGCACATTCTTGGCGTTGCCGGCTGCTCCTGGGTGCCGTCGTAGGCGTGACCGGTTGCCGTGATCTCCCAGGTCGCGCCGTGCGGCCAGGCTCCGACGAGGACTGCGATGGCGGTGCCGCGGGTGGCTGCGAGTGCGGCCTTGAGGCGGCGTGCGGTGCCGGGATCCTGCGGCGTGTGGGTGAGCAAGACCGGGGGCGGCTGGCGGGATGGCCAGTTCGCCGAGTTGCTGCCCCGCTCCGTGGTGGTGTCAGGAGTGTGCTGGTGTGGGTGTTCCTGCAGCATCGTCAGTGCTTCCTGAAGTGATGCGGCGACGGTGAGACCGGATACCGAGTGGATCCGTTGTGCGGTTGGGCCGAGCAGCTTGGTCAGGTCCCCGCTGGTGGTGATGAGCGCCGTTCCTGCGCTGCGGCGGTGCAGGGCGTGCAGCAGGACGGTGACGAGAACGCCCCGAGCAGCATCGTCGGCGGCAACCCCTGTAAGCCCGACGCCCGTTGGCGGCACATCCGCCAGCAATGAGTCCGGCGGCTGTTCTGTGCGCTGATCCGGTGCGGTGAGATCCGTTGGACCGGTGCCTTCGGAGGCGGCCAACGCTGCGTGGGCTGCGGTGACGGTCTCTGGCAGCGGGGCGAGGTCGAGGTTGTCGCGTTGCGCCGGCCCGTTCTCATCTGGGCGGTAGGCGCGACGGCGGCGCAGCCACACGAGTGCTGCGGCCGCGGTGACCTGTTCGGCGCTGGGGTGCGGTATCCAGCCACCCGGCACCGTGACCCCGTCTGGGTCGATGCTGGCCGTCGTACCGCGCGTCTCGGCGGTACGGGTGGTGGTCGTGTGGTGCTCGACGGTGCCGACCGTCGTCGAGGGGATGTCTGCCGGTGGTGCGGGCGTCGTACTGGCGGAGGCGGTGAAGACCGCGGCGCCGGCCATGCCGGTGGCGGTGGCCTGAAGCGGTGTGGGAAGTGGTACCCGGCGCAGCCAGCGCATGCCGGCGCGTGTCCTCGAGACCAGTGGGATGAGGAGCGTGCCGGCGAGCAACAGCCACACCAGCCAGGCGAGGATCGCCAGGGCGGCGGTCAGAGTCTGCTCGGTCAGGGGCTGTTCCAGCCACTGCCGCGCCTGCTGCGGACTCGGCCACCGGCGCAGTGGCCATCCGACGGTGCGCGCCAGCAGCAGCGGCGGGCCGGTCAGCAGGAGGACGAGGAAGATGCTGGCGCCTATCCGGCGCGGCCACCGCATCGCGGGCACCTCCCTCCGCACGTTGCGGACCCGCCGTCGGATCGGCTGACGCTGCCGCGCCGGTCCGCGCACGTCGCCCACCGGCAGCCGGTGCAGCGTTTCGCGGCGGCGACGCCGCGGTCCGCGCTCGTCACGGCGGCCTCGTTGCCCTGGGGCGGATCAAGGGGCATGGGCGGCGGGTGCGGCGGGGCGGATGACGCGCGTCCACAACCGCGCGGCCCACCAGACGGCGATGGCGATGGCGTAGATGATTCCGAGTGTTCCGGCGGCTTGTGAACTGACGATCGCGGCGGTGATCACGGCGAGGGGTGCGGCGAGGATGAGGCGGAACACCAGCGGTGTCACGAGCGCCATGACGACCCCGACGCCGAGGAGCAGGCCGCCGACGCGGCCGGCGATGTCGATCCACAGGATGAGGTCGGGCCACCGGTCGGCGGTCAGGGAGTACTGGATCAGCGTCATGCCGGCGGCGGCGGTGACGACGGAGCCGGTCGGCACGGCCAGCAGCGCCGACCAGCCGCCGTGGGGTGCGCGCCATTGCCGGGCGGCGACGACCGCCATGGCGGCGGCCATCAGCACGGTCGGGGTGATCGGCCAGAGGGCCCATCTGAGGAACGCGCCCACCGGCTGGCCTAGATATTGGCTGGCAACCACTGCGTAGAGGCCCGCGATCGCGAGGCCGAGGGAGACGGCGGCGAGGATGCCAACGCTGATCTTTCCGCCTTCGGTTCGGGTGTCGGGGGTGGGGCTGTGGGCGGCGGCGAGGGAGTCGAGGATGGTGCCCGCACCGAGGCATGCCAGGAGGGCGAACACGGCGGCCATGGTGAGCTCGCCCCAGTTCAGGCTCACCCAGTAGTGCACGTTCAGCGTGCTGTGCTGCTCTGCGGTCATGAGGCACTGCCAGATCAGGGCGAGGGATGCGAAGCCGGGCACGGCGATGGCGACGGCCCGCCGCACCGGCGGCACCGGCACTTCCACGGCGCTCGCCGTGCTGGGGTTGGCGGCGCCGGCGTCCGCGGCGCCTCGGGCGGCACCGAGTGCCGGCTCCGTGACCACCGTCGGGGCGACGCCGGTCTCATCGGCGATGAGCTTCTCCAGTTGCGGCAGGTGCGCGCCACCGCCTACGCAGTAGACGCCGGCGAGTTCGTCGGTGCTGATCTCGGCTGCGGTGACCGCCTCGCTGGTCAGCTGCGCAGCGCGCTGCAGGACCGGGCGGGCGGCCTGCTCGAGCATGGCGTTGTTCACGATGATGGGTGGCCGGTCGGGAAGCGGCACGGTCACGGCCGGGTGATGCGCCAGGGCTTCCTTCGCGGCTTGAACGCTGGCGGCCACCGTCCACCGCGTTGCGCCGTCACCGGCGTCCTCGGGCATGGGGTCGCCGGTGAGGGACGCGGCGAGAGCTTGGTCGATGGCGCTGCCGCCGGCGGCCGGGTCGGCGAGGGTCGCGAGGACCTCGAAGCCGGCAGGGCCGCGGCGCAGGACAGTGACCTCCGCGCCCGCACCCACGTCGCAGACGGCGATGAACGACCCCACCGGCCATTGCAGGCCGGTGGCCACGAGGTGCTCGGCGACGGCCACCGGCGCTTCCACCAGGCGTGGCTGTGGAAGACCGGCCCGGTGGGCGGCCTGCCGCATCCAGGTGCGCCGCCGCGGCCCCCACCCCGCCGGCACCACCACCCGCACATCCTGCACCGGGCCGCCGGCGACCCGCTCGGCCTCGGCAGCGACGCGGCGCAAGGTTGCTGCCGTCAGGTCGAGAGCGTCAACGACGGTTCCGTCGACGGTGAGCTGGTCGTCGGTGGGGCGGCGCGGTGCCGGGATGAACCGGTTCGGCTGGTCCGCCGCAGCCTGCCAGGCCCGCTGCCCGGTCCACACGTCGCCGTCCGGGGAGAGGTAGACGGCGCTGGGCAGGTGTGGTGCGCCGTCGAAGGACAGTGGCGACCAGCTGCCGTCGGGCCAGGCAAGGACGGCTACGGTGCTGGTGGTGCCGCAGTCGATTGCTAGCCGCGCCTCCCCCGCCTGCATAGGCATAGTCAAACATGAACATCTCGCTTACGTCACCCCGCCGCTACAGGCAGGAATGGGGCCCGTCAGCTCTGGTCCTCGTGACGTTGCATCGGTGAACCTGTGCGCAGGGCATCCTGACCTTGCCGTCGTCCTGCGCCGGCCGGTCCTGCGTGGTACGTCAGTCGGATGGAGGTGTTGTTGCGCGGCGGGCCAGGCGACGGGCACGTCATCGGCGGCGGCGGCGAGTCCGTGGTGTGGGGTGCGTGCCTGTACGAGCGCACCTCGGACATCGGGCGGTCGCGCGGCCGGGACCTGCGCGTGTACCAGCACCGGTCCGACTGTTGCCAGCCGTACGGGCGAGGCTCGGAGGACCGCTGTGAATGACGTCGACGGGTGGACGGCCCAGCATCCTCAACCAGTCAGCCCGGCGACTGGGTTCCTGCCGGACGTGCGCGTCGTCGCCGACCGCGTCGAGGGGGCCGGGTCGGCGGGCTCCATGTGCAGGGGGCACTCCACTTCGGCGATGGCGGTCGCCACAGGTGGCTCCCGGTCGCCGAGGCCGATGAACCCGATCGGAGGTTGCGCGGTGGTCGTGTTCACGACGCGATGGCGTTCAGTTCGGTCAGCGCGTCCTTGGGAAGGGTCAGCGCAGCAGCGGTGACGTTCTCGCGCAGGTGCGTGACGGATGAGGTGCCGGGGATGAGCAGGAGGTTCGGGGAGCGCTGGAGCAGCCACGCCAGCGCGACGGCCATCGGTGCGGTGTCGAGGCGGTTGGAGACGGCGTTGATTTCCTCGGACTGCAGTGGGGAGAAGCCGCCGAGCGGGAAGTAGGGCACGTAGGCAATGCCCTGTGCGGCGAGGGAGTCGATCAGGTCGTCGTCGTTGCGGTTGGCGATGTTGTAGAAGTTCTGGACGCATACGATCGGCGCGATGGACTGTGCTTCGGCGATCTGCTCGGCGTTGACGGTGCTGAGACCGAGATGCTTGATCAGTCCGTCCTGCTGCAGCTGCGCGAGCGCGGTGAACGGCTCGGCGATGGGGCCGGGAGTGGGTCGGTCGAGCCCACCGACGCGCAGGTTGACCACGTCGAGTGCGTCTAGCCCGAGGTGATCCAGGTTGTCGTGCACGGCTTGGCGCAGCTGCTCGAAAGCCAGCGCCGGCGGCTAGTTCCCCTCGGCGTCCCGCAACGCTCCGACCTTCGTCACGATGTGTAGATCGTCAGGGTACGGGTGCAAAGCCTCCCTGATGATCTCGTTGGTGACGTACGGGCCGTAGTAGTCGGCGGTGTCGATGTGGTTGATACCCAGGAGAACGGCCTCGCGCAGCACGGCCACGGCAGCGTCGTGATCGGCCGGCGGGCCGAACACGTGCGGGCCGGCCAACTGCATCGCGCCGTACCCCATCCGGGTGACCGTCAAATCCTCCGCCAAGGTGAACGTCCCGCCAGGCAGTGGGGTCGATGTCATGAGAGTTCCTCTCCTCGTTGTCGCAGGTCCACACGCTTCCCGACGACGCGGGCGCCAAACTGCGGCGCCCGCCAAGGGTGATGGCTAGCGGCGGATGTCAACGAGCGTCCATGGGCCGACCTCGGTACGTGAGCGGGACTCGCAAGTGGCGCTAGGGAGCCGCTTTCTGACGCGATTCACAGCCGAGCACACCGATCAGTCGCACACCACGCCGTTTTTGTTCCGGTCGATGTACCAGGCGTACTCGGGGTCGACGCCGCGGTAGTACGGGCCGTAGCCAGCGTTGTTGGCCTCTTTGCAGGTGCCGAATCGCGGGTCGGTCGTGGGCGCGGGTGGAGGCTTCGGCCGGGAGCTGGTGGGCGCCGGCCGGGGCGTGGTGCTGTGGGTGGCGGTCGGCTTCGGCCGTGCTGATGACGGGCTCGGCCGCGCCGCTGACTTGGTCGGGGTAGCTCGTGCCGGTGTGGGCAGTTGCTCAAGGACGTTCGAGTCGGTGGTGGCGGTCGCGCCGCCGTCGGGGGGTGCAGCGGCGGAGGGGCCGGCCTGGGTGGGGCTGTTTCCGGCGGAGGGGCGGCTCGGTTCGTCGTTGTTCACGGCGATGAAACCCCCGCAGCAGCACAGACCGAGGAGGACGGAGGCGGCGATCACCCATGGGACCGCCTTCTTCCTGGTTGATGGCGGGGGCTGGTAGATGGGTAGCTGGACGGTGTCACTCTGCGGCGCCTGGTGGGGTTCGGGGTCATCAGTGGCAACTTTCTGCCGGTCGAGTAGGAGACGATCTGGTCGGCCAGGGCCTGTGCCTGGCCGACGGACAGCAGTATTTCTTGGTTGCCTGTGTCGCGAGGACCGTGATGAGGCGCTCGGGTGTGGCGCCCGTGGCGGTCGACTCGGTGAGAGCGACCCGCAGCGTCACCGGGTCGGGCGCCGGCGTCGCCGGGGCCGCGCTGTGCGTCATGTGCGTCCAATTTGCTGTGCCTGGTTCGGGTCCGCGGATACGGGCGGAGAGCGTGGACAGCACCCGCGCCCCGGGCCTGGCCGGGTCAGGAAAGCGGCGGCAGGTCCGCGAGGGTAGTTGGCCGAGGTGGTCTCTGAACGGTGATGCGCCCGATGGCGACCCGCCAGGAGGCCGCCGCACGATCGGCGGCGTAAGCGACCGCCCGGCCTGCGGCTATGGGAGCGGTGGTGATGTCGTCGGCCATGACGCTCAGGGTCACCTCGCAGGTGTTTGTTTCGATCATGCCGCGAACGGTCGGCGTGATGACGCCTTCCCACCGGTGTTGAAGGTTCGTCAGCTGATCGCGCAGATCGTCAATGAATGCCGGCAGCGAGGCGTCCTCGGGTGCGGTGATCAAAAGGATGAGACTGACCTGAAAGACCTGCACGCAGGATTCACCCCTTCCCGCAATGAGAGCGGGTCCGGTCGGCGACCGCGGCGGCGGTGACGCGGGCCACGCGCAGCCGTATCCCCGTGCCCGCGAAGACGTCGGCGAGCTTCGGAGCCTCAACGTCCTGGCCGGCCGCGAGCTGGTGCAGCCGCAGCCGCTGGACGAAGTCCGGCACGGCGTTGACCACGGTGATCTCGGTGTCCGCCGGGGACAGCCGGCGGGCCAGGGTCCCGGCCACGTAGGCCCCGGCATAGCCGGCGCCGAGGACGACGATGCGGTGCTTCATGTGTTGCTCCTGTCGGTTCGCTTGCTTCCGTGAGTTGAGCGGAACGGCGCCCTGATTGCTGACAGGAACTGCATGTGGCATGGGCCACAGAGCGGCAGGAGCGCCGCCCAACGATGCTCGCGACGCCGAGGCGGCGCAGATGCAGGCCGAGCTGAACGAGGTGACCTGAGGCCATTCACCGTCGACATCGACGTCACGGTCGCCAAGCGCAAGATGTCCGTGGGCGAACTCGCCAAACGCGTCGGCATCACCACCCGCCAACCTGGCCGTGCTGAAGAATGGCCGCGCCAAGGCCGTCCGCTTCACCACCCTCGCCGCACTCTGCGAAGCCCTCGACTGCCAGCCCGGCGACCTGCTGCGCGGGGAGACCGCGGACTCCGCGAGCGCGTGATGGCCACGGGCCACCGAGACCTGCGATGCGGGCTCCGGGCGCTGCGGTGAGCCGATTCTGCATACAAGGTCAGACGCACTGCTTACGGCACGAGCGGACGTTGTCCGGGTGCGCGGTCACCGGCACGACCGCGCCTCGGGTGCCACCGCGAATTCGTGACGCACCGTGACGCCCAGTCGGCGGCAGATGCGTGCGTTCGTCGTACAGGAAGTCGCGCGGCGCGGGCGCCAGCTCATGGAACGTCGGGATCTCGGTGCTCGGCCACGAAACGCTCGCCCGTTTCGTCGTCGACCAGCGAGTTGTCGACCAGCCATTCAACCGCCCGCCGCTTCGCGCGCACGCCGCGGAACGCGTACCACGCCGACAGCAGGTGCGGATACTCCTCGTGCAACTCGTTCTTGAACCGGCGGAAGGCGCCCTTGCCCTGGATAGCTCGCGCGAGTCGGCGGCCGGCCACCGCGTCGCTGATCCTCTCAGCGAAGTCGGCCATGTCCTGGTACCAGACGTAGGACGGCAGCGGGTCGATGGCGACCAGGTTGAGGTCGTCTGGGTCGACGGGCGTGTATCCGTCGATGCCGCCGTCCGTCGTCCAGAACACGGTCTCGCCGGTCTGGGGGTTGATCAACCATCGGTGCTCGTAGTCGGTCTGGTCCTCGAGCGCGGCGGCGATCTCCTCCAGGTCTAGCCGGCTCAGGTCACGCATCTGGCCACCATAAACCCGCTGCCCGCCGCGCTTCCACCAGCGACCGCGGGACCAGCGGCAGAAGCGCAAGTCAGCCTCGATCAATCGAGACGGCACATACTCGGCAGCTCAGCTGGCGGGTGTCGGCGCTCGTAGCGCCAGCCGGCCCCCTGCGAAGGTTTCATGGCGCTGTCAGGCCGGAACCGTGTGAGGGCTACCCGCGCTGCGAAGGTTTGACCAGACCGAGCCAATGCGCGGCCTCATCGGCCGGCAGCATGCCATCCAAGGTTACCGTCGGGCGCATCAACGGGTATGGCCGGCCGGCGTTCCAACTCCGCGGGTACGGCGGCGGATCGATGACGACGACTCGCTTTCCTTCCAGCTTCGGGATATCCGCAGGACGACCCTCGTTCCAGATCCATTCGCCGTGGGCGTCGACCAGGTTGAAGTTGCCTCGGATGCCGCCTGCCGGTGTCAAGTCCTCGCCGTCGGAGGCCGCCGCGATCTCCGCGGCGCTTGGCCGTTGACCGGGCACCAGGCCCTGCGACTCGTCGCCGATCAGGGCGGCGGCGAGGAGCGTGTGCAGCTGAAAGTTGTCGCCGACGCCGCTTATCGTCACCCGATAGCCGCGTCGGGTCGCGCGGTGCAGCACGACCAGCGGTTCGTCGTCCAAGACAAGCAGCAGCCCGTACAACCAATGCGCCGTGCCGATGTGCTCACGCGTCGCATCGATGGCGGCGGTAAGCCGCGGCCGCTCGGGCAGCACGGCCCGCACGTCCTTGCGCTGCGAGAGGTACAGCACCGGCTGAACCCACTTGCCGCCGGAGAACCACGCCTGCACCAGGTTATAGGCGTCCGGCTGGGCCATCCCCCGGTTGGGCGCCGTCTCGACGAACCGCTCGATCGTCGGGCCGATCTGCCCCGCATCATCGGGGTCGGGCAGGTCCCCGAACACCGCACCGTACAACTCGGCGAAGCGTGCCGCCTGCTCCATCGCGTTGGTGGCCCGACCAACGAGCGTCGGCACCACCACCACCGCCGCATCGGTGCCGTAGTCCGCCATGCTGCCGGCAACCTGGGCCAGGTCGCCGCCCATCCCGAGCGGGATCTCGGCGAGCACCGAAGTCAACCTGGCCAGGGCCGCGTCGACCTCGTCAGGGCGCGCCTTCGGCGTGGCGCCCACGATGCCCCGCAGCGCCGCGAAGAACCGCTTGTCATCGCGCCTGTCCACCGCGCCGACCAAGTTGTCGACCCGCTTGCCCAGGTCCGCCTTGAACAGCATCCGGCGATCTTAGCGTTCGGTCTCACGGAGTCGTTCCCGTGCCAAAAACCAGCATGAGACTGCGACCAACGCCCTCAATTCGGCAGATCCGGTCGTCTCGGACGCGCTGTCAGCGGCAATTGAGGATGTTCAGGCCGAGTTAGGTCGAGCCGCTGACCCTCTTCCATCCCGTGGAGTTGATGCACCGGGGCCCTCAGCTCGTCCCGCAGGTGCTCGGCAGCCTCCTGCTCGTGAAGGCGAGGTTGGCCTCTCCTCTGACTGGTTTGGTCATTACTGTCAGAGCGACCGCTGCGAGGTGAAGACAATGCCTGCCCGTAACAACAGCTACACGGTGAACGTCAAGGCCGGGACCGGGTCGAGTACAAGGACCGCAACCGAACGGTGATATTCGAGGCCGGGATGTTGGACCAGGAGGTCCATCTCGGTCGGGAGTAGGTCACCGCAGGCCGGTCTGATCCCGGGCAGCGGGAGGAGGTCATCGAGCGGGTGTACCACCACCTCAACGTGGTCCGCCGGATGGGACTGGAGTTCATCAACCCGGACGGCTCACGGTGGCAGCCTCGGGCTAAGCCTTCCGGAGAGACGGCTCGGCTGGTGCCAAGACCGGACGACGAAGCATCCTCGGCATGACCGCGCTCATCGCGGCATGACCCGGATGTCAGACGCGACGCCAGTGCGAGCGGGTTGTACGTCTGGCCCGGATGGTCCGGAGGCTACCGTCGAGGTCAGGGCCTCCTGGGTCAACTCATTCGCTTGCTGGCCTTCGTCTGCGGCCGCCCGTCGCGAGCGCCTCGGCGCCCTGGCGCCACGCGTCGACTGCCTCCCGCAGCTCGCCCAGCTCCAAATGCCACTCTTGCTCCCGCACCGGCAGCCGTCGCAGCGTTGTCAAGAGGTGGTCGACTTGGCCGAGCATCCCGCCGCGCCTCTTGGCCGCCATGGTTCGGCCTGCGTCGGTTAGGAAAAACCGTCGGTGCGATGTCCAGAAAAGACCGACGCCCAGCAGCCGGCGCACGGCTGGCTCAATCTCGTTCTCGAGCAGGATCGAGTGGTTGATGGCGTGTGCTGCGGCGACCACCTCAGTGAGGGAGGAGCCCTCATCTCGGCCAAGCACCATGATGGCGGCCAAGACCCACGCGTCGGACCACGCCCACTCCGCTGAGCCCTCCATTCGAGCAGTGTCTCACCGCCGGTAGCGGCGAATCACCATGCCGGCGCCGGCAAACGCGCGGAAAGCCGCCAGATGAGGACCTGCTCCAGCCCCCGGTCCAGACGGGATCAACAAGAGGCGTGGCCGTCTGAGCTCGGCACCCTGACCCGCGAGCCGCCGCTACGGGCGCATAGGACTACAGCATGTAAAGGAGGCCGTGTGTCGTGGCGAAGTGCGTGTCTGCGCGTGGTGGTGTCCGGCCGAGCAGTCGATGGGCGTCGCGGTTGCGGCGTTCGCTGCCGAGGCCGACGCCGACGTGTTCGAGGCTGGGGTGACTGGTGAAGGGCATGAACGCATTGACCGGCAGCTGCGACTGGGTGACCCGGAGGTCCCGTAGCTGGGGTGCGGCGGCGAGCCCCTGTAGGGAGGTGGGGTGACGGAGGTGCCGCATGGCGTCGCAGTCGACGCGCAGCAGGGCGGTGCAGGGGCTGAAGTCGGGGAGCTGATCGGTGATGAGCGAATTCAGTATCAGCCATTGCAGTGCGGGCAGGCGGGTCACCGTGTCGAGGTTGGTGAGCCGACGGACGTTACGAAGTGCGAGGTAGCGGAGGGTGGGGAACTGGGCGAGCCATTCGCCGTCTGTCAGAGAACCGAGGGTGAGCGACAGCGACTGCAGGTGCGCCAGTGTGACGGCCGGGATGAGTCGGTCGACGGGGAGCCGCCACAGTGCTAGCCCCTGCAGGCCGGGGTTGGCGTTGAGTAGGTCCGCGAGGCCGCGGCGGTGCGCCACGATCCTCAGTTCGCGCAGGTCACGGAACGCGGCGACCGGGGTGAGATCGAGAGGTTTGCGGGTCTCGCCGATGTCGAGGACCTCGACATCGGCGCTCAGCTGGTGCAGCGGGGTCAGATCGGTCAGGTTGTACAGGCCGGCCACGCTGAGCCGGCGAAGGTGTGGAAACCAGCGCAGCAACCGCAGCGTTGCCAGCTCCTCGTCGGAACCGTACGCGCGCACGGTGACGGACGGATGATCCATCAGGATCACGGCGAGCGAACGATAGTCCGCCTCGGAGAGCGGCTCCTGGAACTGGACCCTCGCACCATCGTTGAGCCTGGCCCGAAGCCGTGGCACGTCGATCGGACTCGACACCTCTACTAGGTCGCTCATCACCGATGATCTTTCCGCCTGGATCGCCACCGTCAAAGTGCGGACACAAGCGTCAGGCCGACACGGCGCGCAAGCAAACCCACGCTCATCGGCAGTTTTGGACGTGCCCCCCCGCGGAGCTGCCAACGCGCGGCCAGCGGCATGGTCGCGCGTCCCCGCGCACAGCGGCCAGATGAGGACGTCCCCGCACGACGCCCCAAACCAACTCCACCTGGTGGCAGTCAGGCTGCTCGACCGGGGTCAGCGGGTCAGCAGGATGCACTTCGCCGACGTGCAGCGGCCGGGGCATGATGATCGGATGCGCACCGTAGAGGAGCTGACGGCTACATCCGATCCGGCGTGGCCAGCGCTCGAGATGGAACTGCTGTCGAATCCGCAGATCAACATCTTGCCGGTCTCTGCAGCCGTCGGGCGCGACAGCCTGTACCGCCTGCAGGTCTCCACGCGGTCGCGGCTGGGTGCGTTGGCATTGCACACCGGTGGTCTGCTGGTCGACGACGGCTGGCTGCGTGTGCTCGGCGGCGGTGGCGAGCGCAGTCTGCCCTCGCTGGCGGAGGTCAACGGCCTGCCGGGCGATGAGCAGGCGCCCGCGGCGCTGGTGGTCGGCTACGACGTGCTCGGCGGACGGTTCGAGGTCAACGGCCCCGATCCGGCGACCATCGGCCGCCCCGGGGAGCCCGGCGAGGTGTGCTACTTCGGGCCGGACACGTTGGAGTGGGAGTCCCTCGGCGCTGGTCACGGCGCCTGGCTGTCGTGGATCGCCGAGGGTGGTACCGGCCAGTTCTACGAGTCCCTGCGCTGGCCGGGCTGGCAAGAGGAGACACGCGGGTTGCCCTTGTCGCACGGCATAACGGTCTACCCGTTTCTGTGGTCGCGCGAAGCGCACCAGGACCTCGCTGGCACCACCCGGCGGCCGGCGCCCATGGCCGAGCTGTTCTCGTTGCAGGACGAGTTCGCTGCGCGGTTCGCCGCGGAACCGGACGCCACGGCGTTGCACGTCCGCGTCGTGTAAAGCGGCTAGCGTCAGCACCCACAGCCTGATGCCCAACGATGCACTCTCAGCAACGATGGACTCTCATCGGGCACGTCCGGACGTTCGGCCGCAGCGATCAACTACTGAGAGCCACGCCCGGTCGGTGGCAGATCCGTGCATGAGTGGATCTACGCTTACGGCCATGGCCCGCTTTTACCGTCGTTGCTGGGACGAGTCGCGTGGCGACGAGTTCGACGCTTGGGGGCACTCGGTCTGGTATTTCGAGGTGGATGACGACGGTTGGCCGGTTCGGCAGATTGAGGTGTACGACCGTGGCCGGGTTCTCCGGTACGGGCCCGGACATGAGGCAGACCAGCGCGGTGGCCTCGGGCAGGCGAGCCTAGATGATCCTGACGAGGACTGGAGCCCATTCGTCATCACGCGAACCACCTTCGAAGACGCCTGGGACTCCGCGGGCGGGTAGCCCGAGCTCTTACGCGCGCCTCGCGGCAGATCCGTGCGTCGGATCTTGACGGCGGCCCGTTGGTCCGATGACGCGACGCCGCAGTCCGACCGGACTACTCCGTTGCCCGCACGGGCCATCCGTACCATGTCCCGCCATGAGCCGCATCGTCATCAGGCCACGCATCCAGATCCCGATCCTGGTCGTCCTCTTCACTGTGTGGACCCTGCTGGGCGTCACGTACTTCACCTCCGGGGACGTAGTGGCCGAGCGCGAATGGTTCGGCATGGTGCTGGGATGTGTGCTCGTCACGAGCGGCGTGGCCGGGATCTGGCGGGCTCTTCGACTCGGCGTGGTCATCGACGCAGGCGGTGTCCGCGTTCGCGGCTTCGACAGCCGTGACAAGGTCACACCCTGGAGCGCGATCCAGTCGGTCGACTGCGCGCAGATCGACGTACGAGGAGGCTTGCCGCTCTACGCTACGGTCCTCCGCCTCGGTGACGACGCCGACGCCGCCATGCCCCTCTCGGCGCTCGGCTCGTACTCGCGGCAGGACGCCGAACGCAAGGTCGAACAGATGCGGAGCCTCAAGCGCGGCGCCCCGAGTTCCTGATCGGGATGCAGAGGCGGACGCCCGACCAGCGGCAGAAACGGGCACCCTGATCCCCTGGACGCCGGCAACAGAAGACAGCCGTCGGCTGCGTCAGGTGATGGCCAACAGAACGGCCTGGCCGTTCAGGGCTGCGGCGTGGTAGAACCGGCGCAGTTCGGTGAAGTGCGACATAAGGTAGTCGAAATCGTCGGTGCCGTTGGTCCAGATGGCCGGGTAGATATCGGCGGCTGCCATGGCGTCCGGGTCGAAGTGGGCGCTCAGCGTCTCCACATCCAGCGCGTCGAGTGCGGTAGCAATGGCGCGGACGGTGTCCGGGTCGAGCAGCCGGGGCGGGCCGTAGCCGCCATCCTGACCGATTTCGTCGCCGCCGAGGACCGCCGCGCCGGTGCCCTCGCCGATCTGCCAGGCAGTGCCGGTGAGCAGGTAATGGATGCCGTGCCACGACTTGTCCAGATCCAGCTCGGGCTCGGGCATCTCGACCTCGTCGTCGTCGAGGTCGCCGTACAGCAGCGTGTCGACCGCCGTCGGGTCGGCGCGCACCGCTGCCAACTCCTCGACCGACAACCGGTGCCCGATCAACATCATGCCCACGGAGGGGCCCCTTCTCGGTCGGCGGCGTGCCGTACGCCAGACGACGGTTTTCTTTCTCTTCAGGCGGCACCCTACCGCAACGTCGATCTGCCATTGAGAGGATCAGCAGGCCGCCACGGGCGACCTCACGGGAGCCGACACGACTACCCGGCGTGACCCCGAAGGCTGAGCCCGCACGCACGATCGGCGGCAAATGAGCGCGGTCGCGCCGACCGGCGTCGGCCTGCAGCGGCGCCCGGCCAGGTCGTGGACCACCCGGAGCCGGGTATGTGGGTACGCCTCTGGTCACCGTCTAGTGGTGGTAGCTGTTTGCGACTGTCGCCATAGGGCCAAGTGTTCGAATGCATCGCTTAGTTGCAGGGCGATGTCGGGATCAGCGGTCGCGGAGACTTCGGCGGCGAGCACGTCCGCGGGCATCGGACCGGACAGCCAGTCGTTGACTTCGCACCAGAAGCCGTTGTCCTGCCGCGATGAGACGAGAAGGTCGCTGACGAGTACGGCGAGTTGCCGGGCCGCGGGTTTCCCAACGTGCACCGGCCACGCGGCGAGATAGGGCGAAACGTTCTGTCCGCATTCGGCGATCGTGTCCAGCACCTCCCGCGGCTCGCACACGCTGGGGCACGTCGCAGTGGTCTCCCACCACCAGGCCCACGCGAAGTCGCTAATCACACGCCGTTCATCGTCCCAACCCGACCGCCACAGGCCCGCGAGCCGAGACGGCAAGAAGACGTGGTAGCTCCGGTCGTTCATTTCGCCGGCCGCCACCAGCTCTAGGAGCCGGGGCATGAAATGGTTGAGGTACCTCTGATCACCCCACGTCGTCGTCGAGTTGAACAGCAGCGGACCGAGCTGCTCGGCAGTAACCTGGCGCAGTGGCGTTCGGTGCAGCGCTTCGACCTGCTCCGGGTCAACGCAGTGGTCGCAGTATTCGACACTCTCGACCAGCTGGTACCGGCCGAATACCCGGTACAGGTCATCTACCGCCGCCTGCAGCTCGCTGCGCATCCGGTCAGGCTAACAACGAGGCATGGAAGGCAGGACAGTCAGATGCAGTCCCCGCCCGGGGATGATCGACGCGCTGATCGCGGCAAGAGCGGACGTCCGGGCTGACGGTGCATGTACGACAGTCAGCGTGTGTCGGCGAGCCGCGCGGGCAGTCACCTCCCGGCGGTCTGGACCCCCATCGCTGAGGCTCGGCCGCTTGCTCCTTCGCCACGGCTGCACCGCCGGCCGCGCTCGACACTCGGTAGCTCGGCTAACCAGGTCCAGTGAGCGACCGTGAACCCGGTTCGGTGCTGCCGCGGCGGGGCCTACGTTATTGCACCGCTCGAGCGGTGCAGGGAGGTAGCCGGGCCGACCAGGGGCTCTTGGGAGGGCAAAGGGCCGTCGTTGATGATCAATCGTCAGGCTGCGGTCGTACTGTTGATGGCCTATGCTCGCTCGCTGGGCCGTGCGAATTCGGATCGCGCTGAACCGCCACCAATCACGGACGGTGCGTGCCGGTCAGACTGGAGCGATATGGGCTGCTTACACACTGAACGATGTCCCCTTTTTCCACTGCTCAGAGCAAGTTTACGCAGCTGGCGCGACTACTACTGCGACACCGAGGACGGTTGGCGCGGCTGTGCCCGATACAAGTTGTCACTCAAGGGCGGTCCCGTGCCGATCACGCTGCTCCCGAACGGGGCCAGCGCACAGCACCTGGAAGCCGCCGCCGGCATAGACACGGTCCAATCGCGGCATGTGCCGTCATCAAGGATCGATTCGCGTCTGATGGAGCCGGCTACACCGCCCGCGCCTGGGTTCGTACAGACGCCGACACCGGCCCAGCCGCTGAGTGCCTCAGCATCCGCACAGGTTCCGCAGACCTCAGGGAGCCCCCCAACCCGATCGCCGCTACCCGAGCGGCGCCACTGGTGGACCCGGCTCACCGATTGGATATCAGGTCCCGCATGAGCAACTACTGGCCGTGGTGGGCGGGCGCTATCGGGCTCGCTGTCGTCGCCATCAACTACACCATCACCACTGATCGGTCCTTCGGAGTGTCCTCAGCGTGGGATCGCGTCCTGCACTGGCGCGCCGAACGTCGTGTCGAACGGCTGGAAGCCGAGTTCACCGACGACCGCGCCCTCGCCGAAGCTCTTGCAGCCGCCACCGCCGAGCACTTCGGAACTCGCCCCGCAGCACCCACCCCGCCGTACGCCGCGTCCACCCTTGGAAACGCGCCGACACACGCCCGGGACGTATCGCCAACACCGGGTGAGAGGGCGTCGGTCGCGAGCCGGCGCCCGGCGCCTCTGGTTAGCCAGGCCGCCCTGCTTCTGTCGGTTTTCCTCGGTGGATGGCTGGCGGCAGTTACCGCCGGTCGATTCGAGCTCCGCTTTGACATGGGCGACGGCTTCCGCGAACTCGTGACCGACAATCCAGCTCAAATGATCGGCGTGTTGTTCGTTGGAGGTGTCCTCGTTGGCTTTGGCACCCGCCTCGCCGGAGGCTGTTCCTCCGGCCACGGACTCAACGGCTGCGGCCGGCTGCATCCGGTCAGCATCCTCGCGACGGCCGTCTTCTTCGGCGCTGCAGTCCTCGTGTCGTTCCTGCTGTGGAAGGTGATCTGATGCGCACGCGGGGCGGGGTTCTCATCGCGAACATCATCGCCGGGCTAGCCCTCGGCTACACCGTCGCCAACATCGGGTTCGGCGACTACGCGGAACTGAACCGCATGTTTACGTTCCAGGATCTGCGCATGTTCCTTGCCTTCGGCGGCGCCGTAGTGATCATTGTGGTGGTCTTCGCCATGCTGCGGGTCCGCGGCACACCAGGGCGCATCCACGCAGGCGTGATACCCGGCGCGGTGCTGTTCGGCACCGGCTGGGCGATCTCTGGTGGATGCCCGGCAATCCCGATCGTCCAAGTCGCCAGCGGGTACCTCCCCGCCCTTGTCACGATCGCGGGAGTTGTCGTCGGCATCCGGGCCTGCCGCTGGGCCAACGCCAAGTACTTTCACCTCGACGGCGGATCCTGCGGGCGGTAGCAGTTGTATGCGGTGCTGCTGCAGAGTCCAGGCTCTCCCGCCCTCTCACGTGACCGACCGCTTGTGATCATTGCGGATGCGCTTTCATACGGGCGCGGCGGGACGAGCTGTCCGACCGTTGGACGCCGCACCCCGTGTGTGGACGATGGCATTCCATGGCGAGGCGGCCAAGTGCGGTTTGATCCGCTCGCCAAGCGCACTCATCTCGACATGTGCGGATATTTTCAGGTCTGGCTTGGGCGCTGTGGGGGTGGCTCACTTAGAGGGAGCGGGTTTCCTCAAGGATGACCCGGCCGCCGACCTCGACGGTGTCGTTCGGACCTGGTCGAGTCAGGATCTGCGATCCCTTGCCCTGCATGATGTCCAGCGCCCGGCGCAGCTCGGCGGTGAGCACGATCGCGGACGCTCCGGTGGCTTCATCCTCGACGATGGCGTCGCCCCGGCGGGGAAATCCCCTGGTACGCACCCGACCGGCCGCCCGGTCTTGCCACGCCCACGCGTACAGCCACCCGTCACCTGGCGGCGGACACGGCAGCGACTCGACCTGCTCGGCTGAGGCGTACTCTTGCATGCGCCTGTCGGGCGCCCACTGCGCGCGACCCCTGATCCAGGTGAACTCGCCGTCCTGCCAGGTTGGCACCGAGCCTGCCGGCGGGTGTAGGAGTTCCGGCCTGGCTCGGAGCCGACCCAGCAGCCAGGACGTGCCCACCAAGGGATGCCCGGCAAACGGCAGCCGCACGCTCGGCGTGTAGATATCGACGACCCCTGTGCCGGCATCATCGACGAAGACGGTTTCGCTGAAGCCCAGCCGCGCGGCTACGGCTTGGCGGTCCTGCCCAGTGGCCACGGCATGGCCCTCAAGAACAACGCCGAACTCGTTTCCGTACCTACCGCCGGGACCGCAGAACACCCGAAGTACATGAAGATCTGTCACAAGCGATGCTTACCACAGCAAGCTTGCCTGAGCGGACACCGGCACCGTGCGCTCATCGGCATGTCCGGACACTCCGAGGGCTGCTGCTGGGTGGTCACGCTCCGCAGCGCGCGGATCGCGGGAGATCCGGATGTTTCCGGTCCTGAGGGCTGTCATGAGGCCCAAGCCCTGTACACGGCTTCGGACTGGGGTCGCTACTGGTGAGGAATTGTCAAGACTTTTGGATGGCTCATCTGCTGTTGGCGGGGGTTGGGTCAGGACGCTGCGCGTGCCGGCACCCGCGGGTTGCGGGCCACCCCGAGCACGGTTGACAACGTCGTGCTGCCCCGCCAACACGCAGCCGGACGTTACGCGCGGTGGATCTTGCGGCATGGGAGAGCTTCCACCTCCGTGAGGATCATGACGCTCATCCGTCCCTACCCCGACATCGCCTACGCCAGCAGGACCCGGCGGTGCGGATTCGATCACGAGGGGCCGGTCGTATCGGGGCGATCCCGGACGGTGTCCTCAAGCCTGCGAGGGAAAGGACACCATCCGGGATCGTGTGTGGGTGTCAGCTGACGACTTGGGCGGCGATGGCCGTCGCGGCCGTCCGCAGTTCGGCCTTGGTCAGCAGCGGCGACTCGCTGGTGACCTCGCTGCCGTCGCCCCCGAAGTAGTTCACCGCCAACAAGCGCAGGTAGTAACCCTGCGGAAGCTTGACCTGCACCTGGTAGAAGCGGTACTGCTTGCCGTTCTTCGCCGGGCTGGTCTCGGTCGTCTCCACCACCTCGAGGCCCTTGGTCGTCGTTGACGCCTGGCAGGTGCCGGCTTTCATGCCGTGATCGCACTCGAGCACGAGCGAGCAGACGCGCGGGCCGGAGTCCGGATCAAGGCCGGCGCCGCCCTGCGAGCTGCAGGTGTCCGGTCGGACCCACATGTACAGGCCGGCTTTCTTGCCGTGGCGGGCCACGCCAGAGCGGGCGACGAACCCGACCGGATCCCGCTCGGCGTACATCGTTGGGTGGCCGTCCGGGAGGCGCTTTTCGCCTGGGACGTCGGGCATGTAGATCCATCGGACGGCGGGCGCTGCCCCGGCGACTGCCGTCTCGAGTGCTACCCCCAGCTGGTCGAGGGTCTGCTGGATCGCCTTCGGATTGCTGGTGTCGAGCCGTAGACCCGAGGTCGGCGGCGAGGGGAACGCCGACGGAACGGCGGATGCCGAAACGGCGGGAGCCGCCACCGGCGGCCCAGGCTGAGGCCGGGCGCCGGTCGGGGCGACGCCGACCGCGATCGCGAGGCCGGTCGCCGCCAAGGCGGAGCCGCCTCCCGCCACGCGGCGCAGCAGGCTTCTGCGCCGCTGGCGTTGAATGATCCGGTCGACGTCGACCGTTGACGGCGGTGCGGTGCCGATGCGCTCGTCGAAGATCTGCTGGTTCATGAAATGCTCCCAGGTGAGTACGCCAGGGTGCGCAGCGTCTCGAGCCCCCGCGCCGACTGGCTCTTGACCGTTCCCGCGGAGATGCACAGCAGCTCCGCGGTCTCTTCGACGGAGTGGTCGAAGTAGAAGCGCAGCACGACGACTGCGCGCTGCCGTGGCGCCAGTTGCGCCAGCAACCCCGTCAGCTGATCCCGGTCGTCGACCCGGTTTGGGTGCGTCCAGCCGGTCTCCGGTACGTCCTCCAATGGCTGTTCTCGCCGCCAGGGCCGGCGGCGCTCGTCAAGCAAAGACGTTGTCAACACCCGTTGGGCGTACGCGTCCGGGTTGTCGGCCGCGGTCACCTTGCGCCAGTGCCGGTAGAGCTTGCCTACGACGATCGATACCAGGTCGTCCGCGGCGTGCCAGTCATGACACAGCAGGTACGCCGCGCGCCGCCAGCGGTCCATGCGAGCACCGACGAACGCCCGGAAATCGTCCTCCTCGGACTTTTTCACGCCGCTCCTTCCCATCGCTTCCACTCGCACGACGGAGCGCATCCCCTGCGGGGTTGCATCGCAGCCGAGCTTTGGAGAAGTTCAGGCGACTTGCGTGGATCACGAACGCGGTGTAGACGCATGCCGACGGTGATGATCGCAAGGACACGCCGGCAGGGGTGGCGTGAGCGACCGGGCTCACTCTCAGACGGACCAATGATGAGCGCTGAACGACCACACTCATCTCGGCATGCCCGGCCGGCAACCGGCCAGCTCGGCGTGACGCTACGTAGCGCGCGGATCGCGGCATGAGCGCACATCCGATCACGGCACTGTGGCAGGCGTAGCGATGCATCGAGCGTAAACGCGGTGCGGTCACAGGTATGACCACCGATGATCGGTAGGTGGAAGAGGTACGCGAGGCCGACGATCTGCGTGGCCGTTTCGAGGGTAAGTTGCGCGACCTGCTCGGACGGCGCCTGACGTCGGTCGACTACTGGGATGTCTACA
>NZ_JAGPYK010000055.1 GCF_018070045.1 Micromonospora sp. U21
AGTCGTCCGTGCGGTACTGGCCGGGCGGGAGGTCGGTGTCGTCGCGTCTGCGGCCCCCGAAGCCGCGTGTGATCAATGCCATGCGCCCCTCCCCACGTGCCCGGGCGGCGGCGATCCCGCCGCCACCGGTGCGTCCACCCGGCCGGTGTACGTCGATGTGGTACCCGCCCCCGACGTCATCGTCAGCGAGTGCCCCGGTGATGAGATTCCCCCCGGTGGGGACGGAGTCGCCCACACGACAGGATATTTCGACTGGACCATCGCGTCCAGAATAGTCTGGCGTGACACCGGCCGGCAAATCCCTGCGCTGGCCACCGGCGGGTTGGAGTAGCAGCAGCGCCTGACGGTCACGGTGGTGCGTCCCCATTTGGCGGACGCCTCCGCAGCGGGAGTATAGTGGACCATAGCGTCCCATAGGGTGCGGCTAGAGATTGTTCCGAGTTGGTCGTTCCACATGTCTTAGCCCCGAAGATGGGCCGGTCCGCCGGCCAGTCTCTGGCAGGAGTCGCTCTCGTCACGTGAGGTCTCCTTGACCGGCCAAACGAGGCGACGGCCGGTACCGGAACATCCGCCCCCGAGGCCGCCTTACACCGGTAGCAGACACTCAGTAACCCCAACCAGTTTCAAGATCGGCAGGAAACATCCTAGGTTTCCACCATCGCTGGAGTCTTACGAAGGAGAAACGGCCGTGAGCCAGACCGAGAGCATCGAGCCCGTCGAGGAGTGGGACGCGATCGAGGACGACGGGGTCCTGGACGCCTCGGACACCCTGGACGACGATCGCGTCAGTGATCCCCTCGATATCGGCATCGTCGCCCCAGATCACTGGACGGGCGCGAACCGCTTCGGCACCACCATCGCCGAGCAGCGGGCGGGCGAGTCCCTCGATCAACTGCTGGGCCAGGAGGAGCCGGACCTCGATCCGTACGCCGAGGTGGCCGACGACGAGGATGAGCTGACCCGGCGGGGGTACGAGCGCGAGACGCGCGCGGGGCGCCTCGTCGCCTACGACGAGGGTCTGGGCGCGGACGAGGAGACCGAGTTTGTGGCGTGGGACGCCGGAATCGACGCGGGTGCCGCGAGCGCCGAAGAAGCCGCGATCCACCTGGTCGACGACCCCAACGGCCCCGGCGATGGCCCGCTGCGATAAGTCGGGCTGTCCGCACAGCCCTAGAGGGTTCGCGTGGCGGGGTCTCGCTTCCCCGCCGGATCAAGGAGAGTTATCGCCTGTGGGGATCGAATAGTCGGTTCGGCTGTCTGAAGTGCGGTCATGTGCGAGCTCGAGCCCTGCGCAGCCGTCAGGTTCGTGGCCATGAGCGCGGCGTTGCTGTACCTGCTGCTTCGCCAGATCCTGCAGATGTTGTCCCAGGTCGCCCGCGACGGTGGGGCCAAGGATGTGCGGTGCTGCGCTGGCATCGCAACCTGGTCGCCCACCGCCACGCAGCAGCGGCCCGGCCGAAACGTCCGGGCCGGCCGCGGATCGTCCGTTCGGTCCGCGCCCTTGTGCTGTGCCTAGCGGCTACTTCGGCGCGCGGGACCGCCGTATAGGTGGACATGGTTGTCGACATCGTGGTCCGGTTCGCCGCGCGGAAAGCGGTCGTGTGCAACATGGCCGTTGCTGACACGAACCGCCCAGTCCTCGTAGTACCAGCTGGGGTCGCACGCGCAGTCGGTGAACCGGAACCGGAAGTTGGCCCGATACCGGCCGACTTGCCCGTGGGTGAGGGTGAACAGGCGGGTCGACGCTCCCGCCCGGGGAAACGCCTCCCGGCCGGGCAGGCGCTCGACGGTTACCGCCGAGCCGTCGACGGTGAGCCGTAGATCAAGGCTGCGGGCGATGCTCACGCCGCCGGTCAGCACCTCGCCGCGATGTGTGTAGCCGGCGGCTTCATCGGCCAGGACGTCATGGACTACGACGTCGCCTGCGGGCAGCGGCGCAGGAAGTGTCACCGGCTGGTTGAGTCCTCGACGGGCGTCGGCCTGTCGAGCGCCGCGCCCAGCCGCGCTCCATCGCACGCGTACCCGCTGGATGACGATCACGCCCTAACCATGGCCCACTGGCCGCACGGCTCGCCAGCCGGTGTGGCGTGACCGGGCAGCACAGTCCGGGATAGGCTTGGCGTATATGGCTACCTATCGCAGCGCCTCAGTGCTTCTCTCCTCGGACGGCACCAGGACCCCCGGCACCGCCGCGCTCTTCGCCGAGCCCGCCCGCAAGGGTGGGCCCCCGCCGTGGGCAGGTGACTTCCGACCCGCCAACAGCGCCGGCAATGGCCCCAAGAACGCGGTTGGGAAGACCTTTATCTTGGAGCTGCCCGACGGCAGCACCGGCAAGGTCGTGGTCCAGAGCCTCAAGAGCGGGAAGGGAGGCGTCGTGCTGGCGTTGATGGGCGAGGACGCACCCCCCTTCTGATCAGGAAACTGATCGCCGCCGATGCCGCCGGCTGGAGACGGCCGGTATGCGACCCTGTCGATGTCAATGCGTTCGGACAGCTGCCGGGCGCATTGCCTCACCCTCATCGGCCGCTGGTTGCGCGACTTGCCGAGTTGAGCGCATCGGTTACGGGTCATGGAGTGGTGGGTGAACGGGGACGCGCCGGTCCACCCTGCGCCTGAGGTTCGGTCGCGGGATCGAGGGCAGCCTCAGTAGTGCACAGAGCGTCCGGCCTGTTTCTCGTCACGTTGCCTGCGGAGGATGAACGCCCTGGGGCGCGGCGGCGTGGGTGCCGAGCACCGCCGACGCGCGGTGTGGGCTACATCTGGGGCAGTGACTGTCCGGCGGTGTCGTCCGAGAGCAACTCGGACAGCCGAGTACGCATCTCGTCGAGGCGACGGTCGCCCAGCGGTTCGAGGATCGTGACGGCTTCCTGTAGAGCTGCGACGGCAGCCGGAAGGTCTCGTCGGGCGGCGAAGATGTCGGAGCATCCGTGCAGCGCCCAGGCTTCTCGCATGCGGTCGCCGGTGCTCCGGGCGAGCTTGACCGCTGTGTCGTAGTGGTGTCCGGCCTGGTCGAGGTTGCCTTGAAGGAGATGCAGCCGGCCGAGATTGGTGTGGACGCTCGCCGACAACCAGTCCCGGTTGCTGGACCGTTCTGCGGCCGACAACGCCGACGTGTAAGCGTCGAGTGCCTCCTGCTGGCGGTTGGCCCGTCGGTGCAGGTAGCCAAGGTTGAGTTCGACCTTGAAGATGAGGTCGGGGTCGTTCAGCAGGGTCGCGAGATGCCGCGCCCGCAGCAATGGTGGGAGTGCCTCGTCGAGCGCCCCGCCGTCAGCGAGCATGGCACCCAGGCTCGCCTCGACGTCAGCCTTGCCGGCAGGGTCGCCGCTGTGGCCGAAAAGTGCACTGGCACGGTGGTACGCGGCGCGGGCCTCGGTACGCTGCAGCAGGAGGCTGTGTGCGACGCCGAGGCTTCCATTCAGGGTGGCCTCGCCAGTGCTGCTGTCGGCCAGGGCGGCGGCTCGGATGCCTTGCTCGATGACGGCGATCCACGTGTCGCGGGGTGCCCTGCGTTGCAGCCAGCCGCGTATGTTGACGGCGAGGGGCCAGACGAGATCAGGGTGGGTCCCGACGTGCTGGGCGATCAGCCCGATGATCGTGTCCGCCTCTGTGTCGACCCAGCTCACGGCTGCGACCGTCTCGGTCAGGTCAGGTAGGAAGAGATGCTGCGCGTCAGGGAGGTCACTACCGCCAGCTCCGCCTGCCGTCGGCCTGATGCGTTGCTGTGCTTGGCGGGTTGCATGCCCGTACCAGCCGAGCAACTGCCGTTCGGCGGCCGCGCGATCGGCCGAGGTGTCTTCGAGCTGGCCCTGCTGATGGGCGAACATGCGAGTCAGCTGATGGAGGCTGACCCGGCTGTCCGCTTCGACTGTCACGAGGTTGGCCGCAGCGAGCCTGTCGATCAGGTCCGTCAGGACGGTATCGCAGGAGATGCGAGCTAGTGCGGCCGCAGCGCCGAGCGGGACGGCATGGGTGTCCAACAGTCCCAGATGGCGTAACAGCCGACGTGCCGGTTCGGCCAGCCGTCGGTACGACACCGCGATGACGGCGCATACGCTCGCATCCCCGTCGATGGTGGTGAGCCGGGCGAGTCGGGTGCGCTCATCGTGCAGGGCGACGACGAGGGCGTCCGGCCGGGCTCCCAGCCGCAGGTGGGCTCCCACGATCCGGATGGCCAACGGCATCCCGTGGCACAGCTCCACCAGGGTACGGATGTCGTCGGTCGCGGAACTGGCCATCCCGGCGATCGCCCGGAGCAGACGGTTGGCCGGCTCGGCGTCCAGCGGGTTGAGCATCAGGAGGTGAGTGCCTTCGCGGGCGACGAGCCCGTCAAGCCGGTTCCGACTAATGATCACCAGCATGCTGTCGCCGGTACCGGGAAAGAACGGCCGGGCCTGCTGGGCGCTGCTCACGTTGTCCAGGACCATCAGCACCGTACGGCTGGACAGCAGCGAGCGCAGCTGCGCGGCGCGTGTCTCTGCCTGCCGTGGCACGTCGTCGGGGGCGACGCCGAGATCGACGAGGGCCCTGGCCAATGCCGCCGTCGAGGGGACGTCATTGTCGAGATCGAGGTAGAGCTGCCCGCCAGGAAAGCTCTGCCGGTTCTGATCGGCCCAGTGCGTCACCAGGGCTGTCTTGCCCATGCCACCGGACCCCGTGACGACCACCGAGCCACCGGGGCGCTGACCGGATCGGGATTTCGCGTTCACGGCGTCGAGGACCCTGAGTTCGTCGTAGCGCCCGACGAAATTGCTGGGTGGGACGGGCAGCTGCGCCGGCCGGACCGCGGCAGAAGCGACGGAGGGTGCGACCGCTGGCGTGGGGCCGCGCAGAATCGCGGTGTACAGCTGCTGCAGGCGCGTGCCCGGGTCCGCTCCAAGCTCGCCGGCGAGATGCGCCTGGTCCGTTCGTAGACGGTCAGCGCCTCCGCCCGACGGTCACTGCGAACGAGCGCGAGCATCAGTTGCGCCTGGAGGCGCTCGCGCAGCGCGTTCTCGGTGGCCACGGCCGACAGTTCGGCGCACAGTTCGCGGTGCAGTCCGAGGCTGAGTTCGATGTCGACGCAGCTTTCGTAGGCGGTCAAACGCTGCTCGCCCAGGTGGTTGGCTGCCGCCGCACATGATCGGTGTCGGCGATGCCATGGTAGGCGTCCGTTGCCCGCCACAGTCGCAGCGCCGCACGGTAGCGTTCGCGCGCCTCGGC
Source organism: Micromonospora sp. U21 (assembly GCF_018070045.1). Taxonomy (GTDB): domain Bacteria; phylum Actinomycetota; class Actinomycetes; order Mycobacteriales; family Micromonosporaceae; genus Micromonospora. The sequence goes on from NZ_JAGPYK010000055.1 coordinate 5,200, forward strand.
GAGCCGGCCCTGCGCCTCGTCGCGTGCGGCCCCGTCGACCAGAGCGATGAACTCGTCAGCATCAAGCTGGTGGCCGGCCAGCCCGATCCGGTAGCCACCGGTGGCGCGAATGATCGATCCAGTGCCCAAGTTGCGGCGCAGGTGATGGACGAGGACCCGCAGAGCCACGTGCTTGCTGTCGCTCGGGTCGCGGCCCCACAGCGCTTCCATCAACGTGCTGTCGGCGACCGTCTGTCCGCCGGCAGCAAGGAGGCAGGCGAGGACCACCTCATGTTGACGTCTGCCGGCCGGCACCACTGATCCAGAGGCGTCGACGGCTCGCGGTGGCCCCAGGACTTCGAACCGCATGATTCCTTCCTTGGACGTGACCGGTACGGGACGCGCCGATCGTGGCACGGCGGACAGCAAGCAACGATGACAGACTTCAATACTGGGGGCAGGCGTGGTCACTGGCGAGGGTGGGGTCTGTCCCGACGCCGGCCGGGCGCGCCGCCCGCACCGGGTGCTGATGTTCGGCACCGCTCTCGTACGCCTGGACCATGCCGCCACCAGCGGCGGCGAGTGCCTCCCGCCCGCAGGCGAGGCCGGAGCCAAACGCGGCGGGCGTACCGGCGACGACGGCTGCCAGGACGAGCAGCTCCCTGCCGAGACGCTACCGACGTCCCGCACCCGCTGGCTCCACCCGCCCGCGCGGCATGACAGAGGGCAGGCCGCGAAAGGGCAGCGGACAGGTATGGCGGTGACGTTTGCGGGTAAGCGGCCGCCCGCAGCGAACGCGGAGGGGGCGACCAATGAGTGACGCAGCGGCGGAACGGTCCGGACGTGCGGTCAGTCCGACGGAGCGGTTGGCTGCGGACGTGACCGAGGTGGTGCGCGAGGAGGTCCGGGAGATGCGCACCCAGCTGATGAGGGTGGCTCGGCCGACCGGAGTCGGCCTGGCACTGCTCGCCACAGCCGGCGGATGTCTCGTCCTGGGAGCCGGGGCTGCCTCGACAACCGCGTTGCGCATGCTGGAGACCTTCCTGCCCCGCCGGCTGGCCACCGCGGGACTCACCGGGGGCTACCTCGTGGCCGCCGTTGTGCTGGGCCGGGCAGGGCTGCAACAGCTGCGGGCGGCGGGAGGTGGCTCGGCCTGGCTGGCGGACGAGGTGCAGGACGTCGTGGCCACCACCGCGAGTCGGGTGGTGCCGGCCGGTGCCGCCGCCGTTCGGGACGAACTCGACCAGTGGGGATCCGGCCGGCAGGACCGCTGATGTCGACATGCGGGGGCGGGTGGCGCCGATCGTGGCGTCACCGGTTGCCCCACGCCGGGTGAACTCGGGCGCTGCGGCCCGTGTCGGCTACGGCGTCAGCTCCAGACGCGGCCAGTCGGCGAGGTCCCGCAGCAGCTGACGGTCGTGCGTGGCGATGACGACGGCGGCGCCCGTGTGGCGGATCGCCTCGGTCAGCTCGTCGGCCAGCGCCGACGACAGATGATTGGTCGGCTCGTCGAGCAGGATCAGCCCGGGTCGCCCGGCCAGCGCCAGCGCCAGGTCGAGGCGCCGCTGCTGCCCCTGCGACATCCGCCCGACCGGCGTGCGCATCGCGTCCGGGTCCAGCAGCCCAAGCGCCCCGAGCGGGACGGCGTCGGCGTCGCGGAGCGCCCCGCGGGCCACGAGCCGTCCCACCTGGCGGGCGTACACCTCGCGGGCGGTGAGCCCGGGATCCTGCTCGGCGGTCTCCTGGGTGACCCGGGCGACCCGTGCCTCCTTCGCCGTCCAGACATGACCGTCCGTGGGGTCGAGCGAACCGGCCAGCACCGCGAGCAGCGTGGACTTCCCGGCACCGTTCGGTCCGGTGACGAGCAGCCGGTCGCCCCCGTCGAGGGTCAGGTGGACCGGACCGACGAGCCGCCCGTCGACGGCCACGCCGTACGCGCGCAACTGCGGCGCACCCGGCCGGACCTCCAGGTCCGGCCACCGCAACGCCGGCGGCGGCTCCGGCACGTCGATCCGGTGCGCCCGCAGGGCGTCCTGCTGCCGCTTCAGGGCCTGCACGACGCCCGGCGCGCGGGACTGGCGCTGGTGCTTGCCGGTTCCCTTGTCCGGCCGCCAGCCGGTGGACAGCCGGTCACGGGCCTTCGACACCGCGTCCTGCAGCCGCCGGTGCTCGGCCTGCTGCTGCTCGTGGTCCTGCTCCCAGCGCTCACGCTCGCGACGTCGGGCGTCCTCCCAGGCGTCGTAGCCGCCGGCGTACAGCCGCGGCTTCCCGTCGGGGGTCGGGTCGAGGTCGAGGAACCGGTCCGCGACGTCCCGCAGCAGCGCCCGGTCGTGGCTGACGACCGCGAGGCCGCCGTCGTGCTCGCGCAGCCTGCGAGTCAGGAAGTCCAGGCCGCCGGCGTCCAGGTGGTTGGTCGGCTCGTCGAGCAGCAGCACGTCGTGCCGCGCGCCGAGCAGGCACGCCAGCCGCACCCGGTAGCGCTGCCCGACCGACAACATCGACAGTGGACGGTCGCGGTCCGTGCAGGCGCCGAGGGCATCGAGGGCGACGTCGATGCGACGTTCGGCGTCCCACGCGTCGAGCCGGGTGGCGGCGTCGAGCGCCGCGGCGTAGCGGTCGTCGGCAGTGGGGTCACCCTCGGTCACGGCACGGGTCGCCTCTTCCAGCGCGCCGAGCGCCTCGAGCGACGCGGCCAGCGCCTCGGACGTCAGGGTGCCGACGGTTTCGCCGTCGTACGCGGACAGCTCCTGGCGGGCCAGGCCGACCGTGCCGGCTCGGTGCACGGTGCCGTCGTCTGGCGTGAGCAGTCCGGCGAGGACGTGCAGGAGCGTCGTCTTGCCACGGCCGTTCTCGCCGACGACGGCGACCCGCGACCGGGCGGAGACGGTGACCGAGACGTCGTTCAGGACACGTCGGGACCCGCGGGTGACGGTGACGCTCGTGGCGCGGACGTGTGCGCTACCGCCCGCCTCGACGGGCAGGGGCATGGTTTCGGAATTCGGGGTGAGGTTCAACGGTGCTCCGCAGCTCGCAGTGGAGCCGGGCGCCAGCAGGCGGCCGCCCGGCGGGAACCGGGACGGCGAGCGCAGATTTCAGCAGAGGAAAGGCGCCGCCGTCAGCGGGCGGAGCGGACCTTCTGCGACCAGATACCTCGTGCCATGACGGTCACGTTAGCAGCCCTGCCGCCCTCCGCTCGCCCGGATTTCGGCCGCTGGTGCCGTGCGACGCAGGCACCAGCGGGAGCACTGTCACGACAGGAAGCGAGCGGGTCGAGGATCGGGTCCGATCGGTAACCCATCCTCCTAGGATGCGCACGCGGTGTGAGCCACGGCACGGGTCGACCGCTGGAGCACACCCGGGCCTCAGTCGACGGAGGTCACCGGGGGTGTGCGCCGGCCGGCCGCGAAGGTGCGGCTTCCCCCGACCACCCGGAGATAGGCTCCGGCCCTATGCGGACGAAGCCGGAGCTGAGCGACGCCATCCGACGGGAGCGGCGCGCGGCGCTCGTGGTCAACACCCACTCCCGCCGCGGTCGCCGGCTCTACGAGCGCGCTCGGGACCGGCTCACGTCCGCCGGCTTCAAGCTGCTGGCCGCGTACCCGGTCGACCTGCCCGCCGAACTCGAGCGGACCCTTGCCGCCGCCGCCGACCTCGGGCCGGACCTGCTGATAGCGGGCGGCGGCGACGGAACGATCAGCACCGCCGCGCGCCTGCTCGCGCACCGCGACATCGCGCTCGGTCTGCTGCCACTCGGCACCACCAACAACTTCGCGCGCACCGTGGGCGTCCCACTCCACCTCGACGCGGCCGTGGCGGTCCTCGCCGACGGCAAGGTGATCGACGTCGACCTCGGGCTCGTGGGCAGCATGTGGTTCACCAACCACGTCGGCATCGGCCTGTCCGCCGACGTGATGCGCAGGACGCCTCGGCGCCTCAAGCGGGCCACCGGCCGGCTCGCGTACCCGGTCACCGCGCTGACGCTGCTGACCCGGCACCGTCCGCTGCGCGCCGTGATACGCGCGGAGGGGCGGGAGCACGAGTTCGTCACCCACCAGCTGTACGTGGCGAACGGCGGCTTCCACGCCGGCCGGCCGATCACCGCGGACGCGGACGCGGACGACCGGCTCCTGGTCGCCTATCCGGTGGGCGGAGCGCCCCGCCATGAGCTGCTGCGGCACACGGCCCGTAACGCCGCGACCGGGCACCGCCGCACGCTCGGCGACGAGCCGTTCCTCGCCGTCCATCAACTCTGGCTGGAGACCGACCGACCCGCGCCCGTGGAGGTCGACGGCGAGCTGTACGGCGAGACCCCGATCCGGATCGGCCTGGATCCCAACGCGCTACGGATCATGGCTCCCGCCCACAGCCCGGACCGTTAGGCGTCGGCGCGTGCGGCGAGGGCGTCCACCAGCCGGCGGGCGGAGCCGGCCAGGTTCCACGTGCCGGCCAGTTCGAGCAGCCGGCCCGGGTCGGCGGGGGCGGTCGGCAGCGCGGTGGGCAGCTCCGGCAGCGGCACGTCCAGCGCGACCCGGACCACCGTCGGCGCGACGGCCAGGTAGTCGCGGGCGGCGGCCAGCTTGGCCCGCAGGCCCGGTGCGAAGGACGAGTCCGAGTCGTCCAGGGCGGCCAGGATGCCGGCGATGCTCCCGTACCGCTCGATGAGTCGGGCGGCGGTCTTCTCGCCGACGCCCGGCACCCCGGGCAGCCCGTCGCTGGGGTCGCCGCGCAGCGCGGCGAAGTCGGCGTACCGGTCGGCCGGCACTCCGTAGCGGTCCCGCACGGCGGCGTCGTCGCAGTCGTCGAGCTTGGCGACGCCCCGCCCGACGTAGAGCAGCCGGACCGGCCGGGCGTCGTCGATGAGCTGGAACAGGTCCCGGTCGCCGGAGACCACCTCGACCGGGCCCGGCTGGGTCACCGAGAGCGTGCCGAGCACGTCGTCAGCCTCGTAGCCGGTGGCGCCGACGGCGGTGATGCCGACCGCGGCCAGCACCTCCAGGATCTTCGGCACCTGGGGGGAGAGCGTGTCCGGTACGACCTCGCCGCCCTGCGGAGCCACCCGGTGCGCCTTGTACGACGGCAGCAGGTCGACCCGCCACGCCGGCCGCCAGTCGTAGTCCAGGGCGCAGACCATCCGGTCCGCGCCACGCCCACGGATCAGGGTGGCGAGCATGTCGAGGAAGCCGCGCACGGCGTTGACCGGAGTGCCGTCCTCGGCCCGGGCGGCGGATTCCGGAATGCCGAAGTAGGCCCGGAAGTAGAGGCTGGGTGCGTCGATCAGCAGGATCGGGGATCGGTGTGCCACGCCCGACAGCCTGGCACAGCCCCCCGACGATCAGGGGTACGCCCGGCCGCCGTCCGCGTCAGCGGCGCTCGTCGGGGCGGTAGACGGCCTCCCGCCGGGCCAGGTACTGCACGACGTAGCTGGTCACCAGCAGCAGGATCGCGACGACCACCTCGATCCAGGCCGCGACTCCGTCGGCCACGGTGAGGCCGATGACCAGCAGGACCAGGCCGGCGAGCGCGAGGACCCCGGCCCACAACTGGCGGCGACGGCGCGCCGCCACCCGGTCAGCCTCGTTCGCTGCCACGTCGATCCTCCAGGTCGGGGCGCCCGGCGGGCACCCTTGACCCAGGCTATGACCCCCGGAGCCGTCCGACCCGGGAAACCGTGGTGCGGCCCATGCCCGACCGGCGCAGACTGCCGGTGTGGCGTTCCTTCCCGGCCTGACGCTCGCTCGCCGTTACCACGACGAGGTGGTCGCACCGGTCCTGCGCCGCCGATACCCGGGTCTGCGGTATGCGGCCGGACGGCTAGACGGCGGCTCGGAGCTGCTGGGCCTGGACACCGCGCGGTCCACCGACCACGACTGGGGGCCGCGCGTGCAGGTTTTCGTCGCGGGCGCCGACGCCGCCCGGATCCCCGAGCCTCGCGCCGTGCTTGACGCCGACGTGCCGGTCGAGTTTCTCGGCTGGCCGACCCGCTTCGCCGGCGACGACGGGCGGCTGGGCGTCGCCGACCCGGCGGGCACCCGGCACGGCGTCAGCGTCGACGAGCTGGCTGGTTGGTGGCGCGACCGGCTGGGCTTCGACCCCGCGGCCGGTGTCACCGCGGCGGACTGGCTGGCCACCCCGACCCAGCGGCTGGCCGAGGTGACCGGCGGCGCGATCTTCCACGACGGCCTCGACGGCGCTATGACGGCCCGGCGGACGGCGCTGAGCTGGTATCCGCCGGACGTGTGGCGGTACGTCCTCGCTGCGGCGTGGACCCGGATCGCGCAGGCGGAGCACCTGCCCGGCCGGTGCGCCGAGGTCGGCGACGAGTTGGGCAGCCGGGTCGTCGCCGCCGGCCTGGCCCGGGACCTGATGCGACTCGGCCTGCTGCTGCACCGGCGCTGGCCGCCGTACGACAAGTGGCTCGGCACGGTCTTCGGCGGGCTACCCGAGGCGCCGCCGGTGATCGCGGCCCTGACCGACGCGCTCGGGCCGGGCGACTGGACCCGGCGCCAGGCCGGGCTGGTCGAGGCACTGGAGGCGGTGGCCCGGTGGACCGACCAGACCGGGCTCGCGGCACCGGTGCGCGCCCGCGCCCGGCGGTTTCACCACCGCCCGTTCCTGGTGCTGCACGCCGAGCGGATCGCCGCCGCGCTGCGCGCCGGCGTGAGCGACCCCGTGCTGCGCGACCGGCCGCCGGTGGGCGCGGTCGACCAGTACGTGCACAGCGCCGACGTGCTCACCCACACCGGCCGGATCCGCCGGCTGGCCGACAGCCTCTGGCCGAGCGGCGTGGTCACCGACCCCCGACGGTGACCGCCGGCGCGGCCGGACGGGGCGGGTCGTCGTCCCGGTCGTGATCGGTGAGGTCACGCAGGTGCCGGACGGGAGAGAACAGCAGTGCCAGCGGCGCGCACACCACCGCCGCCGCGAAGATGAACAGGGTGGCCCGCGCCCCGAGGGGGCCCGCCAGCGCGCCGGCGACCAGGCCGCCGACCGGGATCGCGCCCCACGAGACGAACCGGACGGTCGCCATCACCCGGGAGAGCAGATCGGGCGGGCTGGCGATCTGCCGGTAGGTCCGGGTGGTCACGCTGAGCACCACCGTCCCGACAGCGAAGACGACGTTGCCGGCGGCGAAGGCGGCGTACGCCGGCCAGCCGGTGCCCCAGGGGATCAGGAACGCCCCGGCGACCGTGGTGAACCCGGCGGCGATCAGCGCGCGGGCGGTGCCGATCCGGGCGGTGATCCGGGCGGTGAGCGCCGCCCCGACCAGCGCGCCGACCCCCTCGACGGCGAGCAGCACACCGACCAGGCCGACCGGGGCGTGCAGCTCGCGGACCAGGTAGAGCGGGTAGAGCGCGTACTGCGCGCCACAGACGAAGTTGATCGCCGTGGCGGCCCACATGCCGGGCCCCATCACGGGGTGGTACGCGACGAAGCGCCAACCTTCCCGGATCAGCTCGCCGACCGGTGGCCAGCGGTCCGGAGCGTCGTCGCGGCGGGCGGGCAGCGTGCGCAGCAGCGCCGCCGAGACGAGGTAGCTGACCGAGTCGACGAGCAGGGTGGGCACCGCGCGCCCAGTGCCTGCACGGCGAGCCCGCCGAGCGAGGGGCCGCTGAGCTGGGTGGCGGCGTGGGTTGCCGAGGTCAGGCTGTTGCGGGACTGCAACTGCTCGCGGTCCACGATGCTGGGCAGGAAGGTCGAGTTGGCCACGTCGAAGAGCACGTTGGCGAAGCTGACCACGAGCGCGGTGATGACGAGGTGGGCGACGGTGAGGTGACCCCACCACCAGGCCAGCGGGATCGACGCGACGGCGACCGCGCGGGCCAGATCGGCGCCCACCTGGGCGCCACGCAGCGGCAGGCGCTGCACGATGACACCGGCGGGTAGGCCGATCACGATCCACGCGACGTAGCTGGCGGCGGCGATCAGGCCCATCTCGAACGCGGTGGCGTCGAGCACGGTGAGTGCGGTCAGCGGCAGGGCCACCGCGCCGACCGCCGACCCGACCATGCTGGTCGTGCCGGCGGTCCACCATCGCCAGAACACCCCGGCCCGATCGTCGACGTGCATGTCGTCCGCCCCCGTTCGACCGTGCCAGTGCGTTCCAATCTGGAACGCACTATAGTCGAGGACGGAACGGACGGGGGTGACGGGTGCGGCGGGAAGATCTTGCCGACGCGGACTGCGGCATCGCGCAGGCGCTCGGCGTCCTGGGGGACTGGTGGACCTTCCTCATCGTGCGCGACGTCGCCGGCGGGACGACCCGCTTCGACGCCCTTCAGCGCGAGCTGGGCGTCAGCCGGCGAGCGCTGACCGAACGCCTTGCCGCGCTGGTCGAGCACGGCGTGCTGGAGCGTCGGCCCTACTCCCAACACCCGCCCCGCTTCGACTACCTGCTGACCGCCAAGGGTGAGGGGCTGCTGCCGGTGCTGATCGCGTTGCAGGACTGGGGGACGAGACACCTGATGGGTGACGGTGAGCTGACCGCGACCGCCGACCCCGCCTCGGCCGAGGCCCGCCGGGTGCACGACCTGATCGGGCGGCGGCTGCCCGAGGTCGTCCTGCCCGGGCCGGACGGCCAGCCGGCCGCGCTGACGGACGGCGACGCCTGGAGCGTCCTCTACTTCTTCCCGGGGGCGTACGCGCCGGGGACGCAGGGCTACCCGCCGGGCTGGGCCGACATCCCCGGCGCCCGTGGCTGCACCCTGGAGTCGACCACCTACGCCGACCGGTACGCGGACTTCCAGGCCGCCGGGGCGCGGGTGTGGGGGGTCAGCACGCAGCGGCCGGACCAGCTCGCCGACTTCGCCGCGTACACCCGGCTGCCGTTCCCGCTCCTGTCCGACCAGGACGGTCGGCTCGCCGCCGGGCTGCTGCTGCCCACGTTCCGGGCCGGCGGGATCACCCGGTTCAAGCGGCTGACGCTGCTGGTCGACCCGACCGCGGTGGTCCGCGCGGTGCAGTTCCCGGTCACCGATCCGGCCGGCTCGGTGGACGAGATGCTCGACATGGTCCGCGAGCACCGCGCCGCCTGAGTGTAAGGAAGGGCCCCTTTAACGCTCGGCGTTAACAAGGGGCCCTTCCTACCGAACGTCAGGCCGGGAGGGTCCAGCGCTGGTTGGCGCCGGCGTAGCAGTCCCAGATCTGCAGCCGGGTGCCGTCGGCGGAGCTGTTGCCGGTGGCGTCCAGGCACTTGTTCGACTGCGGGTTGCGCAGCGTGCCGTTGGACTGGGCCTGCCAGACCTGGGCGCCGCTGCCGTTGCAGTCCCAGAGCTGCACCCGGGCGCCGTTGGCCGTGGAGCCGCTGGCGACGTCGGCGCACTTGCCGAGGGCGCGCAGCGTGCCGTTGGTGGCCACGGTCCAGCTCTGCGCGCTGGTGCCGTTGCAGCCCCACAGCTGCACAGCCGTGCCGTTGGCGCTGCTCGCCGAGGCCACGTCGACGCACTTGCCGCCGATCCCGGTGATCGGGCCGGTACGGCCGGTCGGCGGCGGGGTGGTGCCGCCCATGATGGTGTCGTACATCGCGCTGACCAGCGAGGTCGAGCCGGTGGTGTCCTGCGACAGCTCCCAGTTCATCACCCCGCCGGCGTTGGCCAGGGCCCACTGCGTCTTGCGCTTGACCGTCGGGATGCCGTTGTAGCACTGCTGCGCGCCGCCGACGGTGGTGCAGTCCCGGTTGGCGTTGGCCGGGTCCATCCCGACCAGCGCCGAGTAGGTGTAGTAGCCGGGGCGGCTGTAGAAGGGAATCCCGAGGACGGCCTTGCTGGCCGGCAGGCCGCGGGACTTCCACAGGTTGATGCTGGCGATCGACCAGTCGTAGTTGGCGTGCGGGCTGCCGCCGTCGTACGCCATGATGTTGAGCCAGTCGACCTGGCCGAACACGGCCGTCTGCACGCCCTGGACGCTGCCGCCCTCGGAGACCACGGCGGCGGTGAGCAGCTTGCCGCGGCTGTGCATCGCGCTGCCGAGCTGCGTCATGAGCTGGGTGTAGTTGTTCGCCGATGCGCCCGGGTCCGGGTACTCCCAGTCCATGTCGACGCCGTCGAGGTTGTACTGGTTGACGAAGTTGACCAGGTTGTTGACGAAGTTGGTCCGGCTGCCGGCGTTGGCGGCCAGCGCCTCGAAGGCGGAGTCGTTGCCGTCGTTCCAGCCGCCGACCGCGATCGACACCTTGACGTTGTTGGCGTGCCCGAGCGAGACCAGCGAGGAGAGCTTGCTCGGGTTCTCCACCGGGCGCAGGCTGCCGTCGTTGTTGGGCAGCACGAAGGCGTAGTTGATGTGGGTGAGCTTGTTGTACTGGACGGTGTTGACGTTGCCGGCCCAGGAGGGCATGTAGCCGACGCTCTTGAAGTTGTTCGGCAGCACCACGGCCTGCGCGGCGGTGGGGACGAGGGTGAGGGTGGCGCCGGCCGTGGCCAGCGCGAGCAGGCCGGCGGTGAGGGCGCGGCGCAGTGGTGAGGACATCGAGGGCCTTCCCGTGGGCGGGGGACGACAGCCGCCCGCGCAGGGTGGTCGCGGGCGGGCGGTGCGGGACGCAGGGACGGGTGGGCCTCGAGGCAGCCAAATCTTAAAGAGTGTTAACTGTCGGCGTCAATCAACGTTGGTGGATTTCCGGGCTTGCGCGCTGTCAAGAAGGGAGCCCTGCTCTACAGCAGGCGTTAACAAGGTGCCCTTCCTTCGGGCTGTGCGCCGGCTGCCGGCAATCCCCAAACGACCGTTAAGCTGAGCGGGTGGGAACCGACGAGCTGTACCCGCCCGACCGGCTGATCGCCGCGCAGCGCGCCACCGCCGCCGCCGGCCTGGACGCCCTGCTGCTCACCCCCGGCTCCGACCTGCGCTACCTGACCGGGTACGACGCCCACGCGGGGGAGCGGCTGACCTGCCTGGTGCTGCCGGCCGAGGGTGAGCCGACGCTGATCGTGCCCACGCTGGAGCGACCGGCCGCGGAGGCGTCCCCGGCGCCGGCCACCGGGGTGCGCATCGTCGATCACGCCGACGGCACCGACCCGTACCCGCTGCTCGTCGCCGCCCTCGACGGCATGCCCGCGGCGGTCGGGCTGGCCGACCGGATGTGGGCCGAGCAGGTCCTCGCACTGCGTGCCGCGCTGCCCGCCGCGGCGCAGCGGCTCGCCGGCGAGGTGCTGCGCGAGCTGCGGATCCGCAAGTCCCCGGCGGAGGTCGCGGCCCTCGCCGAGGCTGGCGCGGCGATCGACGAGGTGCACCTGCGGATGGGGCAGTGGCTGCGCCCCGGGCGCACCGAGGCGGAGGTCGCCGCCGACATCGCCACGGCGATCCGCGCAGCCGGGCACGTCAGCGTGGACTTCGTGATCGTGGCGGCCGGGCCGAACGGGGCCAGTCCGCACCACGGCACCTCGGACCGGCCGATCGGCGTTGGCGAACCGGTGGTGGTGGACATCGGCGGCACCATGGCCTCGGGGTACCGCTCGGACTGCACCCGCACGTACGTCTCCGGCGGGCCGGCGCCGGCCGATTTCCTGGACTACTACGCGGTGCTGCACGACGCCCAGCGCGCCGCGGTGGCGGCGGTACGGCCCGGAATCAGCGGCGCCGCGGCCGACGCCGCCGCCCGGGAACCGATCGCCGCCGCCGGCTACGGCCCCGCGTTCCTGCACCGCACCGGCCACGGCATCGGTCTGGACGGTCACGAGGAGCCCTGCCTGGTGGCCGGCAACGACCGGCCGCTGGAGCCCGGGATGGCGTTCTCCATCGAACCGGGCATCTACCTGGCGGGCCGGCACGGCGCCCGCATCGAGGACATCGTCGTCTGCACCACGGACGGCGTGCAGCGGCTCAACACCACCCCCACGGAGTTCATCGCGCTATGACTGTCGACCGGATCCTCCCCACCGACGAGGCCCACGACCTGCTGGACCTCGCCACCGAACTCGCCGATCGCGAGCTCGCGCCGAAGGCCGCCGGCTTCGAGGAGCGCGCCGAGTTTCCCCGCGAGGTGCTGCGGACCCTCGGCCGGGCCGGCCTGCTCGGCCTGCCGTACCCCGAGGAGCACGGCGGCGCCGCACAGCCGTACGAGGTGTACCTGCAGGTGCTGGAGATTCTGGCCAGCCGCTGGCTCGCGGTCGCCGAGGCGGTCAGCGTGCACACCCTGTCCTGCTACCCGGTGGCCGCGTTCGGCAGCGACGAGCAGCGCAAGCTCCTGCCGGACATGCTCGGCGGTGAACTGCTCGGCGCGTACTGCCTCTCCGAGCCGCAGGGCGGCTCCGACGCGGCGGCGCTGAGCACCCGCGCGGTCCTCGACGGCGACGCGTACCTCGTCTCCGGCACCAAGGCGTGGATCACCCATGCCCGGACCGCCGACTTCTACAACGTCTTCTGCCGCACCGGCGGGCCCGGCCCGAAGGGCATCTCCTGCCTGCTCGCCGACGCCGGCACCGCCGGCATCACCCCGCAGGCGGCCGAGCGGACGATGGGGCTGCGCTCCTCGCCGGTGGCGCAGATCGCCTTCGACCAGGCGCGGGTGCCGGCCGAGCGGCTGATCGGCGGCGAGGGGGCGGGCTTCACCATCGCGATGTCCGCGCTGGACTCGGGCCGGCTGGGCATCGCGGCCTGCGCGGTCGGGCTGGCCCAGGCCGCACTGGACTACGCGGTCGGGTACGCCCGGGAGCGGCAGCAGTTCGGCCGGGCGATCGTCGACTTCCAGGGGCTGGGCTTCCTGCTCGCCGACGCGGCGACCCAGATCTCCGCGGCCCGCGCGCTGACCCTCGCGGCGGCCCGACTGCGCGACGCCGGGCGTCCGTACTCGATCGAGGCGGCCAAGGCGAAGCTCTTCGCCACCGACATGGCGATGCGGGTGACGACCGACGCGGTGCAGGTGCTCGGTGGCGCCGGCTACGTGGCCGACCACCCGGTGGAGCGGTACATGCGTGAGGCGAAGGTGTTGCAGATCGTGGAGGGCACCAACCAGATCCAGCGGCTGGTCATCTCCCGGGCTCTGGCGAAGGGCTGAACCCGGGTCGACGATGCGTGGTGGCGCGGCTGCGGTGGGTCCACCGTGGCCCGCCGCCGGCGCGGTCCGGTGGGAGCCTCGTCGCCGTCGGGCGTTTTTCCCGGTAGGTTGCTCGCCGTGGAGGAGATCGACCGCGCCATCGTCGCAGCGTTGACCGCTGACGGCCGCCTGTCGTACACCGACCTGGCCGACAAGGTGGGGCTGTCGGTGTCCGCCGTGCACCAGCGGGTGCGCCGGCTGGAGCAGCGCGGGGTGATCAAGGGGTATGCCGCCCGGGTCTCCTTCGAGGCGCTGGACCTGCCGCTGACCGCGTTCGTGGCGATCCGCCCGTTCGACCCGTCGCAGCCGGATGACGCGCCGGAGCGCCTGGCGCACCTGCCCGAGATCGACTCCTGCTACTCGGTGGCGGGTGAGGACTTCTACATGCTGCTGGTGCGGGTTGCCAGCCCGGCCGACCTGGAGCGGGTGCTCCAGGAGATCCGTACGTCGGCGAACGTGACCACCCGGACCACGGTGGTGCTGTCCACTCCGTACGAGAACCGGCCGCCGAAGATCAGTGCCGGGCCACCGAGTCGGTCGCGGTCCCGGGTGCCGGAGGAGCCGGCTGGTTCCACCGCAGGATGACCTGCCGACCGTGCTCGTGACCGAGCACGCTGACCGTGGCGGTGTCCAACCGGAGCCGGCCGCCGGCGGACGGGGGCAGGCCGATCCAGCGCGCGCCGAGCACCCGCAGGCTGTGCGCGTGACCCACCAGCGCCACGGTGCCCCGGTCGAGCAGTGGGGTGACCCTGGTCAGCACCCGGTCGAGGCGGGCCCCCACCTGCGCGGGTGACTCCCCGCCGGGGCAGCCGTCGGTCCAGATGTTCCAGTGCGGCTGGTCCTCGTGGATGTCGACGGTGGTGCGTCCCTCGTACTCGCCGTAGTTCCACTCGCTGAGGTCCTCGTCGACGGTGTCGACGGTGAGCCCGGCCAGCTGCGCGGTGCGCAACGCCCGGGAGCGGGGGCTGGCCAGCACCGTGACGAATCGCCGCCCGGCCAGGAAAGCGGCGAGGGTGCGGGCCTGCCGCTCGCCGTCGGGGGTCAGCTCCAGATCGGTGTACGAGGTGTGTCGCCGAGTGGCGCTCCAGGTGGTCTCGCCGTGCCGGATCAGCAGGAGCTCTCCCATGCGGCCAGTTAACCATCGCGGACACGGTGGCACCCGGCGGCCTCCGATGCGACCGCTTCCAGCACTCAACCTATCTTCCTAGGATGCCATAGTGGGTGTGCCCACCGGCACTGCCGGTTTCGGCACCCGGACACCGGGCAAGCAAGCCGGGAGAGACGCCAGACGGAGGAGGCATGATGAGCTTCACCGAGAAGGCACGAAACAAGGTCGAGCAGATGGCCGGTGCCGCGAAGGAGCGGGTCGGCGACAAGACCGACAACGAGCAGATGCGTGGCGAGGGCGCCAGCCAGCAGAGCGACGCACGCGCCAAGCAGGCTGGTCAGAACGTGAAGGAAGCCGGTCGCAACGTGAAGGACGCCTTCACGAAGTGACCTGAGCGTTCCGCGGGTCCCCGGGCGGTCGCCCGGGGACCCGTCCTGTGCGCCGGCTAGGGTCGCGAGGTGACCGTGCTCCGCTCCCTGGTGTTGTTCGCGCTGGCCGCGCTGGCCGAGATCGGCGGCGCCTGGCTGGTCTGGCAGGGCTGGCGGGAGCAGCGTGGCCTGTGGTGGATCGCCGCTGGCGTGATCGCGCTGGGCTGCTACGGCTTCGTCGCCACGTTCCAGCCGGACGCACACTTCGGTCGGATCCTGGCTGCGTACGGGGGAGTGTTCGTGGCGGGCTCACTGGGCTGGGCGATGCTGGTGGACGGCTTCCGCCCGGACCGGTGGGACCTGGCCGGAGCGGCCCTCTGCCTGCTCGGCGTCGCGGTCATCATGTACGCGCCGCGCGGCGGCCCGGCGTAGCGTCCCGACGCGCTGCGCGGGGCGGTGAGGCGCGTTCACGTCTGGGATGATCACCGCCGTGATCCGACCTCGGCTGCGCCCACTGCTCGGCGTCCTGGTCGCGGCCGGCATCGTCGGCAGCGCGGCATCCGCGATCGCGCTCTCCGGGGCGCCCTCGCCGGACGCGCCGACCTTCGTCAGCCCATCCATCCGGGCCGCCGTTCCGGCCGGGCCGTCGAGCAGCGCGAGCGCCACTGCGCAGGTACGCCCGTCGGCGGCCACCGTCCCCGGGGCGACGCGGCCGGGGACCCGGCCGCCGGTGGTGGATCACGGCCCGCGTACCGGCAACCGGGTCGCGCTAACCTTCGACGCGGACATGACCGACGGGATGCTGCACAACCTGCGCACCGGTCGGGTGAAGTCCTACGCCAACCTGCGCATCGTCGACCTGCTGGAGCGCGAGCAGATCCCAGCCACCTTCTTCCTGACCGGCAAGTGGGTGGAGCGGTATCCGGGCCTCACCCGGCGGCTCGCCGACAACCCGCGCTTCGAACTGGCCAACCACACCTACGGGCACCTGGCGTACGCCGGTGACTGCTACGACCTGCCACGGGTGCCCGCGAGGGGCATGACCGACGACGCGGCGAAGACCTTTCAGGTGATCAAGCCGTACGGTGGCCGGCAGACGCGGTACTTCCGCTTTCCGGGGCTCTGTCACGACGCGGCGGCGCTGGCCGCGCTCGCGCCGCTCGGCGTGACGGTGGTCGACGGGGATGTGGTCAGCGGTGATCCCTTCGCCGGCGCCTGGGAGCCCATCGTGCGGGCGGTGCTGGACAACGTACGCCCCGGTTCTGTCGTGATCATGCACGTGACCGAGGCGAACGCCGCGATGACGGACGAGGCGTTGCCGCACATCCTGGCCGGGCTCCGCCAACGGGGCCTGACCCCCGCCCCCCTGTCCGAGGTGCTGTCCCCCGCCTGACCCCCCCCGCCCCCGCCCCCCGTCCCCCGCGTCCCCCGCGGGG
>NZ_JAGPYK010000056.1 GCF_018070045.1 Micromonospora sp. U21
TACCTGTACCTGGCCGCCGCCATCGTCACCGTCCGTCAACTCATCCAACGGGCACGGGTCCTCTACCGCTGGGATACCCGGCCCACCACCCGCCGACTCAAGTGACACCTATTGCCGGTCGCTCTTAAGCGACAGGGGACTTTGGACCTAATGCCGGCCTTTTTTGGCCTCAGCTCCGCAGCCTCCGACGGAACTATCGACGACCAGCCTGGCGTATCCAGTTACTGGGAGGCCGGCGCGGGCGCCGAAGTCTCCGTAGGGGCTCTCATATCCATCGGGTTCAAGGGCTTGTGGCCAGCCCGTGAATACGGCCGGCGGTATGGTTGGAGTTGGGGTCGGTGGCGGTTATACGGAGGGCAAGTCCAAAACCTGGTCAGGCCGCTGGTTTGACTGGCCATGGTGACCGAATTCGTTCAGGGTCGGTGAGAGCCTTGTCAGCTGAGCGGGCGCGCGCAGTCCGGAGTCGTAGGTCCTATCGATTGCTCGTGCTTTCCTGGCGAGGCGTGTTGATCTCGCTTGCCGGTGGCGTGCTGGCCCAGGGTTTGGCTACTGGTGGAATGATCGGGCGCGGCGCGTTATTGGTTGTAGTTCTTCCGTGCGCCCTCGTATTCGTTGTTTGCGTAGTTGCGGGGGTGGTGGCAACCATAGCCGAAATTCTGAATTTCTCATCAGTCCCGCTCGGAAGAGGGACAATTCAGCGCCAACTTCGTTTCAGCCGCATGTTCCTGGTGGATCTATTCACGCTCCGCGTTGGATTTCTCGGGAACAATTTCCACAGGGGATGATCCAAGGTGCCGGTAAATGCTGCCACCCAAGGCAAGATCGTTGGCTATCAGGGAAAAGATGTCGGCAGGCCCATCTACGAAACCACGTACAATGGCCATAACGTAAAGCTGGCCGTCACCGTCGGTGACAACGGCTTCGTATTCGGAGCGAACCTGCAGTCGGGACTTTACTGAGGCGATGCAGCGAATCAGAATGTTTCCAGAGTTCCGATGCTACCCCGTGTGGGTTCTCGGAAATGACGGGCTGTGGAATGACACCGACCCAACGGAACTTCCAGTCAGCACTAGCCTTGCTACCGAGCTGATGCGCTGGTCCGATCGATTTGATTCGCTCTTCGCGTCGGGCGCATCGAGTTCCGTAGGGTTTGCAAGTGGGCAGGAGGACGAAGAGTTCGCCACGTGGGGCGAGAGCCTCGCTCGACGACTTCAAGGCGAACTCGGGGATGGTTACTTAGTCGCCTACGCGTATCACCCAGGGTAGAACTGCTGCTGCGGGGCCGGTCCCATTTGGGGTCGGCCCTGCTATTTGGTGGTCACTCCTCTTCCGCCCGTAACCCAACTTTCTTCAGCGCGGCAGGATTGAGGAAGCGTAAGGGCAGGGCTGCTGCTCGGAGCGCCAGCCGTCGTGGCGATCGTCCTCGCCGTCAGGCTTGGCGTGGCTGTGTTGGCCCATACTCCGCCCACCGGTGCTGGTGCGTCGGGGTCCGCGGCAACTGCCTGCTCCAGTTGGCGGAAGCCGGCCTCCAGGTCGTCGGGACTGAGCTGCGCGAAGAACGAGAGAGTACGCAGGCGCAGCCGGTCGAGCATGTCGCCGCAGGTGCCCGAGGACGGCTCGGTGACCGTGTCGAAGCTGGCAACGTGCCAACCCACCGACGTGAACATCGCGATGACCTCATGCAGGGGCTGGAACAGGGAGGCGTCCACCTCGTAACCGCGGGGGAAGTACTCCAGCCACCACGGCCGCGGATGGTGGTCGCTGAAGTTCGCGCGCAGTAGCAGCCGCCCGCCGGGCTTGAGCACCCTGGCCAGCTCCCGGGCTGCCCGGGGCTTGTGCTGGACGTGGTGCCAGGACAAGAACATGAGAGCGTAGTCGGCGCTGCCGGACGGCACCGGCATGTCCTCGGCGGTGCCTGCCAGATACCGCACACCGGGATGCTGGGACTGCTTCTGTGCAATCTCGCGCATCCGGACCGAGGGCTCGACGCCGGTGACGGGCCCGAACGCTCCTGCCAGCGCGGGCGTGAACCTGCCGGTCCCTGAGCCGACGTCCAGCCCCGCCAGCGGACGCCGCTCGGGCAGTACCGCTTCAAAGGCGCTGATCCACTCATGCAGTTGCTGCTGGGCGAGCGCGCGGCCGCGCGCGTAGTCCTGGTACTGCTCCGTGTCGTAGTCGATCGACCTCATCGCACCTCCCCGTCAACCGGGTGACCGCAAGCGCCGCCCCGATATATCAAGCCGATACATCGGGCCGATATTCGTCGTCGAGTCACGCCACAAGTCGCCGACGGAGCGCACGTGGACTCGCGCCGACTATGGTTCAGAAGGTCAGGGGTTCGAACCCATTCGGGCGTACGAGATCAAGAGGCGTCTGACCTGCCGGAAAGCGGTCAGACGCCTCTTGTCAATCGATGTCGGTGGACCGCACCGAGTCGCTACGCGCGAGGGGCGGCCGGTTCTGCGGGTCGGCGACGGGTGGCCAGCCGCGACAGTGCGAGCGCGCCGACGAGCAGGCCGAAGTCGCGCAGCGCCACGTCGTAGAACTCGCCGAGCAGCAGAAGGTTCACGATGATGCCGGCCAGCCAGGCGGCCACCACGACAGCGCCGTACTTCGGCCGCGCCGCCACAAGGAGGCCGGCCAGGACCTCGATCACGCCAACGGCGTACATCGCCTGCTGCCCGGTGCCCGGGACGAGCCGGTCAACGAAGGGCGCGAGGTAGGTCGGCCAGTCGGCCAACAGGTTGAAGAACTTGTCCAGGCCGAACGCGATCGGCGCCACCGTGAAGACGGTGCGCAACAACAGGAACGCTTGTTGGGCAGGGTCTCCTGCGCGTGCGGTCAGCCGAGCGATCGTTGACGAGCCCGATGCGATGGTGGCCACGAGGGTCTCCAATCTTCTAGAAACGTGTTGTTCGTCTCTTAGAAACGCTAGGGGCGTGCCCTTCTAAAGTCAACAGACGCGTGTTTTACACTTCGGTCATGGCTCCTCGCCCCCGGCCCGACCGAATCGCCGCCCTGGCCGCCCTCGACGACCCGACACGCCGAGCCGTGTTCGACTTCGTCGCCCGCAGCGCGATGGCGATCAGCCGTGACGCGGCGGCTGAGGGTCTGGGCGTCAGCCGGCGCGTCGCCGCATTCCATCTCGACCGGCTCGCAGAGCAGGGCCTGCTGGCCGTCGAGTACCGCCGGCCAGCGGGCCGCACGGGGCCCGGCGCGGGTCGCCCCGCGAAGCTGTACCGGCGGATGGCAGGCGAGGTGGCGGTGTCGGTGCCCGAGCGGCACTACGACCTCGTCGGCGGGTTGCTCGCGGCGGCCGTGGCAGAGTCGATCGACACCGGGGTTCCCGTCCGAGAGGTGCTGGACCGGACGGCCTATGAGGCCGGCAGATCGATCGGCGCGGCGGCCGACGATGTCGTGGCGGCGCTCGAGGAGGCCGGCTACGAGCCACGGCGCCAGGATCACGACGGCGCCACTCTGGCCCTGGGCAACTGTCCGTTCCATCGGCTCGCCCAGCAGTTCACGGCACTCGTGTGCGGGGTGAACCTTCAGCTGCTGCGGGGCGTCACGGACGGTGCGGGCGAACAGCACCAGGTGGTGCTCGATCCGAGCCCGGACCACTGCTGTGTGCGGCTGACGCCGGCAGCACGCTGAGCCGGCGCCTCCGGCGCGGGTTCCGCGCGTCTCTGCCTCGGCACGTGACCGGGGCTGTCAGGCTACGGCGATGTCGGCTGCCGTGGCCGGGGTGACCGGAGCGGCGGGGGCGGCCAGGGAGGCGAGCAGGGCCATCTTCTCTGCGCTGCTCGTGCCCGGTTGAGCGTGGTAGACAACGAGCAGCTGACCTTTGGCGCCGCCGATGCCGAGCTTCTCGCGGTGGAGAGTGAGGTCGCCGACCTGAGGGTGCTGGATGCGGGTGGGCATGCCCTCGCAGGTGCGGACGTCGTGCCGGGCCCAGAGTTGCCGAAATCGTGGGCTCGACAGGGACAGTTCACCGACGAGCTGGACGAATCGTGGGTCGTCGGTGTCGGTGCCCACCGCCCTGCGAAAGCTGCCGACCAGGTCTGCGGTGGCCTGGTCCCAGTCGGGGAACATCGCGCGCTCGGCCGGGTCGAGGAACACGGCCGTGAGCCGGTTCTGGCCGGCCTCCAGGTTGGGCGACAGCGCGCGGGCGAGGCTGTTGGCAGCGAGTACGTCGAAGTAGCGACTCTCGACGAATGCCGGTACGCCCATGACGTCGAGCAGTTGCCGGATGCTGGCCGGTGCGGTCTCGCGGCGGGGACGGCGTCGCCGGTGCCGGGGCTGCGGTGTGGCCAGGCTCAGCAGGTAGTCGGTCGCCGCGTCGTCGAGGCGCAGGACACGGGCGAGTGCCTCAAGGACCTGTATCGAGGGATTGCGGTCGCGGCCCTGCTCGAGTCGCAGGTAGTAGTCAGCGCTGATGCCGGCGAGCATGGCGACCTCTTCACGCCGTAGGCCGGCGACGCGTCGCACCCCGTCGGCGGGCAGGCCCACAGTGTCGGGCTGGACGAGCTCGCGGCGGGCCCGCAGGTAGCCCCCGAGCAGATTGTTGTCGCGCACCGTCCCCAGCTTAACCGCGTGAGGTCGCGGTCTGCCTGTCCCTGCCACTCCCAGGATCACCGGGGCTCAGCCTGTTCCACCTCGTCGGGCGGAGTGGGGCAGTCACCCGCTGGCGCCGCCGTCTGGCGCCCGCCTCGGCGCGAAGATCGCCCGATTTACGGCAACAGTGAGAGGAATCGTCATGACGCCAACCACAGTTCCCGGCGGGACGTTCACCAGGGGGGATCTGGTGGTCGCCCGGATGGGGTACGGCGCGATGCAGTTGGCCGGCCCGCACGTCCTCGGTCCGCCGGCCGACCGCGACGCCGCGGTGGCGGTGCTGCGCGAGGCCGTCGACCTGGGAATCAACCACATCGACACGGCCGACTTCTACGGCCCGTACGTCACCAACGAGATCATCAAGGAGGCCCTGCACCCGTATCCGAACGACCTGCACGTTGTGACGAAGGTCGGATCGGTGCGGGACGCCGAGGGGAACTGGCTGAAGGCGCTGGCTCCCGAGCAACTGCGCCACGCTGTGCACGACAACCTGCATCACCTCGGGCTCGACGTGCTCGACGTGGTCAACCTGCGCGTCGGCGGCTTCGACAGGCCCACCCCGGGCTCCATCTCCGAGCCGTTCGCCGCGCTCGCGCAGCTACAGCAGGAGGGGTTGATCAAGCAAATCGGTCTCAGCACGGTCAACGCCGAGCAGATCGCCGAGGCGCAGTCCATCGCCCCGATCGTCTGTGTGCAGAACTTCTACAACATCGCGAACCGGGACGACGACGACATGATCAACTCCCTCGCCGCCCAGGGCATCGCCTACGTGCCCTACTTCCCGCTCGGCGGCTTCTCCCCGCTGCAGTCCGCGGAACTGAACGCGGTCGCCACGCGTCTCGGCAACACGCCCATGGCCGTCGCGCTGGCGTGGCTGCTCCAGCGTTCCCCGAACATCCTGCTCATTCCCGGCACCTCATCCGTCGCGCACCTGCGGGAGAACTTCTCCGCCACCGCGCTGACCCTTCCCGAGGACGCGCTGGCCGAGATGGATGCCATCAGCGCCGGCTGAGGCGGGCGGTCACCAGGGAGAGGCACAGCAGCGCGACTGCGGCGCCCGCGGTGAAGGCCAGCACGGTGGCGGACGAGGCGGCCAGGCCGGCGAGAACCACCACCGGCACGATCCGGCACACCAGCGCCCAGCCGTGGTGCCCCGCGACCGCGAACGGGCGGGCCAGCACGACGAAGGCGACGCAGAGCGCCATGAAGCCCAGGCTGGCGGCGACCATGTGCACGGCGCCGGGGCCGCTCAACGCCGTGGCGGGCGCCTGCGGGCCGTCGGGGAATCCGGCGCCCGGATCCGCGGGGAAGATCGCGGCGACCAGGAACGTCCCGCCGAAGGCACCGACCAGCGGCGGTGCCCACCTCCGCGCGGAACCGTCCGGCAGCGCTCGGCGTAGACCCGTCGCGCCGGCGATCAGGAGGACGGCCGTGATCACGAAGTTGACCACCTGGATCCAGCCCCATGCACCGAGGCTGAGCTGACTGATCGCGTTGCGGCCGAAGTCGAAGCCGTCACGGGCGAGACCCTGCGCCGCGCCCACGGCGAGGAAGACCGGGCCCGCCGCGACACCGCAGCGGAGCAGCAGGAGGGTGGTGGGGTTGGAGGTGGTGGCGAATTTGGGTGCGGCCGAGGCGAATCCAGTGGTCACAGCGCGTACTCCCTTGTGATGGTCGCGGCGCCGGCGAACGCGGCGGCACCTGCGGGACAGCGGATTGACCCCTGTCCGGTGACCTTCACGATTCGCTACCGGCCACACCCCATCAAGGCGCGATCGCGCCTTCGTCGTTTACCCAGGGTCAACAATCCGAAGCTGGGGAGAGTTGTGTCTCGACGAGTGCCAGCAGGGCGGCGTGCGTCTGCTGATCTGCCGCCACGATGAGCCCGCCCGCTCCCGTGTGCAGCGGCTGGCCCTGGATGCCGGTGACCACGCATCCCGCTGCCTGGCACAGCGCGATTCCAGCGGCGAAGTGCACACTGTCCCGCAGGTCGCCGTCGGTCACGTACGCGGCTCGCCGGCCGGCCGCCACCCACGCCGCTGCCAGGCTGGTGGAGACCACGCGCGGGCGGAACCGCTCGACGAACCCCGCGTCGGCGAGCAGCCGCACAGCCCGGAACGCTGGCGCGTTCGGGAACGGTGGATCGAGGTTGACGTCCACCAACGTCGACTCGGCCGACGGCCTGAGCTGCTCGTCCACGCCGTCGCGGCGCACGTACGCACGAGTGCCGTCAGTCCAGAATATTTCTTCGGCGAACGGGTCGGCTGAGGCCGCCGCGGTGACTGTCGAACCCGTTCGTAGCGCGACGTTCACTCCCACCAGCATGGTGCGTGCGGCGTAGTTCAGCGTGCCGCACAGGGGGTCGACCAGCCACATCCGCTCGGCGACGCTGGCACCTGTGCGTCCGCTCTCCTCACCCGTGACGGCATCCTGCGGGCGGGTGGAACGGAGAACGTCGAGGATGGCCTTTTCCGCTTCGATGTCCGCAGCAGTGGCGAAGTCGCCCCCGGATTTGTCGAAGCGCGTCAGCGAGGCCCCGTACATGGTCCGCACGACAGCGGCTCCCGCCTCCGCTGCCGTGATCGCCACGTCTTCGTCTTTGATCAGTATGCGAGCAGGATTACACGGCTGCCGCCGCAGCTTCGTCCGGTGGACCGCCGAGCCGCCTGGACGCGGGGGGAGTTCGAGGTCTACGGCTTCCGGTCGGCGACGTACGTACCGCGAGCCGGGAGCGTCACGACGAGCCCTCGCTCCCGCAGTAGGCGGACGGCTGCCCGGACCGTGCCGCGAGCGACGCCGTACTCCTGCTGGAGGTGGGCCTCACTCGGGAGCGGCTGGCGTGGCTTGAGCTTCCCGCTCTCGATCTTCTTGGCGAGAAGATCCGCCAGTTGGATGTAGAGCGCCACCGGGGACATCTCGTCAACCATGAGCGAGACCTTATGAACGGCTTATACTAACTGGGCGTCGGGTACGGGTTAGACGTCTAGAGCCAGCTGTACGAGTAGGACGAGTTGGCCTAGGTTGGGAGGCGTCCGTAGGGAATGCACAGCAAGAAGGCGGTAGTGATGGGTCTTGACGAGGTACTGAGCCGGGTGCCGTTCAAGGTTGAGCTTGCGTCCTACTGCGTCCAGTTCCACGAGCGCAACGAATGCGGGGCCTGCACGATCCTCGTCTCGCCGATGCTGCCCTCACCCTCGACCGGTACCGCTCGGAGCGGCTGGAGCGGTACCGGCTGCTACGCAGGCGATCTCTCTAGGTGGGATGACCGGCAGTCGCACCTCCTGCGCGTGGCGATCGGTCTCAGGGTGGGCATCTCCGGGACGGGTACGGGGATTTCCTGATGGAGCGTCACCCGCCGTCCTGCCAGGCTGGGGCGATGACCGGCACCGACGCACGGGTCTCCCGCCAGCCGATCCGCATGGTGCGGACGGCCGCCGTCGGCGCCCCCATGCTCGTGCTGCTCTACGGCGTCCTGCGGATCATCGACGGCCTGGACGGCGACCACGGCTCGGGCTGGGCGTGGAACCTGGGTCATGCCCTGTTCCTGGTCGCGTTCGTGCTCTTCGCCGGTCTGGTCGTCGGTCTGCGGCGGCTGCTCGCGTCCGCCGGTGCCGCTGGTTCGAGCACCACGCCGCGCACCGGGCTCCGGGTGCTTCTGGATGTGGCGACGGCCGCCGGTCTCGTCGGCGTGGCCGCGTTCCTGTGGGTGATCCTCGGCGACCTCTTCCCCCGGCTGGCCGACGCCGCGCCACTGCCGGATCCGGCCATGGCGGCGGGGCCCCTGCTGTTCCAGTTCGGCCTGCTCACCCTGCTGGTACGCGCCGCTGTCGGCAGGCCGCAACTACTTCCAGGCTGGGGCCCGCCGCTGGTGCTGCTCGGCTTCGTGCCGATCGCCGTCAACCTGGACCTGCTGCCGATCGGCGCCGCGTTGATCCTCTCCGGACTCCTCCCCCTCTGGCACCGGGTCCACTGAGGGTCGGGCCGAATGGCGGTCGTATCGCACCGGGTCGCCCGGTCCACGAGCCGATCTCGCGGCGCTTTCTGGGCACCCGGCCGGGGGCTGGCGCCCGTCCGTGTCGAAAATTTTCGGTATCCAGCAGTGCTCTGCCGTCCCCATCTGCGGTGATCGATGGCGTCCCGGGTCTGGTGACGTCCTGGCTGATGGCACCAACGGGCGTCGAAGTTTCGGTAAGAACATTGACACTTTTCGATGACCGGGCGAACACGGCTGGACGATCGACGGTTACAACGCCGTCGGTCGCCCTTGTGGGTGAACGCTGCTCAGGCCCGGACCGGGCCCGTCCCGGAGCCGGCATGCTGCGACGGTGACGCCGGCACGGAGGGGGAATCCACATGGTTGACGGGGACGTGCCCGAGCAGATGCAGGCCGCGGCCTTCGACGAGTTCGGCGGGCCGGAAGTGATCACCCTGCGGATCCTGCCGGTGCCGGAGGTCGCCGACGACGAGGTGCTGATCAAGGTGTGGAACGCCGGCGTCGGGGTGTGGGACGCGTACGAGCGGCAGGGCACGCTGGTGCCCGAGGGCGCCGCATTCCCGATCGTGCCCGGCGCCGACGGTGCCGGAACCGTCGCCGCAGTCGGCGGCCAGGTGACCAACGTGGCGGTCGGTGACCTGGTCTACGTCGCCGCCACCACCCGGCCGAAGGGCGGCTTCTACGCCGAGTACGCCGTGGCGAAGGCGCAGTACGCCGCCAAGCTGCCCGAGGGTGTGTCAGCGCAGCACGCCGGCGCCATGCCCACCGACGCGCTGACCGCGCTGGCCGGGCTGGACGCCCTCGGTCTGCCGGCCGGCGCCTGGTTGCTGATCTTCGGCGCGAGCGGCGGTCAGGGCCACCTGGCCGTGCAGTTGGCCAAGCGACAGGGGCTCAACGTGATCGCCGTGGCTTCCGGGCCGGACGGCGTGGCACTGGTGACCCGACTCGGCGCCGACGTGTCCCTCGACGGCCACGGTGACCACACCCAGGTGATCGCGCGGATCCGGGAGGCAGTCCCGGACGGCGTGGGCGGGATCCTGGCGATGGCCGGCGGCGAGACACTGGACCGGCTCACTGAGACACTGTCCGACGGCGGGGTGGTCGCGTACCCCCACGGTGTGCAGCCGGAGCCGCGCGAGCGGCCGGGCGTGCCCGTCCGGGCGTACGACGGCGCGGCCAACCCCCAGCAGTTGCAGCGCCTCAACGAGCTCATCGAGGCGGGGCCGTTCGAGGTGCACGTCGCCGAGACGTTCCCGCTGGGCAAGGTGGTGGAGGCCCACCGGCGGCTGAAGACCTCCTTTCCGGGCAAGCTGCTGCTGACGGTCCGCTAGGGGCGAGGGCGATCACGGCCCGGCCGTCGCCAGGTAGCTGGCGAGGTGGCCGGCGGCCACCAGCATCGCGTGTCCTCGCGTGGCCAGCCGCTCCCGCCAGGCGTGCAGCGACGCCGCCAGCGGCCCCGGGCCGTCGGCCGCGCGTACCTGCCGCATCACGGTCGCGATGTGGTCCAGCAGGTAGCCGCCCCGGCGCAGGAGGTGCGCCAGCTCGGCGTCGCGGACGTCCTCGGGGCCGTACTGCCGCTGCCGCGAGGGTCGGTCGCGCGCCGGGGACAGGACGCCGGCCCGCTCCCACTTGCGTAGCGTCGCCGGCGTCACCCCGAGCCGGTGGGCGAGGTCGCCGACGGTCAGCGGTCGGCCGGGCGGGGTGGAGATCGGTGCGGCGGTGAGCACCCCGATGGTCGTCTCGACGGCGTCGAGCGTTTCGCGGTCGCGCAGCAGTTGCGCGTGACTGGTGTCGACGGCGCGCAGGGCGGTGTCCAGGTCGCCCCGGACGGCGGCCCGCATGATCTCGCCGGCCGTCGCGTATCCGTGCCCCGCGACGAGCGTCAGGTACGCGCGCAGCGCCGCGGCGTGCACCTCGGTGTAGACGCGGTAGCCGCTCGGCGTACGCCGGGCGGTGGGGATGACGCCGTCGCGCTCGTAGTTGCGGACGGCCTGGCTGGAGATGTTGTGCTCCCGGGCCAGGTCCACCGGCCGGTAGGCGTGTCCTGCTATTTGAGGGTTCAGCTCGGGCTCCAACGGCGGAAACGGCGAGAGTCTCAACGGGTGGTTCAACGATACGGTGAAGGTCATGGCTTCTTCATCCATGCCCGCCGCCTGGTCGTTCGACCTCGGTGCCGACGACATCGCCCAGCTCATCCTCGCCCTGCCCGAGGTGGCCCTCGTCCTCGCCGACGAAGCTTCCGGCGCCCCACGGTCCAGCTGGGGCGACCGGTTCTTCTTCGTCGGGCCGGACCGCCGCCGGCCGTTCGCCACCCTCGTCGGGCAGGACACCGCCGGCTTCGACGAGGACTCGGAACTCGACCGGCCCGGCGTCTTCCGGCTCAGCCTGGACCTCGGCCGGGAGGAGTTCGAGCGTCTGTTCGGCTACCCGCCGGCCCAGTCCGCCGAGCATCGTTCCGCGGTCGACTTCACGGCGCTCGATCAGGTCGTGCCCCATCCCGCCTACGGCACCCACGGGTGGGCGTGCGTGCTCAACCCGGGTCCGCGCAGCCTGACCGAGGTCGACCGGTTGCTCGCGCACGCGCATCACCGGGCGCTACGGCGCCACCAACGTTCGCTCCACCGGCAGCACCGCCCGGACTGATCCCACGCGCCGGCCGGCCCCGTCACCCCTCGGATCGGTCCCGGGGTCGCGGGACGCGTACCGACGCCATGCCGGCCGCGGTGGCGGCCTGGATGCCCAGGTCGGTGTCCTCGAAGACCAGGCAGGAGCCCGGGGGTACGCCGAGGTGCCCCGCCGCGAGCAGGAAGGCTTCCGGGTCGGGCTTGGCCCGCGTGTAGTCGTCGGCGCAGACCAGCACGTCGAACCGGTCGAGCAGGCCCAGCGCGTCGAGGGAGGCGGTGACCGAGGCGCGGGTGCTGCCGGAGACGACAGCGAACGGGACCCGCCGGTGCGCGTCGTGGATGTGCGCCAGCACCTCGGGCACCGCGGCGAGCTGCGGCAGCAACTCCTGGTAGTAGCTCTCCCGGCGCTCGACGACGGTCGCCACCGGCATGGCCAGGTCGTGCTGCTCGTTCAGCTCGACGATGATGTCGACGGTCGGCCGGCCGCCCCACGCGTAGAAGAGGTCCTCGGGGAACTCGCAGCCCCACTCGTCCAGGGCCCGCCGCCAGGCCAGGTAGTGCAGCGGCATCGAGTCGACGATGGTGCCGTCGCAGTCGAACAGGTACGCCGCGAACTCGCCGGCTGGCAGAGGCAGACTCACCCGAGCAGGCTACAGCGGACGCCGCCAACCGGCGGATCCGCTCAGTCGGCCGGCTCCTCGGCGGTGACGGATTCCAGCCGGCGGAGCAGGTGCGCCCGTTCCGGCTCGGTGCCGACCAACGTCAGCGCGTTGCGGTACGCCGCCGCGGCCTCGCCGTACCGGCCGAGCCGGCGCAGCAGGTCGGCCCGGCTGGCCGGATAGAGGTGGTAGCCACGCAGCCGGGCATCATCGGCCAACTCGTCCAGCAGGGCCAGCCCGGCCTCCGGCCCGTCCCGCATGGCCACCGCGGCGGCCCGGTTGAGCGCGACGACCGGGGAGGGAACCAGCCCGAGCAGTACGTCGTAGAGCGCCACCACCTGGGGCCAGTCGGTGCTGGCCACGTCGGCGGCTTCGTCGTGCAGTGCGGCGATGGCGGCCTGTAGCCCGTACGGCCCGGGTGGTCCGCCGGTCAGCGCGACGAGCACCAGCCGGCGCCCCTCGTCGATCATGCGGTGGTCCCAGCGTCCGCGGTCCTGGTCATCGAGGAGGACGATCCCGCCGTCCGGCCCGGTACGCGCGGCGCGCCGGGCGTGGATGAGCAGCATCAGCCCGAGCAGCCCGGCGATCTCCCGTTCGGCGGGCAGCAGCCGGCGCAGGATCCGGGCCAGCCGGATGGCCTCCTCGGCGAGGTCGGTCCGCTGGAGATCCGGGCCGGAGCTGGCGGCGTACCCCTCGGTGAAGATCGAGTAGACCGCCTGGAGCACCGTGGGCAGGCGTTCGGGTAGTTCGTCGGTGCCCGGCACCCGGAACGGGATGCGGGCGTCGCGGATCTTCCGCTTGGCCCGGACGAGTCGCTGGGCCATGGTCGCGGGTGGCACCAGGAACGCCCGCGCGACCTCGGCCGTGGTGAGGCCGGCGAGGAAGCGCAGGGTGAGCGCGCCGCGGTCCTGTGCGGGCAGGGCCGGGTGGGCGCAGGTGAAGAAGAGCGCCAGCCGGTCGTCGGGCAGGTCGCGGTCCGCGTCGGCGGGTGGAGCGGGGTCCGTCCGCTCGGCCTCGGCCTGGAGTACGGCGAGCCGGGTGGCCAGCACCCGGTCGCGGCGCAGCCGGTCCACGGCGCGGCGGCGGGCCGTGGTGAGCAGCCAGGCGCCCGGCCGACTCGGGACGCCGTCGGTCGGCCAGTGCACCAGCGCCGCCTCGATGGCCTCGGAGGCGACCTCCTCGGCCAGGTCGAGGTCGCCGAAGCGATGCACGAGCGAGGCGAGCAGCCGGCCGCGCTCCTCGCGGAACACCGCCTCGACGGACGACCCGACCGGCCTCGTCCCGGCTGCCCCCTCGTCGGGCACCGTCAGACCTCCACCTCGATCTCGGCGATCGGGCGCACCTGGACCGACCCGCCGCCGAGGGCACCCGGGCTGCGGGCCGCCCATTCCAGCGCGGCGTCGAGGTCCGGCACGTCGATGATGTCGTACCCGCCGAGCACCTCGCGGGTCTCGGCGAACGGCCCGTCGGTGATCGTGCGTTCGCCGGCCGGGCCGACCTGCACGGTCGTGCAGCTGGTCAGGTCCTGCAAGGGGTACCCGGACACCCAGATCCCGGCGTCCTTCATCTCCCGGTCGTAGCGGATCCAGTCCTCGAAGTCGCACCCGTCGACGGGCGTGTCCCAGTCGGTCGTGGGGCTCATGAACAGCAGCATGTACTTCACGCTTCGGCTCCTCTCGGTGCGGCTTGTCGCCGTACAGCATGACGACGAACGGGCACCGGGGACATCGACACGGCGGCCGGAAACTTTTCCGAGGCTCACGGAGCGACCGGCTGCGCTGCTTCGCTGTGCGGGCCGCGTCGGTCGATCCGCCGCTCGTACCAGGTCACGCCGATCAGGAAGACGGTCAGCAGGGCGAGCGCGGCCAGCGCGGGCAGGGACCGGCCGATCGGCAGCAGGGCCAGCGGCACCAGCGCGACGACGACCTGCGCCGGGTGCACGGCGCGGACGGTGAGCCGGCGGAAGAGCAACCGTGCGAGCAGGTAGAGGGCGGCGCCACCGTAGAGGGCGGTGGCGACGACCCAGCCCAACCGGGTGCGGCCCTCGTTCTCCCCGGTGAGATGACCGAGGACCTGCTCGATGCCGAGCGCGACGTAGATCGCACCGATGATCAGGGGCGCGTGCACGAGGCCGTACGCGTCACCGGCAACGTCGGACCGCCGCTCGCGCGGCACCAGCATGATGGACTGCCGGGCGGCGGGCGCCAGTCGGTCGAAGTAGAGCCACCACAGGCAGACCGTGGTGACGAGGCCGAGCAGCGCCGCCACCAGGCCGCCCCCGCCCGGCGCCATCGACCTCGGCCCCGCGCCTGCCGCGATCAGCGATTCGCCCAGCGCGATGATGAGCACCAGGCCGAGCCGTTCGCTGAAGTGGTCCAGACTCCGGAGCGGCCACGGGCGGTAGGCGGACGCGAGCCGGGCGCCGCCGATGTCCACCAGGAGCGCCAGCGTCCAGAGCGCCGTCTGGGCGGCGCCACCGAGCAGCGCACCGACGATGAGCGGGAGCCAGGCCGCCGTCGCCGGCACGGCGAAGAACCGGAGCGTCGAGCGCAGCGGCGGGTCCGTTGCGCTCACCCAGAACAGCACCCCGAGCTGCACCGCCCTGGTGACCAGGTAGGCCAGGGCGAGGGTGAGCGGCGCGTCGAACAGCTCCGAGCCCTGCCGCCACGCGTCCGGCAGCACGGACGTCTCCTGGACGCCGATCACGCTGGACGCGCCGGCTCAGGCCGGGGCGTCCGTTCGCCGCCGGCTTCGCTCGGCCCGCCGCCGCATCTGCTGGTACGCGCCGGTCAGCCCCATCGCCCGGCGGACCTCGACCAGCGTCTGCCGGACCTCCTGGCGGGTCCGTTCGGTGCCCTCGACGATCAGCCGGTCGACCAGCCCGCGGTCGGCCTCGATCGCGGCCCGACGGTCCCTGATCGGCTCCAGGAACCGCTCCAGCGCGACGATCAGCCGCTCCTTGACCTCGACGTCGCCCACCCGCCCGGCCCGGTAGCGCCCGGCAAGGTCGGCCACCTCGTCACGATCGGGGTTGAACACCTCGTGGTACGCGAAGACCGGGTTGCCCTCCACCTTTCCCGGCACGTCGGCCCGCACCCGGTTCGGATCGGTGTACATGCCGAGCACCTTGCGACGCACCGTGGCCGCGTCGTCGGAGAGGGCGATCGTGTTGCCCCGGCTCTTGCTCATCTTGGCCGCGCCGTCGGTGCCCACCAGGCTCGGCGTGCCCGCCGGGATCAGTTCGGGGACCGGGAAGACCGGGCCGTACAGGTGGTTGAACCGGCGGGCGATCTCCCGGGTCACCTCGACGTGCGCCGCGTTGTCCCGGCCGACCGGGACCACCTCCCCCTTCACACAGAGGATGTCCGCGGCCTGGAGCACCGGGTAACCCAGCAGCCCGTACGGCATCTCCTCCTTGCCGGCGTCCCGGGCCATGTCCTTCAACGACGGCACCCGCTCCAGCCGGGGCACGGTCACCAGGTTCTGGAGGAGGGTGTTGAGGTCGCCGACCTCCGGAATGGCGGACTGGAGGTAGAAGGTGGCCCGCGCCGGGTCGACGCCGGCGGCGAGGATGTCGGTCACCATCTCGCGGGCGTTGCCGGAGACCCGGTCGATGTCCTCGCGGCGGTTCCTGGTGGTGAGCATGTGCAGGTCGGCGATGATGAAGAAGCTCTCGTAGCGCCGGTGCAGCCGGACCCGGTTGGCGATGCTGCCGACGTAGTGGCCGAGGTGCAGGCGGCCGGTGGGCCGGTCCCCGGTGAGCATTCGTGCGTTGGACATGGTGGTGTGCCTCTCGTGCGGGAAGGTGGGTCACGCGTGGGCGCGCGCCGAGCGGGGCGGGTTCGCCCCCTCGGTCAGCGGGATCGGCTCAGCGAGCCGTCCGCCATCGCGCGCCGGCGCGGTACCGCAGACCACCGGCACGGAGTACGTCCAGGAGTTGCTCACGGCCATCGCCGGAGCTGGTCGGGAAACCGGGCACGACACCGAGCGGGAGGCCGTCGACCATGTCGACCGCGTCTGCCGCGCTCCTGCCCGTCCGGACCACGGCTTCACGCTACCCGTGTCACCGCGCCTGTCGTGGCCGGTAGCTCTCGGCGTAGTAGCTGCCGACGCGTTCCCGGTACTCCGGGCCGGCCGAGTCCGGGTCGAACGGCGGAGCGTCCTTGATCTCCTGCCGTGTCAGGTCGACCCGCACGCTGCGCTCCAGGTGGTCCACCCTGGCCACCGTGCCGGCCGGCAGCAGCACCTTGTGGCCGAGAATCCACGGCCCGGTGTCGACCACCAGGTACTGCGCGTCCGCCTCGTTGCTCGCCTCGTCGATGGTGCCGATCCGCCCGTCGCTCGCCTGCACCCGGTAGCCGACCAGGTCGACCGGTGTGCCGGGGCCGGGAGCGTCCGGCCCTTCATGCCCACCGTCGGAGCCCTCCGGCGGGGTCACCGACGGTGTGGTCTGCGCGTACCCGCCGGCGAGGGCGGACGGGTCGCGCCAGGCCCAGGGATTGAAGATCGACGGTTGCACGGGCACCTCCGGTGACGGTCCTCGTTCCTACCGTTCCGCAGTGCCCACCCCACTGTCGCCGGAAACAGTTCGGCAATTTCGAGTTCATGGAAATGCCGGCTGCGAAATACGTCATAGCCGTTGAGCGCGGATGACCGGCAGCGACAACGCCCAGGTCAGCGGGGCCATGCCCCACGTCCCGCACAGCGGCCGCGGCGGTGCTGTCCGACCGGCACATTCGATCGCGGGCTCGCCGCCGACCATTCTGGCCCCGCATCCAGGCAACGCCGAAAAGGGGGACGCAGATGTACCGCACCATTCGACGTGTCGGCGCCGTGCTGGGCCTCGTCACCGGCACCGCGAGCACGGCGCAGGCAGGCACGCTCGATCCGCAGTCCCCACAGGCGCTCTGTGGGCTCGGCTACGCCCCGGTCGACCAGGACCCGATTCGGGACGCGCAGACCGGCAGCCGACTCGGCACCGTCCATCTGCTCTACAACCGGGTCACCGGGTTCGCCTGCACGGCGACCGTGAAGTCGGCCTACCCGGGCACGCTCACCCGCACGCGGGTCTACCTCGCTCTCGAGTACCTGCCGACGCAGGTCGACGACGGCGCCAGGCTTCACCCGGCCGGTCCCGTCCGGGCGTACGTCCGGGGCGGCTGCACGATCTGGGGCGGCCTGATGGCCGACCCGGGCGCCGCCGTCCATCACCACGACCGGGCCAACCCGGCGATCGGTGGCATCGGGACCTGCTTCTGAGTCACCCGGCGAACGCACCGGTCCACCTCGTACCGGTTCACCTCGGCGTTCCGGCCCGTGACCAGCTCCGCTGGCATACTCGGCTGCCATGGTGCTGTCGCGAGGGTGGGCTCTCTTCCTGGTCGGAGTCGGGATCTGGACCTGGGTGATCTGGCCGAGGTTCGCGGTCGCCATCTGGCAGGACCCGCGCTCCTGGACGTCCGGTGCGGTGGGGGACGGCTCGCCGACCAGCTTTCTGTGGGTGCACGCCCTCCTGATCGTGGCGTCCCTGGCGATCGGCACGACCGTCGGAGTCCTCGGCGTCAGCGCCTGGTTCGCCGCCCGCCGGCGCCAGGACCGTCCGGCCGCCTGACGGCCTTCGCCCACCGTTGGCACAGGATCCCCGTGGTCCGGTCACTGTCGGTGAGGCCGGAGAGCCCCGTTGCGCAGGCGGCGCCGACCCTTCGAGGGCCGGTCCGACGGTTTGACCTGGGGATACTTCTCTACGCAGCAAGTGTGACGCGGGACGCTACCCCCGGATTTGACGATCAAACCCACGGACGCGTAACTTTCTCTCTGCCAGCGCGGAACGGGGCAAACGGGATGAAGTCCTGAAGCACCGAATCGGGCAGGCAGCCGGGTCAGGTAGGGGTTCGCTCCTGCGGGGCACGGTCCGGGCGGGGCTCGCCGAAACTGCCGCGAGGCGGATTTGGTGCAGCGGAACCGACCGGGTAGGGTTCACCACCGGCAGGGCACCGGGCGAGCTTGCGGGACACCGCAGCGGCCGGCCTGCCGAATCCGACGATCTGACGCAGCGGTTCGCTGCTGCGTGAGCGCGCCGGAACCAACCCGTACGAAGCATGACAGACCGGGACACACGGTTTGACACAGCGAAGACGGTGAGGTAACGTAGTAAAAGTGCCCGGCGCGAGTGAGCGACGGGGACGCGGACGGAAAGCCCCGAGATGGGGTCCCACCGGGTGGGGCTTTTGATCGGTGTGTGGTTGTTCTTTGAGAACTCAACAGGGTGCTTGAAAAGCCAGTGCCAATTATGATTTATACCCCGGACTGGTGATCCTTTTGGATTGCTGGTTGGGATTCCTTTGGCAACATTTGTTTGTTGTCAGGATGCTGTTCGACAAAGTTTTTTGTTGGAGAGTTTGATCCTGGCTCAGGACGAACGCTGGCGGCGTGCTTAACACATGCAAGTCGAGCGGAAAGGCCCTTCGGGGTACTCGAGCGGCGAACGGGTGAGTAACACGTGAGCAACCT
>NZ_JAGPYK010000057.1 GCF_018070045.1 Micromonospora sp. U21
CGCCTACTTCGACCTCGCCGACGCCATCATCACCATCCGTAGCCTCATCCGCCAGGCGTGGATCTTGTACCGATGGGACACCCGCCCCACCCGCCGACCATGAAGCCCACCTATTTGCGCGACCACTAATAACGCTCGACCTGGTCCGATACCCGGAACGTGCTACCGCACTGGGTGCAGGTGGCGCGGCCGAATACGTAGGTGACCGCTTCGGCAACGGTCTGCTGTCCGGCTTCGGTGCTCATGCGATGCAGTCGCAGGCCGACACCGTCAAGATCAACGGGTGTAGCCGGCAGCAACGGCGTCTGCACGACATTCGGCTTCGTCGCATAGTCCTCGTGCGTGGCGAAGTGACCTCGATCGCCGAACGCTATGAACAGCGAAGTCTCACACTGCGGGCACTCGACTTCGACCTCGTCGTGGATGAGCCGTTCGAGTTCTTCGCCCCAGAGCATGTCGCCCTGCAGAGCCATGACCGCGCGGAGACGGTAGATGAACGACTGCGCGTCAATCGGCGTCGGCAGCCAGTCGATGGTCAGGTGACGCAGCTGCGCCAGGGTGTCGGCGTGCCGGCGGTGAGATTGCTCATCCATGTCGACCGCTAGTTTCCCGGCGAGTATCAGCACCTCGTCACGATCGGCGGGCATGAACTCAGAAGCGAGTTTCGCTAGCCGCGCGATGAGCAGCGCCTCTTCGGGTTCGTGGAAGCCTTCCTGGCAGGCCCGCTCATACAACACGTCCCACGCTGCGGCACGCGGGTCCGTCGCCGCCTCCGCTAACAACTCCTCGACCCTCGTCACGGCGTGATCTAACCAGCAGGTCAGGCCGCCGTCCATCTGCACGGCTCCGTAGACCGCTGGGCCGGGCGGTTGGGTTAGCCATTGGGGGTGAGCTTGTGGGGCCGGTGGCCTTTGATCCGGGTAACCGGGTGGTGGTTGGTGCGGCGGATGGTGCGAAGGCGGGCGCCTAGCCCCGTTACTTGGCCAGCCGGACCAGTTCGGCGGCGGCCTGCTCCTCCGCCGACGGACATCCGGTCGCTCCGAGGCGTAGAAGGTGGGGCACCCCTCTTCCGCCAGGCCATCCAAGGCGTGCACAGCGACGCTCGATGAGGCAGCGGGCGGAATTGGTCGTGTGCGGACTGAACACGGGCCGCGCAATCGGTCGCCGGCCCGTGTCGAACCGCGGGCGGTGATCGCCACCTGCGTCGATGGCTCAGGCACGACGCACGGATCGCTCTGCTGCCGCAGGTTGCGCAAGACGCCGAGTGAGATGCTCGGCGGCGGCCTGCTGGGCGTGCGCCGCCTTGTCGAGTACGGCGGCGGCGCCGAAGAATTCGTGCATCATCCCGTCGTAATGAGCCAGGGCACTATCCACGCCTGCGGCCTCTAGGTGCCGGGCGAACTCCTGGCCCTGGCTACGCAGCACGTCACGCTCGTCGGTGATGACCAGCGTCGGTGGCATGCTCCGCAGCTGCGCGGCGTCGGGGGAGAGCAGGTCAACGCGGGAATCCTGGGCGCCCTCGGCACACCCGCGAAGGCGTGCAGCCGCCGAAACTGGGTAGGGCGCAGGCCGGTGAACGGGTGAATCCAGTCTGACCGGGACGCGGTGATCGCTTGCACGCGGACAGCGCTGCCGATCGCTACGTGCCGTCCCGAGTTGGGTCAGTACGGGTCGACTGAGGGGCGAAGCTATGCAGCGGCGCTATGCCGTGCCGAGCCGAAACTCGCGCAGTGTGTGCCAGGAGTCGGGTTCCGGTGCCCCGGCAATGAGCCGGACCGCGTCGACGGTGGCGCGGATCGGCAGGTGGCCGGCGACAGCCTCGGCGGCTTGGACCAGGACGTGCTTCGGGGCGTCACGGCCGATGGTCAGATGCGGTACGACGTCGGCATGGGCGCCGGCATACGGCGGAGACTCGGGGAATCGCCGCCACACGGCCGCGGTGAGTTGACGCAACCCGCCATCCGCCTGCGGCGAGAGCCAGACCACGCTGTCTCCGAACCACTTGACCTCCGCGAACGAGATATCGAACCGCGGTGTGGATTCGAAGATCTGA
The DNA here is from genome assembly GCF_018070045.1 of Micromonospora sp. U21. Classification (GTDB taxonomy): domain Bacteria; phylum Actinomycetota; class Actinomycetes; order Mycobacteriales; family Micromonosporaceae; genus Micromonospora. The sequence continues at coordinate 2,054 of NZ_JAGPYK010000057.1, forward strand.
CTCAGGGTGGCGAGCACATCGTCGTTGATCCGGTCTAGGGGCAAGAACGGGTAGAGCACGGTCACATGAGCGGGTACTCCCCAGCTGGCCGCGATGTCCAGAGCGGACCGGAAGCGCCCCACGGCCCGCTCAGCCTCGGGCACGGCGACGATCAGCGCAGTCTCTGTCGGCTCCATCGCCACAGTTTCCGATCATCACTCCTGACAGTCCACCGGGATTCGTGACCAGGAGAGCTGCGAGACAGAACTTAGCTTGAGCGGCTGCGGCCAGTGCGGGATCGGTGGCCGTGCTGGGCCAGGACGGTGTAGCAGGCCGCGAGGACGATCGCGGTCGTCATGGCGGCACCGCCGGCACGGGTGACGGCCAGGAACACCATTCGCTGCGGTGCCACATCTTCCGTGGCGGCCAGCGCGGCGCCGGCAGCGGCGGCGAGGCCGATGGCCGTCCAGGCCAGCACCACGAGCACCCGCTCGGCCGACGGCCACTGCGCGGTCGCCGTCGCGGACGACCGCGTACGCCACCATCGGACCAGCCAGACCACGACGGCGCAAGCGCCGACGAGGCCGCTCATGCGCTGCGCCCAGCGATAGCCGGGCATGCCGAGGTGCGACTCGGCCAGCCAGCGGATGTGCGTGGCCCCCCACATTCCGTCGTGTGTGAACGAGTCCCACAGCACGTGGGTCGCCGCGCCGAGCACCAGCGAGACGACCAGTATCGCCACGTGGACAGCCGGCCGGTGACGATGACGCGCGGGCGGGGGTAGGCAATCGCGTAACCGGATCGGCGAGATGGCGATCAGGAAGCGGGCCAGCAGCCCATGCCACAGGGCCGCTGCCGCTAGACCCAGCAGCACGTCGACGCCGAGGACGCCGGCGAGCGAGTGGGTCAATGTCGCCTGCACCGGCAGCGGCAGGTAGTAGGGAAGGTCGGGAACCATGCTCCCGAGCACGAGGGCCGACGGCGCCAGCCAGGCTGACCGCGCCAGCGGCAGCACGGCCGCGACGTGACTACCGGTGAACGGCACCTCGCCTCCCTCGCTTGGATGGATCCTGGTGCGCTGTCACCGTCGGCTGGCGGTGTACAGGCCGGGCACCACGGTGCAGCTGTCGCCGCGGGGGTCAGCCGCGCAGGGAGCCGCTGCTCTTGCCGGCGGGATCCATGGCGACGCAGGTGACGTTATGGTCGCAACCCAAATAGTCACCCAGCCGTGCCGGGAGACTACGAGCGGTGCCGCACCTATGGGCAGTACGGCGACCATGTAGTGTCCCGCCATGCGAGCGACTGTCCGCGCCTCGACGGCCGTCGTGGCAGTCATCTTTGGCTTCCTCTCGGGGTCGTACATCTCTCACGCTGACGGCTCAACGGCCGACGCTCTTACCGCCGTCCTTGTGATGGCCGTAGTGCTAAGCGGGACGGGAATGGCGATCGGTGTGCCGCTCGGCGTCGTCAACGACGGGCCCTGGTTGAAGCGCAGCCTCGCGCTCATGCTCGCCTCGTACTGCGTCAGCGTGTTCCTGAGCTCCCCGTTCCACAGCCTGACTGTGGACCTCCTGCTTCTCATCGTCTCCTTCGCTCCAGCATGCATCTTTGCCCCGATGGGGTTTGCTAGAGGCCAAGACATCGGATAGGTGAGCCACGACCTCTTCGGTGTGAAGCCGGACGCCGCACCGACTCTGACCTGCGGAGATGAGAAACCGCAGGCAGGGGTGGGTGCAGTTGCGGGCCGTCGGGTGCAGTTCGGTGCAGTTGAAGGCCGTTCAGTGCACCCTGTCGCTCCCAACCTGCTCCCCCGATCCCCGGCTCGTAACTGGGCTGCGGCGGTCGACCGGCGGTGGATAGTCCCGCAGTCGTTCCTCGTCAGATCGCGGACGCTGGCCTGAGGTATGGCCATCGGAGCAGCCACCTCCCCGCAGCTTCGACCATGGCCGACGGCCGGGCCCACCGGAATGGGGAGCAGGACCAACCGGCGAGGTATACGAACTCCCCTACCAGGGCTTGGACGCACTAACCTCGTAGGCCGGCCTGCCCAACGTGCGGCGCCGGTACCGCACGTCACTGGCCCAGGGATGGCAGCACCGTTCGAGCCGGGCCAGGCTCCGGGGAGCCCGCTCATCGTGAGCGGGCTCCCGAAACGGCTCAACCGAGGCCCAACAGTTCAGCTGCAGTCGCGCGGATCGCGGCTACTTAAGTGAGCATCCGCTCGCGGTCCACGTCCGTCAGGACACGTCGTCCGGCCGCACGCTCGGACGTCTCCCACGAATGATCCGCGACCATCCGTGCGACTTCCACGTCGTACTCCGCAGCTACGAACGACACGCCCCTCATCATGGGCACCTCGAGCGACCAGTCCCAGTGCACCAGATCGCCATCCCGCGCGATGGTGACGTCTGTGGATCCGCAGCCGTAGACACCACACTCGCATCGAGCGATCGCAACGGTGCACGGCTGGGAGGCGGCCACGAGACGATTGGTGGGAACAAGGACGTCGTACGGGTCCATCCCGAGACCCGCTCCGGCAGAGGTCATCTCCGTACCGTTGACGTAGACCTGCACCTGGAATCCGCCGCCGGCGTCGCCGGGCACCGGCGATACCTCCAGACGGAGAGAGTCGACTCCTGGCCGGCGGGCGACTCCTCCACCTGGGGCAAGGGCGAAGCCTGGAGGGACAGTGCCCGGATAGGGAATCCCTAGTTCTCCAAGCGACTTGCCCACGAGTTCGCCGATATCCCAGGACGAGTCATGCACCGAAGCACCGGCGAGCTCACGCAACGTCGGCGAGTCCAGCCCGTCGATCAGCGCCTGACAAGCGGCATGGATCAAGTCCGCCAAGCCGTACCCGGTGCCGGTGTTCCAATGCGCCACCGCGTCGTACAGGCGCTGCTCCGCGGACCCGCTGCCCTTTTCAGTCACACCAACCATCATCCACAGCCCCTATGAGGACCGCACCACCGTTTCACTCCGCCCTCGGGTCAGCCGCACGTCGGCGAGTCGCTCGCCACCCAACTGACCACCCGGGCGCCACTGCTGAAGCCTTCGGATCCGCCGAAGAGGTCACCGAGCCGAAGAGCCTGATCAAGGCGTTCCGCGTGGGTCGGCGTCCCAGCCATTCGCTCATTCGGTCGCCCGGCAAACCGCCCTGGAGAGCAGTTCCTGGAGCAGCATCCCGCGGCGGATGTCGAGGGAATGTGGTGTCCTCGTGCGTACGGCGGCCGCGAACTCAGCCCTCATGATCGGCCAGCACTCGGCGTGGTCCACGGTGGCAAAATCGAGGCTCATCGCTCCGGTGGCACCGAAGATCTCGATGCCGGCACGTGAGGACGGCAAGCCGACTGCGCCCGAGAGCGAGAGTTGGCTGACCGCTCCGTCCTCGTGTTGACAGGTCAGCTCGATCCACCGCCGCGAGTCGCCCCGAGCGGTGAGATCGGCGATGGGGCCGAGCGCGGCGTCGGCGAGATCGAGCAGGTGTGGGCCGAGGTCGTACAGGGCGCCGTAGGTCATTCGCCAGCCGGTGGCGAACGGCCCGCCGAGGAACGCGCCGTGCAGGTAGCTGGCGCGGGCGCCGATGGCCGGAAAGTCTTGCGCGGCGGTGAGGAAGGCGCGGGTGCGGGGATGGTAGCGCTTGGTCAGCACCACCTGGCTGATCACGCCGGCGTTGTCGACGGCGTCGGCGAGTCGGCGGGCGTCGTCCAGGTTGAGCGCGAGGGGTTTCTCCAGTAGCAGGGCCTTGCCCGCCTTCGCCGCGCGGATGGCGAGGGCGGCCTGCACGTCGGGAGGCACGGCGAACGCGACCGCCTCGCATCGGTCTAGCAGGTCCTCGTAGGAATTGGCAGCGGTTGTGCCGAGTGTGGCGGCGAGCTCGGTGGCTGCTTCCGGTCGGCGCGCCCATACGGCGGTCAGCCGCGTCTCGGGCCCGGAGGCTAGTACCGGCCCGTGCATGGTCGCTGCCCATGGTCCGGAGCCCACCAGTCCCACCGCGACCGGGTCTACGTTCGGGGTTTCATCGTGTTGCACGGCTCGTTCTCCAGCTTGTTGCGGCACATCACGTCGCAAGAGGTGCACGGCGACTGTGGCTTGGCGGCGGGATGGTCAGACGAGGGCGGTTTCGAGGGCGGCGTCGACGGTTTCGGAGGCGTACACCTGCTCGATCACCATCGCGTGCGCGCCGGTCAGCACCGCCCGGTCGCCGAGCTGACTGGTCGTGACCTCGAGACGGCGGGTCGAGCGGGGTAGCGCACTCTGGTACAGCATCTCGCGCACCCCGGTCACGAAATGGAGGTCGGCCAGGTCGCCCGCGATGACCAGTACGCCTGGATTGAGCAGGCAGACGACAGTCGCGAGTACCTCGCCGACCAGCTTGCCCGCCGTGCGGGCCAGGTGCACCGCCTCGGCGTGACCGGAGCGGATCCGCTCGATGAGCTCGGCTCCGGAGGAGGTGGGGGTGCCGTCGGCGGTGAGGCGTTGGGCCAGTGCGAGTCCGCTGGCCACCGCTGCCAGGCATCCGTAGAGGCCGCACTGGCAGCGGGCCTGCGGATAGTCGTGCAGTCGGATGTGTCCGATGTCGCCGGCGCCGCCGTCGATGCCGCGGTAGACCTGCCCGTCGACGATGACGCCTGCGCCGATCCCGGTTGCGACTTTCACCAGCACCAGCGTCGGGCAGTCGGGGTAGTGGGTGGTCTGCTCGCCCAGTGCCATCAGGTTGGCGTCGTTGTCGATGTAAACGGGTCGGTTCCAGGTGGTGCGCAGTCGCTCGGCGATCGGGTAGCCGTCCCAGCCGGGCATGATCGGTGGTTGGGTCACCATGCCCGCGTCGAATTCGACCGGGCCGGGCACACCGACGCCAATCCCACGCACCTGGGTGGGCTCCCAGCCGGTTTTGGGAAGCAGCCGGGCGAAGGCGTCGTCGACCCAGCCCAGCACGGCGTCCGGGCCGACGCCGATCTTAATGAGTTCGTGCTCTTCGGCGAGCAGTTGCCCGCTGAGGTCGACGATGGCGGCCCGGGCGTGATTGGCGCCGAGGTCGGCCACCATCACCACACCGTGGCCGGTGTCGAGCTCAAGAAGCTCCGCTGGTCGGCCGCCGGTCGATCCTTCTACGCCGGAGGCGCGGAGGTAACCGGCGGCCCGTAGCGCGTCGATGCGTTGCGTGACTGTCGAGCGGGACAGCCCGGTGTAGGTCTGGAGTTCCGCCCGGGTGCGGGCGCGGCCCGTCCGGACCAGCCACAGCAGGTGACCGGCAGAACTCTGGTTGCCCACCGGCCTAGCCCTTGTCCGCACCAGCGGTCAGTCCCTCCGTCAGCAAGCGCTCGGCGGCGAAGAAGATGATCACGATCGGTAGGGTGAGGACGACCGACCCCGCCATCAACACCGTTTTGCTCACCTCGATGCCGCCAGAGAGCTGGGCGAGTCCTAGTGAGACTGTCCAGTCAGCCCGGTCTTCGACCAGGAAGAGCAGGGCAAACAGGAACTCGTTCCAAGCTATCATGAACACGTACAGGGCATTGGCCATCACCGCTGGCGCGGCCAGGGGCAACACCACCTTGCGGATGGTCTGCAGCCGGGTGTATCCGTCTACGGCGGCGGCTTCCTCGAGACTTTCGGGAATGGTCGACAGGTAGTTGCGCAACATGTAGATCGATACTGGCACCGTCTGCGCGATGTAGACGATGGTCAGGCCGGCGAGCGAACCGCGAAGCCCGAGCCGGGTGAACAGCACGAACAGCGGGATTGCCAGCAGGATGGACGGGAACAGGTAGACCGCAAGGAATAGGAAGTGCACCTGGCGGCGTCCGGTGAAGCGGAGCCGGCTGACCGCGTACGAGCCGGGGATCGACACGAGCAGCGTGAGCACGGTCGCGGCGGCCGACACCATCGCGGAGTTGGCGAGGAGGCGCAGGAAACCCTGGCCGCCGGCAGCGGTGGGGGTGAGCACCTCCCGGTACGTCTCGATCGTCCACTCCGACGGACCGGCCCAGAGGCGGCCGGGGTTGGCCAGCACCTCCTCGATCGGCCGCACGGACAACAGGAGCATGTAGCAGAAGGGGAACATGGTCACCACGACAAGCCCGGCGATGACCACCCAACGCAGGATGCCGAACAGTCGCACCTCGAACGAGTGACGGTCCATCATGCCTCCTCCCCCTCGATCCGCGGCGCGAAGAACCGCAGGTAGATCATCAGCACGACGACGAGTCCCGCGGCGAGCACCAGCGCCTGCGCGGCCGCGGCGCCGATGTCGAAGCGTGCCGTGAGGAACTCGTAGACCCGTACGCTGACCACCTCGGTGCCCGCGCCCCCGCCGGTGAGCAGGTAGACGTCGTCGAATTTGTTGAAGGTCATGACGAACCTCAGCACGGACAGCAGCGCGATGACCGGCGCGAGCTGCGGCAGCAGGATGCGGCGGAACGTCTGGCTCGGTGCCGCTCCGTCGACCAGGGCTGCCTCCTCCAGCTCACCGGGTACGGCCTGTAGTCGAGCCAGCAGGAAGAGGAACGCGAACGGGAAGTAGCGCCACGCCTCGAAGGCGATGACTGTCAGTAGCGCCATCGGTACATCGACGTGGATCCCGAACAACGAGAGGGGGTACTCCCGCTGGCTGAGGAACGCGATCGGGCGGTCCCAGCCGAGGAACCGGGTGCCCCAGTTGTTGGCGAGACCGAATTGCGGGCTCAGCAGGATCTCCCAGACGAACGTCACCGCTACGACCGGCGCGACGTACGGAAACAGGACCGCGGCCCGCACGAGCGTGCGGCCCCGGAAGCGCCCGCGCAGCGCGAGCGCGGCGATGAGCCCGAAGAGGATGGACAGGGCGGTGCTGCCGACGGTGTAGACGAGCGTGGTCCACAGGGACGACCAGAAACCCGGCGAGGTGAGCACCAGTTCGAGGTTGGCGAGGGTGTACTGGCCGAACACACTGGCGCGGCGCACGTTGATGAGCCGGATCCGCTGGAACGCCAGCATGATCGTCCAGAGGATCGGCACGATCACGACGACGATGACGATGATCAGCGTTGGTGACAGGTAGGCCAGGCCTGCGCGGTTCTCCTGCTGCTTACGCGTGAGCGGTCGTCGCAGGCCGGTGGGCCGGCGGCGGCGCTTCCGCGCCTCCGCCGGCCTCGGCTCGTGAGTGGTGGCCATCGTTACCCGATGGACTTCTGGATCGTACGGACGTCTTCGGCGGCCCGCTTCGCTGCGGCGGCGGCGTCGGACTCGCCGTTCGTGAGCGCGTTGATCGCCTTCGGCACGGGGAGTTCGCCGAGCGTGGCGCCGACCAGTGCCCCCTGCTTCTGGGGGAAGCCCCAGCGCTGGAAGGTGTCGGGGCTCTTCGACAGCGCGGCCAGCACGTCGGCCGGGTAGACCTCGCCGAGCGGCTTCTTGGTGTCGACGCCGGCCGGCAGGCCGTTCCAGGCGGTGGTGAACTTCGCCGGATCGCTCTTGTCCCCCTTGCGGACCGGGAACTTGCCCTCCGGGGCGATGCCGAGCCACTGAGGGTAGCCCTCGTTCATCATGAACTGCGTGAACTTGCGGGCGTTGGCGGTGTCCTCGCCGGTGTTGGTGATCGCCCAGCTGGTGATCTCGCCGAAGCCCTGGGGCTGACCATTCGGGCCGGCCACCGCGGTCACGATGCCGGTGTTCTTCGCCAGGAACGTCCGGTCCTGCTTGCACTGCGGGCACGTCGGCAGCGCGTCGTTGCGCAGCGCGGCCATCTCGTCGAGCAGGAACGAGGACCACACGACCATCGCGGACTTACCGGAGAAGTAGGTGGCCCGGGTGGTGTCGACATCCTGCGCGCCCGGCACCGACCACTTGCGCGCCAGGTCGCTGTAGAGCTGGAACGTCTCGATGCACTGAGGCGAGTCGAGGGTGATTTTCTTCGCGTCGTCGACCAGCTGGCAGCCGTTGCCGAGCGCGAAGTTCTCGAAGCTCTGGGCGGTGAACGCGTCGTTGGGCACCGTCGCGATGGCCATGCCGGCCATGTCGCCGGTGTTGAGCTTCTGCGCCGCCTGGCGAATCCTGTCGAAGGTGTCCGGCGCCTGCAGACCGGCCTGGCCGAACAGGTCCTTGCGGTAGAACAGCAGCTGCGCCCAGCCGTCTGAGGGCACGGCGAGCTGGTTGCCGTCCTGGCTGCTGAGTTCGAGCGCCCGCGCGGAGAAGGTGTCGCGGCCGAGCTCGTCGACGACCGATGCGGCCGCCTTGGTGTCGAGGAGGTCGTTGGAGGCCATCTGCGCCACGGACGCCAAGGGCAGCGCGCCAACCACGTCGGGCAGGGTGCCGGCGGCAGCGGCGGAGGTGATGAGGCTGGTGAACTGGTTCTCGTCGGTGGCGACGATCTTGACCTGGATCCCCGTCTGCTGAGTGAACTTGTCGGCGATCGCCTGGGTCGCCTGCACGCGGTCGGTCTGGTTCTCCAGGCTCCACACGGTCAGCGTGTTGGCGTCACTGCTGTCCTCACCGTCGCCGCAACCGACCAGCGCCGGCATGGCCAGCAGGCCCAGCGTGACGCCGCCCGCGAGCCACCGTTGACTCCGGCCGCTTCTGATCTTCACGAGGCTACCCTCCGTGGTATGTCGATGACCATGCAATGTGAACTCGTTACGGCCAGATTTCATCAGCACTTATGCTTGATTGCAAGACATAACTCGGTAATATTCTCGGCTGTAGCTGCGCGATACGTCGTGCGTCCATACCCAACCTTGGGGTGAAAGACCAGAGTGTCACAAACAGTCCAGTTCACGTCGCCGCGTCGCGTCGAGGTGATCGAGCAGCCCAGCACCGAGCTCAAACCAGACCAGATCAGGGTTCGCACCAGCTTCTCCGGCATCTCCGCCGGGACCGAACTGACGGCCTACCGGGGCACCAACCCCTACCTGAACAGGACATGGGATCCCGACCTACGACTGTTCGTCGAGGGCAGCAGCGGCCTCAGCTACCCCATTGCCGGACTCGGCTACTCCGAGGTGGGGGAAGTCGTCGAGGTCGCATCCGACCTGGCTGACGCCGGCGATCCCTCGATCCCGGTGGTGGGCCAGCAGGTGTGGGGCATCTGGGGGCATCGCGGCGAGGCCGTGCTCCCGGTGGACCGGCTGCGCGGCTGCGTGCTGCCCGAGGGCCTCGATCCGGTCGCCGCGACCTTCGCCCGCGTCGGCGCGGTGGCGCTCAACGCCGTGCTCGCCGCCGACATCCATCTCGGGGAAACGGTCGCCGTCTTCGGTCAGGGCGTGCTCGGCCTGCTCACTACCCGGCTGGTTCAGCTGAGCGGCGCCACTGCGATCGCCATCGACACCGAGCCGTCGCGACTGGACAAGGCGCGCGAGTACGGAGCCGCAGCCACCATCAACGCCACCACCGAGAACGTCGCCCAGCAGCTGCGCCAGCTCACCAGGGGCCGCGGCGCCGACGTCGCGATCGAGATCAGCGGCTCTTACCACGCGCTGCACGACGCGATCCGTTCCGTGACCGTCGACGGCCGGGTCGTCTCCGCCGGCTTCTACCAGGGCGACGGCGTCGGACTACGGCTCGGCGACGAGTTCCATCACAACCGGGTGCGACTCGTGTCTTCCCAGATCGGCGGGGTTCCGCCGAAACTAGCTGGCCGGTGGAACCAGGCACGGCTCAACCACACGTTCCTCCAGCTCGCCCTCGACCGCCAGGTCGACCCGGTCGGGCTGGTTACTCATGTCATCCCGGTGGAAGAGGCAGCGGAGGCCTTCGACATGCTCGACCGCCGCCCCGCAGACGCACTTCAGGTGGTGTTGAAGTTCTCATGATCAGGATTTCCTGCCAGGAGCAGCTGCTGCCCGGCGAGACGCTGCAGGACAAGTGGGAGTTCGCCCAGCGGGCGGGCTACGACGCGATCGAAGTGCGTGGTCGCGGCGACTTCGCCTTCCGCGATCGGCTGCCCGAGCTGCGCCGCGCCGCCCGCGACGGGGTGCCGATGCCATCGGTGTGCGTGGAGATGCTGCACTTCTTCGGCGCGTTCGACGCGGACCTGCGCCGCGACGCCGTCGCGCAGATGAAGTCCCAGCTGTCGGTCATCGCGGAGATCGGTGGACCGGGAGCGGTCGCATGCACGCCGGCCTCGTACGGCATGTTCTCCCGCCGGCTGCCCCCGTTCGAACCGCCCCGCAGCGAGCAGGACGATCGCGCGGTGCTCATTGAGGGCCTGACCGAGCTGGGCGAGCACGCCGCCCGGGAGGGAGTGGTACTCGCCCTCGAACCGCTCAACCGCTACGAGGACCACATGGTCAACCGGATTGAGCAGGCGGTCGAGCTGATCGACACGGTCGGGCTGCCCTCGATCAAGGTGCTCGCCGACACCTACCACATGAACATCGAGGAGGACGAACCCACCAGCGCCCTGGTCATGGCCGCCGCCCACCTCGGGCACGTCCAGGTCAGCGACTCCAACCGCCTCCAGCCCGGCGCCGGTCACCTGGACTGGGCGGCTCTGCTCGGCACCCTGGACGCGATCGGCTACAGCGGTCACCTCGCCGTCGAGTGCCGGCTGCGCGGCGAACCCGTCACGGCCGTCGCCGGCATCCCCGCTCTCCTGCGCCGGCACTCGGTGGGCGTCGCCGCATGACCATCGCACCCAGCCTCGACGTTGACTCCCTCCAGGCGGTGTCCACGCACCGTGACCTCGACCGTGCCGCCCGGCGGGTGCTGGTGACCAACTGGCGAACGCGCGCCACCGTTCCGGCCGCCAAGCTCTACCCGCACCAGTGGAGCTGGGACTCGGCGTTCATCGCGATCGGACTGCGCCACCTGTCCCCCACCCGTGCCCAGCAGGAACTCGAGTCGCTGTTCGGCGCCCAGTGGCGCGACGGCCGAGTGCCGCACATCGTCTTTGATCCCGGCGTCGCGATGGACGCGTACTTCCCCGGGCCGGGGTTCTGGCGCTCAGGATCCTCCAACGCGGCGGCCGTGCCCACCTCCGGGATCGTGCAACCGCCCGCGCACGCCCTCGCCGCGTGGGCCGCGTATCGCGCCGATCCAGCGGTCGCACGCATCCGCGGCTTTCTGCCGCGGATGTATCCGAAACTCGCCCGCTGGCACCACTACCTGCTCACCCAGCGCGACCTGGGCGGTGCCGGCCTGGCCTCGATCGTGCATCCATGGGAGTCCGGGATGGACAACAGCCCGGCATGGGACGCCCCGCTGTCCCGAATCGAACCGATGCCGCTCGGCTCGTTCACTCGACGCGACCTGGCACACGCGCCAGCGGCCGAGAGGCCGACCGACCTCGACTACGGCCGCTACATCAGGCTCGCCAGCGACTACCGCGACGCCGGCTACACAGACTCGCCATCGGTGCACGCCTTCGCCATCGAGGACCCGATGTACAACGCGCTGCTGATCGCCGGCGAACACGTACTCGCCGACATCGCAGCGGCGATCGGCCGCGATCCGGCGCCACACCGCGCCACGGCTGCCCGCCTGACCTCCAACCTGATGAACCGGCTGTACGACCCGGCCGCAGGCATGTTCTTCCCGCGCGACGTACAGACCGGTGAAGTCGTCCGCTCCTGGTCGGTCACCGGCCTCATGCCGTTGATCGTGCCGGGACTGCCGGTGGCACGAGACCTCGTCACCACCGCGCTGAACAATCGCTTCCGGCTCCGCGAAGCGTGCCCGCTGCCCTCCTACGATCTGACCGCACCCGATTACGATCCAAGCCACTACTGGAGGGGGCCGGGCTGGGTCAACACCAGCTGGTTGTTCTGGCACGGGTTGCGATTGCACGGCGAGACGACGCTGGCCGACGACCTGCGCGCACGGCTCCTGCAGCGCGTGCACGAGACCGGGTTCCGCGAGTACGTCGACCCGCTGACCGGTGCCGGGCACGGCAGCGACGGGTTCAGCTGGACGGCCGCACTGACCCTCGACCTGATCCGCGCCGCATGAACCCCTCCGTCACCGTGGCCGGGTCTACCTGCCTCCTGTCCGCGAGCCCCGGAGCCGACCTGGGAGAAGAGCGACTCGACGGGCTGTACGTCGACGACTGCCGACACCTGTCGATGCTGGCACTGCGCGTGTCCGGCCGGTCACCGCGGATCCTGCGCTTCTCGGGTGCCACGTCGGTGGCCATTCCAGACACCGTGCGCGGGTCCAACCCGCCGTTCACGCTGCACCGGCACCGCGAGGTGACGGCCGGCCGGCTGGTCGAGACACTGACACTGCAGTCCTATGTCGACCAGCCGCAGACCGTCCGCCTCGAATACGACCTCGCCGCCGACTTCGCCGACCAGTTCGAGCTGCGCGCCGACCGGGTCTTCAACAAGTCCGACGCGATCCGGACCGCAACGCTCGACGACAATCAACTCATCTTCGCCTACCAGCGGCGCGGCTTCCAGCGCAGCACAACTGTCACCGCGGCACCGGCGGCCCGGCTTGCCACCGGCAGCGCGAGCTGGACACTCACGCTCGCACCGCACGGCTCGGCCCGCGTCAGTCTCACCATCGACGCCGGGCGGCCCGCACCTCCCATGGACCCTTCCCCGCCGATGCCGCACGTTGCACGCGACGACCTGGCCCGCTGCGTCCGCCGCGGCCTCGCGGACCTCGACGCCCTCCGCGTCACCATGCCCGGGCTGCCGAGCGGCGCCTACGTACCCGCCGCCGGCGCGCCCTGGTTCCTCACCCTCTTCGGCCGCGACAGTCTCATTTCCTCGCTGTTCGCACTGCCGTACCGGCCAGAACTCGCCGTCGGTACCCTCCGTGCCCTCGGCGCGTGCCTCGGCAACCGCCATGACTCCGCCAGTGTCGAAGAACCCGGCAAGGTGGTGCATGAACTGCGCTTCGGCGAGCTGGCGACGCTCGGCGACGTCCCCTACCGCCGCTACTACGGCACGGTCGACGCGACCCCGTTGTTCCTGGTACTGCTGGCCGCCTACCACGAGCTGACTGGCGACGACGCCCTCGCCAAAGGCCTCGAGGGCCCGGCGCGGGCCGCCGCCGGCTGGGTGTGCAGCCAGCTCGACGAGGGCGACTACCTGACCTACCGCACGGACGGACCGGGTCTGGTGCACCAGTGCTGGAAGGACTCCGCCGACTCGATCGCCTTTCGGGATGGCACCCCGGCCGGCGGGCCGATCGCCGTGAGCGAGGCCCAGGGGTACGCGTACCGCGGGTTGCTCGGCACCGCCCGGCTCGCCGAGCGGGTGTGGGGTGACACCGACTGGGCAGCCGAACTGACCACCCGCGCCCGCGCGTTGCGGGCACGGTTCGCAGCCGACTTCCGCCTACCCGACGGATTCGTCGCACTGGCCGTGGACGGCTCGGGCCGGGCGGTCGATGCTCTCGCCTCCAACGCCGGGCACGTGCTGTGGTCGGGCATCCTCGCCGACGACTGGGCCACACGGGTCGCGCGGCGACTGGCCGAAGATGACTTCGTCTCCGGCTGGGGTGTGCGCACACTCGCCGAGGGCCAGGCCCCGTACCACCCCCTCTCCTACCACCGAGGCGGAGTGTGGCCGCACGACACCGCATTCGCCGTGGCCGGCCTCGCCGCCGCCAACCGACAGGAGGACGCGGCGCGGATCGCCGACGGCCTACTCGCCGCCGCCGCGTACTCAGATGACCGGCTGCCGGAGGTGCTCACCGGGCTGGTCCGCACCGCGGGTGAGGGTCCTACGCCGTACCCGCATTCCTGCTCACCACAGGCTTGGGCGGCCGCGTCCCCATTGATCCTGCTGACCGCGCTCGGCGGCTAGGCCGTGTTTCGTAGGGCGCGAAGCCATTGGTTGATGGCGGCGATGGTGAGGGTGGCTTCGTAGCGCACAGCGAGCTTGTCGTACCTGGTGGCCATGGCTCGGTGTTGTTTGAGCTGGTTGATACCGCACTCCACGGCGTGACGCAGGCGGTAGACCTCGGGGTCGAAGGCGGGTGGACGCCCGCCTTTGGACCCCTTGGCGTTGCGGTGCGCGTCCTGATCAGTCTTGCTCGGGATACACGCTCGGATGCCGCGGGATCGCAGGTGGGCTCGGTTGGCCTTGGACGTGTACGCCTTATCGGCCAGCACCGTGTCGGGGCGGGTCCGTGGCCGGCCGCCACCGGCTCGGGTAACCCGCACCTTGGCCAGCACGGGGATGAACTGCGGGCTGTCGCCGCGCTGTCCGGCGGTCATCACCACGGCCATCAGTTTGCGGCCTTGCTCGCAGGCCAGATGGGTCTTGGTGGTCCAGCCGCCCCTCGATCGGCCGAGCCCATGATCTGCCGGCTCAGCCTGCACACCACCGGGCGACTCCTTCTGCGCCTCGCCGTCAACATCGGCCTAAGAGCGACCGGCAATAGGTGTCACTTGAGTCGGCGGGTGGTGGGCCGGGTATCCCAGCGGTAGAGGACCCGTGCCCGTTGGATGAGTTGACGGACGGTGACGATGGCGGCGGCCAGGTACAGG
>NZ_JAGPYK010000058.1 GCF_018070045.1 Micromonospora sp. U21
CAGGGCAGGCACGGGACTCCATCGGTCACAGAGCGTAGAGAACTCCGATGATCGATGGACCCGTGCCTGTCTACTGCCCGCGGGTACTCGCCTGTCCGAATCTTGGACCTACTGCCGGGCGCTCTAAAAAAAGGCGGGCGAAGATGCCGTCGGCGGCGAGCGCCCGCAGCACGCGGAACAGGCTGTCCTCGCGGCTGCCGGTGGTCGCGGCCAATTGCGCCACGTCCCGTGGCCCGTCAGCCAGAGCGTCGGCGACGCCGAGGCGAGCCGCCACACCCAGCGCGTGCACCCGCCACTGTCCGGCCACCAGGTCGAGCAGCGGCAGCGGGGGCGGGAACAGGCGGCGGGACAGGCCTGCCAGGCTGGCGCTCAACGAGCGCATGGCACCGACGAGGAACAGTGGGGGACCCTTGGGACGTCTCGTCAGGCCGGCAGCATAGCGATGTCCGACGATCCGGCCACGCCGCGCTGATCAAGGAGATCGGGCATCGTGCGCGCGGCCTCCGAGTCTCGGCGTGGGGATCGGCAGAGGGCAGACCAGTGGCCCACCGACGCACTCGTCGCGGCTCAGGTCGCCTGCGTATCGAAGGCGGCTTCCGACAGACCGACGCGATTGCCCCGAGTGGTGACAGCAGTGAGCGCCGCCAGGAAGTCGTCGAAGGCCTGATCGGCTCGCGACGCATCGCCCGTGGCCTCGATGTCCATGATGAGACCGCGGACGACCGCGAGCACGAGGGTGCCGAGTTCGGGACGGCCGATGCTTCGCATGCCGTCCTCGAACGGTTGCAGCCAGTCTGTGGTGGCCTCGTGACGAAAGCCCGGCCACAATTGCTGCTCGGCACTCTCGCGGAGCTTGCCGAACATGCTGAGGTACGGGCGGCCGACCGGACCGGTCATGACCCGCCGGGATCGCGGTCTAGGACGACCGCCAGGTGGGGAGCGATGAGCGGGGCGTCGCCCACATGCGCCTGCTACACCGCCGAGTACTCGGGAGTCACCAGGAACGGGTGCCAACCGGAGGTCCGCGCGGTGGCAGATGGACCATCTTCGGACCCAGCGCACCCAACAGACGCCGGTCGGCCGGGATCGGATGGGGTGCGGCGTCGAGGCCGTCGAGGAACCGGCCCATCGACGCGGTGGGCTTGCCGTAGTCCCGGCTGGCGTTGGCGGCGGAATGGGCGCTGCTGACCACGAGGCCCATGACGGCGCGGGGTCCGTACGCCACGTTCAGCGCGGACCACCGGTCGCCGGGCGCGGCCGGCGACCGGTGGTCCGCATCGACAGCACACCCAGCGCAACGGTGGCGCGCGGCGCGACGGCCAGCAGGTGCTCGACGTCGTCCAGCGCACCCTGGCCGTCCAGGCCGGGGATCCAGAGCGCGGGAAAGCCGAGCTTATTGAGGTTGGCCTTTTTGCTGCCCCGTATAGCAGTTAAGTACAGCAACCGCGGTCGTTGTATGTGTGTGGGGCACTGCCGAGAGGGCGGCGAATGTGACAGACGTGCTGAGGGTCCAGGATCTTCGCCAGGTGTGCGGAATGCTGCTGGACGCAGTGGAGGAGCGGTTCGGCGCGGAGATCGATCTGTCGGACGTCGGGTCGGCCTCTACCGGAACGTCGACCTGGCGACCGCCTTCGAGCTGAGGGACGATCCGGCATCGGGGATCGACGTCGGGCAGAGCAGCGATGACATCGCGGAGCTGCGGGCGCTGCTGGGCCGCCCAGCGAACGATGTGCCGGTGCTCTGGCACGACCTGCAACACCTCGCCGGTGTTCTGCGGCTGCTGGCCTACCTCGACCTGCCAGCCGTCAGCGCTGGCGACTGCTGAAGGAGCACCCGGCGTTACCGCTGCCCGCCTGGAACCTGGCCGGGTGGCGCGTCAGCGCCCGAGAGAATCGCCGAGGCGCTTGAGGGCGTCGCGGGTCGCCTTCGACGAGACCTTAGTGTAGATCTCCATCGTCACCGAGAAGCGGGCGTGCCGGAGCACCTGCATGGCGACTCGCGGGTGGACGCCCAGGTCGGCGAGCAGCGTCGCGCAGGTGTGGCGGGCGTCGTGGACGGTGATCGAGCGGACCCCTGTTCTGTCGCACCGCGTCTCCCAGGAGCGTTGGAAGTTGCGGGGCTCGATCGGTGTGCCATAGCGGGTGGTGAATATGAGGTTGGCTTCGTGCCAAGCCTTGCCGGCGGCCGCTCGTGCCTCGTCGCATTCTTGCCCTGGGCACAGCATTGGCAGGTGGGAGCCACCTGGTTGATCCAGGTCTGCACGTCGCGCGGCTCGAGCCGGTCGATCCGTTTGGCTCCGAAGCCGGGGGCGATGTAGCGGCGGACGAACGTCTCGTAGGTGGCGTAGGTCGGCGGTGCCCGGTTGGGCTGGATGATCTCGGTGAGCGATCAGGTGAGGAAGCTGCCGACCGTGGGGACGCTGGTCGCCACCGGCCTAACCTTGGCCTGCTGGTGAAGTTTGATCCACTTGTCGTGGACGGCCTCACGGGTCTGGCCGTAGACGTACTTGCGGGTGCGCTTGCCGTTGGGCTTGGCGAGCCAGACGTAGGCGGGACCCGCTTGGTCCATGACCGCCTTCGCCAGCCGGCTGTCCCACGGAGGCCTCATGGCGGTGGGCTACTGACGGCTACGCGATCACCTTGGCGGACAACGCGGGCAGGTCGGAGCCGGCGAGGGCGTCCGACTGGGGTACGTGGGCGAGGTCGAGTTCGGCGAGCCCGAGTCGCCCGTACGCGGTGTGCAACGCCGCCACCACGGCACCCAACGCACCGGAGAGGTCCCCAAGCTCCGCGGTGTGTACGGCCGCCGCAGCGGGGGGCACGATCTCCCGCAACCGGCCGCCCAGCCGGCCGAGGTCGGGTTTGAGCGCGTGGGAGATGCCGCCGCCAAGGACGATCACCTCGGGTTCGTAGGCGACCACCGCCGCGGTGAGGATGATCAGCAGCGCCTGCTCGACGTACTGCTTGACCGGCACCAGTCGGGAGTCTTTGGAGTGGAACACGTCGGCCGGGTTGTCGAACGGTAGGCCGAGGTCGCGGGCGCGGGCGAGGATGCCGGGCCCGGTGATGATCTGTTCGAGTGCGACTCCCAGCGGACCGGCCGGCAGGTGCCCGAACTCGCCGACCAGGCCGCTGCGACCCCGGAACAGCCGCCGTTCGATGGCGACGCCGGCGCCGAGGCCAGCCCCGATGGTGAACATCACCGCGGTCTGCGCGTAGCGGGCGGCGCCGAAGCGTAGCTCGCCGAGGAGCGCGTAGTTGGAGTCGTTGTCCACCTCGACCCCGGTCGCCAGCCGCTTCTCCAGCAGCCGGAGGAACTCCGGGTCCTCCACCTGAGGAAGGTTGGGCGCGTTGGATACGGTGCGGTCGTGCTGCCGGACGGCGCCGGGTAGCCCAACCGCCACGCAGTCGAGCCGGTCCAGGTTGTCGCCGACGGTCTGCCGGATCAGGTCGGCCAGCCACTGAGCCAGCCGAGGGGCGTCGTAGCCGGCCGGAGTGGGGACGGTCCGGCCGACCAGCGGCGTGGCGGCGAGGTCGGCCACCACCAGGCGGACGTTGGAACCGCCAACGTCGACCCCGCAGACCACGCCCCGTCCGGCGGCGATCGCCACCCGGGTCGCCCGTCGGCCCCGGGTAGCGGTCGGGGTGCCATCGGTCTCGGTCAGCAGCCCCTCGTCAAGGAGCTGTTCGACGATGCGCGAGACAGTGGCGGGGGAGAGGTCGGTCTCCTGGCCGATGGCCGTGCGGGTCACCGGGCCGTGTGTCAGGACGTGGGCCAGCACGGTCGACCGGTTCGCGCGCCGAGGTGCTCGGGCTTCCACGTCCACCCCCGCTTTCTTTTCCGTCCGAATGCTAAGGCCGCGCCGCTACTTGGGCAATACCCGATCCCGTGCCGGCTCGGCGAGTCGCGGCTGTCGCTGGCCGTTCGCCCCGCACCGACCGTGCCACCGCCGCCGGCCCGCTGCCCGCAACATATGGATCTTTTGGGTCGAAGTGATTGGACGGAATCTCCCGACCAACCCCCTTGACGAGCATGACGACCACGTTAATACTTTCAGCCTGAACGGAAATGGAGGCCGCCGCCTCACCGGTACGCACCGGAGCCCGGGGTGACGGCACGGGTCCCTGTCACGTGCCGTGCCGGTCGCGTCGGAACCCCGTGTCAGTCCGGAGCCACCGGTTCCGGGACCCGTTGCTGTGGAGGGAAGAGCTATGAATCTCACCCGTAGACGTGCGGCCGCCCTGGGCGCAATATGTGCCTTGGCACTCCTGGTCAGCGCCTGCTCGAACGAGACGTCCAGCGACGGTAGCGGCGCGTCGAGCGGCCCCCGCACCGAACCGAGCCTGTCGTTCGTCGGCCCCGGCGGCGAGACGCCGACCGCCGCCGACCAGCTTTCGCTGACCCCCGAGGAGCAGCAGAAGGTCAAGGACGGCAACTACTCGGCCGCCTTCGTCTGGCACGAGGGTTCCGCCCTGACCAAGGCGGTGGAGTCCGGGGTCCGCAAGGAGTTCGACCAGCTCGGCATCAAGGTTCTGGCCAGCACCAGCGCCGAGTTCGACGCGGCCCGGCAGGCCAACAACGTGCAGACCGTCCTGGCGCTCAAACCCGACCTGATTGTCACCATCGCGGTCGATCCCACCGCGGCGGCCGCGGCCTTCAAGCCCGCCGTGGACGCCGGCGTCAAGCTGGTCGTGATGACCACCCCGCCGAAGGACTACAAGGCCGGGGAGCAGATCGTCGGGATCGTCACCGCCGACCTGACCGCGTTCGGCAAAGCCAATGCGGAGATGCTCGGCAAGGCGCTCGGAGGCAAGGGCAAGGTCGGCTACATCTACCACGACGCCGACTTCTGGTTCACCAACCAGCGCGACAAGGCGTTCAAGGACTGGCTGGGCTACCTCTACCCGGACATCAAGATCGTCGAGGAGACGGGCTTCTCCGACCCGGCGCGGACCGAGGACATCGCCACCGCGATGCTGACCCGCCACTCCGACCTCAACGGCGTCTACGTCGCCTGGGCCACCGCCGCCGAGGGCGTGCTCGCCGCAACCCGGCAGCAGGGGCGTACCGACGTCAAGATCGTCACCAATGACCTGGAGGCGAACCTCGCCGCCGACATGGTCAAGGGCGGAAACATCGCTGGCGTCGTCGCCAACGGCTCCACCCGGCTCGGCCAGAACCTGGGCATCGTCGCCGCCTACGGGCTGATCGGCAAGAAGGCTCCGGAGCTGGTCGTCGGATCGCCGATGGCCGCCACCAAGGACAACATCGCCGAGGCCTGGCGCGACGACTACGGCCAGGAGCCGCCGGCCGAGGTGCGCGGCAACTGACGGCAGGTAACGCGAGGTCCGGGGCCTTTTCTGGGAAGAGGCCTCGGACCTCACCCCGGCGCGCGACACGGCCTCGGCCGTATACGCGGTGGCCGCTGCGAAGCGATGGAAGGAAAAGCCAGATGGGGTACGTCCAGACAGTCCTCGGGCCGGTGTCCCCCGAGTCGCTCGGCCGGGTGCTGAGTCACGAGCACCTCGGCGCGCTGGTGCCCGGGCCGTGGCTGTCCGGCGGTGCCGGCGACGACCGCGCGGACCTCGCCGTCGCCGCGGTACGGGCTCTGCCGGAACTGGGCTTCGGCACGATCGTGGATCTGTCCCCGTACGAAGTGGTGGGTCACGACGTGGCCCTGCTCCGCGAGGTGGCCCGGCGTACCGGTCTGCACGTCGTCGCCGGGTCGGCGATCTACCTGGAGCCGTACTCGCCGGGCTGGGCGCTGAACGCCAGTGTGGACGAGATGCGGGAGCGGTTCGTCGCCGACGCCACGATCGGGGTGGGGGACACCGGTGTCAAGGTCGGCATCTTCGGGGAGCAGGCCACCGGGCTGAACGAGATCACCCCGCACGAGGAGAAGTGCCTACGGGCCGCCGCCCGCGCCCACGTCGCCACCGGGCTGTCGGTGAACACCCACACCACGCACGGCACGATGGCGCTGGAGCAGGTCGAGATCCTGCGCGAGGAAAAGGCCGACCTCTCCCGGATCGTCATCGGCCACCTGGACATCAACCCCGACCCGGACTACCTGCGGGCGGTGCTGGCGACCGGCGTCAACATCGCCTTCGACACGCTCGGCAAGCAGTTCTGGGACTTCGTGCTCGCCCCGCTGCCCAAGAACCCGCCGGAGGGCGAGTTCGGCAAGCGGGCGTACCACCGGCCGGACCACGCCCGGTTGGACATGCTCGCCGGGTTGGTCCGGGACGGGTACGCCGACCGGATCCTGCTCTCGATGGACCTGACCGGCGCCGAGGCGTACCTGAACCCGGGCACGCACGGCCGCCTCGGGTACTCGTATCTGGGCCGGGAGATCGTGCCGGGGCTCGCCCGGCTCGGCGTGCCGCCGGAGGCGCTCGACCAGATGTTGGTGGCCAACCCGGCCCGACTCCTGACGGTCGGCTGATGGCCGGGAACTCGCGCCCGCCGTCCGGTCCGGCCGAGTACGTCGCCGGGGTGGACCTCGGCGGCACCAAGCTCCGGGCTGCGCTCGCGGATCTCGCCGGTCACATCGTGACCGAGGATGTGCTGGCCACCGACCCCCGCGGTGGGGTGGCTGTCGCCGAGCAGATCGACGACCTGCTCCGCGACCTGGCCGCCCGTGGCGGCGTGGACTGGTCCGACATCCGGGCCAGCGCGATCGGCCTGCCCGGCGCCCCGCACCCGACGACCGGCACCATCGACCTCGCCCCGAACGTCTCCGAACTCGGGGCCATCGACGTCCGGGCCGAGCTGACCCGCCGGCTGGGACACCCGGTGGTGCTGGACAACGACGTCAACATGGCGGCCGCCGGTGAGCGGTGGCTGGGCAGCGGACGTAACCACCGGCACTTCGTGTTCGTGGCGGTCGGCACCGGGATCGGCATGGGCATCGTGCTGAACGGGGAGCTGGTCCGCGGGGCTCGTGGCGCGGCGGGGGAGATCTCCTACCTGCCGCTGGGCACCGACCCGTTCGACCCGGCGAACCAGGTCCATGGCGCGCTGGAGGAGGCGGTGGCCGGCGCCGCCCTCGCCGCCCGGTACCGAGCGCTGAGCGGCGAGCAGGCCACCGTGCCCGATGTCTTCGACCGGGCCGCGGCCGGCGATCACGGCGCCCGGGCGGCCATCGACGAGGAGGCCCGGTTTATCGCACTGGCCGTCGTCGCGGTCACCGCCGTCCTCGACCCGGAGGCGGTCGTCCTCGGCGGTGGGATCGGCTCCCGGGTCGAGCTGGTCGAGCCGGTCCGGCGCTGGGTCGCCGCGCTGAGCGCGGACGTCCCGGCGATCAAGACCAGCCAGCTCGGCGACCGGGCCGGTCTGCTCGGCGCCGTCGCGGTCGCCCGCCAGGAGGCCGGCGCCCACCCCGATCTGCCGGCCAAGCCCGTTCTGCCGGCCCACCCCAGTTCGGCGGCGTGGCCCGTTGCGACCCAGCCCGACCGGAACACCTCTTTCGAATCAGTGGAGGGACGATAGATGACCCAGACCGATGCGGCGGTGAAGGCCAGAAGCGGACCGGCCTGGAGCAGGGTCAACTGGCGCGACTACGTGGTCTATATCGGCTTCGCCGTCGTGTTCCTGTTCTTTGCCATCACCCAGGGCAGCAACGGCTTCCTGACCACCAGCAACCTCACCAATATCGTCATCCAGACCGCACCGATCACGGTCATGGCGGTCGGGTTGGTCTTCGTGCTGGCAGCCGGCGAGATCGACCTGTCGATCGGCTCGGTCGTCGCGCTCTCCGCGCTGGTCGGCGCGGTGACGTTGCGAGAAACCGACAGCATGCTGCTCGGTGCGGCCGCCGGGCTGGCTGCCGGCGCGGCGGTCGGCCTGGTCAACGGGGTCTTCGTCACCCTCGTCCGGCTGCCCTCCTTCCTGGTCACCCTCGCCACGATGGGGGCGGTGGCCGGCCTGGCCCGCGAGGTCACCGGCCTGCAGTCGGTGCCGGTCGGCAACGACGCGTTCCTCACACTCTTCGGCCAGGGCGAGGTCTTCGGCATTCCCGGCCTGGTGCTCTGGTCAGTGGCGGCCGTGGTCGTCGGCTACATCGTGCTGCGGCAGACCCGGTACGGAGCGCACACCCTCGCGATCGGTGACAACGTGGCCGCGGCCCGGGTCAGCGGCATCAAGGTGGTCCGCGTCAAGATCATGGTGCTGATGGGCAGCGCGATGTGCGCCGCTCTCGCCGGCCTGCTGTACGCCGGCCGCCTGCAGGGCGCCCGTTACACCCTCGGCGAGGCCGACCTGATGTCCGTGATCGCCGCCGTGATCGTCGGCGGGACCAGCCTGTTCGGCGGCAAGGGCTCCATCGTCGGAGCGCTGCTGGGCAGCCTGCTGATGGGCATGCTCAACAACGGCCTGATCCTGGCCGGGCTGTCCGTGTCCCAGCAGATGATGGCGCGCGGCGCGATCATCCTCGTGGCCGTCTCCCTCTCGCTGCGCGAGAGGCGCAACTGACCCGGAAGGAAGCAAGCGCATGTTTCTGGATCTGCTGCGACGCCGCAACCCGGGCCTCCTGGCCGCTGCCGCGCACCTGCACCAGAGGGGCGACCTGCCGACCAACTGCTACGCGCTGGATCTGGACACCGTCGCGGCCAACGCCGCCGCCATCCGGCGCGAGGCCGACCACCTCGGGCTGTCCGCGTACGCGATGACCAAGCAGGTCGGGCGGAATCCCGACTTCTGCCGGACGATCCGCGACGCCGGCATCACCGAGGCGGTCGGCGTCGACCTGCAGTGCGCGCTCGCCGACCGGCGCGGCGGGCTCGGCATCGGCCACCTCGGTCACCTGGTGCAGATCCCCCGGCACGAGGCGGCCACCGCCGCCGCGCTCGCCCCGAGGTACTGGACCGTCTTCAACGACACCAAGGCCGGCGAGGCGGCGGCCGCGAATGCCGCGACCGGGCGGGAGCAGGCGCTGCTCGCCCGGGTCATGGCACCCGGCGACCGCTTCTACCGGGGTCACGAGGGCGGCTACCCGGCTGACGAGATCGTCGAGGTCGCCGACCGGCTCGACGCCCTTCCCGGGGCTCGGTTCGCGGGTGTCACCAGCTTCCCGACCCAGCTGTTCGACCCGGCCGCCGGCCGGGTCGTGCCGACCCCCAACCTCGACACCGTGCGGACCGCCGCCGCCGCGCTGCGCGCAGCCGGGCGGTCGCACGTCGAGATCAACGCCCCGGGTACGACGTCCGCCGCGATACTGGCCATGCTCGCCGAGGCCGGCGCCACGCAGGTCGAGCCCGGCCACGGGCTGACCGGCACGACGCCCTGGCACGCGGTCACCGACCTGGTCGAGGAGCCGGCCGTGCTCTACGTCAGCGAGGTGTCCCACCTGTGGGACGGTCGGGCCTACGTCTTCGGCGGCGGACTCTACGTCGACCCCGTGCTCGGCCTGGGCGGCACCCGCGCCCTGATCGTGCCCCGGGGCGGCGGTCTCGACGACGCGCATCTGGTCGACGTGGAGATGCCCGCGCCGGAGGCGATCGACTACTACGCGATGGCCGACGTCGGTGCCGTACCGGCCGTCGCGCCCGGCGACACGGTCCTGTTCGGGTTCCGGCCACAGGTGTTCGTCACCCGGGCACTGACCGCGGGAGTGACCGGCGTCCGGTCCGGTACCCCGGTCGTGCCAGGCATCTACGCCGCCGACGGGTCCACGCCGATCCGGATCGACAGCACCGACACACCGAGCGGCACCGATGCACGCAACCACGCGGCTGGCAGCACAGGGAGGGCATCATGAGCACGGTCACCCAGAACACCCTTCCGGCCGGCGACGCGGCCGGCACGGGCGCACCGCCGTTGCAGCTGCGCGACATCCGCAAGCAGTTCGGCGGGGTCGTCGCGATCGAGCGCTTCGACCTGGAACTGGCCGCCGGGGAGATCACCGCACTGGTCGGTGACAACGGCGCCGGCAAGTCCACCCTCGTGAAGATCATTTCCGGCGTATATCAGCCGACCGAGGGCGAGCTGCGGATGCACGGCCGGCCGGTGGTGTTCCGGGACGCCTCCGACGCCCGGCGGCAGGGTGTCGAGGTGGTCTACCAGGACCTGGCCCTGGCCGACTCGCAGCCGGTCTACATGAACATGTTCCTCGGCCGGGAACTGACCCGCGGCCCGCTGCGGCTGCTCGACCGGCGCCGGATGGCGCGGGAAACCCAGGAGTTGGTGGATGCCCTGGACGTCCGCATCCCCAGCGCGAAGGCGACGATCCGGGACCTCTCCGGCGGGCAGCGGCAGGCGGTGGCGATCTGCCGTGCCACGCACTGGGCGAGCGGCCTGGTGCTGATGGACGAGCCGACCGCGGCACTCGGTGTGGCCGAGACTGCCAAGGTAGAGCAGTTGATCATGAAGTTGCGTGACCGGGGCGCCGCCGTGCTGGTCGTCAGCCACAACCTCGACCAGGTGTTCCGGATCGCCGACCGGGTGGCCGTGCTGCGCCGAGGGCGCCAGGTCGGTGTCCGGCATATCGAGGAGACCAACCGCAACGAGATCGTCTCGATGATCACCGGTGCGTCGGCGGAGGCCGAGCGGCCCTGACCGGCATTCGAGGATCGACCAATCGGATCGCCGCGTTCCCAGAGCCGACCGCTCAGCGTGGCTGTGTTTGCTCTGTGGCCGTGGGCCGTTTTCGAGAGTCGCCAGGAAGCTGTTGGCCGCGTCCTGGACGCGGTCCTGCTCGCCGGTGGCCAGCAGGTCGAGCACCAGGCCGCGGATCGTCGCGATGACCAGGGCGGCGGTGCGTGTCGCTGTCGCCGGGTCGGTGTCCGGTCCTTGCGCGTCGACCAGGGCGCTCATCCAGTCGGCCACGACGCGATCGAGGAACTCCGTGAACTGTCGCGGCGCCTGTAGGGCGCGTCCGTAGACCGCGAAGAACAGTCGGAACTCCGCCCACTGGCGCGGGTCGGAGGTGCGAATCCAGACCGCGGCCGCGGCCAGGTCGGGCTGGTCGCCGACGGCGTCGCTCGTGGCCGTGAACGTACGTTCCCGCAACCGCCCGAGTATGGTTTCGAGCATCTGTTCCTTGGTGCCGAAGTGATGCACCAGCGTCGTGGTCGACACTCCGAGGGCGCGGGCCACCGGCCGCCACGACAGATCGGCGAAAGCGCTTGTCGGTGACGAACTCTCTTGAGTCCTGCTTCCCAGAGATCGCCGCCAAACTTGATCCCGATCTGAACGATGGCCTGACCGCAGACCAGGTCACGGCCGGCACTCACACCGGCTCGTCTGGCGCTGCCGCAAAGACGCCGCCCGGGATGGCGTCGTCGGCGCACATAAGTCCCCGACCACGAGTGGACCACCAAGGTTTCTATGCGGACGGCCGGAGACACCAACTGCCCGACCTGCGCGGTCATCGGCTACAGCCCTGCCAAACCGGGATACTTGTACCTGCTGCGTCGCGCTTTCCACGGCCGTGAACAACGCAAGATTGGCATCACAGCGCGAGGACGGCTACACCGAAACATGGGACTACACGATCCCGCCCATCGACTCAATCGGCGAAGTCAAGGTGGCGTCGGCGGCAGTTGAGGGTGCAGCCGGGTAGCCATCAGCGGCCGACCCGGCGTGGTCCGCTGGCGCTCCACGCCTCCAGGGTCAGGTCAACCGGGCGCCCGAGCTATCGAGCCAGAGCGGGGTGTAGGCGTGGTCCGCAGCTGGGCCTTGAACGCCTCGGCCCGGTGAAATGTCGGACCATGCGAACCAGCGCGTCGTCGACGCACGCTTTTGCCGCGATCGGGTCGCGGCGTGCGTGAGCGTGCGTTCCAATCGGCCGATGCGGCTGCGGGCGTCGGCGCTGGTGCTAGCCAAGGCTCTGGGCTGGCAGCTCACCTCCTCCTGCGATGGGACACCAAGCCCGACAAGCGCATCAGGGGGACGTTCCTACGTCCTGCATCGACACGCAGAACGTCTTTCCATGGCCGAGTTGAGTGTGGCCGGGTCCGTCACGTTGACAGGTTCAGGGACTAGCGGGTGGGGCCGGCCGCTCGCGTGGATGCCTTGTGCCGGGGCATGGGTGGTGGAAGGGCGGGGTCGGTCGCGTCAGCGGTGGCGTCCTGGTTTGTTGCACGCACGCTGCGGTTGCGTTGGATCAGTACGACGCAGGCCAGCACGACCAGCGCTGCCCCGATCGAGGCAGGGGTGACGGTCTCTGCGAGCAGTAGCGCGGACCAGAGCAGGGTGAGTACCGGCTGGGCGAGCTGGATCTGGCCGACCTGGGCGACGCCACCTCGGGCCAGACCTGCGTACCAGGCGAAAAAGCCTAGGAACATGGAGATCGCGGTGAGGTAGCCGAACGCCGACCAGGCGGCGGCGTCGGCGCGCGGCGGGTGGGCCGAGGCGGCGACGAGCGTGATGAGCAGGGTGACGGGCAGTGAGAGCAGCAGCGCCCAGCAGATCGTCCGGGCGCCGCCCAGTTCCCGGGCGAGCGCGCCGCCCTCGGCGTATCCCAGCCCACACAGGACGACCGCCGCGAGCAGGAACAGGTCGGCGGCCGACAGTGCGCCGTGCACCGTACCGCTGGTGATCAGGAAGGCGAGCACCGCCAGCAGCCCGCCGACGCTGGCGACCCAGAACAGCAGCGGTGGGCGCTCGCCGGCCCGCAGTACCGCGAACACGGCAGTCATGGCGGGCAGCACGGTGATGACGACCGCGCCGTGTGCGGAGGTTTGGGTGGTCAGTGCCAGCGAGGTGAACAGCGGGAAGCCGACGACGACGCCAAGGGCGACGATCGACAGCCGCCGCCACTGGCTCCGGGTGGGCCGCGGCGCGCCGGTGAAACGTAGGTACGCCCATGCCAGTAGCGCCGCACCGACGGCCCGGCCGAAGGCGACGAACCACGGGTCGAGTTGCTGCACGGCGACGCGGGTGGCGGGCAGCGACATGCTGAAGGCGAGCACGCCCAGCGCGCCGAGGGTGAGGCCGATGACCCGATCCGCCGTTACCGTGGTTGCGACAGTAGCGCTACTCTTATCCCTCATGAGAAACGGTAACGCAGTGGACCGCGTTATCCAAGATCTGCGCGGGCTCGTGGCCGCCGCGGACCTCGGAACTCGGCTGCCCTCGGTGCGCGAGTTGACCGCCCGGCACCAGGCCTCGCCCGTGACCGTCGCCGAGGCGGTCCGACAGCTGGTGGCGCAAGGGCTGATCGAGACGCGATCGGGGAAGGGCACCTTCGTGGCCGCCCCACCGGACGAGCGACGCGCCCCCGACCTGTCCTGGCAGACCGTCGCGCTCGGCCCCCGCCGACCCGGCGAGGAGGAGATGCAGGCGCTACTCGCGTTACCGCCCGCAGGAGCGATCCCGCTGTCCGGCGGCTACCTGGACGCAGATCTGCAGCCGGCTGCGGCGCTCGGCGCCGCGCTCACCCGCGCTGCCCGGCAGCCCGCGGCCTGGCTACGCGGGCCGGCCGAGGGGCGTGAGGACCTGCGCGCCTGGTTCGCCCGTGAGGCCGGGGCCCGGCTGCGCGCCGGCGACATGGTTATCTGCCCGGGCGGGCAGGCGGCGCTGTCGTCCGCGTTGCGCGCGCTCGCCGCACCCGGCGACACCCTGCTCGTCGAGTCCCCGACTTACCTGGGGGCGCTGGCCGCGGCCCGGGCGGCTGGGCTGCGGGTGGTACCAGTGCCCGCCGATGCCGACGGCGTACTCCCTGACCAACTCGCCGCCGCGTTTGCTCGCACCAGGGCGCGACTGTTCTACTGCCAACCGCTCTACGCCAACCCGACCGGTGCGACACTGGCAGCTCACCGCCGGGCTGAGGTCGCCGAGGCCATACGCGATGCCGGAGCGTTCCTGATCGAGGACGACTACGCCCGCGACCTCACCATCGACGGAGAGGCCCCGCCACCGCTGGCCGCCGACGACGCTGACGGGCACGTGATCTACCTGCGCTCACTGACCAAGTCCGCCGCTCCGGGCCTGCGTGTCGCCGCGATCGGTGCCCGCGGCCCAGCCGGCGCCCGGCTGCGCTCGGCCAGGTTGCTCGACGACTTCTTCGTCGCCGGCCCGCTGCAGCAGGCCACGCTGGAGTTCGTCACCGCCCCGGCCTGGACACGGCACCGCCGCACCCTGCGCACCGCGCTGCGGACACGTCGCGAAGCGCTGCTGACCGCACTGCGCCGGCACCTGCCGGAACTCGCCCCATCGACGATCCCACGCGGCGGCCTGCACCTGTGGGCCCGCCTGCCCGACAGCACCGACGACGTCGCGCTGGCCGCCGCAGCTGCCGCCGAAGGCGTCATCGTCTTCCCCGGCCGCCCCTGGTACGCGGCCGAACCCCCGGCGCCGCACCTGCGCCTGACCTACGCCGCAGCCCCACCCGACCTCATGGACGACGCCGTCCGCCGCCTCACTCGCGCCCTCCGAAAAGAAACGACACGTTCTTAGCTTGATCTTTAACCTGTGCGCTGTTTATGAGCGGTGATGCTGAGGTCACGTTTGGCGGTTTTCCCGACGTCGTGGCGGGGCGCTGGTCGGCGGTTGGTGGAGCCGGGTGGGCGTCCGGGGCCTGGTCTTGCGGGTTTCGGCGCGCCGGCGGGTAGGGCGCTGTTCGCGCGGAGGTTCCGAAATCCTCGGCGGACGCGGGCGGGGGTGAGCCGGCCGGGTGGGGTGGGTCGTTCCCATGGGCGGCGCAGGTCCGCGGCGAGGGGTCGGGCGAGGCGGAGTTGGGTGTGGGCGGTGATGATCAGCCAGGTCCAGCGGTCGGCGGCCTCTGGTGTGCGCAGTTTCGGTCGGGTCCAGCCGAGGGTCTGTTTGAACAGCCGGAACGTGTGCTCCAGGTCGAATCTGCGTAGGAACGCCTGCCACCACCGGTTGACGTCCGTGGCGGTGGCGTCGACGGCGGAGCACCACAGCCACACCGGCTTGGGGTTGCGGTCGCCGGGTAGGTGCTCGACCTGCAGCCGGATCAGGGTGCCGGCGATGACGGGCAGGTCACCGTCGTGGTCGATCCAGCAGGTGCGGCGGGTCAACCGCGGGTGCAGCCGGTCCCAGCTGCAGGCGTGGGCGGTGCCGTAGCGGGTCGTGGCGATGGTGGTGTGGTGCTGCGGCGCCGGCCACGTGGCCGGGGTGTCCAGGCGGAAC
The DNA here is from genome assembly GCF_018070045.1 of Micromonospora sp. U21. GTDB lineage: Bacteria > Actinomycetota > Actinomycetes > Mycobacteriales > Micromonosporaceae > Micromonospora. Next base: position 15,094 of record NZ_JAGPYK010000058.1, read on the forward strand.
TCGGGTCCGTGCTTGGGTGGGCGGCCGGTGGCGCCGGGCAGTCGGGGCGGTTTGGGTAGTCGTAGTACCCGGTCGGTGCGCAGGCGACCGAGTAGTTGCACCGGCAGATCTGCCAGGACGAACGCCAGTCGGGTGATGTCGTAGCCGGTGTCGGCGACGACAAGGATCTCAGGGTCGCCGTCGCGCCAGTGCCCTGCAACGATGAGACGGTTGACGACGTCGCGGAGCTGATCGGCGGTCACGGCGGTGGCGTCGTCGGCGGGTCCGAGTCGGACCGCGTCCAGCAGCGCGGTCCAGCTGGTGCGACCCGATTCCAGCGCGGCGACGAACGAGTACGGCCAGCCGGGAATCAGCTGGGCCTGACCCTTCGCCCGGCCGTAGACGTGGCAGAACAGCCGGTCCGCCGAGGTCGACGCGTCCGGGCGCAGCCAGTTAGTGACATCGACCGCCAGGACGATCCGCCCGTCCGCGGTCCTCGGCAGCGGCAGACCCGCGAGGGTCGTGCGTAGCCGGCCGATGTCGATGCGGCCGTTGTTCAACCCGTCGTACAGGGCGCCGTGACCACGCCGGTGCTCGGCCGTCAGCGTGAGATCGACCAGACTGTGCACCGGCCCGTCCGCGCACAGCACCGCGTCGGTGAGCTCGAACAACACGTCCGCCCGCCGGGTCAGGCACTGGTAGAAGTCCCGACGCAATCCCGCTAGCACCGATGCGGGGTCGGTCGTGGGCGTGTCGGGTAACCCCAGACCGCTCAGGTAGTCCAGAATCGTGGCCACGGCCACCGCCTTGATCTTCGTGTCCTGCCAGGGAACCCGAAGATCATCAAACGGTGGCCGTCTTCCGTCTCCACGACACGCCGCGTCCACACAGGATCATCCGCCCCGCCGGACACCGTAGGTTAAAGAACAAGGTTAGAGGGCGCGCAAATAGGTCAGCGGGGATGAGCCGGGTAGGAGGCGGGCACAGGCATCAGTGATCATGAAGGTTCCTACGCCTAGTGATCACTGGAACGCCTGTGCCCGCTGTCCCATCATGGCT
>NZ_JAGPYK010000059.1 GCF_018070045.1 Micromonospora sp. U21
TCTTGGGGCAGCAGGGTGTAGGAACCGTCTGCTTACCAAGAGCCCGTCTTTTATGGACGGCCGCCACGCCGACCGTCGCTCACGTACCACAAGTCCCGCCAGGCAGATCAGAAACAGGCTCTATAGGCCCGGGGTGGTTGGGCGCGCTGCTGCGCGCATCCGGACGGGCAGGTCACTCGCAGCGGTCCTCGGCGCCTCGGCCGTACGGCTCGCAGCAGTCGGGGCGGTGCCGGTACACGCGCAGGTCGCGTCCGTGCCGGCGGCCGTACTCGGGCGCGATCTCGTAAAGGCAGGCCTGCCAGACGACGGTCTCCCCGCCGCCGGACACGACCTGGCCGTCCCCCGGTCCGCCGCGTAGCAGCACGTCCACGTCCTCGACCGTACGCAACCCATCAGCGCCGGGACGTGGCGTACGAGTCTCCGACCCAAGCGGTACCCCATCCGCACCGATGTCAACGGCCGTGTCACATGCGGGTGAGTCGGTGGTCGAGGGCGGTGTGGCGGCGGCCGGCACTGACGGTGCGGATGGCGGCGGCGAGGGCCCGGTGGGAGCCGACGAGGACAACGAGTTTCTTGGCGCGGGTGATGGCGGTGTAGAGCAGGTTGCGTTGCAGCATCATCCACGCACTGGTGGTCAGCGGGATGACCACTGCCGGGTATTCGGAGCCCTGGGAGCGGTGGATGGTCATGGCGTAGGCGTGGGTGAGTTCGTCGAGTTCGTCGAAGTCGTAGTCGATGCTCTCGTCCTCGTCGGTACGCACGGTCAGGGTCTGCTCTTCGGTGGAGAGGTGGGTGACGATGCCGAGGGTGCCGTTGAAGACGCCGGCTTGGCCTTTGTCGTAGTTGTTGCGGATCTGGGTGACCTTGTCGCCGATCCGGAACACCCGCCCGCCCATGCGCCGCTCCGGCTGGCCTTCGCGGTGCGGGGTGAGGCGCTGCTGCAGCAGCGTGTTCAGTGCGGCGGCGCCGGCGGGGCCGCGGTGCATGGGGGTGAGGACCTGCACGTCCCGGCGCGGGTCGAGGCCGAACTTGGCGGGGATGCGGGTGCAGGCGACGTCGACCGTGAGCGCGGCGGTGGCGTCGGTGTCGTCGCAGGCGAACAGGAAGAAGTCCGCCATGCCCTTGAGGAGGGGTGGGCGGCCGGCGTTGATGCGGTGGGCGTTGGTGACGACGCCGGACTGGGCGGCCTGGCGGAAGATCTGCGTCAGCCGTACCCGCGGAACAGTGGGGGCGGCGAGCAGGTCGCGCAGGACTTCTCCGGCGCCGACGGAGGGGAGTTGGTCGACGTCGCCGACCAGGAGCAGGTGCGCGCCGGGCGGGACGGCCTTGACGAGTTTGTTGGCCAGGATCAGGTCGAGCATGGAGGCCTCGTCGACGACGAGGAGGTCGACGTCGAGAGGGTTGTCCCGGTCGTAGGAGGCCTCCCCTCCCGGACGCAGCTGCAGCAGCCGGTGGACGGTCGCGGCGGGGTGGCCGGTCAGCTCCGAGAGGCGTTTCGCGGCGCGGCCGGTCGGGGCGACGAGGGTGACCTTGGCTTTCTTGGCGGCGGCGAGTTCGACGATGGAGCGGACCGTGAAGCTCTTGCCGCAGCCCGGCCCACCGGTCAGGACCGCGACTTTCGAGGTGAGGGCGAGGCGGACGGCCTGTTCCTGTTCGGGGGCCAGGTCCACGCCGGTGCGGGCCTTCAGCCAGGTGAGGGCCTTGCCCCAGTCGACGCCTCTGAAGTGGGGCAGCCGGTCGGCCCGATCGCCGAGTAGGCGCAGCAGGGAGGAGGCGAGGGACTGCTCGGCGCGGTGGAACGGCACCAGGTACACCGCGTGCACCGGCTCTCCGTCGCCGCCGGGCAGGGGTTCGCGGACGACGCCCTCGTCGGCGGCCAGGGTGTCGAGGCAGTCGGTGACGAGGTCGGCGGGAACGTCGAGGATCTTCGTGGCGTCGGCGACCAGCTCGGGGGCGGGTAGGTAGCAGTGGCCTGAGTCGGTGGCCTCGGACAGGGTGTACTGCAGGCCGGCCATGACTCGCTGCGGGCTGTCGTGGGGGATGCCGACGGCTTGGGCGATGGTGTCGGCGGTCTTGAACCCGATGCCCCACACGTCCGCAGCGAGCCGGTACGGCTCCTTCGACACGACGTCGATGGACGCGTCGGCGTACTTCTTGAAGATCCGCACCGCCAGGGATGTCGACACCCCAACGCCTTGGAGGAAGACCATCACCTCCTTGATGGCCTTCTGCTCCTCCCACGCCGCGGTGATCTTCGCCGTGCGCTTCGGCCCGAGCCCAGGTACCTCCACCAGCCGGGATGGTTCCTCCTCGATGACGCGGAGGGTGTCCAGGCCGAAGTGGGCCACGATCCGCTCGGCGAACACCGGTCCGATGCCCTTGACCAGACCGGAGCCGAGGTAGCGCTGAATGCCCTGGATCGTGGCCGGCAGGACGGTGGTGTAGGAGTCGACTTCGAATTGCTTGCCGTACTTCGGATGGGATGACCATCGCCCGTGCAGGCGCAGGCTCTCCCCCGGCTGCGCACCCAGCAACGCGCCGACCACCGTCAACAGGTCGCTGCCGCGGTCGGTGGCGACGCGGGCGATGGTGTAGCCGGTTTCCTCGTTGACGTAGGTCAACCGCTCGAGCACCGCGTCCAGGACGGCAAGCGGTATGCGGGCGGGAGCGGTCATGCCTCACATCGTGCCGCCTGTCGACCCGGCACAGACACCCGCCCAGCCCCTCGCCTGCGACCAGGATGGGTGACGGCGTGACTCGCTGGCTAACGGGAAGCCGATGGGCCTTCCCGCCGGGGCGCCTCACGGTTCGTTGTCGGTTCTCTCTGAGCTTTTCAGCGACCGGGCTCCTGACCTGCGCTGTGAAATCTCTCGGCGAGCCTGTTCCGCCGGGGTTTCGCCGCTCAACTTTTCAGTACGCACACCGCCAGCTCGTTGCTGTCCCCGATGAGCAGCGCCGGTGGGGACAGGCTTGTGCTGTCACCACCGGTGCGGGTGTTTCCGGGGTTCGGTCAGCTGGTGGGGCCTCCCTGCGCGTCGCGGAGTCGGCGGCCGACGAAGACCAGGGCGGGTGCGTCTTCACCGGCACCGTCTTTGCCGGCGGGGCGCCCGGATCACCCCGGACGCCCCGACGATCGCGGCGCTGGTCAGGCTGGCGGAAGCATCCACAACGCCTCGTAGTGGGCGGCGCGCTGCTCGACGGTCATGAGGTGTCGGCGTACGGACCAACGTGCACAGCCAGGTACAGCTGAACGTGCACAGCGTCGTGCAGATGGCGGAGGCACGTCCGAGCCTTCAACCGCCCGCGAGCCGGCCAGCGGATTCAGCGAGACCCACAGGAACGGGCGGGCGGCCATCGTGACGTTCCGTTTCCAGCGAGCCGGACTCGACCGTAAGGCGTATCCGCTTCTGGCACCCCTCTGTGCCATCAAGAGGCCGCGGCGAGGGTTGTTCTAGGCTGGGGTGTGGCGGGTCCGGGAAGTGACTTTTCCGAAGAGCCGGCATGGGGATGTGAGCTGGTCACGCTGGAGTCAGTAGTCGTCTCCCGGTGTCCTCCCGGGCCCGTCGCCGTGGCGGCTGTGGCGTCGTCGATCATCTGTCGGTAGACGATGTCGGACAGGCGTCGTTTCAGCGCCCGCATCGCTTCCATCGATGTCTTCCCGGACGTCTTCTTGCGGTCGAAGTAGGCGCGGCCCTCGGTGGGGCTGCGGAGCTGAACCGTGGCCATGATGTGCAGCACGCGGTTGATCTGCCGGTTCCCGGCGCGGGAGAGGCGGTGGCGGACCTGTTCGCCGGATGATGCGTCGATGGGGGCGGTGCCGTTCCAGGAGGCGAAGTGGGCCCGGTTCGGGAACCGGGTGATATCACCGACTTCGACCAGCAGCCGGGCGGCACCGGACGGTCCGATGCCGTGCAGGTCCTTCAACGTGGTCCCGGTGGAAGCTACGAGTTCTTTCAGTTCCTTGTCGGCTTCCTTGGCACGCCGGTAGACGCGTTCGAGGTCACCGATCAGCTCCGCGGCGACCCGGCGCCGGGTCTTGCCGACCCCGTCACGGGGCCGAACCGTGGCCAGTAGAGCCTTGGCCTGGGCGGCGGACAGACTCTTCTTCGCCCCACCCGGGATCAGTTCCAGCAGCAGTTGGTGCAGCTGGGACACCATCCGGGTGTGGTCCTCGCCGAGGGAGCGGCGGCGGTCGACCAGGATCCGCAGCAGGGCGAGCTGTTTGTCGTTGACGACCGGGCGCAGCCCGGCCATGCGGGTGCCGACCAGCGCGATGGAGTGGGCGTCGGTGGCATCGGTCTTGCGGCCCTGTCCGGTGGCGAACACCCGCGCCCTGGCGGACAGCTTCGGCGTGGGGCGTCCGCCTCTGGAGCCTCGCGCGTCGATCGCGCGACACGGCGCGGGGCGGCGCCCGACGAGATCTGCTTCGAGGACACATCCACGTCGACGCCGACGAGTACGTCGGCTGTCCCGACCGCCTAGTGGAGCTGTTCCAGCGCCGGTAGATCCTGCGCATTCACGACGACCTGCCGGGGCCCCTCCCTGGCGGCCCGCTTGTCCCGGCGGGCGGATCTGTTGCCCACCCGCAGCCCCCTCCTCTGCCAACTGTTGACAGTTGGCAGCTCTTCCTGGTCGGATGTGGGTCAGGTCATACCGGCGGAACCCCCGACCGCCCGCTCCCCCAGCTAGGAGGCCATCAGCATGTCCAGCACAGCCACAGGCACGACGACAACAACCCTCGACGGCGTCGAACGCCCCCGGGTGTCGCCCCGGGTGGTGGCCGCCGGCGCGGTCGGCTCGATCGTCGAGTACTTCGACTTCGGGGTCTACGGCTACGTGGCCACCATCCTGGCGGCCAAGTTCTTCATCAACGAGGACCCGACCGCCGCGCTGCTCGCCACGCTGGCCACCTTTGCCCTGGCGTTCGCGCTCCGTCCGCTCGGCGGGGTGATCTTCGGGCACTTCGGCGACCGGTACGGCCGCAAGAACGCCCTCGCCGGGACCGTGGTGCTGATGGCCATCGCGAGCGGCCTGATCGGTGTCCTGCCCACCTACGCCGCCATCGGCGTGGGCGCCACCGCGCTGCTCGTGCTGGCCCGCTGCGTGCAGGGCATCGCGGCCGGCGGCGAGCTCGGCGGCGCCGCCTCGTTCGTCGCCGAGTACGCCCCGAACCACCGGCGCGGCCTGCTCTGCTCCACCACCCAGATGGGCGCCCTCGCCGGCGCGCTGCTGGCCTCGCTGACCGTCGCCCTGCTCAACACCACGCTGGGTGCAGAGACGATGAATGCCTGGGGCTGGCGGGTGCCCTTCCTGATCGCGATCCCGCTGGGCGTGGTCGGCCTCTGGATCCGCTCCCGGCTGGCCGAGACGCCGAAGTTCGCCGCCTTGGAGGAGAAGAAACAGGACACGCCGACCGCGCCGGTGGTGCAGCTGTTCCGCGAGCACCGGGGCGCGCTGGCCACCTGCGTCGGACTGTCCATCCTGCTCTTTTCCGCCTACTACGTCGCCTACGTCTACGTGAACATCCACCTGCAGAAGGTGGTCGGGGTGCCAGCCAACACGGCGTTCTGGTCCACCACGGCGACCCTGGCGGTGGCCACCGCGTGCATGCCGCTGTTCGGGATGCTGTCTGACCGTGTGGGCCGCAAGCCCGTGTTCCTCGGCGCGACCGTCGCCGCGCTGGTCCTCGCGTACCCCGCCTTCCTGCTGCTCGACTCTGGCGGCGCGATCGCGATCGGCGCGCACATCGTGCTCGGCCTGATCGACTCGGCGCTGATGGGCGTGGCCTTCTCCGCCTACGCCGAGCTCTTCCCTACCAGCGTCCGCTACACCGGGATCGCGCTCGGCTTCAACGTCGGCGCGGCCCTGGCCGGCGGCACCGCCCCGTACGTCTGCACCTGGCTGGTCGACGTCACCGGGTCGTCCCTCGCGCCCGCCTGGTTCCTGATGGGCACGGCCGTGGTGACGCTCGTGGCCGCCCTGCGAATGCGGGAAACTGCCGGCACCAACCTGCGTGACGCCTAAGAGGAGCCCCGGTGACCCAGCCCGTCAGCAAGCAACTGACCCGCGACAGCACGTACTCCCAGCGTACGGAGTCGGTGCTGCGGGAGATGATCCTCGACGGTGGACTCAAGCCCGGTGAGCGGCTCAACGAGGTCACGCTCGCCGCCTCCCTCGGCATCAGCCGGGGCCCGCTGCGCGAGGCGATCCAGCGCCTGGCCAGCGAGGGACTACTCACCGTGGTCAGTCACCGCGGCGCCTTCGTCCGCACCTTCGAGCGGGCCGAGGTGGCCGAGCTCTACGAGCTGCGGTCCGCGTTGGAGCTGCACGCCGTACGCCTGCTCTGTCAGCGCGCGAGCGACGACGACCTGGCTGACCTGGCCGCGCTGCTGGACGAGACGGAGAGCCGGATCAGCGGCATCGCCGACCCGGCCTACCCGCAGGAGCTGGACTTCCACCTGCGACTGGTGATGCTCGTCGGCAACCAGGCGCTGCTGACCGCCGCGCTGGAGGTGCAGCGGCAGATCTCCCTGGCCCGAACGATGTCCGCCCAGCGACCCACCCGGGCCCGCAAGGCCGTCGTCGAGCACGCCGACATCCTCGACGCGCTGCGCGCCCGGGACCAGGAACGGGCCACCCGACTGATGGCCGACCACATCCAGCACTCGATGGAGAGCGCCATCTCCGTCCTCGGTCTCCCGATCGACGACGAGGAGCCGGACAAGGGAAGGACAAAAGGATGAGGACCACCCGCAGACTTAGGGATCTGCTAGCGGGCGGCGACCCGCCGCTACTGGTGCCGGGAGCGCCTAACGCGCTCTCCGCCCGGGTCGTGGAGGAGGCCGGCTTCGGCGCGGTGTACGTCTCCGGGGCCGGCGTGACCAACACCTACCTGGGCATGCCCGACCTGGGCCTGCTGACCATGAGCGAACTGGCCGATCATGTGGCGGCGATGGCCGACGCGGTCGACATCCCGTTGGTGGTGGACGCCGACACCGGCTTCGGCAACGCCCTGAACGTGCAGCGCACGGTCCGGCGGCTGGAACGGGCCGGCGCCGCGGCGATCCAGATCGAGGACCAGGTCAGCCCCAAGAAGTGCGGCCACTTCGCCGGCAAGGAGGTCATCTCCACCGCCGAGATGGTCGGCAAGATCCATGCGGCGGTGGACGCCCGGGACGACGAGGACCTGGTGATCATCGCCCGTACCGACGCGCGGGCCGTCGACGGCATCGACGCCGCCTGCGAGCGCGCCGCCCGCTACGGGGAGGCGGGCGCGGACGTCCTCTTCGTCGAGGCGCCCTGGGACGTCGACGAGCTGCGCCAGGTGACCAGCCAGGTACCCGGCCTGCACATGGCCAACATGGTCGAGGGCGGTCTCACCCCGCTGATGTCCCGGCAGGAGCTGGCCGACCTGGGCTTCACCATCGCCCTGTACGCCAACGCCGCGATGCGCGGCGCGGTGGTCGGCATGCGGTCCGTCCTCGCCCACCTGGCAAAGCACGGCGACACCCGGGCCGCGGACGACCTCATGATCAGCTGGTCGGACCGGCAGGCGCTGGTCCGCAAGCCCGAGTTCGACGAGTTGGACCGCCGCTACGCGGTCGGCCGCGAGGAGGGGTCGGCATGAGCGCGGACCGCATAGACCTGCGGCTGCACGGCGGGCGCGTCTTCCTGCACGGCGCCGGGCTGACCGAGGCCGACCTGCTGCTGGCCGGCGGCCGCATCGCCGGGATCGTCGCCCCGGACGCCCCCGGCGCCGCCACCGAGACGGTCGACCTGCGCGGCGCGGCGGTGCTGCCCGGCGCCATCGACCCGCACGTGCACCTGGGCAAGGACATCCGGGTGCCGAAAGACCCCGACGACGCCGCGCTGGAGTCCGCCTCCGCCGTCGCGGGCGGGGTCACCTCGATGCTGGTCTACCTGATGAGCGCCGACCCGTACGAGGACGTCTTCGCCGACGCGCGCGCAGTGATGGAGCGGCACTCGCACACCGACTTCGGGTTCCACTTCGTCCTCGGCACCCCGGAGCACCTGCGGGCGCTGCCGGCGTACGTGGCCGAGCTGGGGGTCTCCAGCTTCAAGTTCTTCATGAACTTCCGGGGCGACGAGGGCGCCTATCTAGGCATGCCCGGCAACGACGACGCCTTCATGTACGACCTGCTCGGGCTGACCGCCGAGCACGGCGCGATGGTCAACCCGCACCCGGAGAACATCGAGCTGGTCCGCAGGCTGCGCGACGCCGCCCGGCCGGACACCGAGCGGGGCCCGCTGTGGGCGTGGAACGCCTCCCGCCCGCCGTACGTGGAGGCCGAGGCGCAGCAACGGGTCTCCTACCTGGCCAGCGTCACCGGCGCCTCGACGTACGCGGTGCACACCAGCAGCAAGGCCGCGCTGGACGTGTCCCGGATGCAGCGCTCGGCGTACCCGAACCTATTCGTGGAGACCTGCCCGCACTACCTGACGCTGAGCGTCGAATCCGACTGCGGCTCGTACGGCAAGGTCAACCCGCCGCTGCGCACGCCTGCCGACGTGGAGGCGCTCTGGCAGGGGCTGGCCGACGGCAGCGTCGACACGATCGGCTCGGACCACAACGCCCGGCACCGGTCGTTCAAGGAAAAGGACATCTGGACGGCCTCCGCCGGCTTCCCCGGCGTGGGCGTGCTGTTCCCGCTCACCCTCGCCGAGGGGCTGGCCCGCGGCGTGGACCTGGCCCGGCTGGTGGACGCCACCAGCACCCGGGCCGCGAAACTGTTCGGCCTCTATCCCCGCAAGGGCACCATCCGCGTGGGCTCCGACGCCGACCTGGTCGTGGTCGACCTGGACGGGACGACCACCATCACCGCCGACCGGCAGCACTCGGCCGCCCAATACACCCCCTGGGAAGGTCGCAAGGTCCCGGCTCGGGTCGTGCACACCCTGGTCCGCGGGCACTTCGCAGTGCGCGACGGGCAGCTCGACGCCGCGCCGACCGGCGGCTACCTGACCCGCCACCGCAGCGGCGCCGCCGCGCTGCGCGCCGCGCAGAGCACCGAGGAGGACAAGGCATGAGTACGCAGCGACCATGGACCGTCGGCGGCGCCGACGTGGTCGACGACGAGACCATCCACCGGTACGCCCGCGCCGGCTTCGGCAGCCCCGTCGGCCTGGGCGAGCGGCCGGCGCTGCTCATCATCGACGCGCAGTACCGCACCGTCGGCACCCGCCGGCAGCCGTTCGACGCGGCCGTGGAGGAGTTCACCACCAGCTGCGGCGAGGTGGGCTGGAACGCCGTCGACCGGATCGCCGAGCTGCTGGCCGAGTTCCGGGCTAACGACCTGCCGGTGCTCTACCCGCACGTCGCGCCGAAGGCGTCGTACGACACCGGCCGGCTCGGGGCGAAGGTGCCAGCGATCATGTCGATCCCGGCGCACGGCTACGAGTTCGTGAAGGAGATCGCCCCGGTCGAGGGCGACATCCTGCTGCCCAAGCGGCATCCGAGCGCCTTCTTCGGCACGCCACTCGCCAGCTACCTGATCGACGTGGGCGCGGACTCCGTCGTGGTCACCGGCGCCACCACCTCCGGCTGCGTCCGGTCCAGCGTGGTCGACGCCTTCTCGTACAACTTCAAGGTGACGGTGCCCGCCGACGCGGTCTACGACCGCAGTCCGGTGGTGCACGAGGTCAACCTCTTCGACATGGCCCAGAAGTACGCCGACGTGACCGCTACCGACCAACTGCTGGAGCGGCTGCGCTCCCCTCGTACCGCGAAGGTGGCCGGATGAGCATGGACGTGGACGTGGTGGTGGTCGGCGCCGGTGGCTGCGGTCTGACCGCGGCCATCGCGGCGGCCGAGGCCAGCGCGAGTGTCGCGCTGCTAGAGAAGCTGGACCGTGCCGGCGGCAATACCTTCGTCAGCACCGGCTCCATCCCAGCCGCCGGCACCCGCTACCAGCGAGCGGCCGGCATAGACGACGACCCGGACCGGATGACCGCGGACCTGCTGCGGCAGAGCGGCCCGCACGACGCCGAGCCGCTGGTCCGGCTGCTGGCCGAGCAGTCAGCGAGCCTGGTGGAGTGGCTGGTCGAGAAGCACCGGGTTGACCTGCGGATCATCACCGACTACCGGCATGTCGGGCACAGCGTGCCTCGACTGCACGCGCCGCCGGACCGGCGGGGCGAGTCGTTGATGTGGGACCTGCTCGCCGCAGCCCGCCGGCTCGACGTGGAGGTGGTCACCGGCAACCCGGTCACCGAGCTGATCGTCGAGGACGGCCGGGTCTGTGGCGTGCGGGTGGGCGGTCACCGCGCCGACAGCTACGAGCTGCGCAGCTCAACCGTGGTGCTGGCGGCGAACGGCTTCGGCCGCAACGCGGAGCTGCTGCGCCGCTTCGCGCCGGACATCGCTGGGGGTAACTACCTGGGCGCGGAGGGTTCCACCGGCGAGGCGCTAACCTGGTGCCTTGAGCTGGGTGCGGACACCGGCAACATGGGCGCCTATCAGGGGTACGCGGCGGTCGCCTACCCGCACGGCTCGATCACCTCGTGGACGACCGTGGAGATGGGCGGCATCCTGCTCGACCCGCGGGGCCGCCGGATCGGCGACGAGAGTGTCGGCTACTCGGGCTTCACCGGCTCGGTCGCCGCGCGGGGGGACCAGGGCTTCGTGGTCTTTGACACCCGGGTCCGCGACTACGTGGCCGCGCACGAGCCGGAGTTCGTGGAGCTCGTGAAGATGAAGGGGGTGTTGGAGGCCGACTCTCCCGCCGCCGTCGCCCGCTTCATCGGCGCCGACGAGGCCGAGGTCACCGTGGCGCTGCGGTCCTATGAGGAGGCCGCCCGGCAGGGCCGGCCGGACGACGTCGGCCGGAGCGAGTTTGGCATGGCTCCGCTGACTCCGCCGTACTGCGTGGTGCGGGCGATCCCGGCGCTGTTCCACACCCAGGGCGGGGTGCGGGTCACCGACTCCGCCCAGGTGCTGCGCACGGACGGCACCCCGGTGCCCGGCCTGTATGCCGGGGGCGGGGTGACCACTGGGCTCTCCGGCGCTCATGGTGCGGCCGGCTACTCCTCTGGGAACGGGCTGCTCTCGGCGATCGGGCTGGGACGCATCGCCGGTCGGGCGGCCGCCACGACGGCGACGACTCGAGGTACGACGCCGTCCCACGCTTAGTTGCCGAGGGCAACGGCCAGGCGTCGGTCTACTCGTACATCCGATCGTCGTGGTTGAACGTCAGGAGGCCGAATCGATCCAGGTTTGCCTGGACCGATTCGGCCTCCACGACGGTCAAGGCCGTGGCGATCGGTGCCGAGTTTTGGACCGAGATTGGATCAAGGTACGTGGCTGCTCTGGCGGCCAAAGACACAAACGGCCTTCTCGCACTCTTTGTCCCCGACGTGATCTTCCGTGGCATGACGCCCGGGCGTTTCTGGGAGGCGGATTCCCCACAGCGGATCGTGCACGAGGTGCTGTACCAGTGGTTCGAGCCCGATGACGTTATCGAAAAGATTGAGCATCTCGAGGCGGGGCACGTAGTTGATCGCGAACGCATCGACTACCGTTTCCGGGTCCGGAACGCGGACGGCCAATTCATCGTCGAGCAGCGGGCCTACTTCGACACTGACGGCGCCGGTCACATCACCCGCATGCACGCGATCTGCGGCGGGTATCGGCCCACCACCGACCCGATCGGGGAACGGTAGTCTGCCGTTCCGGCGCACGCGCGGCCGCGGCTCAGCGGCGTCGGGCTTGCCGATTTGCGTCAGCGGTTGATGATGCATCGAGCCACGTTGGGTCAGCTGCTGGATCGGTTGGAGGACCTGGTCAACATCGGGCCCCAGCTCGCGGCGACCTGAGAGAGCGTCGCCCGCGTTGCAGGCATGACGAGCGCCGAAGGGGAGCGCACCACCATCGCACGGCGAAGATCGCACACCCCGGCCGTCTCTCCTCCAGAAGAGACTCGGCGAACATCCGCTATTCGGCACGACCGGACGCCGGATCCGATCCGCTTGCCATGACGCTGCCGCACAGTCGTCACGCTGCGTAACGCGCGGATCGCGGCAAGAGAGGGCGTTTGATCATGGGGTGGCGCGTCGAGATGAGCTGTCTTGACTTTAAGCAAGGTTCAGCTTGCAGCCTGATCGTCAATCGTCTGGACGGAGCTATCTGAATGATCGACCCGAACGTAAGTATTCGCCTCGCCCGGCCCACCCGGGACCTTGCGGCGGTCGAACGCTTCTATTTGCAGGGGCTGGGACTGGAGGTGCTCTACCGGGCTGCGGGCGGCCCCGGAGAACATGACCTGCTGATGCTGGGCTGGCGCGGGGCGTCATGGCATCTGGAACTGGTTGGGGGCCTAAGCCTCGCCGTGCAGCCGACACCGACGAGCGAAGATCTCCTTGTGCTCTATCTGTCCGAACCGATCGACGACGCGCTCGTGGCCCGCCTTGAACAGGCCGGCGGCAAGCGCGTCTCCCAAGGCGCGTACTGGGATCGGTGGGGTATCACGGTCGAAGATCCGGACGGTTATCGCCTCGTCCTATCCAGCCGCTCGTGGTCCAACGCCGCGTAGTCGCCAGACAGCCCCAGCGGGAGGACAACCCTCGCTCTGCGGCAGATGTGCGCACCCGATCTTGGGTAGGCTACCGGAAGGAAGACCAGTAGGTTCGGCGCATGCCGGACGACATCGTTCTGCGGCTCGACCGCGCAACGGCCGAGGATCTTTACGCCGCGCTGTACGGGACCGGAGAACGTCGTGAATGCAGAGTCTCGTGCTGACGCGCCCAGTCCTCGGCTGACGCACGGCTGTCAGCAGGCGGAGAATCTCGCAGGCACCCAGAACACCGGGCGAAAAACGCCCCGCCCTCTTCCCATGCGTGCACCTGCCCAGGCTTCACCCAGTCGGGCGACCAGTCCACGTTGAAGGCGTACAGCAGCCCAGAGGTGACACCTTCCATCAGCCGTTCGATCGTGGCGTCGCTGAGACCCAACTCCAACATGCTGTTCGTCACCTGGAGTTCGGTCCTGACGTTGTCCTCCAGCAGAGAGACCACGCGAGCCTCACGTGCGCTGTCGGCCTCTTTCCCCATGCGCACATCCTGCCGGACGACCGCTCATCGGCCAGTCCGGACGCCGCCTGCCCTTCCTCGGGTGACGCTGCGTGGCGCACGGATCGCGGCAGATGAGGACGTCGGCGTCTTCCTGCGCGGCACTGCCGTTGAGTGTGATTACCGGCGGGCTCTCTGGTGGCCAAGGCCGGCGGGAGTCGACCCGACGGCGTGAGCCGCGGTGTCGAACGCGCGGGTGGCCGGGTCCACGGTGCCGGCCACTCGTATGCCCTGGCTTGCGCGGTGAACCGGGCGCTCGACTCGCCGCGGCCGGCGACGGTTGTTCGAGTGGATCGATAGCGGCATCGAGGCGCCCGGCGCCTGCGGTCGGCTATGACGTCTACGGGTGTTTGACCAGTCGGTGCGGGCCTGGCCCGAGGGCGCCCAACTTGTCGTCCGGATTGATCAATTCGCACTGGTCGAGGGACAGGCAGCCGCAGCCGATGCATTCGGTGAACAAGTCGCGCATGCGTTCCAGTTGCCGGATCCGCGCGTTGAGTTCGGCGCTCCAGCATTCGGACGCGCGGATCCAGAACTCGCGCGTCGGTGTCTGCCCCTCGGGCAGCAGGGCGAGGACGCTGCCGATTGCCGCCAGCGGGATTCCGACGTTCTGCGGGGCCCGGATGAACGCCACCTGGCGAAGGGTGGCGCGGCTGTAGCGGCGCTGGTTGCCGACGGTGCGCCGGCTGCGGATGAGGCCCTGGCGTTCGTAGAAGCGCAGCGCCGAGGCGGCCACGCCACTGCGGTCGGCCAGTTCACCGATCGTGAGTTCGTCGGCGTCGGGTGCGAGCGATGTCACGGTCGCCACAGTACTTGACTTAAACATTTGTTCAAGTTCGAGAGTTGTGCCGGACGCCGTTGCCGGGTCGGCCGGAATCGGCGCGCGTTACGTCACGAACCCTGGGAGCGGTCAATGAGTACCCACAGAACAGTCCTGGTCACCGGTGCCACCGGCATCGTCGGTCGGCACGTGGTGAACAGGCTGCTGGAGCTGGGCGCAAACGTCCGAGCACTGGTCCGCAAACCGGGCGGAGCGAGGCTGCCCGCCGGTGTTGCCGTCGCCGTTGGTGACCTGACCAGACCGGACACGCTCGACGCCGCCCTGGCCGGGGTCGACTCGGTTTTCCTCGTGTGGCCCGGCCTGTCGAGCGCGGCCGCACCAGCAACCGTGGAAAGGCTTTCGGAGCACGCCCGCCGGGTCGTTTACCTGTCCGCGATGGGCGGGCGAGATGGCGAACGCCCGGTCGGCTTCTGGGGCGAAATCGAGGGTCTGATCGAGCGGACCGGGCTGGAGTCGACCTTCCTCCGGGCGAGCGGATTCGCGGCCAACACGCTCGGCTGGGCTGAGCAGATCCGCACCCGAGGGGTCGTGCGGTGGCCGTACGGGCACGCCCGCCGATCGCTGATACACGAGAAGGACCTGGCCGCGGTGGCCGCGCTGGCGCTGACCGAGGATCGGCACGTCGGGGCGGCGTACACCCTCACCGGGCCCGAGGCCGCCAGCCAACTGAAGCAGGTACGGCTCATCGGGACGGCGATCGACCGCGACCTTCGGTGGGAGGAGCAGCCTCGTGCCGAGGCGCGCGAGTCTCTGCTGGCCGCGTGGGGCGATCCGGCGTTCGTGGACATGGCGCTCGACGGGTGGGCCGCCATGATCGACGCGCCGGAGCCGGTCACCACGACCGTGGAGCAGGTCACCGGAGTTCCGGCCCGCGAATTCCGGCAGTGGGCCCTCGACCACGCAGCGGACTTCCGCTAGTCGCGCACCAGCCTCCAGTCAACCGATCAGATTCGAGGATTCGGCATGCCAACATCGACCGCGGACCCCATCGCGGCACTATTTCGTCCGTTCACCATCGGCCGGCTCACCGTGCCGAACCGGATCGTGATGGCGCCCATGACGCGGACCCACTCGCCGGATGGCGTACCGGGCCGGGACGTCGCCGCGTACTACGCCCGCCGCGCCGAACACGGGGCAGGACTCATCATCACCGAGGGCACGGTCGTGGATTGCCCTGCCTCGGCGAACAGCCCGGCCGTCCCTCGCATCTTCGGCGCCGCGCCACTGGCCGGCTGGGCTCGCGTTGTCGACGCGGTGCGTTCCGCCGGCGGCCGGATCGTCCTGCAGTTGTGGCACGTCGGTACCGACCGCAAGCCAGGTGATCTGCCGAACCCGAGCGTGCCACCGGTTGGCCCCTCCGGACTTTCCAGCAGCGGCGAGCCCGTCACGGCGCCGATGACACAGGCGCAGATCGATGACGTGATCGCGGCGTTCGCGCGAGGGGCGGCGGAGGCCGAACGCCTGGGCTTTGACGGCGTCGAACTCCACGGCGCGCATGGTTACCTCATCGATCAGTTCTTCTGAGAGCGTGTTTGAGATGGGGTTGATCAGGTCCAGGTGAAGGTGCGGCGGGCTTGACGGCGTGCCGGTCGGCCCCGGGTGATGCGGCGTGCGACGCCGGCGATGGCGGCCCAGCGGATGAGGGCTTCGGAGACGGCCGGGTGGCGTTCGTAGTCGCGGGCCAGCCTGCGGCAGACGGTGAGCCAGGCCAGGGTGCGTTCCACGACCCAGCGGCGGGGGTGTACGGCGAAGCCACGCTGGTCGGCGGGCTTGCGGACGATCTCCAGCTTGGTGCGCAGAGTGTCGCGGGTCCAGTCAACCAGGCGGCCGGCGAAGCCCTGGTCGGCGAAGACGTGCCGGATCGGGGCGGCCATGTAGGCGCCCAGCAGGGCGGTCTTGGCGCCGTCGCGGTCCTGCCAACTCGCGGCAAGCACGGTCACGGTGACCAGCAGGCCCAAGGTGTCGGTGACGATGAACCGCTTCCGACCGTTGACCTAATGGGCAGAAGTTGAAGCCGCTGAAGTCTGCTGGTCACTCGAGCGCGAGTTCTGAGGGTGGATCGGCTTGGCGACTTCAGCGGGTCCGTCGTCGGCCGGCCAGCGCCAGCACTACG